>NZ_JAEKEC010000001.1:676250-1352500 GCF_016651305.1 Pseudomonas sp. TH06 | reverse complement strand
GGAAACGATGTGGGAAGGCTTAGACAGCTAGGAGGTTGGCTTAGAAGCAGCCACCCTTTAAAGAAAGCGTAATAGCTCACTAGTCGAGTCGGCCTGCGCGGAAGATGTAACGGGGCTCAAACCATACACCGAAGCTACGGGTATCATCTTCGGATGATGCGGTAGAGGAGCGTTCTGTAAGCCTGTGAAGGTGAGTTGAGAAGCTTGCTGGAGGTATCAGAAGTGCGAATGCTGACATGAGTAACGACAATGGGTGTGAAAAACACCCACGCCGAAAGACCAAGGTTTCCTGCGCAACGTTAATCGACGCAGGGTTAGTCGGTCCCTAAGGCGAGGCTGAAAAGCGTAGTCGATGGAAAACAGGTTAATATTCCTGTACTTCTGGTTATTGCGATGGAGGGACGGAGAAGGCTAGGCCAGCTTGGCGTTGGTTGTCCAAGTTTAAGGTGGTAGGCTGGAATCTTAGGTAAATCCGGGATTCTAAGGCCGAGAGCTGATGACGAGTTATCTTTTAGATGACGAAGTGGTTGATGCCATGCTTCCAAGAAAAGCTTCTAAGCTTCAGGTAACCAGGAACCGTACCCCAAACCGACACAGGTGGTTGGGTAGAGAATACCAAGGCGCTTGAGAGAACTCGGGTGAAGGAACTAGGCAAAATGGCACCGTAACTTCGGGAGAAGGTGCGCCGGTGAGGGTGAAGGACTTGCTCCGTAAGCTCATGCCGGTCGAAGATACCAGGCCGCTGCGACTGTTTATTAAAAACACAGCACTCTGCAAACACGAAAGTGGACGTATAGGGTGTGACGCCTGCCCGGTGCCGGAAGGTTAATTGATGGGGTTAGCTAACGCGAAGCTCTTGATCGAAGCCCCGGTAAACGGCGGCCGTAACTATAACGGTCCTAAGGTAGCGAAATTCCTTGTCGGGTAAGTTCCGACCTGCACGAATGGCGTAACGATGGCGGCGCTGTCTCCACCCGAGACTCAGTGAAATTGAAATCGCTGTGAAGATGCAGTGTATCCGCGGCTAGACGGAAAGACCCCGTGAACCTTTACTATAGCTTTGCACTGGACTTTGAATTTGCTTGTGTAGGATAGGTGGGAGGCTTTGAAGCGTGGACGCCAGTTCGCGTGGAGCCATCCTTGAAATACCACCCTGGCAACTTTGAGGTTCTAACTCAGGTCCGTTATCCGGATCGAGGACAGTGTATGGTGGGTAGTTTGACTGGGGCGGTCTCCTCCTAAAGAGTAACGGAGGAGTACGAAGGTGCGCTCAGACCGGTCGGAAATCGGTCGTAGAGTATAAAGGCAAAAGCGCGCTTGACTGCGAGACAGACACGTCGAGCAGGTACGAAAGTAGGTCTTAGTGATCCGGTGGTTCTGTATGGAAGGGCCATCGCTCAACGGATAAAAGGTACTCCGGGGATAACAGGCTGATACCGCCCAAGAGTTCATATCGACGGCGGTGTTTGGCACCTCGATGTCGGCTCATCACATCCTGGGGCTGAAGCCGGTCCCAAGGGTATGGCTGTTCGCCATTTAAAGTGGTACGCGAGCTGGGTTTAGAACGTCGTGAGACAGTTCGGTCCCTATCTGCCGTGGACGTTTGAGATTTGAGAGGGGCTGCTCCTAGTACGAGAGGACCGGAGTGGACGAACCTCTGGTGTTCCGGTTGTCACGCCAGTGGCATTGCCGGGTAGCTATGTTCGGGAAAGATAACCGCTGAAAGCATCTAAGCGGGAAACTTGCCTCAAGATGAGATCTCACTGGAACCTTGAGTTCCCTGAAGGGCCGTCGAAGACTACGACGTTGATAGGTTGGGTGTGTAAGCGCTGTGAGGCGTTGAGCTAACCAATACTAATTGCCCGTGAGGCTTGACCATATAACACCCAAGCAATTTGCGTCGAAGAGACCAGATTGCGGTGTGTGAAGACGAAACGAACCGAAAGTTCGATGTTCACAAACACCGAAAGCTGTCACATACCCAATTTGCTGAAGCGAGACCATCTGGTCACGAGTCAGTACCCGAATTTCTTGACGACCATAGAGCGTTGGAACCACCTGATCCCATCCCGAACTCAGCAGTGAAACGATGCATCGCCGATGGTAGTGTGGGGTTTCCCCATGTGAGAGTAGGTCATCGTCAAGATTAAATTCCGAAACCCCAATTGCGAAAGCAGTTGGGGTTTTGTTTTAGTAGAAGTTCCCCTTTTTACTGGCTTGTTACCGTGTTGACGGGCCAGGTACAGAATTTCTTGACGACCATAGAGCGTTGGAACCACCTGATCCCATCCCGAACTCAGAAGTGAAACGATGCATCGCCGATGGTAGTGTGGGGTTTCCCCATGTGAGAGTAGGTCATCGTCAAGATTGAATTCCGAGACCCCTGTCTGCTAACGCAGACAGGGGTTTTCTCGTTTCAGGGCCTAAACAATCAAAACGCTTTACGAGCCTTGCTGATACGTCGGGCTTGCCACTTGCGCCACCAGATGTA
This sequence comes from Pseudomonas sp. TH06, assembly GCF_016651305.1. Classification (GTDB taxonomy): domain Bacteria; phylum Pseudomonadota; class Gammaproteobacteria; order Pseudomonadales; family Pseudomonadaceae; genus Aquipseudomonas. The sequence continues at coordinate 1,350,009 of NZ_JAEKEC010000001.1, read as the reverse complement.
GACGCCAGTCCCTGACAATCCCGCAATCAAGACACCTAATACCGCGATCATTATTTGCCCAGTGAAACCAATGATCCGTCCCCCATGTATCGGCAACTGCAACCGATAAAACCTTTCTCCCAACGTCCCCTGTCCCGCGATTTCCTGCCCTAACAATCGCCCGTCCGTACCGTGAAAGAATAACCAGGATTTGCCATGGGCCTCGGTGTCATGCTGTCCAAACCCTGCGCCGTAAAAGTTGTACTCAAAGCTGTAATACAACTCTCCGATCGCCGCTGTCAGCCCCAACCTTTTCCCCTCCTGTAATGCCCTGTCGTACGCCTGTTGATAACTCAATTGCGTCACTCCAAGCTCTTCGGGAGGCATTCGTCCTCGAGCCTCGTAGACGCTCGGTTCAATGGGTGAAAACAACGACACCGCAGGCTTGAACACCTGGCTTGGCAAGTTCATGGCCACGCTGCTGATCGCGATCGGCAGCAACAACAACCATAGCCACAGTCCCCCGGCACGGTGCAGATCGAAGTTGAGGCGATAGGCATGTCCGCCCTTTACCTTCCAGGCGGTCGACCACTTCTTCCAGAACGGCTTTCCACGCGGCAATGTCAGCCACAACGCCACAAAACAATCGATCACCCAGGCGATGGCGACCAGCCCCATCAACAGCAATCCCCAGTTACCAGGCAACGTCAGGTTGTAGTGAAATTCGAGAATGAACGGGACAAAGTTATCTCGGGCAAAACAGCACTCTCCCCAGTAACGTTGCCCCTTCTGTTCTGCACTGACCGGGTCCAGATAGAACACCTGATTACGCTCATTGAACGGCTTGCCGGTTGCCGGATCATTGCGTGGAACCGCGGCCAGCAACGCTGTATGCCCGGCTTCACTTGGATACTCCATGTACCAGACCTGCAGTTTCGGATGAGCCGTCTGCACCGCATCGACCAGCGCTCCCGGTGCCAGTCGCTCACCCTCGGCAGACGCTGCATAAAACTGCGGATTCAACCACTCATCCAGCTCATGATTGAACGCCAGAATGCTCCCGGTGATCCCGGCCAACAGCAGAAACACTGCTGTGGCCAACCCGATATAGCGATGCAACAAAACCAGAAATGCACGCACGAAAATTTCCCCACAGAGACGACAAAGCCAGCCCCTGAAGCTCAGGTGCTGGCTTTTTTATGCACAAGGCAATGGTTTAGAACTGGTAGCTGACGGTCGCGGCGACGTTGCGCTCTTCGCCCATGTAACAGAAGTTCAGACTGGCGCAGGAAGCGACGTAGGACTCGTTTGTCAGATTGTTCGCATTGAGACGTACGTCAACGCCCTTCAATCCGACTTTGCCCAGGTCATAGCCAATCGATGCGTCGAACAATGTGTAGGACGGCACCTTCAGGGTGTTCTCGGCATCTGCCCAGCTAAAGCCGACATAACGCACTCCACCGCCTAAACGAAGGCCATCCAGCGCAGCGCTGTCGAACTTGTAGTCGGCCCACAACGAGGCCATATGACGCGGCGCCTGGGTCGGCGAGTTGCCTTTGTTTTCGATGACGTCGGTTGGCGTGCTCAAAGTGCTGACCATTGACTTCGAGTACTCGATATCGGTGAAGGTATAGCTGCCGAGCACTTTCAGGTTATCGGTCAATTGCATGTGTGCTTCCAGTTCCAGACCTTGAGAGCGAACAGCACCTACAGCGCGATAGAAGTTTTCCTGCGGCAGTTTGGTCGCGAGGTTTTCCTGATCAATGCGGAACAGCGACGCGGTGAACAGGTTGTCAGTGCCCGGAGGCTGATACTTCAGGCCGACTTCCCACTGCGTGCCATCGGTCGGGGCCAGCGGGTTACCCGCGCTGTCGGCATAGGAGTTGGGGTTGAACGACTCGGAGTAGCTGATATACGGCGCCAGGCCGTTATCGAACAGATACAGTGCGCCGGCGCGCCCCGTCAGCTTGGTGCGGCGGTCGTTGATTTCAGTGCCCAGCGGCCGCCCGGCTTCGGCGGTGCGGTTTTCGTCAGAGGTCTCGACCCAGTCCTGACGCAGACCCAGCGAGAAGCGCCATTTGTCCATCTCGATCAGGTCTTGCAGGTAAACGCCGGTCTGCTCCAGGCGACGCAAGTAACTGGTCTCGCCGTACATGTCGATGGCCGAGTTGCCATAAACCGGGTTAAACGCGTTGATCGGCGCGAGGCCGCCGCTGGTCCAGTCGACCACAGTTTTGCGTCGCTGATAATCCGCGCCCATCAGCACGGTGTGCTTGGTTGCGCCGGTGAAAAATTCGGCCTGGAGCATGTTGTCGACGATAAACGCATGCAAGCGCTCGTCACCGCCGGTGTAGTAGCGGTTCAACTCGTTACTGGTTGGCGTGGTCCAGCCATAGGCGTAGACCTGATCCATGTTCACTTTCGAGTCGAGGTAACGGAAGTTCTGCCGTGCGGTGAAAACATCGTTGAAGCGATGTTCGAACTGATAACCGAACGACTGCTGGTCGCGCGAGTAGCCATCGATCCCCGGCTCACCCTCGAAGAAATGCGTAGAGATTCGCTCGCCATTGCGCTGATGAATCGTGCCGTCGGCCGGTACACCGCCGTGGTAGCCGCCATCCGGGTCATGTTGCAGATACGCCTGTAGCGTCAGCGAAGTGTCTTCGCTGAAATCGATGCTGAGGGTCGGTGCGAGGGCGAAGCGCTTTTCCTTGTTGTGGTCGAATTGCGTGTCGGATTGATCCGTCAGACCAGTCAGACGATAGGCGATGCGCTTGTCGTCATCGACCGGGCCGCTGAAATCAAAACCGACACCGCGCTGGCCCTGAGTGCCGACCGTGGCTTGTACCTGATGGTAGGCCTCATACAGCGGCTTCTTGCTGGTCAGTGCCACCAGACCGCCCGGCGAGCTGCGTCCATACAGAACCGACGACGGACCTTTGAGAATGTCCACGCGCTCAAGGAAATACGGATCGACCTGCATGGTGCTGTAGGTGCCGCTGTCGCCCATCGACTTGAGGCCGTCGAGGTAAATGTTATCCACCGAGCCGTCGTTGAAACCGCGCATCGCCACGTAGTCGTAACGGTGCGTGGCGCCATACGGGTTGGTCAGCACGCCCGGTGTGTAGCGCATCGCTTGCGAGACGGTTTGCGAGCCTTGGTCGTCCATTTGCTCACGAGTGACCACGGACACGCTTTGCGAGGTTTCCAGCAGCGCCGTACTGGTTTTGGTGGCGATCTGGCTGTGGGTCGCGTTGTAGCCGTCCATGCTGCCCAGCGCGTTGCCGAGGGCGAAGCCTTTGACGTCCGTGGTCGGCAGGGCCAGCGCTTCGGTTTCGGCCACCGGACGCAATACATAACTGCTGCCATCCTGACTGACCGCTTCCAGACCCGAACCACCAAGCAAATGGCTCAGTGCCTGATCGGTGGAATACTCACCCTGTACGCCCGGGGACTGCCGACCCTGAGTCTGCTGCGGCGTCATCGACAAGGTGATGCCGGCCTGACGCGCAAACTGATTCAACGCTTCACCCAGTGGCCCGGAAGTTACGTTGTAGCGATGGTTGACCTCACCGGCACTGGCGCCCGCCGCCAGGGTCAAGGCTGGCACGACACCCATGCCCAATGCAGTGGAGAACAGCGCAGCCCGAACAGCGTGGCGCAACAGGCCCGATTCGGCAGTGAAATACAGAGGGTTCTTACAGGTAGCGCGGACAGTCATTGTGGGTTTCCGTAGGAAGTCGCGAAGGCTGAGTTGAAGTGCTTACTGACTAAGCCGGACTTGCTGCGAAAACCCGCCAAAATAATTTCAGGCCACACGTTCCAGGGTCACCCACCAGCGAGTGCGATAGCGCAATTGCACCGGCAGGGTCTGCGGCAGGATGGTCAACAGCTTGTCGGTGTCTTCCAGGCGGAACACACCGGACAAGTGCAGGTCGGCCACGTCCGACGCACAGTTCAGAAAGCCCTGACGGTAGCGACCGACCTCACTCAGGAAGTCACCCAGACGCATATTGCGGGTGACGATCAAGCCATCGACCCAGGCACCGACATCCATATCCGCCACCGGTGCCGGGCGCACTTGATGGTGATCGATCAGATAACTCTGCCCGGCGAGCGCTTCAATCGAGCTGCCAGCGGCGTGAATAGCGACGCGGCCACTGGTGACGCTCAGCCGCGTGCAATCACTGTCCTGCCGCAGGATGAACCGCGCAGCCTGCGGCTCATAAACGCCATGGCGACTTTGTACGCGCAACGGTCGCTCGACCGATGCACCTTCGTCCGCACCGCCACAAGTGACGATGATTTCGCCACGCGCCAGTTTGATCAGCCGTTGTTGAGCCGTGTAATCGAGATCAACCGCACTGGCGGTATTGAGTTCGATCCGCGTGCCGTCCGGCAACTGGAAGCCACGTCGTTCTCCGGTCGCTGTGGCGTAATCGGCGCTCCACTGCTGCCATGCAGAAGTGTCTTTCGCCAGCCATGCCGCCGACCCCATCAACAACGCGCCCGACAACAGCTTCAAGGCCTGTCGGCGACCCAACCCCTGCGCACTGTTTTCCAGCGTATTGAACGCCACTTGGGCGCCGGGCACCGCGCGCAGGTTGTTGCTCAGCTCGGCTTGCAGCGACTGCACCCGTTGCCACGCCAATTCATGCTCATGATGTTCGGCACGCCATTGTTCGCACTGACGGCTCAAGCGCGAATTGCCGTGGTTGTTGCGTAAGCGCAGCAGCCAGTGAATGGCCTGTTTGACTACTTGCGGCTGGAGCTCGGCCCGGCGTCCGAGGGAGAGGTTATCCACAGGCATCAACTCTCGTACCGCAGCACATAACAGTGATAGAGCGCATCGGCGACGTAGCGCTCCACCGAACGCAGAGACAAGCCCATGTGCTCGGCGATCTGCTTGTGGGTCAACCCTTCGCACTGCGCCAGAAGAAATGCCTGACGCACTTTCGGCTTCAGCCCTTCAAGCATGCGCGCGATGCTCTCGAGCAACTCGATGACCAGCGCCCGGGCTTCGGCACCCGGTGTTTCTGCTTCGGACAGATGGGCGATGGTTTCCAGATAGGCGCGTTCGATTTCTTCGCGGCGCCAGTGGTCGATCACCAAACCCCGCGCGATGGTACACAGGAAGGCGCGCGGTGCCTTGAGTTCGAGGCGTTCGGTACGTTGCAGAAGGCGCACGAAGGTGTCCTGCGCCAGATCTGCGGCATCCGCCGCGTTGCCCAGCCGAGCGCGCAGCCAAGCGTTGAGCCAGCCGTGATGACTACTGTAGAGCGCCTGTACTGCAAACTCAGGTGAGGACATGAACGCGACAGCCCGAACGTCACAAATGATAATTAGTCGCATTGTCATCAAGGGTTACAGAATTTGCAACTGCCGCTCAAACATCGCTCATAAAAAACTGCTCAGCGGGCGCTCTAGTACGCCGTTCGGCGGGAATCTGGCACAAATGCCATCCATTTCTTCCACAACCCTAAGATTTCCGCGAATGGTGCCGACAGACTGGTGAGACATGCGTGCACCAAAGTAGAGCGGCCATCAGAACGCTGCCTGCCAGCTATTGGACATTTGGAGCTACATGGAATGTTGCATCCCCGAACGCATCCCCACTTTTGCATAAGAAGTCCCATGAAATGAATCTCAAGTTCAGCCATAAAATCCTGTTGGCCGCCTCGGGCGTCGTGGTCCTGGCTTTCGCTTTGTTCACCCTCTACAACGACTATCTGCAGCGAAATACCATTCGCCAGAATCTGCAGTCGTCCGTGCAGCAGGCCGGCGATCTGACCGCCAGCAGTGTGCAGAACTGGATGAGCGGGCGGATCCTGGTGCTGGAAAATCTCGCGCAGAACGTTGCCCACCAGGGTAAGGACGCCGACTTCCCGGGGCTGGTTGATCAACCAGCCTTCACTTCGAACTTCCAGTTCACTTATGTCGGCCAGGCCAATGGTGTGTTTACCCAGCGCCCTGACGCGAAGATGCCGGACGGTTACGACCCTCGTCAGCGTCCTTGGTACAAACAAGCGGTCGCCGCCGACAAAACCATGCTGACGCCGCCCTACATGGCCGCTGTCGGTGGTCTGGTGGTGACTATCGCCATGCCGGTGAAAAAGAACGGCGAACTGCTCGGCGTGGTCGGCGGTGACCTGAGCCTGGAAACCCTGGTGAAGATCATCAACTCGGTGGACTTCGGTGGCCTCGGCCATGCATTCCTGGTCAGCGCCGACGGTCAGGTGATCGTCAGCCCGGACAAAGATCAGGTGATGAAGAACCTCAAGGACATCTACCCGAACTCCAGCGTACGCATCGAGAAGGGCAACCAGAATGTGGTGCTCAACGGTCAGGAACGCATCCTGTCGTTCACCCCGGTCACCGGTCTGCCGAATGCCGAGTGGTACATCGGTCTGTCGATCGACCGCGATAAAGCCTATGCCGCACTCAGCCAGTTCCGTACCTCGGCGCTGATCGCGATGTTCGTGGCAGTGGGTGCCATTGCCGTGTTCCTGAGCCTGTTGATTACCGTGCTGATGCGTCCGCTGACCACCATGGGCCGTGCGATGCAGGACATCGCTCAGGGCGAAGGCGACCTGACCCGTCGTCTGGTCGTGGAAGGCAAGGATGAGTTCGCTGAACTGGGCAGCTCGTTCAACCAGTTCGTTGAGCGGATTCACGCGTCGATCTCTGAAGTGTCGTCGGCCACCCGTCAGGTGCATGACCTTTCGCAACGGGTGATGGCATCGTCCAACGCCTCCATCGTCGGCTCTGATGAGCAAAGTGCGCGCACCAACAGCGTCGCCGCCGCGATCAACGAACTGGGCGCCGCCACTCAGGAAATCGCCCGCAATGCTGCCGACGCTTCGCAACACGCCAGCGGCGCCAGCGAGCAGGCCGATGACGGCCGTCAGGTGGTTGAGCAAACGATTCTGGCGATGACCGAGCTGTCGCAGAAAATCAGCCTGTCGTGCACCCAGATCGAAACCCTGAACGCCAGCACCGACAACATCGGCCACATCCTCGATGTGATCAAAGGCATCTCGCAGCAGACCAACCTGTTGGCACTCAACGCTGCGATCGAAGCGGCGCGTGCCGGTGAAGCGGGTCGTGGTTTTGCGGTGGTGGCGGACGAGGTGCGTAACCTCGCTCACCGCACCCAGGAGTCGGCGGAAGAGATCCACAAGATGATCACGTCCTTGCAGGTCGGTTCGCGTGAAGCGGTCAGCACCATGAACGCCAGTCAGGCGTCCAGCGAGCAGAGCGTTGAAGTGGCTAACCAGGCTGGTTTGCGCCTGGTCAGCGTGACCCAGCGCATCGGCGAAATCGACGGCATGAACCAGTCGGTAGCAGCCGCGACGGAAGAGCAGACGGCGGTGGTGGAAACCCTCAACGTCGACGTCAACCAGATCAACCTGTTGAACCAGCAGAGCGTCGCCAACCTCAACGAGACGTTGAAGGATTGCGATGCGTTGTCGCAGCAGGCTAACCGGTTGAAGCAGTTGGTCGATAGCTTCAAGATCTGACCGCCGGTCAGTTTGACCGCGTAATCGTTCATCGCGAGCAGGCTCACTCCTACAGGGGAACGCATTCCAACTGTAGGAGTGAGCCTGCTCGCGATAGCGGTCTGAACATCACCGCGGAACTGAAGCCTTACACAAACAGCTTCAGCACATTCCCCATCGCATCATCGGCAAACCCCTGCACAAAATCCTTGAACCCCGGCAGCGCCTCGGCGCCCCCGCTGGCCGGTTCGGCAATGATCGTCCACGTCGCCCGCGCCTTGCCTTCTCCCAACGATTCGACATTCATCGCCGCCCACAGATTGGCCACGCCCAAGGTGTTGTAGATCGTGGTCCAGGTCATGCTCCGCGCCTGCTCATCGCGGGAGTTGAGTTGCTCGACCACCACGTTGCCATCCTTGAAGAACTTCTTGCGCAGCGAGGACACGCCCTCGCCGGTCATTTCGATATGCGACAGCGCCGGAATGAATTGATCGAAGCCGGCAAAATTGCCGACCACCGCCCAGACCTGCGCCGCGTCCGCCGGCACTTCTACCGAAGAAGCCACGTGGCAGCCGTGAGGGTTTTTGATCAGGGTGTCAGGTTGCAGAGTGCTCATGGTGTTGCTCCTTGTTGATGAACTAGATGAAGTTGATTTGTTTCAGGTAATCGCAGCCGCGACGCAGCAGCGCCGCGGATTTCTGCGGGTAGTGCGCGCCCATCTGCTGCACGCCGGCTTGCGCGTTGGCGTGACCGATCAGGGAGATGTCGCCGATGTCTTCTTCGAAGCCGTTGAGATAGAAACCGAGCACGCCAAACAGCGCGTTGTCGGCATCGACGCGCCCCAATTGCTGCTGCCAGTCGGCAACGCTGACCAGCGAGAACTCGCTGCCGGTTTCGCGGAACGAAGCGACGTAGGCGTCCCAGCTCAGCGGTTCGGGGTTGTGCAGATTGAACACCGCTCGCTCGGGCGAATAACGGCTGGCGTGGAAGGCGATGAAACGGGCGAGAAAGTCCACCGGCATCAGGTCGAAATTCAGCGCGAAGGCCGGCACCTGACCGAGCTGGATCGAGCCTTTGAGCATCAGCATCAAACGATTTTTGTGTGGCTGGCAGACGCCGCTGAGACTGTTGAAACTGATGTTGCCGGGGCGATACAAATTGACTCGCACACCGCGCTCGCGCGCCCGTTCCAGGATGCGCTCACCCACCCACTTCGACAGGTTGTAGCCGTTGCGAATGTAGATCGGTGGCGTCGTTGCGGCGGGCAATTCCAGCACGCGACCCTCAGCGTCAACGGTGCTGGAAGCCGACAGCGTCGAGACGAAATTTAAGACCTTTTTGCTATGCCCTTCACACAGGCGCAGCAGTTCGAAAATCGGCTCGACGTTGTCCGCTGCCAGCGACTCGTAATCGAGGACGTGATTGACGTTGGCGGCGTTGTGCACCAGCGCACCGAACTCGTGATCCAGCCGTTGATAATCGGCGTCGGTCAGCCCCAGTTGCGGGCGGCAGATATCAGCCGCATAAACGCGCACCCGACTCAGATCGAGATGTTCGAGCCGGTTCTCGCGCAGTGCCTGAGCGAAGCGTTGCGCCGCCGTTTGCCCGCCGCCGTCGCGCACCAGACACGCCACTTCGCTGGCGCCCCAACCGAGCAGCGCCTCGACGATGTGCACGCCGACAAAACTGTTCGCGCCCGTTACAATCACCTTGTGCACGTTGCCCATGCGGCTGATCGGCAGCGGCTCGATATCCAGCGCCCGTTCAGCGTCGGCCATGGCCTGGGCGCTGAGCACGGCGCTGTCATCGGTGCCGCGTACCAAGGTCGCGAGTTTGACGATGGTCGGCTGTTCGATGAACCGGTTGATCGAGATGCTGCGGCCGAATTCCTCGCGCAAGCGCAGCAACATCCGTGACAGCAAAATCGAGTGACCACCGAGATTGAAGAAGCTTTCGTCGGTGGAAATGTCGCTGGTCGGCAGCTCCAGCAATTCCGCCCAGATCTGCAGCAGCAGCGCTTCGTCCTCATTGGCCGGCAGGCATTTCGGCCCGCTGTCCTGCACGCTCACCGGCAATGCCAATAGCGCTTTGCGGTCGACCTTGCCGTTGCTGGCGAACGGCATGTTCGGCAGTTCGGTCCATGCCACCGGTTGCATGTAGTCCGGCAAAAATTGCTGGGCATGGGCCTTCAGTGCATCGCGGGCGGTGTCCGATTGAGGCTGGGCGAGGAACGCCAGAATCCGTCGCTGACTGTCGATCACCACGGCGATTTGCCGATACAACTTGCTCTCGCGCAGGCAACGCTCGATCTCTTCCGGCTCGACTCGAAAACCGCGGATCTTCACTTGATTGTCGCGCCGTCCGCACAGCTCGATGCCCTGCTCGCCCCACTTGGCCATGTCGCCACTGCGGTAGGCGCGCAGCTGTTGGCCGTCCGGCAATTCAAGGGTCAGATAGCGCTCGGCGGTCTGCTGTGGATTGTTCAGGTAACCGAGGCAGACACCGGGGCCGACGATGAACAACTCGCCGACGGTCTGCTCGGCTACCGGTTGCAGGTCGTCATCGAGAATCAGCACCTGGCTGTTGGCGATCGGCGCGCCGAGACTGCGGTTGCTGTCGCCGGGTTTCAGTTGCCGGGCAGTGATCAGCACCGTGGCTTCGGTGGGACCATAGAGGTTGTGCAGTTTGCCTTGTCGGGTCAGTTGCTCGATGACAAACGGCTCGCAGACATCGCCGCCCGTCATCACCTGTTGCACACCCTGCAGTTGTTCCAGCGGCAGGATGCTCAACAGTGCCGGCGGCAGGAAGGCGTGGGTCAGTTGGCGGCGGCGGATCAGCGCCACCAATTGCAGTGGATCGCGCCGCTGCGTGTCGTCGGGCACCACCAGTTCGGCGCCGGTGAGCAGGCTCGGGAAGATGTCGATCAGTGACGAATCGAAACTCAGCGAAGAGAACTGCAACACCCGACTCTCGGCGCGCAACTGCACGTAATCTGCGTACCACGCGGTGAAGTGCGCCAGGTTGGTCTGGCTGAGCAGCACACCTTTCGGATGCCCGGTGGTGCCTGAGGTGTAGAGCGCCATGCACGGCGCATCGAGTTCGGGACGCTGGCGCATCAACGGGGTTGCGAGGTCGGCATCAAGACTATCGATGCGACTGACGTCGAGCCCGGGTATCGACTCGCTGAGCGGATGTAGACCGTCGTGCAGCAACAGCAACGCGCCGGCGTTTTGCAGGATGTATTGCTGGCGCTGCAACGGATGGCTCGGCTCCAGCGGCAGGTACACCGCACCGCTGCCGAGAATCGCCAGAATCGAGGCGAACAGCGCGGGGCTTTTCGGCAGGCAGATGCCGACAACCCATGGCTGCGGATGCTGGTCGAGCAGAGGCTGCAAGCGCTGTTGAATCGCCCGACTGTGCGCATGCAACTGGCGATAGCTGATCGACTGCTCGGCGAGGTGCAGCGCCGGACGGTCAGCGTGCTGGATCAGGCTCTGTTGCAGACGCTCTATCAGCGGGATCTGCGCTTGTTGCAGCAGCGACGCATGCGCCGTGTCGTTGAGGCGATGGACGTAAGCCAGGCTGTCGAGGAACAGCAGGTTTTCCATCCGTTCAAAATCCGGCGCAGTCACCGCAGCGGCCTGTTGAAAATATTCCGCATCGCGGGAGTAGCGGCTGACCAGCAGCGACACTTCGTCCACCACTTGCGTCAGTACCCTTTGTCGCAATGCCTGGCCGTTGCCAGACGGCTCATCGGCGATTGGTACGCGGCTGATCAGTGTTGAACCGAGGAAGCACAGCAGGTCGAGTGACGGCAGACCTGCAAGGCTTAGCGCCCCGACACCCAAACGCAGATGCAGGTGGGGGATGGCGCAGAAATCGCCGGCGCCGATGAAGCCTTCGTCGATGATCAGATCCACCGTCGGTTGCGCGGCGCCGCTGCGCGCCAATGTGTGTCCATGTTGTTCAAGTTCATGCGCCAGGTCGGTCATGGCCTGGCTGACGCCAATCAGCAAAATGTCGAGACGTTTCATGTCGGCCTCCTCATCAAACCAGGTAGTCGTGCAGGGCGTGCTGCACGCACGGTGTGTCGAGCAGCGAACTGTTGTGGAAGAACTTGACGATGTTGCCCACCAGCGGATGGTGGCGATTGATCGGAAATGCCAGTCCGGCCATTTCCTCCCTCAGCGAATGGCGTGTGGTCTCGCCGACCGGCAGGGCATCGATCAGGCGCAGGTCGAAGGATTTCTGGATGTCGTTGGTCAGGTAGTGGCCGATGAATACCGGCAGGATCTGCGCGATGGTTTCGCGATCCGCCTCACTCGCGGTGTGCCAATAGATGCGCACCATCCGCGCCCAGAAGCTCGAATGGCGACCCTCATCAAGCAAGTGGTCGGCCATCAGCCCTTTGATCGACGGCTTGACCGTGTCGTCGCGGGCGAACGCCGCGACATCGCCGGTTACGGTGTTCTCGGCGATGGCCACACAGATCAATTCGACGGCACTGCGCAAGTGTTCCGGGGCCCGTGCGACGGCGGCAGGGATGGCCCGGCTGAGCTCGATTTCGTTGGGCAGTTGAATCGGCTCGATGCCGGTCATGGCCACCGTTTGCTGCATGAAGTCCATCGCCACCAGCGCGTGGTAATCCTCGTCTACCACCACCGTCATCGCGTCGTAGCGACAGGCAAAAGGAAACGCCACGGCGAAGCGATCCTTGGCGATGCTGCGCGCGGTCTTGTCGACGATTTCCGTCTCGAAAATCACCACGTCGTTGATGAACTTGTACAGCGTCTGCACCAGGGCGAAATCACGCTGCTGCGGGCACTCCCGCAGGAAGGTGTCGCTGAGCACCAGCGGTTGCCGGCTGAGCGGATAGATCAGGCGCTCGTCGTTTTCCAGCATCCGCCGCGGACGGGTGCGGATGGTCGCGCGGCTTTCCCAGGCATCGGCGAAGGATTGGTAGTCGGCGGCGTTCATTGGGCCACCTCCGCCAACGGTTCGCGCATGCTTACGCGCAGGCCATCCCACAGCGCGATGCGGCTTTCCACGGCGGCAATGGCGCTGGCGTAAACCTCGGCTTCGCGCTGCGGGTCGCCATCGACCAGACGCTTCAGCAGTTGCTCTGCCGCCGGGCCGTGATCCTCGGAATCGACCTCGATGTGCCGCTCCAGGTAATAGCGAAAGATCGGCGCCTGTTCGATGCCGATGCCCCAGTCGTCGAGGATGCGCTGGAACATGGTCGGGATCACACTTTCGCGGCCATGCAAAAACGCGGCGGCGACGCTGTGCCCCGGTGCATGCAGGGCGGTGCGCAAAGTGTCTCGGACAAACTGCGCGGCGGCCGGATCGACTTCGACACTTTGCAGCGCGACGTCATAACTCACGCCTTCCTGTTGCAGCGCGACGAAGCGTTCCGCTGCTGCGGTGCTCGCACCGACTTCGCGCATGGCATCCAGATACAGTTCGAAATGGCTGTAATGACCGTGGTCCAAGCGGTCATCGGACTCCTCACCGAGGACAATTTCGTTGATCAGTCGGGCTGCATGCGGATCACGCGGCGGCAGCCATGGCAGACGGGTGCAGGTCAGTTCCTGCTGCAGGCGCTTGGTCAGCGACATGAAATCCCACACGGCAAACACATGGGTTTCCATGAAGCGGCGCAAGACAGTCATTGAATTGATTTCGGCGAAGATCGGGTGAGCGCTGAGTTCGGCTTTCTTCAGGGCGAGTTGCTGCTTTGTTTGAGACATGACGGGGCCTTTATCCTTGATATGAAATGGCTGTGTTATTTCAACTTCGCAATCAATGGAACAGCGGCTTGTTATTCTTTTTTCCAGGCGAGCGACGGCCGCATACAAATCATTGAAGTTGAATTAAATGCATGGGCGCTATTGCAGGGCGGCTCAGGCGCTTTACTGCCCGTTCGTACCCTTGCCGTTGGCCGGTGCCTGCCTGGGTCTTGGAGTTCAAGCTCGGCGGAGAAAAACTAATACATCGACAAACAACTTAACAAGTGTAATTTTGATTATTTTTAGTTGTCGGTTTTTTAAATGTGAGAGTGCCCAATAAAACTATTGGATTAAGTTTTATTTGGGCGAAGTTGCTCCTTTCGGCTAATTAAGGCCAAAATCGAATAAACAGAGTGAATGCCTCACTCGAAGCAACTTTTTAATAAAAAGACTGAAGTTGTTTGAGGGGATGAAAGTTGGCCCGGAACGACGCCGATTCTTTCCTTTTCCCGTGACAAGGCTCCTTCCGTAGGTTCCTGTTGCGGGGACTGCGCCGGCGGTGCGGTGCGTCGCCCGTTCTTTTTCGGTTGGCTGTTGAAGAGTGCGGGTAATTGGCCGCCACGGCTATTACCGATTGTTCATTGCAGGAGTGCAATTTTCGGGCTGATCGGCGCAGGGAGGGTAGAGCGAACACGGGGATATGCCAGCGGATTCGTGGCTGTCGTCAGGAGGGATTTGTAAGCGGGTTATTCGCCGGGCAGACGCACTGGTCCTGGCCCGGCGTACAGGGTTCAGTGCGCGGCTTTGCGCTGTTGTGCGGCCGGGCTTGCGAGGTAGCGGGTGATGACCTCGACACCGCGGTTGAGGTGTTGTTTGAGCAGTGCGACGGCGTGGTCGACATCGCGCTCGATCACCGCTTGCAGCATGGCGCGGTGATCGTCCTGAGAGAGTTTGCCCAGGCCCATGGCTTCAAGGTTGAAGCGCAGGAAGCGTTCTTCCTCGTTGAGTCCTTCCTCGACCAGGCGCAACAGTCGCTGGTTGGGGGCTTTGCAATACAACGTCATGTGGAACAAGCGGTTGAGGCGGCCAATTTCGGTGTAGTCGTGTTGCGTCTCGAGTTCTTCGATATAACCGGCGGCGCATGCGTGATCGGCTGGAGTCAGCAGCGCGATGGACTGGCGCATGGCTTCGGTCTCGAGCAGGATCCGCAATTCGTAGGTTTCCGTGGCATCGCCCTGAATCAACGCCGCAACCACGGCGCCCTTGTGTGCCGTAACGCTGAGCAGTTCCTGCGCTTCGAGCTGGCGCAGGGCTTCGCGCACAGGCATGCGACTGACACCGAACAGATCGGCCAGATCCTGCTGGCGCAGGGCGGTGCCGCACGGCAAACGACCATCGAGGATGGCGGCGCGCAGGGTTTCTTCGATGATTGAGCGGGCCAGGTGCGCGGGAATCGGCCCATCGACTTTGATGCTCTGTAGCGGTTTGGGCTTCTGTGTCACGACTACGCACCCTGTATGTCGGCTGAATTTGGATCCAAAGGACACTAGTGATTGCTCTACAAGTTGTCAAACCGTGTAAAGGTTCTATGTCTGAAAACAGTTTAGCGCGCTAGAGGTGATCTCATGGTGCCATTGTTTTTTACCGGGCTAAGCTTCACCATCAAACGCTTTCCTTCCTGCCCCCCTGGAAACCTGCTGTGGCGGTACTTTTCGCGATCCCCCGGACTCTGCGCTGGCTAGGCTGCGCACTGCTGCTGGCCAGCCTCATGCTGGGCGGTCTGCATGCCGATTGGGATTTTTCCGCAATCAGCCGCAAGGCCACCGCCCTCTATGGCCCGCTGGGTGCCGGCCAGCAGCGGATCGACGCCTGGCAAAATCTGTTGGCCACGCAGAAACAAGTCAGCGAAATGGAAAAACTCAAAGTGGTGAACCTGTTTTTCAACAAACAGATGCGCTATGTCGAAGACATCGACCTGTGGCACGAGGTCGACTATTGGGAAACACCCATCGAAGCACTGTGGAAGGGCGCCGGTGACTGCGAAGACTACGCAATCGCCAAGTATTTCAGCCTGCGTCATCTCGGGGTTTCCAGTGACAAGCTGCGCATCACCTACGTCAAGGCCCTGCGCCAGAACCGCGCGCACATGGTGCTGACGTACTATGCCACTCCCGATGCCATGCCGCTGGTGCTCGACAGCCTGATCGATCCGATCCAGCCGGCATCGCAGCGAACCGATTTGCTGCCGGTCTACTCTTTCAATGCCGAAGGGTTGTATCTGCCGGGGGCCAAGGGCAACAAAAAGGTCGGTGATACCAAACGCCTGTCACGCTGGCAGGATGTGTTGAAGAAAATGCAGGCCGAAGGTTTTCCGGTCGAAACGATTAACTAGGAGCACGCGCTCAGATGTCTTTGTTCAAACAGCTGTTGATCGCTATCTGTCTGTTCCTGGTGGTCGCCTTCACCGGCAGCTTCATGGTCAGTCTGGAGAGCTCGCGCACCCAGTACGTCAACCAGTTGCGCTCCCATGCCCAGGACGCCGCCACGGCGCTGGCGTTGTCGCTGACGCCGAATATCGACGACCCGGCGATGGTCGAGTTGCTGGTCAGCTCGATCTTCGACAGCGGTTATTACGCGAGCATCCGTGTGGTCGATCTGAAAACCGACCAGACCATCGTTGAGCGCAGTGGCATTCCGGCGGTCACTAATGTGCCGGACTGGTTCGTCAAGCTGATTGGTCTGGAACCGGCCGGTGGCGATGCGTTGGTCAGTCGTGGCTGGGAGCAGGCGGCGCGGGTCGAGGTAGTCAGCCATCCGATGTTCGCCGTGGCCAAGCTCTGGCAGAGTGCGTTGGGCAGCCTCGGCTGGTTGCTGATTTGCGGTGCGGTGAGTGCCGTGCTGGGGGCGTTGTTGCTGCGTCGGCAGTTGAGGCCGCTGGATTACATGGTCAAACAGTCTCACGCTATCGCCCGGCGCGAGTTTCTCAGCCTGCCGGAGCTGCCGCGCACCCCTGAGTTGCGTCGTGTGGTGCAGGCGATGAACCAGATGGTCGAGAAGCTCAAGGCGCTGTTTCAGGAGCAGGCCGAGCGCAGTGAAAAACTGCGCGCCGAGTCCTATCAGGACAACCTCACCGGCCTGGCCAACCGGCGCTATTTCGAGATGCAGTTGAACAATCGGGTGAGCAACCCTGAGCAGGCCAGTTCCGGTTATCTGCTGCTGTTGCGGGTCAAGGACCTGGCCGGGCTCAACCAGCGTCTCGGTGGACAGCGTACCGACGAATTGTTGAAAGCAGTGGGTGAGCAACTGTCGCGCGAGTGCGCCAAGTACCCGGAAACGCAAAACCTCGTCACCCGTATTCGCGGCGGTGAATTCGCCGTACTGGCGCCGGGGCTGGTGCGCGAGGAAGCGCTGCAACTGGCGCAGAACCTCGACAACGCCCTGAGCAGCTTGCACGCCACGGGTGCGACGGATGTGCCGGCGGTCGCCTCCATCGGCCTCGCGCCATTCGCTCATGGCGATTCGCCGCAAGCCGTGCTGACCCTCGGCGATCAGGCGCTGGCGCAGGCCGAGGGGCAGGGCGAGCAGAACTGGGCGTGCATCGATCAGAGCCTGACGGCGGACGTCGGTGACGATCACCATGCCTGGCATCGCCTGCTTGATCAGGCTTTGAGTCAGCAACGCTTCGAGCTGTATTTCCAACCGGTGGTGGCCACGCAGGACACGCAACTGGTGTTGCATTACAAAGTGCTTTCGCGCCTGCTCGATGAGCAGGGCCAGACCATTCCGGCCGGGCGTTTCCTGCCGTGGCTGGAGCGCTTCGGCTGGACCGCACGCCTGGATCGGTTGATGCTCGAACGTGTTCTCGAACAGATGAAAGAACATGAGGATTCGCTGGCGTTGAACCTGTCCTCGGCAACGCTGGCGGATTCGCAGGCGCTGAACAAGGTCTTCGAGATCCTGCGCGCGCATTCCAATCTGGGCCCACGCCTGACTCTGGAAATCGGTGAAGAGCAATTGCCGGAGCAAGCGGTGCTTGAGCAGTTGACCCGACGTCTGCGTGAGCTGGGCTTCTCGCTGAGTCTGCAACGCTTTGGCGGACGCTTCAGCATGATCGGCAACCTGGCGCGGCTGGGCCTGGCGTACCTGAAGATCGACGGCAGCTACATTCGCGCGATTGATCAGGAGAGCGACAAGCGTCTGTTCATCGAAGCGATCCAGCGCGCAGCGCACAGCATCGACCTGCCGCTGATTGCCGAGCGGGTCGAGACGGAAGGGGAGTTGTCGGTGATTCGCGAGATGGGGTTGTATGGCGTTCAGGGGCAGTTGCTGGGTGAGCCCAAGCCCTGGAGCTAAATCTTTGAATTCGAGTCGTTAGTTAAGCCGCCTTCGCGAGCAGGCTCGCTCCTACTGTGATCGGGTTTCAATGTGGGAGCGAGCCTGCTCGCGAAGAGGCCGGAACAGTCGATCAAAATCTTTGATCAGATCAACCCGCCTTCATCCTCATCAATCAACTGACTCAACCCGCCCAACGCTTCCCGCGCCTGAGTCCGGTCCATCAATTTGGCTTGCGCCGCCGGCGGCAGGTCGGTGACGCGGATCACGCCTTTCTGGGTCAGCACCTGAATCAGGTCGTCGAGTACCCGAATCATTTCAAAGTCGCTCTGCTTGAGCTGTTTGAGGCTGTTTTCCACGGCTTCGTTGGCGTACCACGCCTGGATTTCGTGGTGATCGGCCGGCAGCGTTTCCGTGGCCTCGGCGTACGCCGCAGCTTCCACGCGAATCAACTGGCCTTGCGCATCGCGTTGCACGTAAAACATTGAGCATCCCTCGGAAATGAACCAGCGTCATGCTGTCAGCAGCATAGCCAACTGCGCGCAAGTATGCGGTGCGGTGACGCAATCGTCACCGGGGTGGGCAGCGCAAACGTGACGGCCGCCCCATTGGAGCGGCCGTTTTGTTCACGGATCAGCTGTTGTTGTGGTCGACCTTGATGGTCGGATCGCTACCGGCAATCAGGTTGTGGATGTTGGCGCTCGACCAGTTATTGCCTTCCAGTTTGATCGTCACGTCTGGCGTTGCCGCAGCGGCATCACCCGAGTTGAACTTGCCCGTCGAGCTGACTTGCAGCGACGACGTGCCGTCGACCGTGGTGATCTTCAGGAAGTTGTCGATGGTGCTGCCGGTTTCGCCCTGCAACAGATCACGCAGGTCGATGCGGTCGCCTTCGCTGGCCTTGAAGTCCTTGATCACGTCGTTGCCGGTGTCACCCGCCTTCCAGACGAAGGTGTCGGCACCCGAACCGCCAATCAGGATGTCGTTGCCCTGACCGCCGATCAGCGTGTCGTTGCCGGTACCGCCGAGCAGGATGTCATTGCCCTTGCCGCCGTCGAGCAGGTCATTGCCGCCCGAGCCGAACAGGATGTCATTGCCCGCGCCACCCAGCAGCGTGTCGTTGCCGTCGTGGGCACCGGACACATCGAACGCCTGATAGTGCTCGGTGATGTACTGGTGCACGTTGCTGGTGGTGACTTTGCTGACGTCGACGCCGGTCTGCTGGGCAACGAATGCCTGCATCGCCTGATAACCCTCACCGGCAATGCCGTTGAAGCTCACCAGATCGCCGAACAGGATGTCGTTGCCGTCGCCACCGCTGACGGTGTCGTTGCCTGGCAGCGTTGCTTCGGTGTGGCCGATGATCGAGTTGGCCAGGTCCTTCGGATCGATGTTGGTCTGCGGCGTCTTGTCCGAGTCGTACGGTTTCAGGTCGTTGAGGCTGACGCCGCTGTTGAGGCCAATGGCTTCGACGTTCGACAGGCCGCTGAGCAAGGCGAAGCTGGTGGTCGAGTTGTCGGTGGTGGTCGTGGTGGTGCTGCTGCCGCTGCCCGCCAGGCTCGACAGCTCGTAAGTGCCGTCGCCCTGAGCGTGAACGGTGCCCAGGTTGGTCGTCGACCAGCCGTAACGGCTGGTGTAGGTCTGCAACTGGGCGACGCCGTTGGAGTTGATGCTCAGATAGTGCGTGCTGTCGATATAGGTGCTGAAGGTGTCGCCCAGCTTGTAGTTGCTGGTCGTCACCACGCTATCGAACTTCACGCTGCCGTACAGCGTCGGGTTGGTCTGCTCGCCGCTCTGGTAGTAAGTCGGCTGGCCGTCGGTGATGAAGTAGGTAAGGTTCTTCGCCCCGGTGTTGGCCACGGCGTCAGCACTCTGGAACCAGTTGGCCGTGGTTTTGAACACGTCCTCATAGTTGGTGCCGCCGCCGGAAGTCATCGAGTCCAGCACCGCTTTGAGCTGGGTCAGCGCATTCGGATCGTTGAGGTTCACCGATACCGATTTGTTGACCTGGGTGTCGAAGTCCACCAGGAAGATATTCACCGTGCCCGAGTTGCTGCCGCCCAGGCTCTGCTTGAGGGTGTTGAACACCGAGGTCAGCGAGTCTTTCGCCGCGCTGATCGACGACGCGCTCATGCTGCCCGAGCTGTCGACCATGAAGGCGATGTTGTAGTTGGTGCCCGGCACCACGGTCAGACCGCCGATGTCGGCGACCATGATGTCGTTGCCGTCGGTACCGCTGAAGGTGTCGTCGCCGGAAGTCGCAACTATGGCGTTGTAGACCGCCGGCACCACAGTGACCGGAATGGTCGCGGTGCTGCTGGCCGAGCCGCCGACCTGCTCGGTAGAGGTCGAAGTCACGGTCAGGTTGAACTGGCCGTTGTAGTACGGCGGTGGCGTCACGGTCAGGCTGCCGAGGTTCCAGCCGGTCACGTTGGCATCGCCGCTGGTCGCGGTGACGGTGAAGGTATGGCCTGCGCCGTCGCTCAGCACCGAGCCGACCGGCGCGCCACTGATCTTCACGCTCAGGGTTTCCGAGCCGTCGGTGTCGGTCAGCGCAGTGCTGATTGCTGACAGTTTCACCGTGGTGCCTTCGGCGCCGGTGTTGAGTTTGTAGCCGTCGTAATAGCCTTCGCCATTGGTGCCGTGCAGATCGGAAACGGTCACGCCCGAATTGATCAGATCCTGCACGCCGGTGTAGATCGGTACGCCTGTGTTGCTCAGATCGATCGGCGTGCTGCCGTTGACCGACAGGTTGACGTCATAGCTGCCCGGGCCGCTCTGGTTGTGGTGGTAGATGTCCAGGGTGTAGTAACCGCTGGTGGTCGGGGTGAACGAACCGCTGATCGCACCGCCCGCGCCCCAGGTACCCGACGCCACGCTCTTGCCGCCGATGGTGATCAGCAGGCTGTCATCGGCGATGCCGCTGAAGGAGTAGGTCTTGCCGGCTTCGAGGTAGATCAGGCCGGAAGTCTTCGACGCCGTACCTGCCGCCACGCTGCCATCGGATTGCACGTTGGTCACGCTGCCGCTGGAGTTCGGCGTGCCGGCGCCGTCGATCACGTTTTTCAACGTGGTCGAATCTGCGCCGTTGCCGCTGGTGCCGAGGCCCGACAGACCGGTCCAGACTTCCTTGATCAGGCCGGTGGACTTCACGCTGTTGTCCGCCACGCTCACGGTCGGGGCATCCGCCACTGGCGTGATGTCGATCTTCACGGTGCCGGTGTTGCCCAGCAGTTGGCCGTCGGTTGGCTGGAACTTGATCTGTGCGTAATCGGCCTGGTTGTTGCCCATGCCAGTGCCGCCGTAACCGTTGACCCCCGACTCGTTGGCATCCGGCATGAAGCGCAGTTTGCCGGCGTCGATGTCAGCCTTGCTGAAGGTCTGGTTGTTGGCGACGTCTTTCCAGGTCGAGCCGTCCAGGTACTGCAGTTTGCCTTCGCCCGGCAGCTGGGTGATTTTCACACCGAGGCTGCTGGCCGGGCTGTCGACGTCGGTCACACCGAAGGTCGACCAGCCGAGTATCAGCGGGGTGTCTTCAGTTCCGGTGACGTTGCTCGGTGCGGCGACCGGTGCGTCGTTGACCGCCACCACGTTGACCGTGGTGGTCGCGGTGTTGGAGTAGTTGCCGCCATCGGTCACGGTCACGGTGATGATCCGTGGCACGGTGCTCGGGTTTTCACTGCCGTTGGTGAAGCTGATGTTCTTGATGGCCTGCATGTAGTCGGCCAGCGTCGCATTGCCCGACAGGGTCAGCGTCACAGTGCCGTTGGTGCTGTTGGCATTGATGGTGATGCCGTTGACGCTGTTGCCCAGGTTCAGCGCATCGCCGTCCTGACGGTTGGTCAGCACCACGGTGGCGCCGGTCAGCATGGTGCTGTCCGGGTCAGTGATGCTGATGTCGGTGTCAGCAATCGACACACCGGCGCCCGGGGTGTTTTCGGTGAAGGTCACCTTGTAATCGGCACCGGTCGCGCCGCTGGAGTTGTTGGCATCCAGGTCGATGACCGGCGGCGCGTCGTTGTCGATGATCGACGTGCTGACGCTGCCATTGGTGCTGCTGACCGCGAGGTTCTCGAAGTTGCCGCCCGTGGCCGAGTCGATCTTGACCACGAAGTTCTCGGTGCCTTCGGTGATCTTGTCATCGATGGTGGCGACGTTGAACTGCGCGCTGCTGGCGCCTGCCGGGATCTTCACGGTGTACACACCGGTGAAGTCGGAACCGTCGGCGGCGGTGCCGCTGTAGACGATTTTCAGGGTCACTTCGGTTTGCGCCGGGTGGTTCAGGCTGACGGTGTAGCTGGCGGTCTGGCCTTCGGTCACCGAGGTGCTGCCGGTGATGCTGACTGTGGTGGTGTCGATGGTGTCGGTGACGTTGGTCACCGCTGGTGTGTTGTTGGTCACCAGGTTTTCGAAACTGCCGCCGCTGGTACCGGTGATGGTGGCCTGCACGGTGCCTGCGTCTTTGTAGACGTCGTCAGCCGGAGCGGGAACAGTCACGGTGCCGGTGGTTTTGCCGGCGTCGATGGTGATTACCGAGCCGTTGGACAGCGTCACGGTGACTGGCGAACCAGCCGCGTTGGTCAGCGTCGCGGTGTAGGTGATCTGGCCACCTTCGGCCACGGTGCCGGTTGCGCTGAGCGTCAGGTTGGTGGTGTCGATGGTGTCGGTCACGGTGGTGCTGACAGGTGTCTTGTCGGCAACCAGATTCTCGTAGTTGCCGCCGCTTACGTTGGTGATGGAGTTGGTCAGTGGCGCATGACCGGTCAACGCATCGTTCGGCGCGGCGGTAGTCACGGTGCCGGTGGTTTTGCCGATGTCGATGGTGATCTGCTGACCATTGGCCAAGGTCACGACGACAGGCGAGCCGGTCACGGCTGCGCCGACGGTCGCGGTGTAGACGACGTTGCCGCCTTCAGCCGCCGTGCCGGTTGCAGTCAGTTTCACCGTGGTGGTGTCGATGGTGTCGGTGACGCTGGTCACGGCTGGTGTGTTGCTGGTCACCAGATTCTCGAAGTTGCCGCCAGTGGCGGTCTTGATCGTGGCCTGGACGGTGCCGGCGTCTTTGTAGACGTCGTCAGCCGGAGCAGGAACGGTCACGGTGCCGGTGGTTTTGCCGGCTTCGATGGTGATTACCGAGCCGTTGGACAGGGTAACGGTCACTGGCGAGCCAGCGGCGTTAGTCAGGGTCGCGGTGTAGGTGATCTGGCCACCTTCGGCCACGGTGCCAGTCGCGCTGAGCGTCAGGTTGGTGGTGTCGATGGTGTCGGTCACGGTGGTGCTGACCGGGGTTTTGTCAGCCACGAGGTTTTCGTAGTTGCCGCCAGTGACGTTGGTGATCGAGTTGGTCAGCGGAGCGTGGCCGGTCAACGCATCGTTTGGTGCGGTGGTGGTCGCGGTTCCCGTGGTCTGGCCGACGCCGATGGTGATGGTCTGACCGTTGGCCAGCGTCACGACAACCGGCGAACCGGTTACGGCTGCACCGACAGTGGCGGTGTAGGTGACGGTGCCGCCTTCAGCCGCCGTAGCGGTGGCAGTCAGCTTCACTGTGGTGGTGTCGATGGTGTCGGTGACACTGGTCACGGCTGGCGTCGTGCTCGGCACCAGATTTTCGAAGTTACCACCGGTGGCGGTGCTGATCGTGGCTTGCACGGTGCCGGCGTCTTTGTAGACGTCGTCCGCTGGTGCCGGAACGGTCACGGTGCCGGTGGTTTTGCCAGCCTCGATGGTGATTACCGAGCCGTTGGACAGCGTCACGGTGACTGGCGAGCCAGCCGCGTTGGTCAGCGTCGCGGTGTAGGTGATCTGGCCACCTTCGGCCACGGTGCCGGTCGCGCTGAGCGTCAGGTTGGTGGTGTCGACGGTGTCGGTCACGGTGGTGCTGACCGGGGTTTTGTCAGCCACGAGATTTTCGTAGTTGCCGCCGGTTACGTTGGTGATCGCATTGGTCAGCGGTGCATGACCGGTCAACGCGTCGTTCGGTGCGGTGGTGGTCACGGTACCGGTGGTTTTGCCGACTTCGATGGTGATCTGCTGACCATTGGACAGCGTCACGGTGACTGGCGAACCGGTGACTGGAGCACCGACAGTCGCGGTGTAAGTGACGGTGCCACCCTCGGCTGCAGTTGTGGTCGCAGTGAGCTTCACGGTCGTGGTGTCGATGGTGTCGGTGACGCTGGTCACGGCTGGTGTGGTGCTGGTTACCAGTTTCTCGAAGCTGCCACCGGTGGCGTTGCTGATCGTGGCCTGCACAGTGCCGGCGTCTTTGTAGACGTCGTCAGCCGGTGCTGGAACGGTCACGGTGCCGGTAGTTTTACCGGCCTCGATGGTGATCACCGAACCGTTGCTCAGGGTTACGGTGACTGGCGAGCCAGCGGCGTTGGTCAGAGTCGCGGTGTAGGTGATCTGACCACCTTCGGCGACGGTGCCGGTCGCGCTGAGCGACAGGTTTGTGGTGTCGATGGTGTCAGTGACCGTAGTCGAGACCGGCGTCTTGTCAGCAACCAGATTTTCATAGTTGCCGCCGCTGACATTGGTGATCGCGTTGGTCAGTGGCGCATGACCGGTCAACACGTCATTCGGCGCGGTGGTGGTCACGGTGCCGGTGGTTTTGCCCACTTCGATGGTGATGTTCTGACCGTTGGCCAGAGTCACGACCACAGGCGAACCGGTGACCGGTGCGCCAACTGTCGCCGTGTAGGTAACGGTGCCACCCTCAGCCGCCGACTCGGTCGCGGTCAGTTTCACCGTGGTGGTGTCGATGGTGTCGGTGACACTGGTGACGGCTGGCGTCGTGCTCGGCACCAGGTTTTCGAAGTTGCCACCGGTGGCGGTGCTGATCGTCGCCTGCACGGTGCCGGCGTCTTTGTAGACGTCGTCAGCCGGGGCTGGAACGGTCACGGTGCCGGTGGTTTTACCGGCCTCGATGGTGATCACGGCGCCGTTCGACAGGGTCACGGTCACTGGCGAGCCAGCGGCGTTGGTCAGCGTTGCGGTGTAGACAATCGAACCGCCTTCAGCAACCGAACCAGTCGCGCTCAACGACAAGTTAGTGGTGTCGACAGTGTCGGTCACGTTGGTGCTCACCGGTGTCTTGTCGGCCACAAGGTTTTCGTAGTTGCCGCCAGTGACGTTGGTGATCGAGTTGGTCAGCGGTGCATGGCCAGTCAGTGCGTCGTTTGGCGCAGTGGTGGTCGCGGTGCCGGTGGTCTGGCCAACACCAATGGTGATGGTTTGACCGTTGGCCAGCGTCACGACAACCGGCGAACCGGTTACGGCTGCACCGACAGTGGCGGTGTAGGTGACGGTGCCGCCTTCAGCCGCCGATTCGGTGGCGGTCAGTTTGACCGTGGTGGTATCGATGGTGTCAGTGACGTTAGTCACTGCCGGTACGGTGCTCGGCACCAGATTCTCGAAGTTGCCACCGGTTGCGGTCGAAATGGTTGCTTCGACTTTGCCCGCATCTTTGTAGACGTCATCCGCGGGTGCTGCGACGGTGACGGTGCCGGTGGTTTTGCCAGCCTCAATGGTGATCACGGCGCCGTTCGACAGGGTCACGGTCACTGGCGAGCCAGCGGCGTTGGTCAGCGTGGCGGTGTAGATGATCGAGCCACCTTCAGCGACCGATGGGGTAGCACTCAGCGACAGGTTGGTGGTGTCGACAGTGTCGGTCACGTTGGTGCTCACCGGTGTCTTGTCGGCCACAAGGTTTTCGTAGTTGCCGCCAGTGACGTTGGTGATCGAGTTGGTCAGCGGCGCATGGCCAGTCAGTGCGTCGTTTGGCGCAGTGGTGGTCGCGGTGCCGGTGGTCTGGCCAACACCAATGGTGATGGTCTGACCGTTGGACAGGGTAACGACGACAGGCGAACCGGTAACCGGAGCACCGACAGTCGCAGTGTAAGTAACGGTGCCGCCTTCAGCCGCCGATTCGGTGGCGGTCAGTTTGACCGTGGTGGTATCGATGGTGTCAGTGACGTTAGTCACTGCCGGTACGGTGCTCGGTACCAGATTCTCGAAGTTGCCACCGGTGGCAGTGGAAATGGTCGCTTCAACCTTGCCCGCGTCTTTGTAAACGTCATCAGCCGGAGCCGGAACGGTCACTGTGCCGGTAGTTTTGCCAGCCTCAATGGTGATCACGGCGCCGTTCGACAGGGTCACGGTCACTGGCGAGCCAGCGGCGTTGGTCAGCGTGGCGGTGTAGATGATCGAGCCACCTTCAGCGACCGAATTGGTAGCGCTGAGCGACAGATTGGTGGTGTCGACGGTGTCGGTGACGTTGGTCGAAACCGGGGTCTTGTCGGCCACCAGGTTCTCGTAATTGCCACCCGTTACACCGGTAATCGCGTTGGTCAGCGGCGCGTGGCCGTTCAACACGTCGTTCGGCGCGGTGGTGGTCACGGTCCCCGTGGTTTTGCCGACTTCAATAGTGATGTTCTGACCGTTGGACAGGGTCACGACGACAGGCGAACCGGTGACTGGAGCGCCCACGGTGGCGGTGTAAGTGACAGTACCGCCTTCGGCCGCCGACTCGGTCGCGGTCAGTTTGACCGTGGTGGTGTCGATGGTGTCGGTGACATTGGTCACGGCCGGTACAGTGCTCGGCACCAGGTTTTCGAAGTTGCCGCCGGTGGCAGTCGAAATGGTCGCTTCAACCTTGCCCGCGTCTTTGTAAACGTCATCAGCCGGAGCCGGAACGGTCACTGTGCCGGTGGTTTTACCGGCTTCGATGGTGATCACCGAGCCGTTGCTCAGGGTCACGGTCACTGGCGAACCAGCGGCGTTGGTCAGGGTGGCGGTATAAACAATCGAACCGCCCTCAGCGACAGAGCCAGTGGCGCTTAGCGACAGATTGGTGGTGTCGACGGTGTCGGTGACAGTGGTCGAAACCGGTGTCTTGTCGGCAACCAGATTCTCGTAATTGCCACCCGTCACACCGGTAATCGAGTTGGTCAGCGGCGCATGACCGGTCAACGCATCGTTCGGCGCGGTGGTGGTCACGGTACCAGTGGTTTTACCCACTTCGATGGTTATCTGCTGACCATTGGACAGCGTCACGACCACAGGCGAGCCAGTCACAGGCGCGCCCACAGTGGCGGTGTAAGTGACAGTGCCGCCTTCAGCCACGGACGTATCGGCAGTGAGTTTGACCGTCGAGGTGTCGATGGTGTCGGTCACTTCGGTCACGGCCGGCGTCGTGCTCGGCACCAGGTTTTCGAAGTTGCCGCCAGTCGCGGTGGAAATGGTTGCTTCGACTTTGCCGGCGTCTTTGTAGACGTCGTCAGCCGGGGCTGGAACGGTGACGGTGCCAGTAGTTTTACCAGCCTCGATGGTGATCACGGCACCGTTCGACAAGGTCACGGTCACTGGCGAGCCAGCGGCGTTGGTCAGGGTGGCGGTGTAAACAATCGAACCGCCCTCAGCGACCGAATTGGTAGCGCTGAGCGACAGATTGGTGGTGTCGACGGTGTCGGTGACGTTGGTCGAAACCGGGGTCTTGTCGGCCACCAGGTTCTCGTAATTGCCACCCGTCACACCGGTAATCGAGTTGGTCAGCGGCGCATGACCGGTCAACGCATCGTTCGGTGCAGTGAAGGTCACGGTACCGGTGGTTTTGCCCACTTCGATGGTGATGTTCTGGCCGTTGGCCAGCGTCACCACAACTGGCGAGCCGGTCACTGGCGCACCCACGGTCGCGGTGTAAACAACCGCGCCACCTTCAGCGGCGGTCTCGGTGGCCGTCAGTTTGACGGTGGTGGTGTCGATGGTGTCGGTAACGTTAGTGACCGCCGGAACAGTGCTCGGCACCAGATTCTCGAAGTTGCCGCCAGTCGCGGTGGAAATGGTCGCTTCGACTTTGCCGGCGTCTTTGTAGACGTCGTCAGCCGGAGCCGGAACAGTCACAGTGCCGGTGGTTTTGCCCGCTTCGATAGTGATCACAGCGCCGTTCGACAAAGTCACTGTCACTGGCGAGCCAGCCGCGTTGGTCAAGGTAGCGGTGTAAACAATCGAGCCACCCTCGGCCACGGAACCGGTCGCGCTCAACGACAGGTTGGTGGTGTCGACGGTGTCGGTGACGTTGGTCGAAACCGGCGTTTTGTCGGCAACCAGATTCTCGTAGTTGCCGCCCGTCACACCAGTGATCGAGTTGGTAATCGGCGCATGACCGGTCAACGCATCGTTCGGTGCAGTGAAGGTCACAGTGCCGGTGGTTTTGCCCACTTCAATGGTGATGTTCTGACCATTGGCCAGAGTCACGACCACAGGCGAACCAGTAACCGGCGCGCCAACGGTGGCGGTGTAAGTAACGGTGCCACCTTCGGCTGCCGATTCGGTAGCCGTCAGTTTGACGGTGGTGGTGTCGATGGTGTCGGTAACGTTGGTGACTGCTGGAACGGTGCTCGGCACCAGGTTCTCGAAGTTGCCGCCCGTCGCGGTGGAAATAGTCGCTTCAACCTTGCCCGCATCTTTGTAAACGTCATCAGCCGGTGCCGGAACGGTGACGGTGCCGGTGGTTTTACCCGCCTCAATCGTGATGACGGCGCCGTTCGACAAGGTCACAGTCACCGGCGTGCCGGCCTGGTTGGTCAGCGTCGCGGTGTAAACAATCGAACCGCCTTCAGCCACCGAATCGGTTGCGGTCAGGTTCAGGTTGGTGGTGTCGGTGGTGTCCGAAACCGCGGTGTCAGCCGACTTGCCGTCGGTCACCAGTTTTTCGTAGTTGCCGCCAGTCGCGCCGTCGATGGTCACGCTCAACGAGCTGCCGCCTGACAATGGGCTGTTCGGCGCAACGAAGTTCACGGTGCCGGTGGTTTCACCGACAGCGATGGTGATGGTCTGGCCGTTGGACAGGGTCACGACGACCGGCGAGCCAGTCACTGGCGCGGTCACGGTCGCGGTGTAGACCACGGTTTCGCCTTCGGCGACGTTAGCCGTGGCAGTCAGCGACACAGTGGAGGTGTCGATGGTGTCGTTGACGGTGGTGACTGCTGGAGTAGTGCTGGTGACGAGGTTCTCGAAGTCGCCACCGGTCGCGCCCTTGATGGTCGCTTCAACGGTGCCGGCGTCTTTGTAGACGTCGTCCTTCGGTGCATCGACGGTCACGGTGCCGGTGGTTTTACCGGCCTCGATGGTGATGGTCGCACCATTGCTCAACGTGACGGTGACCGGGCTGCCGGCAGCGTTGGTCAACGTCGCGGTGTAGGTGATCTGGCCACCTTCGTTCACCGCGCCAGTGGCGCTGAGCGACAGGTTGGTGGTGTCGACAGTGTCGGTCACGGTGGTGCTGACCGGGGTTTTGTCGGCTACGAGGTTTTCGTAGTTGCCGCCGCTGACGTCAGTGATCGAGTTGGTCAGCGGCGCGTGACCGGTCAACGCATCGTTCGGTGCGGTGGTGGTGACGGTGCCGGTGGTTTTGCCGACTTCGATGGTGATGTTCTGGCCGTTGGCCAAAGTCACCACGACCGGCGAACCGGTGACTGGCGCGCCGACAGTGGCGGTGTAGGTGACGGTGCCACCCTCGGCAGCCGACTCGGTGGCCGTCAGTTTTACGGTCGAGGTGTCGATGGTGTCAGTGACGTCGGTCACCGCTGGCGTGGTGCTCGGAACGAGGTTCTCGAAGTTGCCGCCGGTAGCGTCCTTGATGGTGACTTCGACTTTGCCTGCGTCCTTGTAGACGTCGTCGGCTGGCGCCGGAACAGTCACGGTGCCGCTGGTTTTACCGGCTTCAATGGTAATGACGGCGCCATTGGACAGGGTCACGGTGACCGGCGAGCCTGCCGCGTTGGTCAGTGTGGCGGTGTAAACAATCGAACCGCCTTCAGCCACAGTACCGGTCGCAGTCAGCGACAGGTTGGTGGTGTCGACAGTGTCGGTGACGTTGGTCGAAACCGGCGTCTTGTCGGCCACCAGATTCTCGTAATTGCCGCCGCTTACATCAGTGATCGCGTTGGTCAGCGGCGCGTGACCGGTCAACGCATCGTTCGGTGCGGAGGTGGTCACGGTGCCGGTGGTCTTGCCGACTTCGATGGTGATCTGCTGACCGTTGGCCAAGGTCACCACGACAGGCGAACCGGTGACTGGCGCGCCAACGGTAGCGGTGTAAGTGACGGTGCCACCTTCAGCTACGGTGGTGTCGGCGGTCAGTTTGACGGTCGAAGTGTCGATGGTGTCAGTGACGTCGGTAACGGCCGGAACGGTGCTCGGTACCAGATTCTCGAAGTTGCCACCGGTGGCGTCCTTGATCGTCACTTCGACTTTGCCGGCGTCTTTGTAGACGTCATCGGCTGGCGCTGGAACCGTTACGGTGCCAGTGGTTTTGCCTGCCTCGATGGTGATCACCGAGCCGTTGCTCAGGGTCACTGTGACGGGCGAGCCAGCGGCGTTGGTCAGTGTCGCGGTGTACGTGATCGAACCGCCCTCGGCGACCGAATTGGTGGCGCTGAGCGACAGGTTGGTGGTGTCGACGGTGTCGGTGACGGTGGTCGAAACCGGAGTCTTGTCGGCCACCAGATTCTCGTAGTTGCCGCCGCTGACGTTAGTGATCGAGTTACCCAACGAGGCCTGACCGGTCAGCGCGTCGTTTGGCGCGGTGAAGGTCACGGTGCCGGTGGTTTTGCCGACTTCAATGGTGATTTGCTGACCGTTGGCCAACGTCACCACGACAGGCGAACCGGTAACCGGCGCACCAACAGTCGCGGTGTAAGTGACGGTGCCGCCCTCAGCTACTGTCGTGTCGGCGCTCAGTTTCACGGTCGAGGTGTCGATGGTGTCAGTGACGTCGGTCACGGCTGGCGTGGTGCTCGGAACCAGGTTCTCGAAGTTGCCGCCGGTAGCGTCCTTGATGGTGACTTCGACTTTGCCGGCATCTTTATAGACGTCATCGGCAGGCGCCGGAACGGTCACGGTGCCGGTGGTTTTACCGGCCTCGATGGTGATCACCGAGCCGTTGCTCAGGGTCACGGTCACTGGCGTGCCAGCCGGATTGGTCAAGGTTGCGGTGTAAACAATCGAGCCGCCCTCAGCCACAGTCCCGGTCGCGCTCAGCGACAGGTTAGTGGTGTCGGTGGTGTCGGTCACGCTGGTGCTGACCGGGGTTTTGTCGGCAACCAGATTTTCGTAGTTGCCGCCCGTCACGTTAGTGATCGAGTTGCTCAGTGGCGCCTGACCGACCAACGCATCGTTCGGTGCGGTGGTGGTGACGGTGCCAGTGGTTTGGCCGACTTCGATGGTGATGCTCTGGCCGTTGGCCAGGGTCACGACCACCGGCGAGCCGGTGACTGGCGCGCCAACCGTCGCGGTGTAAGTGACGGTGCCACCTTCAGCCACGGTGGTGTCGGCGCTCAGTTTCACGGTCGAGGTGTCGATGGTGTCAGTGACTTCGGTGACGGCTGGAACGGTGCTCGGCACCAGGTTCTCGAAGTTGCCGCCAGTCGCGGTGGAAATGGTCGCTTCGACCTTGCCCGCGTCCTTGTAAACGTCATCCGCCGGCGCCGGAACCGTTACGGTGCCGCTGGTTTTGCCAGCCTCGATGGTGATGACGGCGCCGTTGCTCAGGGTCACGGTGACTGGCGAGCCAGCCGCGTTGGTCAGAGTCGCGGTGTAAACAATCGAGCCGCCCTCAGCCACGGAACCGGTCGCGCTCAGCGACAAGTTGGTGGTGTCGACGGTATCAGTGACGCTGGTCGAAACCGGGGTCTTGTCGGCCACCAGGTTTTCGTAGTTGCCACCACTGACGTCAGTGATCGAATTACTCAGCGGCGCGTGGCCGGTCAGCGCGTCGTTCGGTGCGTAGGTGGTCACGGTGCCGGTAGTTTTACCCACTTCGATGGTGATCTGCTGACCGTTGGCCAAGGTCACCACGACAGGCGAACCGGTGACTGGCGCGCCAACGGTAGCGGTGTAAGTGACGGTGCCACCTTCAGCTACGGTGGTGTCGGCGGTCAGTTTGACGGCCGAAGTGTCGATGGTGTCAGTGACGTCGGTAACGGCCGGAACGGTGCTCGGTACCAGATTCTCGAAGTTGCCACCGGTGGCGTCCTTGATCGTCACTTCAACTTTGCCGGCGTCTTTGTAGACGTCATCGGCTGGCGCTGGAACAGTCACAGTGCCGGTGGTTTTACCTGCCTCGATGGTAATCACCGAGCCGTTGCTCAGGGTCACAGTGACGGGCGAGCCGGCAGCGTTGGTCAGCGTGGCGGTGTAAGTAATCTGGCCACCTTCAGCCACGGAACCGGTCGCGCTCAGCGACAGATTGGTGGTGTCGGTGGTGTCAGTCACGCTGGTGCTGACCGGGGTTTTGTCGGCCACGAGGTTTTCGTAGTTGCCGCCGCTGACGCCGGTAATCGAGTTGCTCAGTGGCGCCTGGCCTACCAATGCGTCGTTCGGCGCGGTGGTGGTGACGGTGCCAGTGGTTTGGCCGACTTCGATGGTAATGCTCTGGCCGTTGGCCAGAGTCACGACCACCGGCGAACCGGTAACTGGCGCGCCAACGGTAGCGGTGTAAGTAACGGTGCCGCCTTCAGCCACGGTGGTGTCGGCGGTCAGTTTGACCGTCGAGGTGTCGATGGTATCGGTGACGTCAGTGACGGCTGGCGTGGTGCTCGGAACGAGGTTCTCGAAGTTGCCGCCGGTAGCGTCCTTGATGGTGACTTCGACTTTGCCAGCGTCTTTGTAGACGTCATCGGCAGGCGCCGGAACGGTCACGGTGCCAGTGGTCTTGCCCGCTTCGATGGTGATCACCGAGCCGTTGGACAGGGTCACGGTGACTGGCGAACCAGCCGCGTTGGTCAGGGTCGCGGTATAGGTGATCGAGCCACCTTCGGCTACGGTGCCGGTCGCGGACAGCGACAGGTTGGTGGTGTCGACGGTGTCGGTCACGGTGGTGCTGACCGGGGTTTTGTCAGCGACCAGGTCTTCGTAGTTGCCGCCAGAAACACCAGTGATCGAGTTGGTGATCGGCGCGTGGCCGGTCAATGCGTCGTTCGGTGCAGTGGTGGTCACGGTGCCGGTGGTTTTGCCGACTTCGATAGTGATGTTCTGACCATTGGCCAGAGTCACGACAACCGGCGAACCGGTGACTGGCGCCCCGACAGTAGCGGTATACGTGACAGTCCCGCCTTCAGCTGCCGACTCGGTTGCGGTCAGTTTGACGGTGGTGGTGTCGATGGTATCGGTAACGTTGGTGACCGCTGGTGTGGTGCTCGGAACGAGGTTCTCGAAGTTGCCGCCAGTGGCGTCCTTGATGGTTACTTCAACTTTGCCGGCGTCTTTATAGACGTCATCGGCAGGCGCCGGAACGGTCACGGTGCCAGTGGTTTTACCGGCCTCGATGGTGATCACTGAGCCATTGCTCAGGGTCACGGTCACTGGGGTGCCGGCCGGATTGGTCAGGGTCGCGGTGTAAACAATCGAGCCGCCCTCAGCCACGGAACCGGTCGCGCTCAGGGTCAGGTCGGTGGTGTCGGTGACGTCAGTGACGGTGGTCGAAACCGGGGTCTTGTCGGCCACCAGGTCTTCGTAATTACCGCCGGAAACACCGGTGATCGAGTTGGTCAGCGGTGCATTGCCCGCCAACGCGTCGTTCGGCGCGGTGGCGGTCACGGTGCCGGTGGTTTTGCCGATGTCGATGGTGATCTGCTGACCGTTGGCCAGGGTCACGACCACAGGCGAACCGGTGACTGGCGCGCCAACGGTAGCGGTGTAAGTGACGGTGCCACCTTCAGCCACGCTGGTGTCGGCGGTCAGTTTCACGGTCGAGGTGTCGATGGTGTCAGTGACTTCGGTGACGGCCGGAACGGTGCTCGGCACCAGATTCTCGAAGTTGCCGCCCGTGGCGTCCTTGATCGACACTTCAACTTTGCCGGCGTCTTTATAGACGTCATCGGCAGGTGCCGGAACAGTCACGGTGCCGGTGGTCTTGCCCGCCTCAATAGTGATTACCGAGCCGTTGCTCAGGGTCACGGTTACCGGGGTTTGCGCGGCGTTGGTCAAGGTTGCGGTGTAAACGATCGAGCCACCCTCGGCAACGGAGCCGGTAGCGCTGAGGCTCAGGCCAGTGTTGTCGATCGAGTCGGTTACGGTGGTGGTCGCTGGCGTCGTGTTCGGCACCAGGTTCTCGAAGTTGCCACCGCTAGTACCGGTAATCGTGGTGCTGACGGTGCCGCCATTGTTGTAGACGTCGTTCGGCGCGGTTGGCACGTTGACGGTGCCGCTGGTCTTGCCGGCTTCAATAGTGATGGTCGAACCGTTCGACAGGGTAATGGTGACCGGTGTCTGCGCAGCGTTGGTCAGGGTCGCGGTGTAGGTGATCTGGCCACCTTCGACGACGGTACCGGTGGCGGTGAGGCTCACGCTGGTGGTGTCGATCGAGTCGGTCACGGTGGTGGTCGCTGGCGTCGTGTTCGGCACCAGGTTCTCGAAGTTGCCGCCGGTTGCACCGGTAATCGTGGTGCTGACGGTGCCGCCATTGTTGTAGACGTCGTTCGGCGCGGTCGGCACGTTGACGGTGCCGGAGGTCTGGCCGGCTTCAATGGTGATGGTCGAACCGTTCGACAGAGTGACTGTGACCGGGGTCTGCGCCGGGTTGGTCAGGGTCGCGGTGTAGGTGATCTGGCCGCCCTCGACGACGCTGCCGGTAGCGGTCAGGGTCAGGCCGGTGTTGTCGATCGAATCGGTGATGGTGGTCACCGCCGGTGTCGGGTTCGGCACCAGGTTTTCGAAGTTGCCACCTGTGGCACCGGTGATGGTGGTGGTGACGGTGCTGCCGTTGTTATAGACGTCGTTGGCCGGGGTCGGCACGTTGACGGTGCCAGTGGTCTGGCCCGCGCCGATGGTGATGGTCGAGCCGTTCGACAGGGTGACGGTGACCGGCGTCTGCGCCGGGTTGGTCAGGGTCGCGGTGTAAGTGATCTGGCCGCCTTCGGTGACACTCGGGCCTGCCGTCAAGGTGACGGTGGTGGTGTCGATGGTGTCGGTGACCTGGGTCGTGGCCGGAGTGGTCGGCGGGGTCACGGTAATGCCGTTGCCGCCAGTGGTGCCGGTGACGGTCACGTCGATCTGGGTCGGATCGTTATAAACGGTGTCGTTCGGTGCCAGCGGCACGTTGACGGTGCCAGTGGTGGAGCCGGCCGGAATAACGATCACCGCGCCGTTGGACAGGGTGATGGTCAGGTCGGTCAGCGGTGCCTGGGTCAGGGTCGCGGTGTACACCAGCACGCCGCCGGCTTCAGTGATGGTCGGCGTGGCGCTGAGGCTCAGGGTCGACTCACGCAGGGCGTTGGTGGTGGTGTCGGTGGTCTGGCCACCGGTGATGTTTTGCGCCGCTTGCGCGCCGGAGTTGATCCCCGCCGTCGGGAAACCAATGGTCGGATCAACACGCCCCGCCGTGGCATCGAGCATCACGAAACTGTGACCACCACCGGCAGCGCCGCCAGTGCCTGCGGCGCTTGGGCCGGCAGCGGTGGCTTCAAGGGCGGTAGTCGGGTCGACACCCGCGGCAATCGCTTGCTGCAATTCTGCTACCGACGGCGCAGCCTGCGCGGTGGCTTCGGCCAGGTCAGTGCTGGAGTCAGGGGCGTTGGCGCTCCACTGGGTTTCGCGGCCCAGATCGAGGGTGCGGCCATCAGCCAGTTCAAGCGACACGGCGCCGGAGAGGCCAGTGTCGATCTGGTCGCCGACATACAGGCGATCGCCTTCAACGAGTACACGGCGTACGCCCTCTGGGGACACCACGAATACCTGACCGACAATGCTTTTGACGACGGCAACAACACTGCTCATTGAAGACTCTCCGGGGTGTCACGTTCAGTTGACTTCCATGGACCTGATGGCATGGATGCCGATTCAGTCTGGACGTACTTTAAAAAAATGCGAAACAAGTTTGACGCATACATTCGTCAATAATTTGGCTAGATTCTTTCGCTATTAACTTTATGCCAAACTATTGACCTTCTGGGTGCCATCCTAAACAATCGCCCCACTAATGTCACATTGATATTTCCGCGGCGACCTGTCCTTCAGCGTGTGATCCAGTTCCTGTTTTGAACTTTCCGACATACGGTCATTCCGGTTGCCATCATCCGCCGCAGCAGCACGTTTTGCTGTGATTCAAGACAAGTAGTTCTGGGAAATCGTTACCATGCGTTCGCATTTGTTCAAGGCTCTACCTTTTGCTCTCGCCGCTTCATTCGCACAAGCACAATCCCTACCAGAGGCCATGCAACAGGCCTTGGATGTCCATCCGGAAATCCAGGCAGGGGTCAACAGTCGCTTGGCCGCGGATTATCAGTTAAAGGCTGCCAAAGGTGGATACCTGCCCAAGGTCGATCTGCTGGGCGGCTATGGCCGTGAAGGCACCGACAGTGTGACCACCCGCGCCAATGGCGGCGGCAATCACTGGGAAACCCTGAACCGCAGCGAGTCAAGTTTACGTCTCTCGCAAATGGTCTTTGACGGTTTTGCGACGTCCAGCGAAGTCGGGCGTCAACAAGCCACCGTCAACTCCCGCGCCTACTCGTTGCTCGGCACCTCCGAGCGCACCGGCCTGACCGTCGCCCAGGTGTACCTGGACGTGCTGACTCGCCGCGAATTCGTGCGACTGGCCGAGGACAACCTCAAGAGCCACCAGCGTATCTACGACCAGATCCAGCTGCGCACCCAGCGCGGCGTCGGCAGCGGTGCCGACCTCGATCAGGCTGAAGCGCGGATGGCCCAGGCCCGCAACAACCTGATCACTGAACAGACCAACCTGGCCGACTCGGAAACCAACTTCCTCAGTGCCGTTGGCCAGATGCCTGACCAACTGGAGCGTCCGGCGCCGTTCATGGCCATGATGCCGGCCAACCTCAATGAAGCGCGCCAGCAGATGCTGGAAAACAGCCCGATCCTGCGCTCGGCCGAGTCCGATATTGCCGCTGCCGAAAAGCAGTACGAAACCGCCAAGTCGACCTTCTACCCGCGCTTCGATGCTGAATTGGGCCGTACCGCCGATAACGATCTCGACGGCCAGAACGGTCACAACAACGAATGGCAGGCGATGCTGCGCATGCGCTTCAACCTGTATTCGGGTGGCAGCAACAAGGCTGATCTGGAATCCAAGTCGTACCTGTCGAACCAGGCGCTGGACATCCGCAACAACGCCCTGCGTCAGTTGAACGAAGAACTGGGCCTGGCCTGGAACGCCTTGAACAACGCTAACGCGCAAGTGCCGATTGCTCAGCAGTACGTCGATCACAGCACCTCGGTGCGCACCGCGTACCAGCGCCAGTTCAGCCTCGGCGAGCGTACCTTGCTCGATTTGCTCGACAGCGAAAACGAGTTGTTCACCGCTTCGCGGCGTCTGGCTGAAATCAAAAACATTCAGTTATTTACTCAGTATCGAATCAAGGCGACCATGGGCGAGTTGCTCAGAAGCCAGGGAGTGGTCGCACCGTTGGCATCCGTTGTGCAGAACGACGTGAAGCCCAAGGTCCAGCTACCTGGGATGAATTGAGTTATCCCTTTTCAACTGTCAAAGAGTGTCGAGCGTGGAATCAGAAGTCAGTCGAGTTCATCTCAGTCATGATCCACGCGCGTTGCACGACGATCCGTTGCTGGATGGTCTGCTCGCCCTTTGCATGCTGCACCAGAAGCCCGCCAGCGCGGCAATGCTGACCACCGGCCTGCCGCTGCCCAAACAACGTCTGAGTGTCGAGTTGCTGCCCCGCGCGGCGGCTCGTGCCGGCCTGCAAGGTCGGGTGCTGCAACGCAAGCTGGAAGAAATTCCGGCGATCGCGATGCCGGCGCTGTTGCTGCTCAAGGACGGTCGCAGTGCCGTCCTGCTCGGCTGGCAAGGTGAAAACGAAGCGCGGGTGCTGCTCAGCGAAAGCGATGGCGGCGAGTCCGTGGTCAGCCGCGAACTGCTGACCGACGACTACACCGGCAAAGTCTTCTTCGCCCAGCCGCAACACAAATTCGACGTCAACCACGGCACGCTGATCCCGCGTGCCCGCTCGTGGTTCCGCGACACCCTCAAGCGCTCGCGCTGGCTGTATGCCGATGCGATCGCCGCCAGTTTCCTGATCAACATTATCGCCATGGCCGCGCCGCTGTTCGTGATGAACGTCTACGACCGTGTGGTGCCGAACCAGGCTGAGGCGACCCTGTGGGTGCTGGCACTGGGCATCACCGGCGCCTACATCTTCGACCTGATTCTCAAGAGCCTGCGCGCTCTGTGCCTGGACCTGGCCGGGAAGAAAACCGACCTGATCATTTCGGCCACGTTGTTCGAACGCATCGTCGGCATGGCGATGAAATATCGCCCGGCGCGGGTCGGCAGCTTTGCGCAGAACATCCATGAGTTTCAGAGCCTGCGTGACTTCCTTGCGTCGCTGACCCTGACCAGCCTGATCGATCTGCCGTTCACCATCCTGATCTTCATCGTCATCGCGATTCTCGGCGGGCATCTGGTGTGGATCCCGGTGCTGGCGTTCCCGATTGCGCTGTTGATAGGCTACGCCTTGCAGAAACCGCTGGTGGCAACCATGGAACGCACCATGGCGCTGGGCGCCGAGCGTCAGTCGAGCCTGATCGAAACCCTCGCCGGTCTCGACGCGGTCAAGGTCAACAACGCCGAA
Source organism: Pseudomonas sp. TH06 (assembly GCF_016651305.1). GTDB lineage: Bacteria > Pseudomonadota > Gammaproteobacteria > Pseudomonadales > Pseudomonadaceae > Aquipseudomonas. The sequence continues at coordinate 1,311,864 of NZ_JAEKEC010000001.1, read as the reverse complement.
AGCGAACGCCAATATCAGTGGGAACAGACCATCGGCACCCTTAGCCGCCTCGAACTGCGGGTGAAAATGCTCTCCGGTCTGGCGATGAACATCACCCTGCTGATCCAGCAACTGGCCGGGGTGATCATGATCGTTTTCGGCGTTTACCAGATCATCGACGGTCACTTGAGCATGGGCGGTCTGATTGCCTGCTACATGCTCAGTGGTCGCGCGCTGAGTCCGCTGGCGTCGCTGTCCGGTCTGCTGACCCGTTACCAGCAAGCTCGCGTGACCATGACTTCGGTCGACCAGATGATGGAGCTGCCGCAGGAGCGCAACTTCGAAGAGCGCCCGCTGAGCCGCAAGGTTCTGCAAGGCGCCATCGAATGCCGCCAGCTCAATTTCACCTACCCGGAACAACAGAACCCGGCGCTGAAGAACATCAACCTGGTGATCCGTCCCGGCGAGAAGATTGGCATCATCGGCCGCAGTGGTTCGGGCAAGAGTTCGCTGGCCAAACTGCTGGTCGGCCTGTATCAGCCGGACGACGGCGCGTTGCTGGTCGACGGTGTGGATATCCGCCAGATCGACGTCAGCGAACTGCGCTACAACATCGGCTACGTGCCGCAGGACATTCAACTGCTGGCCGGCACCTTGCGCGACAATTTGGTGTCCGGTGCGCGTTATGTCGAAGACGAGTTGGTGTTGCAAGCCGCTGAACTGGCCGGCGTCCACGAATTCGCCCGTCTGCACCCGCAAGGTTATGAGCTGCAAGTGGGTGAGCGCGGGCAGAACCTCTCCGGTGGCCAACGCCAGAACGTCGCACTGGCCCGGGCGCTACTGCTCAATCCACCGATCCTGTTGATGGACGAGCCGACCAGCGCCATGGACAACACCGGTGAAGAACGCCTCAAGCAACGCCTCGCCGCCGTGATTGAAAACAAGACCGTGGTGCTGGTGACGCACCGGGCATCACTGTTGTCGCTGGTGGATCGCCTGCTGGTGATCGACCGTGGACAGATTCTCGCCGATGGCCCGAAAGCCGCCGTGATGGAAGCGTTGAAGAAGGGGCAGATCAGTGTTGCTTAAGTCGGGTTTCAAGGATTCGATCCGTCGCTACTTCAAAGGCTCTGCATCCTTGCAGGGTCAGCCGCTGCCTGAGGTCAACAAAGCGCTGATCGAAGACGCCCCGCGCGTCGTGCGCCTGACGATCTGGGCGATCATCGGCTTCTTCGTGTTCCTGCTGCTCTGGGCCAACTTCGCCGTGATCGACGAAGTAACCAAGGGCGACGGCAAGGCGATTCCTTCGTCGAAGATTCAGAAAATCCAGAACCTTGAGGGCGGGATCGTTTCCGAACTGTTCGTCAAGGAAGGTCAGATCGTCGAGGCCGGTGCTCCGCTGATTCGGCTGGATGACACGCGATTTGCTTCCAACGTCGGCGAAACCGAAGCCGATCGACTGTCGATGCTGCTGCGGGTCGAGCGCCTGAGTGCCGAGGTCGATGACCGTCCGCTGAATTTCCCCGAAGACGTACTCAAAGCGGTGCCGGGTCAGGCGAAAAGCGAAGAATCGCTTTACGTCAGCCGCCGTCAGCAGTTGCACGACGAGATCGGCGGCTTGCAGGAACAGTTGATTCAGCGCCAGCAAGAGCTGCGAGAATTCGGCTCCAAGCAAGCACAGTATCGTCAGCAACTGGGCTTGCAGCGTCAGGAAATCAACATGTCCGAGCCGCTGGTGGCGCAGGGCGCGGTGTCTCCGGTTGAAGTGCTGCGGCTCAAGCGTGCCGAAGTGGAAACCCGTGGGCAGCTCGACGCCACCACGCTAGCAATCCCGCGTGCGGAATCGGCGATCAAGGAAGTGCAGCGCAAAATTGATGAAACCCGCGGCAAATTCCGCAGTGAAGCGCTGACCCAACTCAACGAAGCACGCACCGACCTGAACAAGGCCAGCGCGACAGGCAAGGCCCTGGAAGATCGTGTCAGCCGTACGCTGGTCACCTCGCCGGTTCGCGGCATCGTCAACAAGTTGCTGGTCAACACAATCGGCGGCGTGATTCAGCCGGGCAGCGACATGGTCGAAATCGTCCCACTGGATGACACCTTGTTGGTCGAAGCTAAAATTCGCCCGCAAGACATCGCCTTCCTCCATCCGGGGCAGGAAGCGATCGTGAAATTCACTGCCTATGACTACACCATTTACGGCGGGCTGAAGGCCCAGTTGGAGCAGATCGGCGCTGACACCATCACCGATGAAGACAAGAAAACCACCTACTACATGATCAAGGTCCGCACCGAACGCAGCCACTTGGGCACCGATGAGAAGCCATTGCTGATCATTCCGGGGATGGTCGCGTCGGTGGATATCATCACCGGCAAGAAGTCGGTGTTGAGTTATCTGCTCAAGCCGATTATTCGTGCCCGCGCTGAAGCTCTTCACGAGCGTTGATTTTATAGTGGATTCGCTGGCCTCATCGTCGGATCGCCGCCCGGAGCCGGCTCACTCCTACAGTAACCGCATTTCTCCAGATGGAATGCGATCCCTGTAGGAGTGAGCCTGCTCGCGATAGCGTCAGCCGAAACACCACATCCCTGTCAGGAAGTGACACAAATCGTCACTCACTAATTCGTCCATTCCTCACCATTCGCCATATCGTTATTCGCTAACGGTATTTAGTTTCCAATTCTTATAGCTATAAAGTCACTTCCCTGCGTACCTGCCGACCAATCGGCGCGCCGCACGACCTGAACCAACACGCAATCCAGCGTGAGTTTCTGATCGACGAGCGCGCTTGTGAGCGCGCCGTGCGTGGGAGATTGAAAGATGTCCGCAGCTACTGCCACCCCTAGCGCCGCGACCGCCGCGCCGCAAACCTTCGAAATTCGCCCGTTCAGCGGTGCCGTTGGCGCTGAAATCATCGGCCTCGACCTGACCCGTCCGGTCAACGATGAGGACTTCGCCCGCATCCACCGTGCGCATCTGGATCATCACGTCGTGGTGTTCCGTGACCAACGCATCACCCCGCAACAGCAGATCGACTTCAGCCGCCGCTTCGGCGTGTTGCAGATCCATGTGCTCAAGCAGTTCTTGCTGGCCAATCACCCGGAAATCCTCATCGTTTCCAATATCGTCGAAAACGGTCAGAACATCGGCCTCGGCGATGCCGGCAAATTCTGGCACTCCGACCTCTCTTATAAAGAGCTGCCAAGTCTCGGCTCGATGCTCCACGCGCAGGAACTGCCATCCGAAGGTGGCGACACCTTGTTCGCTGACATGCACAAAGCCTGGGACAACTTGCCCGAAGCGCTGCGCAAAGCCATTGAAGGGCGCTCTGCCGCGCATTCCTACACCGCGCGCTACAGCGAAACCAAATTCGCAGGCAACTGGCGCCCGACCCTGACCCCGGAGCAACTGGCGCAGGTCGCTGAAGTGGTGCACCCGATCGTGCGTACCCACCCGGAAAACGGCCGCAAGGCGTTGTTCGTCAGCGAAGGTTTCACCACGCGCATCGTCGGTCTGCCAGAGGACGAGAGCCAACAACTGCTCGCCGAGCTCTACGCCTACAGCGTGCTGCCGCAAAACATCTACCGCCATCAGTGGCAGCCCCACGACATGGTGTTCTGGGACAACCGTTCGCTGATCCACCTCGCTGCCGGCTGCCCCGCGCACCTGCGCCGCAAGCTGTTTCGCACGACCATTCAGGGCAACGCGCCTTTCTGATTTGCCGGAGATTCGATCATGTCCAAACGTCTTCCATTCGCACCGCTGGCCGCCGCCATTGGCCTCGGTTTCAGTCTGATCGCCGGCAGTCTGGTGGCGCCGACCGTGGCCCACGCTGAAGGTGAAATCCGTATCGCCGAACAGTTCGGCATTGTCTATTTATTGCTCAACGTGGTGCGTGATCAGGGCCTGATCGAGAAGTACGGCAAGCAGGAAGGCCTCGACATCAAGGTCGACTGGACGCAGCTCTCGGGCGGCGCGGCGGTCAACGACGCGCTGTTGTCCGGCTCTATCGACATTGCCGGCGCCGGTGTCGGGCCGTTGCTGACCATCTGGGATCGCACCCATGGCAAGCAGAACGTCAAAGCCGTGGCCTCACTGGGCAACTTCCCTTACTACCTGGTGAGCAACAATCCCAAGGTCAAAACCATCGCCGATTTCACCGAAAAGGATCGCATCGCGGTGCCGGCGGTCGGGGTGTCGGTGCAGTCGCGCTTCCTGCAATACGCGGCGGCCAAGCAATGGGGTGACAAGGAGTTCAATCGCCTCGACAAGTACACCATCGCCGTCCCGCACCCGGACGCGACCGCTGCGTTGATCGCTGGCGGCACCGAATTGACCGGGCATTTCTCCAACCCGCCGTTCCAGGATCAGGCGCTGCAGAACCCGAATGTGCATGTGGTGCTCAACTCCTACGACGTGCTCGGCCCGAACTCGCCAACCGTGCTGTTTGCTACCGAGAAATTCCGCAACGACAACCCGAAAACCTACAAGGCCTTCGTCGAGGCGCTGACCGAAGCCGCGCAATTTGCGCAGAACGATAAAGGCGCGGCGGCGGATACTTATATCCGCGTGACCAAGGCGAAGATCGACCGCGCCGAATTGCTGAAAATCATCGACAACCCGCAGTTCGAATTCAGCGTCACGCCGAAAAACACTTATCCACTGGCCGAATTCCTCTACCGCGTTGGCGCGATCAAGAACAAACCTGAATCGTGGAAGGACTACTTCTTCCAGGACGCCAAACCGCTGCAAGGGAGCTGACCGACATGAACGCCCCTTTGCCAGGCCACGCGGCCAGCAACCCGGTCGCCAGCACGCAAGCGTTGCTGGCGGTCGATCAAGTCAGTCTCGAATACCGCACGCCGCAACGTGTCGTGCGGGCGACTCATCAGGTCAGTTTTGAAGTCGATCAGCAGGATCGCTTCGTCCTGCTCGGCCCGTCCGGCTGCGGTAAATCCACCTTGCTCAAAGCCGTCGCCGGGTTCATCCAGCCCTGCGACGGCGAGATCCGTTTGCAAGGCCAGCGCGTCGATGCGCCGGGGCCGGACCGGATCGTGGTGTTTCAGGAGTTCGATCAACTGCCACCGTGGAAAACGGTGAAGCAGAACGTGATGTTTCCGCTGCTGGCCTCGCGCACGCTGAAGAAAAAGGAAGCCGAAGAGCGCGCGCTGCACTATCTGGAAAAGGTCGGCCTGGCGGCGTTCGCCGATGCCTATCCGCATACCTTGTCCGGCGGCATGAAGGCGCGTGTGGCGATCGCCCGAGCGTTGGCGATGCAGCCGAAGATCCTCCTGATGGACGAGCCGTTCGCCGCACTGGATGCGCTGACCCGACGCAAGATGCAGGAGGAATTGCTGCTGCTTTGGGAGGAAGTGCGCTTCACCTTGTTGTTCGTTACTCACTCGATTGAAGAGGCGCTGGTGGTCGGCAATCGCATCCTGCTGTTGTCGCCGCATCCGGGACGGGTGAGGGCGGAAGTGCACAGCCATCAATACGATCTGCAAAGCCTTGGCGGTGTGGCGTTTCAGGAATCGGCGCGGCGCATTCATCGGCTGTTGTTCGACGAAGGCCAGTCGCCGGAAACCGAGCGCGACCATGATTTCAACGACATTCGCATCGCTTATTGAGCGGCCAGGAGGATAGCCCGATGAGCCATTCATCATCTGTACGACAAGAGTTCGAAACGGTGCTGGAGCCGCTGACCAGCGTGCCGGTCGAGCGCGAATTACCGCTCAGTCAACGGCTGTGGCAACAGGGCTGGCTGCGCAAAAGCCTGATTCTGATTTTGCTCGCGGTCGTCTGGGAAATCGTCGCCCGGGTACAGAACAACGATTTGCTGCTGCCGAGCTTCGTACAGACCAGTCATGCGCTGTACGACGGTCTGCTCAGCGGCGAGTTGCTGGGCAAGGTGTGGATATCGTTGGTGGTGCTGCTCAAGGGCTATCTGATCGGGATCGTGCTGGCGTTTGCCCTGACCACCCTGGCGGTATCGACCCAGTTCGGACGGGATCTGCTGAGCACGCTGACTTCGATGTTCAATCCGCTGCCGGCGATTGCCTTGCTGCCGCTGGCTCTGCTGTGGTTTGGGTTGGGGCAGAACAGTCTGATTTTCGTGCTGGTGCATTCGGTGCTTTGGGCGCTGGCGCTGAACACCTACGCGGGGTTTCTCGGCGTGTCGGAAACCTTGCGCATGGCCGGTCGCAACTACGGGCTGAAGGGCATGCGTTTTGTGCTGTTCATCCTTATTCCGGCGGCGCTGCCGTCGATTCTCGCCGGGCTGAAAATCGGCTGGGCGTTTGCCTGGCGTACGTTGATCGCGGCTGAGTTGGTGTTCGGGGCGACCAGCGGCAAGGGTGGATTGGGCTGGTACATCTTTCAGAATCGCAACGAGCTGTACACCGACAAGGTGTTTGCCGGGCTGGCCGTGGTGATCCTGATTGGCTTGCTGGTGGAGAATCTGGTGTTCGACACATTGGAGCGGGTGACGGTGAAGCGTTGGGGCATGCAGCGGTAATTGTGTGGCGTGGCGGCTGGCCTCATCGCGAGCAGGCTCACTCCTACAATGGATCGGCGTCGTACAAAATTTGTGATCTGCGAGGATCAAATGTAGGAGTGAGCCTGCTCGCGATAGCGTCGGTCATGCCACCGCCAACTTTGCAGAATGTTTGCTAGCATTGCGTGCAGATCAATCCAGATCTGCCATGAGTGCTCAGCATGCAACTCCCGGACATGAACCTTCTGGTCGCCCTCGACGCCTTGCTCGACGAGGGCAGCGTGGTTGGCGCCGCCCGACGGATGAACCTCAGCCCGGCAGCGATGAGCCGCACGCTGACGCGCATCCGCGAAGCCATCGGCGATCCGATTCTGGTGCGCGCCGGGCGGGGGCTGGTGCCAACGCCCAAGGCCTTGGAGCTGCGTGAACAAGTGCGTGATGTGGTCGAGCAGGCCGCGCTGCTGTTCCGCTCGGCTGACGACGTCGATCTGAGTACCTTGCGTCGCCGCTTCAGTATTCGCGCCAACGATTTTTTCATCGGCGTGTACGGTGGCAAGCTGTTCGACACCCTTGATCAAAAGGCCCCGCATTGCGAACTGCGCTTTGTTCCGGAGGGTGATGGCGACGACGAAGCGCTGCGCGAAGGGCGGATTGATCTGAGTGTCAGCAACAATCGCCCGGTCAGTCCGGAAGTCAAAGTGCAAAACCTCTTCTCCACGCATTTCGTTGGCCTGGTGCGCGAGGATCACCCACTGCTCGACGATGAAATCACAGCAGAACGCTATGCCGGGTTTTCCCATATCAGCATGTCGCGCCGGGGTATTGCCCGCGGCCCGATTGATACCGCGCTGAATGCGTTGGGACTGGAGCGGCGGGTGGCGGTGATCGCGCCGAGTTTCCATGCGGCGATGTTTGCCTTGCCCGATTCCGACCTGATTTTGCCGGTACCCAAGGAAGCGCTGCTCAGCGTGCGACGGTTGGGATTGAAGCTGCGCTCGTTCAACCTGCCGATCCCGTTGCCGACCATGATGCTGACCCAGGCCTGGCACCCGCGCTTCGACAAGGACCCGGCGCACCGCTGGCTGCGCGAAACCCTGAAGACTTGCTGCGACGAGACCTGGCTGGCTGCCCAACCCTGATTCGAAAACCTCACAACCCCCCTGTAGGAGTGAGCCTGCTCGCGATAGCGGTGCATCAGTCGCCGACGATATCGACTGAAATGGCGCCATCGCGAGCAGGCTCACTCCTACAGGGAATAGTTGCGCCAAACGCACTTATAAACTGCCAATAAGTCAATTTTCGTCAGTACAAAGCCCGACTAAGATGCTCCGGTATTTTTCCCCCGGAGTAGTTATTTCATGACATCCCTGACGGTCACGGCGCCCATCGCTGCGGCCAGCCCGGCGACGGCGGCGACGCCACCGGCATTCGGGGCGCGGATTATCATCGGCCTGGTTGGCGTACTGCTGGCGGTGTTGGTGTCGGGCCTCAACGAGATGGTGACCAAGGTCGCCCTGGCCGATATTCGCGGCGCGCTGAACATCGGTTACGACGAAGGCACGTGGCTGGTCGCCAGTTACACCGCTACCTCGGTGGCGGCCATGGCGTTTGCGCCGTGGTGTTCGGTGACCTTTTCGCTGCGCCGGTTCACCCTCTGCGCAATCAGCCTGTTCACGCTGCTCGGCGTGCTGTGTCCGTTCGCCCCGAACTACGAAAGCCTGCTGTTGATGCGCACCCTGCAAGGCTTGGCCGGTGGTGCGTTGCCGCCGATGCTGATGACCGTCGCCCTGCGCTTTCTACCGCCCAACTTCAAACTCTATGGCCTGGCCGGTTATGCGCTCACCGCAACCTTTGGCCCGGGGCTCGGTACGCCGCTGGCCGGGTTGTGGACCGAATACGTCGGCTGGCAATGGACGTTCTGGCAAATCATCGTGCCGTGCCTGATCGCCATGGTCATGGTCGCTTACGGCATCCCGCAGGATCCGCTGCGCCTTGAGCGCCTCAAAGCGTTCAACTGGAAAGGCCTGCTGCTGGGGTTTCCGGCGATCTGCATGCTGGTGATCGGCCTGTTGCAAGGCAATCGGCTGGACTGGTTCGAGTCGAACCTGATCTGCGCGCTGCTCGGTTCGGGATCGCTGCTGCTGGTGGCGTTTCTGATCAACGAATGGTCGCAGCCGATTCCGTTTTTCAAGTTGCAGATGCTCGGTATCCGCAACTTGTCGTTCGCGCTGATGACTCTTGCCGGCGTGCTGGTGGTGTTGCAGGCGGTGGTCTTGATTCCATCGAGCTATCTGGCGCAAGTACAGGGTTATCGCCCGGTGCAGACCGCGCCGATCATGCTGATTGCGGCGCTGCCGCAGTTGATCGCGCTGCCGCTGGTGGCGGCGCTGTGCAACCTGCGTTGGGTCGATTGTCGCTGGGTGCTGGGGATCGGTTTGAGCATGCTGACGCTGTCCTGCCTCGGCGGATCGCTGCTGACCTCGGAGTGGATTCGCGACAATTTCTACGTTCTGCAATGGCTGCAGATCTTCGGCCAGCCGATGTCGGTGCTACCGCTGTTGATGCTCTCGACCGGCAGCATCCAGCCAATGGACGGGCCGTTTGCCTCGGCCTGGTTCAACAGCGTGAAAGGCCTCGCGGCGGTGGTCGCCACCGGCGTTATCGAGGCGCTGACCACGGCGCGTCTGCATTTCCACTCGACCATGTTGATCGACAGCCTCGGCAACTCGCCACTGGCCGATCACAGCGATCCGGGCCTTGCCCATCGAATGCATGAACAGGCCGTGGTGCTGACTTCTTCCGATCTTTATCTATGCATGGCTGGCGTCGCAGTGACGCTGATCCTGCTGATTTTCTGGCTGCCGACGCGGATCTTTCCGCCGCGCGCGCCGACCTGATTGCGGTACTGAACAATGAAGGTTTTTATGACGACTCAAGCAAAGCAAAAACTCGCGGTCGCCGTGGCGGCTGCCTTGGCCGTCGGCGTGCTGCTGTTTCTGGCAGTGCCGGGCCTGTTTGGCAAACGTACTCAGCAAAACACCAATGATGCGTTCGTTTCCGCTGATTTCACTTTGGTGGTGCCGCGCGTGGCCGGATTCATCAAAGAAGTGCTGGTGGAAGATAACCAGCAAGTGAAGGCCGGGCAGTTGTTGGCTCTGATCGATGACCGTGATTTACGGGCTGCCGCTGAAGCGGCGGATGCGCAAACGCTGGTCGCCCGTGCGCAGTTGCAAAATGCCAAGGCAACGCTGGAACGCCAGACCTCGGTGATCGCGCAGGCGCAGGCTTCGGTGGTGTCGGCCAAGGCCGAAATGGCCTTCGCCCAGCAGGAGTTGAACCGCTACAACCACCTCGCCGGCGTCGGTGCCGGCACCGTACAGAACGCGCAACAGGCTCGTACTCGCATCGATCAGGCCACGGCGCGTCTCGACACGGCCACGGCGAAACTGGCGGCCGAGCGCAAGCAGGTCGACATTCTCACCGCGCAACGCGATGCCGCTGAAGGCACTTTGAAACACGCGCAAGCGGCGCTGGAAATCGCCAGTTTCGAACTCTCGTACACGCGCATCACCGCGCCGCAGGACGGCATGGTCGGCGAACGTGCAGTGCGGGTTGGCGCGTATGTGACACCGGGCAGCAAGCTGCTGGCGGTGGTGCCGTTGAAGGAGGCCTACGTGATCGCCAATTTTCAGGAAACCCAACTGACGGACGTGCAACCAGGACAGCAAGTGCAAGTGCGCGTCGACAGCCTCGGCGGCGAGGCCCTGAGCGGTCGCGTCGAGAGCATTGCTCCGGCCACCGGCGTGACTTTCGCGGCGGTGAAACCGGATAACGCCACTGGCAACTTCACCAAAGTGGTGCAGCGGATTCCGGTGAAGATTGTGCTGGCGCCGGGTCAGCCACTGGCCGAGCGGCTGCGGGTGGGGATGTCGGTGGAGGCGAGTATCGATACTCGCAGTTCGGCGACGTCGGTGCGTGAGGTGACTCAGCGATGAAAGGTGTTGAATCGGCTGGCGCCATCGCTGGCAAGCCAGCTCCCACAGGGTTCCTCGGCGGGACCAAACAATTCGGGCAACCTGCGCAATCCCTGTGGGAGCTGGCTTGCCAGCGATTAGGCCATTTGCAGGCAATCACCTTGGGTGCCTTGCTCATGGCAAGCCTCACCGCTTGCTCAGTAGGTCCAGACTTCCACAAACCCGAAGCTACCCAAATCGCCGACTGGGCAAAACCCGCCAAGTCAGCCCCCAGCCAATCCGTCAGCGAACCTCTCAACGAACGCTGGTGGGAAGTCTTCAACGACCCGCAACTCTCGGCCCTGACCCAACGCGCCGTGCGCAGCAACCTCGACCTGCAACTGGCCAGCAGCCGCTTGCAACAAAGTCGCGCTGCACGCCAGGTGATCAGCGCCGACCGCTATCCGAGCACCGCCGCCACTGGCAGCTACGCACGCGAACGCAACAGCGGCGAAGGCCTTACCGATCCTTCCGGTAACAACGGCGATTCCGCTTTCAATCTGTGGGACGCCGGTTTCTCCGCCTCATGGGAGCTGGATTTCTGGGGACGCGTGCGCCGTGAAACCGAAGCCGCCGACGCCAACCTCGAAGTCGCCGAAAACGACCGTCGCGGGGTGCTGTTGGCTGTGCTCGCCGACACCGCGCAGAACTACATTCAACTGCGCGGCGTGCAAAACACCCGCGCCGTCACCGAGCAGAATCTCGACGTCGCCCGCCACAGCCTCAAGCTTTCGCAACTGCGGCTGAACGATGGCGTGGCCACTGATCTGGACGTCGCCGAAGCCGCCGCGCAAGTCGCCGCCATCGAATCGCGGCTGCCGGCGCTGGAGCAACGCCAATCGCAACTGATCAACGCGATCAGCCTGTTGATGGGCGAGCCACCGCAAGCCTTGGCCAGAGAGTTATCCACAGACGCCGCCGTGCCGCAGTCGCCGCCGCAAGTCGCTATCGGCCTACCGTCGCAACTGGCCGAGCGCCGCCCCGACATCCGTCAGGCCGAAGCGCGACTGCACGCCGCCACTGCCAACATCGGCGTGGCCAAAGGCGATTTCTATCCGCGCATCACGCTGTCCGGCAACCTCGGCTCGCAGGCCATGCAGCTCAGTGATTTCGGCTCCTGGGGCTCGCGTGCATTCGGCATCGGTCCGCAATTCAGCTTGCCGCTGTTCGACGGCGGACGCTTGCGCGGCATGCTGCAACTGCGCGAAGCCCAGCAACAGGAAGCCGCCATTGGCTACCAGCAAACCGTGCTGCGCGCCTGGCACGAAATCGACGATCAACTGACCGCGTACAACGCCAGTCAACGCCGCCGCGACAGCCTCGCTGAAGCCGTACGCCAGAACCAGATCGCCCTGCGCACCGCGCAACAGCAATACGTCGAAGGCGTGGTCGATTTCGTCAACGTCCTCACCGTGCAAGGCGCGTTGCTGGCCACGCAGGAACAGTGGGTGGAAAGCTCGACCGGGGTTTCACTGGCGATGGTGGGGCTGTACCGGGCGTTGGGCGGGGGCTGGGAGTCGGTGTATCCGATAACGAAACCTGCTACCAGTAATCCGGTTTGATCGCCGGTTTCTTGTGCGTGGGCACTCGGTTTGGAAACTGATTAAGGACCAATTCTTCCGCAGTGATTACTCGTCGCAGCCAGTGAGAGTGATCTTTCAGGGAGCCTGGAGTGGGCCGGTTCAAACCGGCCCTGTGGGGAAGAATGACGCCAACGATCAGGTGAGGGAAATCTGCGCGTATGGCTCTCAATGCGGGGGTGATATCGGTGTCACTCGAAACCAGTACGAGTTGTTCGACACGCTCTTCCATTGCGAACAACACTTGCTGGCAGGCAGTGCGATACATGCTGATCGCTATATGAACGTCTGTTTCCTTTTCTTCAAGCTTCCAGATGTCGACCTTGTCTTGACGTGAGGCTTTGGTGTTTTTGTCGATGAATCTAGGCGCTTTAGCCTGCTCAAGGTGATGTCGACCAAAATGCACTCTGACATTGGTCGTGCGCAGAGCCCTTATGTAAGTGTCTTGGGCCTCTTTTGAAATTCGGCCCAATGTCGCGAGTTCGGGTTTTATTGATGAGGTGAAATAGTCAATCGAGACAACGGCGTTTTGCGGGTTTTCGATGTGCGCCACATGAACCAACAAACGTTCGAGGTTTAGCCATTTATAGGGGGTTCCAGCGAGCAACCCATAGAACAAGTTGTAGCCATCAACAAAGAAAGCAGTGCGCACAAATCATTCCTCAGAAACGAAAAAACCGGCCTAAGCCGGTTTCTTCACCCCAACTGCCAGCGAACTGAATCGCTACGTACGGGGTTGAGTAAGGCAATCCTAGATTGAGCGCGTCATGCAGGTCAACCACCAAATAATTGCAGGCTCACTCCGCTGATTTATCTTCAGCACCGGCTCGCCAGTTTTGGTTGCTGATACCAACCGGGGTCAAGCCATTTAAGGGCTTCTGTATTAGAGGTTGTTGCAAAGAAAGGTACATTTGGCCTGCGTTTATTCTCGTAGGTAGCTTGTCTATCACCTTTTTCGTAATGGGCAGTTGGTAGCGTCCTCAACTCGTGTAGGAAATCGGGGTTTGCCTACCTTTGTTAAACAACCGTGGAGCAGCCCTCTCTTTTGAAACATTACATTTCCATGGAGTGATGGCCTTTCGCTTGACGCTAACCTCCGCTGTCGTAGACTCCGCACATCCGTCAGGGAGTAGCGGTTATGCAGCGTTTTCGTGGTTGGGTTTTCGGATTGACCTTAATAACGTGTGCAGTTCAGGCGCAAACGCCCGGGCCAGACGATCCGCTGCTGGATAACCCGGCGTCCGGCACGGCCGCCGCGAGCAGTGAAGCGCGGGGTGTGTTGCGCGCTCGGGATCAGGCGACGCTGGCCAGTGAGCTGTCGGGGCGGATTGTCGAGTTGCCGTTCAGTGAGGGCGAGTCGTTCAAGAAGGGCGATACGCTGGCGCGATTCGATTGTTCGGCCTATCAGGCCCAGCTTAATGCCGCGCAGGCCGCCAATCGCGGCGCCGGTGAAGAGCTGGCGCACAACAAACAGCTGGCCGCGCTCAACTCAGTGGGCCGCTTCGAAGTGGCGCGGGCCGAGGCCAAGGTCAGCGAGACCCAGGCGCAATCTCAGGTTTATCAGGTGCAGGTCAAACGTTGCAGCGTGATCGCGCCGTTCGATGGGCAAGTGGTGGAACGCAAGGTTCAGCGCTATGAAAGCGTGCCGGCCGGCGCGCCGTTGCTCGATGTGGTCGACAACCGCACCCTGGAAATTCATTTGCTGGTGCCGTCGCGCTGGATGGCTCGGCTCAAGCCCGGCCAGTCCTTTAGCTTTGTCCCTGATGAAACCGGCCAACCCATCGACGCCACCGTAAAACGTCTAGGTGCGCGAATCGACGAAGGCAGCCAGACCCTGTTGCTGGTCGCGACTCTCCCTGAAGCCAAAGGATTGCTGGCCGGCATGAGCGGTACGGCGCGTTTCCCGGAGCTTAAGTGAACGCCCCGGTGAGCGGCGCCGCCGAGCAGGTGTTCGCGCGGTTCCTTGACCTTGAACGTCAGACCCGCGCCGCCCGTGACGCCTCGCAACTGGCCTACAGCCTGGTCAATGACGGCCAGTCGCTGTTCGGTTTTCGCCATGCTGCGCTGTTGATCGCTGGCAAGGTGCAGGCGGTGACGGGCGTCAGTGCGGTAGAGCCGAACGCGCCGTTCGTCGCGTTCGTCGAGCAAGCCGTGGCACACCTGTTCAAGCAGGATGTGTTGAAACAGGCGCGGGTGATTACGCCAGAGCTGGTCAGCGACTCGATCCACGCCGATTGGCGCAGTTTGTCTGCCGCGCAAGTGTTCTGGCTACCGTTGATTGATCGCGACGCTCAGGTCTTCGGCGGTTTGTGGCTGGCCCGCGATGTGCCGTGGAATCCCTCCGAACAAGTGCTGTTATCGCAACTCGGCGACACCTACAGCCATGCCTGGCTGGCGCTGCAACCACGCAAACCGTGGCGACTGCGCTGGACACGCAAACGTCAGGTGGCGCTGGTCGCCGTGGTATTGCTCGGGCTGCTGATTCCGGTGCGCCAATCGGTGCTGGCGCCGGCCGAAGTGGTGCCGCTGGGCGGTCGCGTGGTGGCAGCGCCGCTGGACGGGGTGATCGCCGAATTTCTGGTCAAACCCAATCAGACGGTGAAAACCGGCGACGTCCTGGTGCGGTTCGAAAGCACCACGCTGAAGGCTCAGGCCGATGTCGCTGAACGCGCATTGGGCGTGGCCGAGGCGGAACTGAAATCCAATTCCCAGCGCTCGTTTGCCGATGCCGAATCCAGTTCACGCGTCGATTTACTCGCCGCCCGCGCCGAGCAGAAACGCGCCGAACGCGACTACGCCCGCGAATTGCTCAATCGCAGTGAAGTGCGCGCCGAACGCGACGGCATCGCGGTGTTTGCCGATGCCGAACGCTTGACCGGAAAACCGGTGCAGACCGGCGAACGGTTGATGGAAATCGCTGATCCGAACCAGGCCGAATTGCGCATTGAACTGGCGGTGGGCGACGCGATCTCGCTGGAGCCGGGTGCGGAAATCTCGCTGTTTCTCGACAGCGATCCGCTGAAACGCCACCTCGCCACGCTGGAGCGCTCGGCCTACGAGGCACAACCGACCGCCGGCGGGCAGCTTGCGTACCGGTTGGACGCCAATTTCACCGATGCCCCACCGCGCATCGGCCTGCGCGGCACGGCGAAAATATTCGGCGATCGCGCACCGCTGGCGCTGTACCTGCTGCGTCGGCCATTGGCCGGCCTGCGTCAGAGCGTGGGCCTGTAAATGCATCTGCCGAGCCTGCGTGCCGACCTGCAATTGTCGCCCGCGGCGCCGGCATTGGACGGCTCGCCGCGCTGGACGTTGGCCGATCCGGTGCGTGGTCGCTATTTCAAACTTGGAACGGCGGCGATGCGTCTGCTGCGCCACTGGTCGCTGGGCGATGCCGAACAAGTCTTGCGCGCCGCCAATCGTGAGCCGGGCCTGCCGCTGGACGGCAGCGAGCTTGAGCAGCTGCTGGAGTTTCTGCGCGGTCACGATTTGATCAGCGCCATGGACGATCAGCAGCGCGCCAGTTACCGGCTCAAGGCCTTGGCGCAGAAGCAGAGCCTGTGGCAAATCCTGCTGCATCAATATCTGTTTTTTCGCATTCCACTATGGCGCCCGGACGCGTTTCTCAATCGCGCCTGGCCGTGGCTGGAGCGCTTCGGCCCGCGCTTGCTGCGCTACGGTTTGCCGGCGACGTTGGCGTTGGGCGTATTTCTGGTCTCGCGGGACTGGCAACGGTTTGTCGGTACGTTCCCGCATCTGTTCAGCCTGGGCGGCGCCATGGCGTTCGGCGTGGCGTTGTTTTTCGCCAAGCTGTGTCACGAGTTTGGTCACGCGTTCATGGCCAAACGCGCCGGGTGTCGAGTGCAGAGCATGGGCGTGGCGTTCATGGTGCTGTTGCCAATGTTCTACACCGATGTCAGCGATGCCTGGCGGGTCAATGATCGTCGCGCACGGTTGCTGATTGGTGCGGGCGGCGTGCTGGCCGAATTGCTTCTGGCCTGCATCGCGCTGCTGGTGTGGTCGCTGATGCCCGATGGCCCCGGACGCACGGCGGCGTTTATGCTCGCCAGCGCGACGTGGATCACCACGCTGGTGGTCAACCTCAATCCCTTCATGCGCTTTGACGGTTATTTTCTGATCAGTGATTTCTGGGAAGTCGACAACTTGCAGGGCCGGGCGTTTGCCCTGTGTCGCTGGCGTTTACGCGAGTTTTTGTTCGGTTATGGCGCACCCGCGCCGGAGCCTTGGTCGCCGAAGATGCAACGGCGTTTGCTGATCTGGGGGTATGGCTCGTGGTTGTGGCGTGCAGCGTTGTTTTTCGGGATCGCGTTGGCGGTCTATCACCTGTTCTTCAAGGTGTTGGGAATCTTCCTGATGCTGGTGGAACTGGTGTGGTTCATTTTTCTGCCGATCATGCGTGAGTGGCGCCAGTGGTGGACGCGCCGCGAGCAAGCGCATGGTCCGCGGGTGTTGCTCAGCAGTCTGGCGGTGCTTGCGCTGTTGTTGGTGCTGATCGTCCCGTGGCGCAGTTCCGTGGAATTGCCGACGATGCTCGAAGCCGGGCGCGCCAGTGCCTTGCATGCGCCGACGGCGGCGCGGGTCAAAGCGGTGAAGGTGCAGGACGGTGAAACAGTTGCGCAGGGCGATGTACTGATCGAACTTGAATCGCCGGATCTCGAATCGCGACTGGCGATTGTCCGTCGGGAGATCCAGATCCAGCAGTTGCTGATGCGCCGCCAGGCCGGTCGCAGTGAAACCGCCGCCGACGCCGGTATCGTCGAGCAACGGCTGGCCGAAGCCGTCGCTGAATACCGTGGCCTCAGCGCCCAACGCGAGCGTTTGCTGTTGCGCGCACCGCACGCCGGCAATGTGCGGGATCTGCTGCCGAACCTCACGGTCGGCCGCTGGCTGTCGACCAAGGATGCGCTGGCGCGGGTCGTCGAGGACGGCGCACGCCTGCGCGGGTATCTGGCGGAAGCTGAGTTGTGGCGGGTCAAGCCCGGCGCCAGCGGGCGGTTTATCGCTGATGATCCGATGCACCCGGCGCTCGCCGTGCAACTGAATGAAATCGACACCAACGGCGTGGCGTACGTTGATCAGGAAGCGCTGACGTCCGATCACCACGGGCCGATTGCCGTACGCCGCGATCAACAGCAACGGGCAGAACCGGTGCAGGCGCAATACGGCGCAAGGTTAAGTGCGCTGGATACCGCGCCGACACCGCTGCAACCGTTACGCGGCGTAGTGGTGTTGCAGGGCAGCGGTGAATCGTTGCTCGGTGTCGCGTGGCGGCGGATGGCGGCACTGGGGGTCAGGGAAAGCGGTTTCTAACGGAGAGCGGCGATGACGGATAACGCAGCAGTGGCGGTTGAGGGATTGGTGGTGCGGCCTTCGCGGGCAACGGACGGGCCATTTCTGCACAGCCTGTATCAGACGGCGCGGCCGGATCTGCAATGGATCGACGGCGAGCAGGAGCTGGTTCAGCAGGTGGTTGCCCAGCAGTTTCAGGTGCAGGAGCAGGGCATGGGCGACAGTTACCCCAACGCCATGCACTACGTGGTGGAAAAACTCGGCACGGCCATCGGTGCACTGAGTACTGATTTCGGTGCCAACGAGATTCGTGTGCTGTATCTGGCCTTTATCCCGCAGGCGCGCGGCCAGGGATTTGGTCGCGCTGTGCTGCAAGGGGTGCAGAAAGCCGCGCAACAGATTCGCTGCCCGGTGGCGACGGTGGTCTGGACCAACAATCCCCATGCGCGCCGACATTATCTGGCGTTGGGGTTCGCGGTGGAAGAAAGCAATCCAGCCGCCGAACGCCTCGTCTGGTACCCGCAATAACCCCCCTGTAGGAGCTGCCGCAGGCTGCGACTTCCCGGTCTGCAAGATCAAAAGATCGCAGGCTGCGGCAGCTCTTGCCTGGATAAAGCTTCAGGCAAATACACCTAACGCATTTCCACCGATATGGATTGAGCAATAGCCCAGGAAAGAATAGGCAAGAATCCTCGTCGGAATTATGACCAGGTAACGTAGATTTGAGGGGAAGCGAACAATCTCGTTAATTGCCTGAGAATCAGTGAAAGACAAAAACTCATCATCCAGCAAAAGCATGGTTGAAACGTGGGACAAGCGGCAGTATCGACCATAGGCGCCGTCTCCCATCACTCGACGATTTCGGGCGATAAAGTACGACTTCCTGAGCAGGGATTCGATCTCTGCCAATTTGACAAAGCTGATGTATACCTTTGCAAGCACTGCCATAAAAGCCAGCACCAGACAGGCGATCAACGTTGCGATAAAGACAAGTTTCAGGTCACTGGCGGGTTTTGAGAGGGCAGTGCATAACCACTCGAAACTCAGCCAAAACACTAGTAGAGCCGCACCAGCCACGCCGAGTCGGAAGAGACAGCCTGAGATGTTCACCCATTTTTTCAGACGTTCAGGAAAAGTCTCAGCTTCTATGATCGCTTGCGGGTCCAGCATTTGAAAATGATCGAAGCGGCCTGTCAGCGCTCTTATGTGCCTGACTCTTCTCATTCTTCCCAATGGTCCGTTTCCCATTTTTTTCCTATTAATGCTTACAAGATCAGAGGTAACGAAGTGGTCTTCCATCTGATTAAGTCGAAAATAGGCTGCGAACAACACCAACGCTTCGCTCAGGGTAAAGAGCAACAGAACTACTGCCCATGAGCAGGTAAAAATGAGGTGAAGATGAGAGGGGATCACGTGTAGTCCTTAACGTTTATCCAGCGTCCTGAATTCATAAATGGATGGGCATAACTTGATATAAGAATTTTAGCGCACGGTAATTCATCAATTTTTCAAGGGGATTATTTACTCATCTCGTAAAGTTGTTCACCGATTACATCCCCGGCTTGGGTACCACCATCTGCCATTTGCGCGGCTAGTACACCACTCACAACCAACATGCATACGACTCCACCCGCCCCGGCAGTTCCTACACCAATTGCGGCACATGTCATTGGAGCTATAGTCGGCGCCAGTCTGCCCGCTATCACTCCGCCTAGAACGTTTCCAGACAGCTTCGATCCCTCTATAAATCTAGCCTGACGGCACTCCTCCTCACGTCCGGTGCGACACGTTTCGTAAATCTTCATCGCCGCAGAACTGGCGCCAAGGCCAATGGCCACGTATCCACCGGCCTTCATGTATTTTGCGGCTCGCGCGACACCCTGGATATTTGTCGCGTAGCCAGGCAATTGAGTCGGTGCACCTGCCTTGTTCCAGTTATGTACGATTCTTCGTGAAGATAAACCTAGCGCCCGCTTAAGTTTCGGGTGATCCGGAATACCCGTTGTCTTTCGAACCAACGGGCTCAAACTGGCATCAAGTTTCGTCATCAATCTTTTGCGTTGGGCAAAAAACTCCGGTGAGTTGAGATTGCCATATTGGCGATATTGCTCTTCGTGTAGGCGCTTCAATTCTTTAAGCGTGTTCTCAAGCGTTTCAATGTGCTGCCCCACCATGATCGACGCGACACCCAGCCCGCCGGAAGAAACCCCTAGAAATGGCTCAATCACATCATGGTGCTCAACCATGAACGAAGCCTCTTCATCCGTCAGATTCTTAAGCGCTTCATTCACTTTCTCCGCCGCGGCCATCATATGCGCCTCTTCGCGTCGACACATGTAGTTGCGCGAGTCGCTGAAGATGACCATTTGCCCCGGTTTGACCTGTTCGCCGAGGTGACGATTGAGCAAACGGAATTCACGGCGCAGGGCATCGCTGGGTGTCGTTTCGTACAGCGCACGCTCCAGCACTTCGAGGGTTATGGGTTTTTGGACAATGTGAAAACCCGACTCTGCCGGTTGGGGCAGGGCGTAGGCGTGTTCTTCCACCAGATGCTGGGCGGGAGGTGGCTCGGGTTGGGGTTTGAAGGCGTTCCAGGAGGCGCCGCTGTTATCGGTAACAACGCGTGGTTTCACTAAGACCCACTCGCCGTTGCTGATGGCTTCGACGAGTTTTCGCTGGTTGGCGCCCTGCAGGTAGTTGGATTGATTGAGGCCCATTGCATCGAGCAAGGCATCGAAACCCGGCAGTTCATCCGGGCGATTGAGTGCCTGTCGAAAGGTGTCCATGGCTTGGTGGATGTCGAGTACCTGTTGGCCGTGGAGTTCGCGTTGAGGGATGAGTCTGGTCACGTCCGTGTCCCGTTCTGCAAAACGGGGAACTTTGGCGAGCGACCTCAAGCTTGAATGCCGGGTGATTCTGTTTTATGTGTAGGGCTATTCCGATTTGTCTGTGGCGTTGATGCTCGGGGTAATGAGCGTCAACCGAGCCCTGGATAACCTCGATGCCCGGATCTGAAATACAAAACACCAGTGGGGGCGAGCCCGCTCCCACTTTAATTTTTTGTATTGAGTCAGTTGAAGCTGACGTGGAAGTAAGCCAGCGCCGGGTCCCGGCCCATCGGTGGCACCCGTGAGACGAAGATACCCTCGACCCGTCCCAGTTCCGGTAACTCCAGAGCACACAAGCCGTCGACAAATTCAGTCGGTTCCAGAGTGTTCAATTCGACGCAGAACGGCATGCGTTCGCTGTAGCGCATTTTCGCCAGCGGTTTTTCTTCGAGTTCCCCGATATGGATTTGCAGCGTGCCGCCATCGGGCAGGTACAAGGTGCCGATCCGCCCGAGAAGTGCCTCGAAGTGTTGGCTTTTAACCGTTTGCAGCATGGTCTTGCTCCAGCCAGTTGAGAGGCCGGGGGAGAGAACTCCCCCGGCGGTCGGTCAGTTACGTGACGGGTAGAGACCCTGCAGGGCGATGCTGAAGTTGAGCGCCAGATACGGGTTCATGATTGCCATCGGCAAGCCGTTGCCGGTGGGGCTGATGGTGCCGCTGATGGTGGTCGATGCGCCCCTGAGCGGGATGGCCGAGGCGCCTTGCGCGTCGGAGAAGATATTCGCCAGCCCCGGCCCGGAGCCCGAGGCGCCCATGTAGGAATTGGTGGCGGTGGGGATGCCTACCGGGTTACTCGCCGGGTTGGCCAGTTGCACGGTGGTGGTGGCGGTGAGGCCCGCCAGTGTGTGGGTATGGTTTGGCAGATTGTTCAGGGTCGCAGTGACTTGTTCGGCGCCGGAGATCTCACCCATCACCCGTGGCGTCAGGCCCGGGCCGCTGCCTTGGCAGATCGGCATTCGGCTTTGCAGATTGGGCAGCAAGAAGGTCTGCGTGCCATTGCCGCCATAAGTGGTGCCCAACAATGCAAACAGCGCGTTGTATTGCGCAATACTCATGGTCTGACCATTGCACAAGGCCCAGCCGCTGGGCGCATAGTTGAAGGCAAACGTCAGAACAGTGCCCATGTAAACGTCCATAAAGTCCTCATCCTTCTGATTGGTGGTCGGCGGGCCAATCGTGGACTCCGGCAGTTCCGATGCCTTCGCCTGCCATGGCCAGGTCTCGCCACGCCAGAGCGTAGACGCGGATTGGCAAGGTTGCCGGATGTCGTGAAAGCGCAACCTGGCATCGACGGTTATCCGGTGACTGACCTACAGTGACTGTTGAGTTTCGACTCATGAATGCGTGGTATTGGGGCGCGGCAAAAAGAGGCAGCAATGGCGGTAAACAGAGTTATTCCGATGGGCGATACGCAGGACCCGCACGCGACGCCGGGGTCAGGGTTTGGCAACTTGCATTTAATCCGCTGGGCCAGGGAATACTGGCTGCTGCCAATCATGCTGTTGGCGGCAGCTGTGCGTTTTTACGACCTGACGGCGGCGGCGATCTGGGGCGACGAGGGTTCCAGCCTGCTGCTGGCGCGCTATTCGCTGGGCGGGATCTGGCACCACGCGGCGTTCGATGTGCATCCGCCGCTGTATTTCATGTTGCTGCATGGCTGGATCGAGCTGTTCGGCGACGGCATTTTTGCCCTGCGCTGTCTCAGCGCCTTGGCCGGCATTGCCGCAGTCGGCCTCGGCGTGTGGCTGGTGGATCGACTGGCCACGCGTCGCGCCGCACTCATCGCCGGCGTGTTGCTGGCGTTGTTGCCGACGGCGGTGCGCTACAGCCAGGAAGTGCGCATGTATTCGTTGCTCGGGTTGTTGCTGATCGCGGCCACGCTGGCGCTGGTCTACTGGATCCGGCGCCCGCAGCGCCACCGCTATCTGGTGTTTTATGCGCTGTTGATGACCGCCGCGCTGTACACCCATTACTTCGCCGTGCTGGCGGTGCTGTGTCACTGGATTTATCTGGGGGTGATCCGCGTGCAACGCGGTTACCGGTTCCGGCATATCCAGCGTGCCAGTTGGTGGTTGGCGAATCTGGCCATCGTCGTGCTGTACCTGCCGTGGCTGCCCAATCTGCTCGATCTGATGCAGCACATGGAGCAACTGAAAGTCGGTGGCGATGTCGGCTGGGAGGACCCGGTCACGCTGTCGTCGCTACCGTCGATGGTCTGGTCATGGCTGATTCAGGACGACGGCGAACAGCTGCCGCTGCCAGTCTTCCTGGCTCTGCCATTGGCGCTTTTGGGACTCGCGGCGGTGGCGGTGATGCGTGATCGCAGTGTGTCCCGTGGCAGTGTTCTGCTGGCGCTCTACACCGGGTTGCCACTGGTGCTGGTGTTTGTCGTGTCGTTTATCACGCCGGTGTTCATCGAACGGTATCTGACCGCTTATGCGCTGGGCTTGCCGCTGCTGGCGGCGCTGGCCATTGATCGTTTGTACGGCCGCGTGCGGGTACTCGCCCTGGCAGTGCTGGTGTCGTTGATCGGGGTCGAATTGGTTGGCGTGAACAACAACGCCACGGTCGACAGCAATGATCAGCTCGACCATGTGGTGAATTACGTCAATCAGCATTTCCAGCCCGGCGACCGCATCGTCACCAGCGACATGCTCTGGTATCTGAGTTACGTCTATTACGATCGAACCGGCGCTCAAGTGCGCCTCTACACGGCACCCGCAGCCGACGGCCATTCAACGCGGCCGAATGAGTATGGTTTTGGCACGCTGGTGACCGACGATGTCTACCTCGACAGCCTTGCCGAGTTGCCCGGCAAGGAGCGGGTCTGGCTGGTCGGAACCTTCGGTGATTCTGGAGAATTTCCGTCGCTGCCCAAGACTTGGCAGTCCAGCGGCGAGGTGCACGCGGGCGGGGTTCAAGCGCGATTGTTCGTGTCGAAAGCGGCGGCTGAATGAGTCCTGAATGGACTAAATCGTTTCACCTTTATATTCGCGATTAAAAGTTAACTATTTAGTCATTTTTGCTCTGAATTGATATCAAAACACTACTAGTCGAAGGGGTACTGTTGAACTACGCTTTGTCGGACAAAAGGACTTTCGACTACGGTGAAGGGATTGCAGCAGTTCCACTTTATCTCCGGCTTGCCGCGCTCAGGCTCGACCCTGCTTTCTGCGATCCTTTTGCAGAATCCGCGCTTTCACGCCGGTATGACCAGCCCGGTCGGCTCTCTCTTTTCCAGCGTCCTCGAACAATGCAGCGCCGGCAGCGAATTCGGCGCCGTCATCGACACCCAGATGCGCCGTCGTCTGTTGCGTGGGTTGTTCGATTCCTTCTATGCCGACAAGGCCGACAAACCGGTGGTGTTCGACACCAATCGCCAGTGGAGTTCACGGCTGCCGGCGCTGAACGACCTGTTTCCCAAGGCCAAGGTCATCGCTTGCGTGCGCAACGTCGCCTGGGTGATGGACAGCCTCGAGCGGTTGTACCGGGCCAATCCTTACGAAAACACCAAGCTGTTCGGCGATGCCGTCGAGCGCAACACCGTCTATAGCCGCTGTGAAACTCTCGCTCAGCGCAATCGCCTGGTCGGTTTTGCCTGGGCGGCGCTCAAGGAAGCCTATTACGGCGAACATGCCGATTCGCTGCTGATCATCGACTATGACTTGCTGACCCAGGCCCCGGAACGGGTACTGCGGTTGGTCTACGAGTTCATCGGCGAGCCGTGGTTCGAACACGATTTCGACCACCTGGCCTATGACGCTCCGGAATTCGATCAAGCCCTCGGTGTGGCCGGCCTGCACAAGGTCAAACCGAAAGTGGCCCTGCAGTCGCGGCGCACCATCCTGCCGCCGGATTTGTTCAAGCAATACGCTGATTTGTCCTTTTGGCTCGATGGCTCAGCCAGCGCCGCCAATGTCATTCGTATGAAGTCCGACGCCGCGATCAGTTGATCGCGGCGTTTTTCATTGATGTATCAACAACTGTGTTCGAGTCCGGGTGAGCGACATGTGGTGGAGCAAGAAGCAAGCGCAGGGAACCGCAGGCCAACGCACGCTGGCGGCGCCGATGATCATGCCGCTGGAACCGCGCATGCTGTTCGACGGCGCTGTCGCCGCCACCGTGGCCGACACCGCAGCCCAGGCCGATAGCCATCCCACGGCGGACGCGGCCAAGACGCCAACCGCCGATCACCCGTCGGTCAGCAAGGACACCCATGGACAGGCCGACGCCACCCCGGCCGCCAGCCCTGTCGCAGTGCCGGGCCAGAGCGTGGTGTTTGTCGATTCGCGGGTCAAGGATGCCGACAGCCTGCTCAAAGGGGTCGCGCCCGGCACACAAGTGGTCAAGCTCGACGCAAGTAAGGATGGTCTGCAGCAGATCGCCGATTACCTCAGTCAGCATCAGGGCATCAGTTCGGTGCAGATCATCGCCCACGGCAATGCCGGCGACTTGTGGCTGGGCGACAGCTACCTGTCTGCCGACAACGTCGCGCAACGCAGCGCGATCCTCGGTGAAATCGGCAAGGACATGAATGCCGGCGGCGACATCCTGATCTACGGCTGCTACACCGCCGAAGGCGAGCGCGGTCTGAGCTTCGTCGACTCGCTGGCACAACTGACCGGGCGCGACGTGGCGGCTTCGAACAACCGCACCGGCGTGGGTGGCGACTGGGATCTGGAAATCGCCACCGGCACCATCGAAAGCGCCAACGTGCTGTCGACCAAGGCCATGAGTGAATATCAATGGGGTCTGGCCACGTGGACCGCCACCAACAATGCGAACACCGGGGTCGGCTCCCTGCGCGCAGCCCTGGCCTCGGCGCAGAACGGCGATATCGTCACGTTCAGTAGCGGCATGACCGTGCAATTGACCTCTGAATTGCTGATCAACAAGAACATCACCGTCGATGGCGACCTGAACAACGACGGTGTCGCCGACGTCACTCTCGATGGTCAGTATAAAACCCGGGTGGTGGAAGTCACCTCCGGCAGCACGGTGACGCTGGACGGTCTGGTGATCACTCGCGGCCTTGTTTCCGGCAACGGCGGCAATGGCGGCTACGGGGCGACCGGCGCCATGGGCGGCGGTATTTTCAACGCCGGCATTCTCACGCTGAACAACGTCTCGGTCACCAGTAACGCCGCGGCGGGTGGCGGCGGTGGCGGTGGTGTCACGGGCGCCAACTATGGCGGCGGCGGTGGCGGTGGTGGCGGCCTCGGCGGTCAGGGTGGCGGCCATGGCGGCATTGCCGGGCCGGGCACTGGCACGCTGGGCGGCCAGGCCGGCAGCGGCGGTGTCGGCGGTTACGGTGGCGGTTACGACGCGACGCACATGGGCGGTCGCGGTGGTAGCACAACCGGTGGTGTCGGCGGTGTCGGCGTGGCTGATTACAGCAACGGTGGCAATGGCGGCACGGCCAGCAACGGCACTATTTCCATTGGCGGCGGCGGTGGCGGCTCCGGCTGGGACAAGGTCGGCGGCGTCGGCGGCAATGCCGCCGGCGGTATTTACAACGCCTCCACCGGCACCCTGAAAATCGTCGGCACCTCTGTCATCAGCAACAACATCGGTGCGGGCGGCGGTGGTGGCGGTGGCAGCGGCCTGGGCAGCAACAATCTCAATGGCGGCGATGGCGGGCGCGGCGTCGGCGCGATCTGGAATCAGGGCGGCACGGTATTGATCACCGCCGCCAACTTCAGCGCCATCAGCGGCAACGCTGCCGGCAGCGGCGCCGGCGGCACGGAACTTGGCGGCGGCGTGTCGGGTTCTGTGCCGTTGGCCTTCGCAGCGATCTACAACAACGGCGGTACGCTCAACACCGCCTATGTGGAGCCGCCGACCGCCACCATCGTGATGGCCGACACAGCGCTGAAAATCGGCGAAACCTCGCTGGTGACTATCACCTTCAGCCGCGCAGTGAGCGGCTTCACCAACGCCGACCTGACGATTGCCAATGGCACGCTGACGGCGGTGAGCAGCAGCGACGGCGGCCTGACGTGGACCGCGACTTTCACGCCGACCAACAACATTACCGACAGCACCAACCTGATTACCCTCGACAACACTGGGGTGAATGCAATCAGCGACGGCGTGGCGGGCGTCGGTACCACCAATTCCGTCAATTACGCGATCGATACCGCACGGCCGACCGTGACCATCGTGATGTCCGATACGGCATTGAAAATCGGCGATACCTCGCTGGTGACCTTCACCTTCAGTGAAGCTGTGACCGGCTTCACCAACGCTGACGTGACCATCGCCAACGGCACGTTGACGGCGGTGAGCAGCAGCGACGGTGGCATCACCTGGACCGGGACCTTCACCCCGACCGCCAGCATCACCGACACCACCAACCTCATTACCCTGGACAACACCGGCATCGCCGACCTGGCCGGCAACGCCGGCAGCGGCACCACCGATTCGGCCAATTATGTGGTCGACACGGTGCGGCCGACCGCGACCATTGTCGTTGCCGACAGCAATCTGGCGGCAGGCGAAACCTCTTTGGTGACCATCACCTTCAGCGAAGCGGTGAGCGGCTTCACCACCGCCGACCTGACCGTGGCCAACGGCACCTTGAGCGGACTGAGCAGCAGCGACGGCGGCATTACCTGGACCGCCACGCTGACGCCAACCACGAGCATCACCGACACCACCAACCTGATCACTCTGGACAACACCGGGGTCACTGACCTGGCCGGCAACGCCGGCACTGGCAGCACCAACTCCAACAACTACGCGATCGACACCGCACGGCCGACGGCGACCATCGTGGTCGCTGACAACGCACTGAAAATCGGTGAAACCTCGCTGGTGACCATCACCTTCAGCGAAGCGGTGACCGGGTTCACCAACGCCGACCTGACCATCGCCAACGGCACGTTGACGGCGGTGAGCAGCAGCGACGGCGGCATTACCTGGACGGCGACGTTCACGCCGACCGCGAGCATCACCGACGCGACCAACCTGATCACCCTGACCAACACCGGCATCAGCGATCTGAGCGGTAACGCCGGCACAGGCACCACCGATTCCAACAACTACGCCATCGATACCGTGCGCCCGACCGCGACCATCGTATTGACCGACAACAGCTTGAGAATCGGCGAAACCTCGCTGGTGACCATCACCTTCAGCGAAGCGGTGAGCGGTTTTACCAACGCCGACCTGACCATCGCCAACGGCACGTTGACGGCGGTGAGCAGCAGCGACGGCGGCATTACCTGGACCGCGACGTTCACGCCGAGCGCCAACATCACCGATGCGACCAACGTCATTACCCTCGATCAGACCGGTATTGTCGATCTGGCCGGCAACGCTGGCAGCGGCACCGCCGATTCCGGTAATTACGCGATTGATACTCAGCGCCCGACCGCGACCATTGTGGTCGCGGATTCCAGCCTGAGCGCCGGTGAAACGTCGTTGGTGACCATCACTTTCTCGGAAGCGGTGAGCGGTTTCACCAACGCCGACCTGACGATTGCCAACGGTACGCTGACGGCGGTGAGCAGCAGCGATGGCGGCATTACCTGGACGGCGACGTTCACCCCGAATGTCGGTGTCAACGACGCCACTAACTTGATCGCACTGGCCAATGCCGGTATCGCCGACCTGGCGGGCAACGCCGGCAGCGGCACGACCAACTCCAACAACTACACCATCGACACCATACTGCCGACCGCGACCATCATCGTGGCCGACCCTGGCCTGAAAATCGGCGAAACCTCTTTGGTGACCATCACCTTCAGCGAAGCAGTGACCGGCTTCACCAACGCCGATCTGACGATTGCCAACGGTACTTTGAGCGCTGTCAGCAGCAGCGACGGCGGCATCACCTGGACGGCCACCTTCACGCCGACCAGC
Organism: Pseudomonas sp. TH06; assembly: GCF_016651305.1. Lineage (GTDB taxonomy): Bacteria > Pseudomonadota > Gammaproteobacteria > Pseudomonadales > Pseudomonadaceae > Aquipseudomonas. Next base: position 1,283,734 of record NZ_JAEKEC010000001.1, on the reverse strand, counting down.
AACATCACCGACGTCACCAACCTGATTACGCTGGACAATTCCGGCGTGCAAAACCTGTCCGGCAACGCCGGTAGCGGCACCACCGACTCGAACAATTTCGCCATCGACACCGTGCGTCCGACCGCTACCATCGTGGTCGCAGATACAGCGCTCGGCGTCGGCCAGACCTCGCTGGTGACCATCACCTTCAGCGAGGCGGTGAGCGGTTTCACCAACGCCGACCTGATCATCGCCAACGGTACGCTGAGCACGGTGAGCAGCAGCGATGGCGGTGTCACCTGGACGGCCACCTTCACGCCAGCGCCGGGCATCACCGACACCACCAACGTCATCACCCTGGACAACACCGGCATCGCTGACCTCGCTGGCAATTTCGGTAGCGGCACCACCGATTCCAACAATTACGCGGTCGACAGTCAGCGCCCGACCGCCACTATCGTCATGAGTGACAGTGATCTGCGTCCCGGCGAAACCGCGCTCGTCACGATCACCTTCAGCGAAGCGGTCACAGGTTTCGACAATTCCGACCTGAGCGTCGCCAGCGGCACCCTGAGCAATGTCTCGTCGAGCGACGGTGGCATCACCTGGACGGCGACATTCACCCCGACCATTGGCGTCAGCGACGCGACCAACCTGATCATCCTCAACAACAGCGGTATCAGCGATCTGGCCGGCAATACCGGCACCGGTACCACCAGTTCGGCCAACTACGCCGTGCAGACCGAAGTGCCGACTGCAACGATCATTGTCGCGGACACCGCGCTCAAGGCCGGGGAAACCTCGACGGTGACCATCACCTTCAGCGAGGCCGTCAGCGGTTTCACCAACGCTGACCTGACCATCGCCAACGGCACGTTGAGCAACGTCGCCTCCAGTGACGGCGGCATTACCTGGACGGCGACATTCACGCCAACCAGCAATATCACCGACACCAGCAACCTGATCACCCTCGACAACAGCGGTGTGACCAACGCTTCTGGCAACAGTGGTGTCGGCACCACCGATTCGAACAATTTCACCATCGACACGGCGCTGCCGACCGCCACCATCGTGGTCGCCGACAATCGCCTGGGCATCGGTGAAACCACCACGGTGACCATCACCTTCAGCGAAGCGGTCAGCGGTTTTGACCTGTCGGACATCAGCGTCGCCAACGGTACATTGTCGAACCTGACCAGCAGCGATGGCGGCACCACCTGGACCGCGACCCTGACGCCGACCGCCAACGTCAACGACACCACTAACCTGATCATCGTCGACACCGCCGGCGTTCAGGACTTGGCCGGCAACCTTGGCGCGAGCATCGCGATTTCCAACAACTACGTGCTCGACGCGACCCGGCCGACGGTGGACATTGTCGTCGCCAATCCGCACCTGGGCATCGGCCAGACCACCACGGTGACCTTCACTTTCAGCGAGGCGGTGAGCAATTTCGACCTGTCCGACCTGAGCGTGACCAATGGCGATTTGAGCAACCTGAGCAGCAGCGACGGTGGCAAGACCTGGACCGCGACGTTCACGCCGACGGCCAATGTCACTGATCCAAGTAACTTCATTGCGCTCGACACCAGCAACGTCAGCGATCTGGCCGGCAACGTTGGCAGTACCGTCGCGGTGTCGAACAATTACGCCCTCGACAGCGAACGGCCGACCGCCACGGTGGTCATCGCCAACCCGAACATGGGCATCGGCCAGACCTCGCAGGTGACCATTACCTTCAACGAGGCGGTCAGCGGTTTTGATCTGGCGGACATCAACGTCGGCAACGGCACCTTGTCCAACCTGAGCAGCAGCGACGGCGGCAAAACCTGGACCGCAACCCTGACGCCGAACGCCAACGTCAACAGCGCCAGCAACGCGATCAGCGTCAACAGTGCCGGGGTCAGCGATGCGTCCGGCAACAGCGGCAGCGGTGTCAGCAGCTCCAACAACTACGCGATCAACACCGTGCCTGTGGTCATTCCGCCCATCGTGCCGACCACGCCGGTCAGCGTTGTGATCCCGGATCCACTGATTCGCAGCAGCGACCCGGTGGTGCCGCCACCGCCGCTGAACGTGCCGTTGCAACCGATCATCTTCACTCCGCCAACCGGCGATCTCGGCTCACCGCTGACCTTCGCGCCGTTGTTCGAGCAACGGGTAATCGGCAACGGCATTCGTCCGATTGGCGATATTTTCATCAATCACGGGGCCCTCAGCCGCAGCTTTATCGCGCAGGTGTTCAGCAGCAGTGACAGCGGCGGCGATGGATCCGGGCACGGTTTCCTTGGCTTTGGCGGTGGTGATGGCGGCGTATTTGCCAGCAGCACGCTGTCGAGCCTGTTCAACCAGAACAGCGGCGCCGAGCATGATTCCTTGAATGCCTTCGGCAGCCAGTCGCTCAAGGCCGGCGATGTTTCCCAGGGCCTGCGCGGTGTCTTTGGCGCGCCGACGCTGGGGCAGCAACTGCAAGAAATCAAAGACGCCGAGCAACACCGGGTCGACAGCCTGGCGGCAGCTCTGCAACAGATCGGCATCAGCGAAATGTCGGCCTGAAAAAACAACTACTCAACACTGTGCGGGACCTAGGGGCGATCCAGGGATGAAGAAAAGTCAGAAGTTGTTCGGTGCCAGTCTGCTGGCGCTGGCGATCAGCGGGTGTGCAGTGACCAGTGAGCCGATTGAGCGCAGCGTCAGTGAACAACGAGCCAAAACCGACCTGCAAAGCATGTACAAGGATCAGGAACCGCTGCGCGGCCCGTTGACCCTGCACCAAGCCATGGCCCGAGCGGTGAAATACAACCTCGAAGGCCGTTTGAAAATCATGGAGGAAGCGCTGGCCAAGCGGCAGCTCGACCTCGCCAGTTTCGACATGTTGCCACGTATGGCACTGGACGCCGGGTACGTCGGGCGTAACAACGTCAACGCCTCCAGCAGCCAGAGCGTGCGCACCGGCACGCAGTCTCTGGAGCCGTCGACCTCGCAGGATCGTGACCGCGATGTCGCCGACCTGACCATGGTCTGGAACGTCCTCGACTTCGGTGTCAGCTACATCAGCGCCAAGCAGCAGGGCGACCAGCGTCTGATCGTCCAGGAACGTCGGCGCAAAGTGATCAACACCATCGTTCAGGACGTGCGCTCGGCCTATTGGCGAGCGATGGCCGCCGAACGTCTGCTCAAGCAAATCGACAGCCTCATGGCACGAGTGCAAACCGCCCGCGACAACAGCCAGACCCTGAGTGATCAACGCATTGGTGATCCGGTGCAATCGCTGGGTTATCAGCGTTCGCTGATCGAAGCCACCCGACAGCTGGAAGAGCAGCGCCGTGCGCTGTCGCTGGCGAAAACCGAGCTGGCGACGCTGATCAACCTGCCGTTGGGCACCAACCTGACCCTGGCCACGGATGACGGCTATCAGATTCCCGAGCTCAAGGTCGATCTTGCCAAACTTGAGCAAGAAGCCCTGACCAGCCGTCCGGAGCTGCGCGAGCAGGATTACCAGACGCGCATCAGCGCCGCGGAAACCCGCAAAGCCATGTTGCGTCTGTTGCCGGGCCTGGAGTTTTCGGCGGGTGGGCATTACGACAGCAACTCGTTCCTGGTCGAGCAGGGTTGGGCCGACTACGGCGTCAAAGTCACTTGGAACCTGTTCAACGTGATTTCCGCCCCGGCGGCGATCAACGTCGCCAAGGCCGGTGAAGAAGTCGCCACTGCGCGACGTCAGGCGATGTCGATTGCGGTGCTGGCGCAGCTCTATGTGGCCAACGCCAACTATCAAGAAGCCCTGCGCCAGTTCAAGACCAACCAGCAACTGTCGGACATCGACGGGCAAATCGTCGGTCAGTTGCGCAATCGGCATCAGGCTGCCGGGATTGGCGAACTGGAGTTGATTCAGGGTGAGCTGAACAACCTGCAGGCGGATCTGCGTCGCGACCTGTCGTACGCCGATCTGCGCAATGCCTACGGCCAGATCTTCGCCAGTGCCGGCCTCGATCCGCTGCCGGATCAGGTGCAATCCACCGAGGTGCAGTCGATCGCTACCGCGCTGGCCAATCGTGAGTCGGCGTGGGCAGCAGGGGATATTTCGGTGCCCGTGGTGGCGCATGCTCCCGCGCAGTGATGTGCTGGCGCCGAGCGCCAGCATTAGTCGCACGCAGCGCGAGGCCCGTAACGGCCATCGCGGTGCGGCGATTCTGCTGACCGGTTTACCGGCGGCGGGCAAATCGACGCTCGCCCAGGCATTGCACGCGCAATTGTTTGGGCGTGGTGTGCAGAGCGTGGTGCTCGACGGCGATGGTTTGCGCGTAGGCCTCAACCGTGACCTCGGTTTCACTGACGGTGATCGCTTGGAAAACATTCGCCGCGCCAGCGAGCTGGCGGCGTTGCTGGTGGAAAACGGGCAGATCGTGATTCTGGCGATGATCGCGCCGCTGGCGGAACTACGCGAAGTGTTTGCTGCACGCCTGGGTGAGGACTATCGCGAAGTCTGGTGCCGCGCAGCGCTGGCGGTGTGCGAGCAGCGTGATCCGAAAGGGCATTACGCCCGTGCGCGACGCGGTGAATTGCCTGGGTTTACCGGGGTGTCGGCGCCCTACGAGCCACCGTTGCAGGCGTCTTTGGTGGTCGACACCGGCGCGCAACCGGTCGAAGCCTGCCTTGATCGACTGCTGACCTGGCTCGGCGAATGTTCGGTGTTGCCAAACGCATGAGCCGTCCGGCGTTTTCGCGTCTGCCGGTGACGGTGGATCTGCCGCTGTTGTTGCAAGCGCTGGCGGCGATTGCCGATGACACCTGGCGCAGTCACTTCAATACGGACTACTTTTCGGGCGACTGGAGCGGCGTCGCGCTGATTTCGGCGGCCGATGCGCTGACCGAATTATCCCCCGGACGCGGCGCGCCTTTATGCCGCGCACCGTGGTTGCTGGATGATCGCTGGCAACAAGGGCTGCGCGATCTGCCGTTGAAAATCGTCAGTGCACGCTTATTGCGCCTGGGCCCGGGTGCACGGATTCATGAACACCGGGACTACGATCTCGATGGCCCGGACGCCGATCTACGCCTGCACATCCCGTTGCTCAGCCCGCCCGAGGTGGACTTCTGGCTCGATGGCCAGCGGATCCCGATGAGGGCGGGAGAATGTTGGTTTCTCGATCTGGCGCGAGCGCATCGGGTGGACAACCGCGATACATCGGCGCGGGTTCATCTGGTCCTCGACTGCCGGCCCGATGCGTGGCTGGAGGAGAGAATTGGTGAAGGCATGGCGAGCACGCCTGAAGCGGAGTTGGCCGAGACCACGTTGCAGTGTTTTCAACGGTTGGTAGCCAAGGACGCCTCGCTGTCGCGAGCGTTGCAGGAGCTGCACGATCCTGAGCAGTTCATCTCCCGAACCCTGGAACTGGCTGCCGCACAAGGCCTGCCGTTCTCCCGCGAAGAACTGCGCGCGGCGATGCGCAACGGTCGTCGGCAATGGAATGAGCAATGGAGCGGCTGAACTTCGACGGCTGGTTGCCGATTCGTATCTGGCCGGTTGCCGGGCAGTGGCAGGTGGATTGGTGCTGGTTCGGTGACAGGCCGCTGCAGCAGCCCTTTTTCCGCGACGCGGTCGACGATGCCCTGCGCTTGCCGTTCAATCAGGCTTTCCGTCGGCAGACACCGCTGGCGGCACTCAGCGATTGGCACGCGCAGAGTTCGGGTTTGGCGCCAAGTGCGTTCATTCTGCACGCCTCGCGCTGTGGCTCGACGCTGATCAGCCAGATGCTCGCCCGACTCGATGATCATATTGTCGTCTCCGAACCTCCGCCGCTCGATGCGTTGTTGCGCAGTGATTTACCTGCGCCTGAGCGCCGCGCCGCGATCGTCGGGCTGCTTTCGGCATACGGGCAGCGTCGTCGTGGCGTGGAGCAGCGACTGGTGATCAAGCTGGATGCCTGGAACATCGGCGAATGGCCGCGGTTGCAGGAATGTTTTGCTGATACGCCGTGGCTGTTTGTGTATCGCGATCCATTGGAAATCGCCGTCTCCCATTTGCGTCGCCCTGGCATGCACATGGTGCCGGGCATGCTCGGTGATTGCGTGCTGGAGGATGGTTTGCCGTTCGCAGGTCGCGAGGATTTCATCGCCCGACGCTTGGGCCGGTTGCTTAAGGCAGGATTGGCGCATTGCCGCGATTCTGGCGGGCTGCCGGTGAATTACAGCGAGTTGCCAGATGCAATGGCGGGGCGCTTGGGGCGGTTTTTTCGCCTGGATGATGTACAGCGTCAGCAGGTGTTTGCGGCGGTGGATTTACACGCGAAGCAGCCGTCGCAATCCTTCGTTGCCGATGGTGAGGACAAGCGTCGTGAGGCTTCGGCGTTGTTGAAAGAGCGAATGCGTCACTTTGCTCAGCGTTGTTTTGTGGATCTGGAGTTGCTGCGCAACTCATGAAAGATCGCAGCCTTCGGCAGCTCCTGCACGTGTCCCTGTAGGATTTACCGAAGGCTGCGATCTTTTGCTTTTCAGGATTTTCCGGACAAATCCGCCATCCCTTTAAGTAATTCGATCGGCAGCGGAAAGACAATTGTCGAGCTCTTGTCCCCGGCAATCGAACTCAAGGTCTGCATGTAACGCAATTGCATGGCGCCGGGCTGGCGACCGAGCATTTCCGCAGCCTGCATGAGTTTTTCAGAAGCCTGCAACTCGCCTTCGGCGTGGATCACTTTCGCTCGCCGTTCCCGTTCGGCTTCAGCCTGTTTGGCGATCGCCCGGACCATCGATTCGTTGAGGTCGACGTGCTTGATCTCGACATTCGCGACCTTGATGCCCCAGGCGTCGGTCTGCGCGTCGAGCACTTGCTGGATGTCGATGTTCAGTTGCTCGCGCTCGGCCAGCAATTCATCCAGTTCATGTTTGCCTAGCACCGCGCGCAATGTGGTCTGGGCCAATTGGCTGGTGGCCGAAAGAAAATCCTCGACCTGAATGATCGCCTTCTGCGGATCGAGCACGCGGAAGTACAGCACCGCGTTGACCTTCACCGAAACGTTGTCGCGGGTGATCACGTCCTGCGGCGGCACATCGAGGACGACGGTGCGCAGGTCGACCCGGACCATTTGCTGCACCACCGGGATCAACAGGATCAGCCCCGGGCCTTTGACCTGCCAGAACCGCCCGAGCTGGAACACCACACCGCGCTCGTATTCGCGCAGGATGCGGAACGTCGACCCGGCGAGGGCGATCACCAATAACAGCAGCGCAACAAAACCGATTTGCAGACCCATGATCACTCTCCGTGTTGAGCCGCGTCAGTCGCGGTGACTTTCAGCAATAAGCCTTTACGCCCGACTACGCGCACCGATTGCCCGCTATGCAGCGGCGTGGCGCTGAGGACCTGCCAATGTTCGCCTTGCAACTGCACCCAACCACTATGGGCGTTCTCCGGCTGCACAGCGGTCACCGCCGTGACACTGCCGACCAGGCCGGCATCGCCACTGACGGCGTGGCGCGGTCGGGTTTTCAAGGCGCGGATGATCAGTGCAAGGAGCAGCAGGGCGCTGATCAGGCCAAGGCCGATCATCATCGGCACCGGCAGTTCGGCATTGCCCAGAATCAGCGCACCGATGACGAACATGATGATCCCGCCCAGACCGATCACGCCGTAATTGGGCAGAGCGGCTTCGGCGATCAGAAAAACGATGCCCAACGTAATCAGCCACAGCCCTATCGGGCTCATGGCTGGCAACGGCGTGTCGGCAGCAAGTACCGATCCGCTGATCAACAATAGCAAGGCAAACGCACAACATCGGCTGTTCACGTGACCCTCCGCGAGAGTCCTGGCTGGTTCTTTCAGTCTAGTTGAGGGTTGCGCTGGATGAATTTTGATCAATGTGCGGATGTGTCCGGTGAGCGGATTTCCCTTCGCCGGCAGCCTGTCGAACTAGACTCAAAGACACAGGAACAAACGTTAAGCGCAATACCGAGGTGCATCATGCGTATGGCCAAAAAAGTGCAAGGTAGCCTGACCCGGGCGCATTGCGAGTACGACATCCTCGCCCATCCGCACTCGTCCAGCAGTCTGGAAACCGCCCGCGTTTCCGGGGTTCCGGCCGAACGGGTGGCGAAATCGGTGATCCTCGACGACCACCACGGGCATTACCTGATGGCCGTGCTGCCGGCCAGTCGGCATCTGGACTTGAGCAAGGTGCGTAGCAGCGGCGAGTGGCAGATCACCCGCGAAAGCAACCTGGCGCACATCTTCGACGACTGCGAGCGCGGCGCGGTGCCGCCGCTGGGAGATTCCTACGGGCTGGACATGGTCATCGACCCGCTGCTGACCCGCCAGCAAGACATCTATCTGGAGGCCGGCAATCATCACAACCTGCTGCACATGAGCATGCCCGAATTCCTGAAAATGGTGCCGCATGCCGAGGTGCGGGAGTTGAGTCATTAGGTTTTTCAGCGCCAGTGCTGACGCCTTCGCGGGCAATCCACGCTCCCACAGGTTTTGAGGTGTACACACATTTTTTGTTTCCCTGAAAGTCCTGCGGGAGCGGGCTTGCCCGCGATTAATTTCCTGACACCGCTAATTTCTAGGATCACTGCAATGGAAAGTCCAACCCATAGCCTTCCCTCCCTGTTCAAACAACTCGGCCTGAAAGACGACCCCGTCAGCATCGACCAATTCGTCGCCACCCATTCGCCGCTGAAACCCGAGCTGCATTTGGCGGACGCGTTTTTCTGGACGAAGAGCCAGGCGGATTTTTTGCGTGACGAGATTCTCGATGATGCCGATTGGGCGGAGGTGGTGGATCAGTTGAATGTTTTGTTGCGGAAGGGGCGGGCGGGCTAGCTACTAAGTGGGAAAAGGCCAGGTCCGCGCCGTGTGAACCAGTGTCAGTATCCAGATCACATCGTGATTCGGTTGGTAGACAAGACGATAACTTGGGTGGGGTATTAGTTCGCGAGTGCCCGCAATTATTCCGACGGGGCCAATTTTGGGGTTTTGGGATATTCGGGAAACCGCTTCAGTGAAGCGGCGATCCATCTCGAGGGCTGCTCTTGGGTTTGCTGCGTGGAGGTAGCCCCAAATATTTTCACGGTCCTGTACTGCCCTTTTCGTCCAGATAATCCTCATCCTTGATTTTCTACCTGCCTGCGCCTGACGGCGAATTGTGCTTCAACTTCTTCGTTAGACATACCGTCACCGGCAGACATTGATTCTCGTGCAAGGTCGACTTTGCGTTGTAAAAAGATTTCGTACTCTCGGGCTTCCTGTTGAGTCCGAACAAACTGACGCATCATTTCTCGCATGATCTGCGAAGCGGGACGATGTGAGGCTTCTGCCTCAGCCATGAATTGCTCGCGCAGTTCAGGCTCAAGTTTCATTGTAAAAACAGCTTGTTTTGTCATTTTGATTCCTTGAAATGCTCCGGTACTAACGAGGTATATACATCGTTAGTACCCATTTAGGAACTCTGAGTCGCTGCTTACGACCAACGGGTAGATTTGTTTCAAAACTTGACTGAATTTCCCCTCCAGTGCGATATTGATAGTTAGCAAACTAACAGTGTGCATTGTCCCGTGCCCGATACCCTCGACGCTCTCCAGATGAACATCAGCAGTGCCATGGTGGTGGCCGCCAGGCATTGGCGGAAGATCTGCCAGACCACGCTGGTCAACTATGGAATTTCCGAAGCCTGCGCCGTGCCGCTGTTGATGATCGGCAGGCTTGGCGAGGGTGTGCGACAGGTGCAGGTGGCGCAGGCGGCCGGGATGGAGAGTCCGTCGCTGGTGCGTCTGCTCGATCAGTTGTGTCATGCCGGGTACGTCTGCCGTACCGAAGATGCGCAGGATCGCCGCGCCAAATGCCTGAGCCTGACCGACACCGGTCGTGAGCTGGTGCAAGCGGTGGAAATCGAACTGGTGCGTCTGCGTCACGAAGTGCTCGAAGGCATCGATCAAAGTGATCTGGAGGCTACGCTTCGGGTACTGCGCGCTTTTGAGGCGGCCAATCCGCCAGTGGTGGTCAATTCTTGAACGGTTTTTTCACTGGCATTCCGCCAGCCCGGGACTGGTTCTACGGGGTTCGTACTTTTGCAGCGTCGATGATCGCGCTGTACATCGCCTTGCTCATGCAAATGCCGCGTCCGTATTGGGCAATGGCCACGGTGTACATCGTCTCCAGCCCGTTCCTCGGGCCGACCAGCTCCAAAGCCTTGTACCGCGCCATCGGCACCTTTCTCGGTGCAGCGGCAGCGGTTTTTTTCGTGCCGATGTTTGTGCAGAGCCCCTATGTGCTGGTGGTGGTGATTGCGCTGTGGACGGGGATTCTGCTGTTTCTCTCCTTACACCTGCGCACGGCCAACAGCTACGCGCTGATGCTCGCCGGTTACACCTTGCCGCTGATCGCCTTGCCGACAGTGGATAATCCGCTGGCGGTGTGGGACGTGGCGGAAGCACGTACCGAAGAGATTTTCCTCGGCATCGCCGTGGCCGCTGTGGTGGGTGCGATGTTCTGGCCGCGTCGTCTGGCCCCGGTATTCAACGATGCCGTGAGCAAATGGTTCGCCGACGCGACAACTTACAGCCTGAAATTCCTCAGCCGCGACGTGCAGCCCGAAGAAGTCACCGCGCTGCGCATGGCCATGGTCGCCAATTTCAACAGTCTTGAACTCATGATCGGCCAGTTGCCTCACGAAGGTTCGCGGCCGCAAACCGTGCGCAACACCAAAGAACTGCGCGGGCGCATGATCCATCTGTTGCCGGTGATCGATGCCCTGGAAGATTCGCTCTACGCTCTCGAAAGGCGTACGCCGGAGCTGGTGGAAAAGTTTGCGCCACTGCTCACCGCCACCCGCGAATGGCTCGGGCACAAGGATGCCAATCTCGACCGCTGGCAAGCCTTGAAAGATCAGCTTGAAGCCCTGCAACCAAGCGCTGAAGCGCTGGAAGATCGCAAGCAATTGCTGTTCTCCAACTCGATTTATCGCCTCGGCGAATTCATCGATCTGTGGCAGGACTGCCGCAGCCTGCAGGATGCGATTGTCTGCGAGCGTCAGGACAGTTGGCGCGCGGTTTACCGGCACTGGCGTCTCGGTCGTCTGACGCCGTTTATCGACCGTGGCCTGATGCTGTATTCGGTGGCCTCGACGATTCTGGCAATCATCGTCGCCTCGACGCTGTGGATTCTGCTTGGCTGGCCGGACGGCGGCAGCGCGGTGATTCTGGCAGCGGTGGCGTGCAGCTTCTTTGCCTCGATGGACGATCCAGCGCCGCAGATCTACCGGTTCTTTTTCTGGACCGGAATGTCGGTGCTGTTCGCCAGTCTTTATCTGTTTCTGATTCTGCCGAACCTGCACGATTTCCCGATGTTGGTGCTGGCGTTCGCCATCCCGTTCATTTGCGTGGGTACGCTGACCGTCCAGCCGCGCTTTTACCTCGGCATGCTGCTGACGCTGGTCAACACTTCGTCGTTCATCAGCATCCAGGGCGCTTACGACGCGGACTTCTTTGCTTTTGTGAACTCCAACCTGGCCGGCCCCATGGGCTTGCTGTTCGCGTTTATCTGGACCTTGATCGCCCGCCCGTTCGGCGTCGAACTGGCGGCCAAACGCCTGACCCGTTTCAGCTGGAAGGACATCGTGCACATGACCGAGCCGGCCAACCTTGCCGAACACCGGCAACTGGGCGTGCAGTTGCTCGACCGTCTGATGCAGCACTTGCCACGGCTGGCGATGACGGGCCAGGACACTGGCATCGCCATGCGTGAAGTGCGCGTGGGTTTGAACCTGCTCGACCTGCTCGCCTACACCCCGCGAGTGACCGGCGCACCGAACGTTTTGTTGCAGCAAGTGGTCAGTGAAGTCGGCGAGTATTTTCGCGCCTGCCTCAAGGCCGGCGAACGTTTGCCGGCGCCTGCCGCGCTACTGATGACCATGGATCGCGCCCGCCGCGCCCTCAATGGCCACGGCGACGATGAAACCCGTCTAAACCTGTTGCACGCCTTGAGCGGTTTGCGTCTGGCGTTGCTGCCCGGCGTTGAATTCGTTTCCAGCGCCGAGCCCGAAGAACCGCTGCCCGATGGAGCGCCCCTATGATCGGTGATCTGGACATCAGCGGCATTTTTCTGCCGACCCTGCTGGTGTTGATGGGCATCACTTATGTGCTGTTTTTGTTGGTGCATGCCGTACTGACGCGCGTGCACTTTTACCGTCTGGTCTGGCACCGGGCATTGTTCAACGTGGCCCTCTACGCGGTACTGCTGTACGGCGTGGACTCACTCAGTCGATACCTGATGACATGAAAAAACCGTTTTTGACCATCGGTCGCGTGGTACTGACCCTGCTGATCGTGACTTTTGCCGTTGTCCTCGTCTGGCGCATGGTGATGTATTACATGTTCGCGCCGTGGACCCGTGACGGCCATATTCGTGCCGACATCATCCAGATCGCCCCGGACGTGTCCGGTCTGATCCAGCAGGTTGAAGTGAAAGACAACCAGTTGATCAAGCGCGGCCAGGTGCTGTTCAGCATCGATCAGGACCGTTTCAAACTGGCCCTGCGTCAGGCTAAAGCGGCCGTCGCCGATCGCGAAGAAACCCTCGCCCAGGCGCAGCGTGAAGCCAAGCGTAACCGTGGCCTCGGCAACCTCGTGCCGGCCGAGCAACTCGAAGAAAGCCAGTCGAAAGTCGCCCGCGCGCAATCGGCGCTGGCCGAAGCGCTGGTGACCGTGGACAGCGCCCAGCTCAACCTCGACCGCTCGGTGATCCGCAGTCCGGTGGACGGCTACGTCAATGACCGTGCGCCGCGCCCGCAGGAGTTCGTCACCGCCGGACGTCCGGTGTTGTCGGTGGTCGACAGCAACTCGTTTCACATCGACGGTTATTTCGAAGAGACCAAACTCGACGGCATTCATGTCGGCCAATCGGTGGATATCCGCGTGATCGGCGACAAAGCCAAGCTGCGCGGGCATGTCGAAAGCATCGTCGCCGGTATCGAAGACCGTGACCGCACCAGCGGCAGTAATTTGCTGCCGAACGTCAACCCGGCGTTCAGCTGGGTACGGCTGGCGCAGCGGATTCCGGTGCGGATCGCCTTTGATGACGTGCCGGAAGACTTCCGCATGATCGCCGGGCGTACGGCCACGGTGTCGATCATCGACGATCAGCCAGTCGACAATCGCAAGCAGGAGCCCGGGCAATGAACAGGGCGCTGATGATCGCCGGGTTGGGCGTGATGCTCTCGGCTTGTCAGATGGTCGGGCCGGATTATCACGTGCCTGAGGATGCGGCGGTTCAACGCAAGGATTTTCAGGGCGAACTGGCTGTCGCCGGTAAGCCTGTAGTGTCAGCGCCGGTGCCTGCGGACTGGTGGCGGCTGTATAAAGATCCGCGACTGGATCAACTGGTGCAGCAGGCCATGGCCTCGAACACCGATCTACGCGTTGCGGCGGCTAACTTGCAACGAGCCCGTGCTCAGGTCGATGAGGCCGAAGCGGCCGGTGGCTGGAGCGCTGGCGTGAAAATGGGCGCGCAGCGTTTGCAGGAATCCGGTCAGGCATTCTTGCTACCGGAAAAAGTCCCGATCGCCAATGTCGGCGATATTGGCATCAGCGCGTCGTACCAGTTCGACCTGTGGGGCACGCTGCAACGCGGGATCGAAGGCGCAAAGGCCAATGCCGACGCGACACAAGCCGCCGCTGATACCGCACGCATCACGTTGGTGGCGGATGTGGTTCGTGCCTACACGCAAGTCTGCGCGGCCAACGAAGAACGGGAAATTGCCCAGCACTCCCTTGATCTGCAATCGCAAGGCACCACGCTGATCCAGCGTTTGCGTGATGCCGGGCGCGGCGATGAAACCCAGGTCACCCGCTCGCAAACCCAATTCAAATCCCTGCGCGCCGACATGCCGCGTTATGAAGCGGCGCGTCAGGCCGGTCTGTTCCGCCTGTCGATGTTGCTGGCAAAACCAGTCGATCAGCTGCCTGCCGGCACCGCGACCTGCGCCGAATTGCCGAAAATCGCTCAATTGGTTCCGGTCGGTGATGGTGCTGCGCTGCTCAAACGTCGTCCGGACATTCGTCAGGCTGAACGACGTCTGGCGGCCGCGACCGCCGGGATCGGTGTCGCCACCGGCGAGCTGTACCCGGACATCAGCATCGGCGCGACCATCGGCACGGTCGGCATCATCGACGACCTCGGTGATCCGTCGACCAATCGCTGGGGCTTCGGCCCGTCGCTGAGTTGGAAAGTCCCGACCAACGGCGCTCGTGCGCGCATTCGCGAAGCAGAAGCGACGACACAGGGCGCGCTCGCGCATTTCGATGGCGTAGTGCTTAACGCCATTCGCGAAACCCAGACCGGCCTGGCCCAATACACGGCGTTGCTGCAGCGTCGCGATGCGCTGGCCGATGCCGAGCAATCGGCGAAACTGGCTGCAGACCAGACTCACCGCTTCTTCCAGGCCGGCCGCGAGTCGTTCCTCGCCGACCTGCAAGCGACCCGCACCTACACCGATGTCACCGCGCAACTGGCCGCTGCCAACACGCAAGTTGCCATGAGCCAGATCGATTTGTTCCTCGCTCTTGGCGGCGGCTGGGAAAGCGGACGAACGCAAGCTTCAAGCGCGAGCAAACCCTGACGCCGTAGCTATGCTTTGAAGTGTTGGAAGGGTGCCTCGAGCAACGCACCTTTCCAGCGCACATTGCTAGCGCTGGTCTAGGGGAAACCAATAATGAAAAACCCTTACGCTCTCGGCTTCTGGTGCGCCCTCGCAGCGCTGGTGCTGCTCTCGGCCACCTATTTCTACGGCATCATGCTGGCCCATCAGATCGACAAGGCGATGGTGTTCCTCGACAGCGCGACGGCGCTGATCGCGGTCATGGCCATCGTCGTCGTGGCGTGGGCCTCGGTTCAGGTGCAGCGCGTCAAGAAAAGACAACTTGAGCAGGGTAAAACCCTGGTGCTGATCTGGGACACCAAAGTCGCCCTGCGTCGGGTCGAAACCGTGTTCGACCGGTATTTCTGGGGCAGCTACTGGCAACCCGGGCGCACCTTCGCCGAAGTCATGGGCGAACTCACCGGCACGCCGCTGGAAAAAAGCCTCGAAGCGCTGAAAAAGCAGTGTCTGGAACTCGACAAACAGATCGCCGACGAAGGCTGGCACTGGTTGAACAATGCCCGCGAACTGTCGGACGTTGCCACGGCCATGGCCCGCGAGCGTTATCAACTGGATTTCTGCGACCCGCGCGCGGATGGGCCGGGCGGGGCGGTGATCGATCGGGATTTTGAAGTGCTGGTGTACACCTGGACCGCGAGGCTGAAAAGCTTTGATCATCAACTCGACGAGATTGAGGTTCAGTATTCCTGATCCTCTGCGAATCCAGTGGCCCTATCGCGAGCAGGCTCACTCCTACAGGGGAACGCATTCCAATTGTAGGAGTGAGCCTGCTCGCGATAGCGTCTTCAAAAACAGCGAAACTCTCACTGCCTGTCAGCTGTCCACTCTCCCCATAGACACTCTTTCACCTTTAAACATTGGGCCGCCTCGTGCCGCCAGTGCTAATCTCCACCGCTAATTCAAGCGGAGTCGAGCCGCGACCCGGTCACGGGTTCAGGGAAGACGACCACACTCACAGCCACGGAAATCGATCAGGTCATTCATGAATAAATCAGCAGGCGTGCTTCTCGGAATTGTTGTTGCCATCGGCGCGATCAGCGCAGGCGGGGCCTGGTACACCGGGACCAAGATCGAAGGCGTTCTGAACAACGCCGTCAGCAATGCCAACAAAGAGCTGCAAACCGCCATGGCCGGCTCCAACGGCACTGCGTCGCTGGAACTGGTGTCGCTGGAACGCCACACGTTCACCAGCACCGCGCACTACCGCCTCAAGGGCGAAGGCGAGATGTTCGGCGACAAACCGGTCGAGTTACTGTTCGTTGACCACATCGAGCATGGCCCGCTGCCGTTCTCGCGTCTGGTTTCGCTGAAATGGCTGCCGGTCATGGCCACCAGCAACTACGAGCTGGAAAAGAACCCGGCCACCGAGAAGTGGTTCGCGGCGACCAAGGGAGCTGCGCCGCTCAAGGGCGTGACGAGCATCGGCTATGACGAATCCACCACCAGCACCCTCGATCTGCTGCCGTTCGAAACCGCACTGGATGAGCAGTCGAGCCTGAAATTCTCCGGCCTGACGATGAACATCTCCGCTAGCGCCAAAGCGCAGAAGGTCAAGGCGGACGGCTACATGGACAACCTGAAACTGGTGACTGTGGCTGAAGACCAGGCGCCGGTACAGGTTGAACTCAACGGTCTGACCCTGGCCAGCAACCTCGCCAAGAGCAGCTATGGCTACTACACCGGCGAAAACACCCTGGTGCTGACCAACAGCAAAACCACCTTCGGCACCAAGCAATCGGTGCTTGGCGTGAAGAACTTCGAAATGAAGAACCTCACCGAAGAAAACGGCAGCAATGCATCCGGTCGTGCTGACTACAAGATTGGCGAAGTCAGCCTCAACGACAAGAAAATCGGTTCGGCAAACCTGGCCGTGAGTCTGAAGAACCTCGACATCCCGTCGACGATGTCGCTGATGCAGATCTACCAGACCAAATTGCAGCCGTATGAAAAGGCTGCCGCCGAAGCTACCGCCGCCGGCCTGCCGGCACCTGAGCTGAATTTGACCGAAGCTGAAAATGCGCAAGTCAAAGCCGATCTGCAGAAACTGCTGGCGGCCGGCCCGCAGGTGGCACTGGAAAACCTCTCGTTCAACACCGCCAACGGTGAGAGCAAGGCCAATCTGGTCATTGACCTGACCAAACCGCAATCGATGGATCTGCCGCCGGATCAACTGGGCAAACAACTGATCGCGCTGCTGGACCTGAATATCCAGGTGTCCAAGCCAATGCTGGTCGATTTGCTCAGCGTACAGGCGCAACTGGATGGTCAGACTGACGCCAAAGCCATCGTCGATCAGTCCAAGGAAGCGGCCGACATGTTCGCCGGCATGGCGGTCGGTTCGCAGTTGGCCGTCGTCGACGGTACCAACGTCGTGACCAAGCTGCATTACGCCGCCAATCAGGTGGAATTCAACGGCCAGAAAATGACCGTTGAGCAGTTCGTCGGTTTTCTGATGAGCAAGTTCGCAGGCGTCACGCAAGTGCAGTAATCCTGCGTTCTAAATAGCTACGCCCGGCCTCTGTATTGCGCAGACGCCGGGCGTTTTGCTGTCTGGCGTTCGGGTTTTCGCTGCTTCGGCTGAGCCGCCTCCACGATTCTGAACAATTATTGTGTTCTGAATACTGGTCTACGCTTGCATGCAAGACTGCCTGACTAAGCTTGGCCGAGATGTTGTCTGTCCCGGCCACCGTTACGAATGGGCAAGGAGGGCATTGCGACCCGGCTGGCCATGTAAGGATGCTGACGAATGCCGCGTATTGATGTTCCCGTATTACATCGTGGTTTACGCCCTTTGTTTCGAGTCGCGCTGTGCAGCCAGTTGCTCTGGCCGGCACTGGCGTTTGCCGACACACCCTACGATCAGATGGTGCGCGACGCCCGTGCCGGACAAACCGCGCCTGCGCTGAATGTGTTGCGTCAGGTGCCGCCGGGTCAGTCGACCACCGGTCAGATCAGTGATCACCTGCAGATTGCCAGTTGGGCCGGGCTCGACGCCGAAGTGGTGCAGGTCTATGAAACCCAAGGCCGCGACCGAGTCCTGCCGGTTCAGGCGCTGACCGCCACGGCGCGCGCCTATCGCAACCTCAAGCGTTGGGACCAGGCCACTCAGGTCTACAACAAGGCGCTGGCCCTGGAGCCGGATAACGCCGACCTGCAACTGGGCCTGGCCCTGACTCAGGCTGACGCCGGCAAACCCGACGAAGCGGTGACCCGCGCCAAAGCGCTGGTGGCGGCCAAACCCGATGATCCTTCGCGCCGTCTCGCACTGGGCTATGCGCTGACCCGCGATAACAAACCCTACGATGCCCTGTTCGAATACGATCAGGCCTTCAAGCGCGCCGGCACTAAACCGGAAGTCGCCCGCGAATACGTGGTCGCCCTGCAAAAGGCGCGTCTGCCCGAGCCGGCGCTGCGCTTGGCCAATCAACGTCCGGGTCTGATCGATCCGGTCACCTTGCGCCGCCTCGAAGGCGATCTGGCGGCCGAGCGCGTACGCCTCGCTGAATACGCCACCCGCAGTGAAAAAGAACGCTACGTCATCGCCGACCGTGCACTGGCCGATTACGACAAACTGCTCGCCACCTGGACGCCTGATGCGACGGCTCACGATGATGTAATTCGCTGGCGCATCGACCGCATGGGCGCGCTCAAGGCCCGCGCACGCACGGCTGACGTCATCACTGAATACCAGAAGCTGCAAGCCGAAGGCGTGAAGATTCCGACTTATGCCCTGCGCTGGGTTGCAGCGTCGTATCTGGATCAGCGTCAGCCGGAAATCGCCACCGATCTCTATCGCCAAGTGCTGTCGGCGCCAGACGCCGATGTTGGCGACCGCCTCGAAGACACCACCGCGCTGTACTACTCGTTGCTGGAAAGCGACCGTGCCGACGAGGCGCGCAAAGTCGCCGAAGACCTGGCCAAGTCCCAACGCCCGCGCATCGAACTCAAAGGTTTGCCCATCGGCAACCCCAACGATGAATGGATGGACGCCCAGCAACTGGCGGCGCAGGCCGGCACCTATGGCTCCGACTTGCCCCACGGTGAGGAGCGTTTGCAGACCTTGGTCGATCAGGCGCCGGGTAACGTCGGGTTGCGTCTGGCTCAGGCCGACTTGTACCTGGCTCGCAACTGGCCGCGCCGCGCCGAAATGCAGCTCAAGGAAACCGAGAGCATGGTGCCGCGCGACATGGGTCTGGAAATTGGCCAGGCTCACACGGCCATGGAATTGCAGGAATGGCGGCAAATGGATGCGCTGACCGACGACGTCGTCGCACGTTATCCGGATAACCGCCAAGTACAGCGTCTGGCCCGTGAGCGCGAAGTGCATGACATGTCCGAGCTGCGCGTCGAAGCCTACGGCGGCAAGGCAAACGGTGGTGGCAGCGGCAATGCCGGAGCAGTCAGCGGCAGCCGCGATTTCGGTATCCAGACAACGTTGTACAGTCCGCCGATTGATGAAGACTGGCGCGTATTCGCCGGTGCCGGTTATGCCACTGGCGATTTTGCCGAAGGCACTGGCAACCATCGTTTCCAGCGTGTCGGTCTGGAACGTCGTACCCGTGACATGACCCTTGAAGCCGAAGTCTCCAACCACTCCTACGGCTACGGCGACAAGCAGGGCGCGCGCCTGGCGATCGCCCGCGATATCAATGACAACTGGCAGTACGGCGGCAGCCTCGAATATCTGTCGGCCGAGACACCGTTGCGCGCGCTCAACAGCGACATCAAGGCCAACGGCGGCAGTGGTTTCATCCGCTGGCGCGCCAACGAGAGCCGCGAGTGGAAACTGTCGGTGAGCCCGTCGCACTTCAGCGACGGCAACAACCGCGTCGAAGCTTTGCTCACCGGTCGCGAGGGCGTCTACAGCGCGCCGAACGTGCAGGTTGATGCGGGTCTGGAAGTCGGCACCAGCCACAACTCCAAGTCCGATGACGTGCCGTACTTCAACCCCAAATCCGACTTCAGCGTGATGCCGCTGGTCAACGTCAATCACGTGCTTTACCACCGCTACGAGACTTCCTGGAGCCAGCAGTTCCAGGCCGGCGCGGGGACGTACAGCCAGCGTGATCACGGCACCGGCGGCATGGCGCTGCTCGGCTACGGCCAGCGTTATGCCTGGAACGACGTGTTCGAGGTGGGCGGTTTGTTCAGTGTGATCAACCGGCCCTACGACGGTGATCGGGAGACCGATCTGCGTCTGCTCGTCGACCTCACTTTCCGCTTCTAGAAGAGTTTGAAGATGCCTTTGATTTCGCGTTTCATCCTTCTGCTGGGAGTGCTGCTGGTCAGCGCCTGCGCCCAGCAAGCTCCGGCCTTCGCGCCGCCGTCCGAGCGTCCGCTGGCGGCCAGTGAAAAACCGTGGCCGAAAAATCACGTGCTCGGGATTGCCTATCACGACGTCGAAGACCGCGACCCCGATCAGGCCGTGGTGGCGGTGCGCACCGAGCGCATGATCGAGCAACTCGCCTGGCTGCGTGAAAATGGCTACAAACCGGTGACAGTCGACCAGATCATGGCGGCGCGCAAGGGTGGCCCGGAGCTGCCGGCGAAAGCCATTCTGCTCAGCTTCGACGATGGCTATTCGAGCTTCTATACCCGTGTGCTGCCGGTTTTGCGCGCCTACAACTGGCACGCGTTGCTGGCGCCAGTTGGCACCTGGATCGACACGCCACTGAATCAACCGGTGGATTTCGCCGGTGCCCCGCGTGCGCGTTCCGACTTCCTGACCTGGGATCAGGTGCGTGAAATCTCGCAATCCGGGCTGGTGGAAATCGCTGCCCACACCGACGCCAACCACAAAGGCATCCTCGCCAACCCGCAGGGCAACATGCAGCCCGCCGCTGCGACCCGGCGCTACGACCCAGTGACCAAACGCTACGAATCCGAGGCCGATTTCCAGGCGCGGATTCGCACCGACGTGAACAACATCTCGGAGAAGATCCGCAAGGTCACCGGTAAAAAGCCACGCGTCTGGGTCTGGCCGTACGGCACGGCGGACGGCACTTCGCTGACCGTGGTCGGCGAGGAAGGCTACGAAATGGCCCTGACCCTCGACGACGGTCTCGATGCCCTCGATAACCTGATGAGCAGCCCGCGCTTCCTCGTCGCCTCCGATCCTGACGGCGAGCATTTCGCTAACAGCGTCGTTGCGGTGCAGTCGGATTTCGCCATGCGCGTGGTGCATGTCGATCTGGACAACGTCTACGATCCGGATCCGGCGCAGCAGGACATCAACCTTGGCAAACTGGTGCAGCGCATGGCTGACATGGGCGCCAACACGGTATTCCTGCAAGCCTTCGCCGATCCGAAAGGCGATGGGCTGGTGCATTCGCTGTACTTCCCCAACCGCCACTTGCCGGTGCGTGCGGACATCTTTGACCGGGTCGCCTGGCAGTTGCGCACTCGGGCTCACGTCAAGGTATTTGCGTGGATGCCGGTGTTGAGTTTCGGCCTCGATTCGAAGTTGCCGCGTGTGACGCGCTGGGACCCGAAAACCGGCACCACCTCGGTCGATCCGGCGCAGTATCAGCGCCTGTCGCCGTTCGATCCGGAAGTGCGGCGGATCATCGGCGAAATCTACGAAGACGTGGCGCGCCTGACCTCGGTCGACGGAATCCTTTATCACGACGACGCGGTGCTCTCGGACTTCGAAGATGCCAGCCCTGAAGCGTTGAAGGCCTACGCCGCCCAGGGTTTGCCCGGTTCGATTGCCGCGATGCGCGATGACCCGGCAGCGATGCAACGCTGGACGCGCTTCAAGAGCAAATACCTCATCGACTTCACCAACGAGCTGACCGCCAAAGTCCGCGCGATTCGCGGCCCGCAGGTGCTGACCGCGCGCAATATCTTCGCCGAGCCGATGCTCAATCCACACAGCGAAGAATGGTACGCGCAGAACCTCGACGACTTCCTCGCGACCTACGACTGGACGGCACCGATGGCGATGCCGTTGATGGAAAAGCAGACCCAGGCAGAGTCCGGTCCGTGGCTGGAAGCCTTGGTGGCCACGGTCAAGAAACGCCCGGGGGCGCTGGACCGCACGGTGTTCGAATTGCAGGCCAGGGACTGGACGAAAAAGGATCAGGCCAATATCGATGGCGCGCATCTCGCGGACTGGATGGGTCGCCTCAAGCGTCAGGGCGCGACCAGTTTCGGTTACTACCCGGACAACTTCCTCGACAACCTGCCGGACCTGAAAACCGTAAGGCCTGCGCTCTCCAACAAATGGAACCCATGACATGCTGGATAGACTGTTAGCCCTGCTTGTTCTGGCGATTGTCCTCGGCGTACCGCTGGGGCTGATCTTCCTGGTCACCGGGCAGTTCCTGATGGACTTCGTGTTCTTCTACCCGTTGTTCATGTCCGGGCTGTGGATTGCCGGCGGCCTGTATTTCTGGCTGCACTGGGAGCGCCACTGGCCGTGGAAGGACGACACGCTGCCGCCGCCGCTGGAAGGCGAGCCGCTGATCTCGATCCTGATCCCTTGCTACAACGAAGGCGACAACGCCGCCGATACGATCCACGCGGCGCTGGCCCAGCACTACCCGAACATCGAAGTCATCGCGATCAATGACGGTTCCAAGGACAACACCGCCGAAGTGCTCGACCGACTGGCCAAGGAAGATCCGCGCCTGCGTGTGCTGCATCTGGCGGAAAACCAGGGCAAGGCTGTCGCTCTGCGCATGGGCGCCATCGCTGCGCGCAGTGAGTATCTGGTGTGCATCGACGGCGATGCGCTGTTGGCGCCGAACACCGCGGCCTATCTGGTTGCGCCGATGCTCGACAACGCACGATTGGGCGCGGTGACTGGCAACCCACGGATTCGCACGCGGTCGACGCTGGTCGGGCGAGTGCAGGTCGGTGAGTTCTCGTCGATCATCGGTCTGATCAAACGTACGCAGCGGGTGTTCGGACGGATCTTCACCGTCTCCGGAGTGATCGTCGCGTTCCGCCGCACCGCGCTGAACCGGGTGGGCTACTGGAGCCCGGACATGATCACCGAAGACATCGACATCAGCTGGAAGCTGCAACTCGATCACTGGAGCATCTTCTACGAGCCGCGCGCGCTGTGCTGGATTCTCATGCCGGAAACCCTCGGCGGGCTGTGGAAGCAGCGCTTGCGCTGGGCACAGGGTGGTGCCGAAGTGCTGTTCAAGAACATTCGCGGCATCTGGCAGTACCGCCATCGCTACCTGTGGCCGCTGCTGTTCGAATACTGCCTGTCGACCGGTTGGGCCTTCACCTTCCTGTTGTCGGTGATTTTCTGGGGCGTCGGCAAGTTCGTGGTCATGCCGGAAGCCATCGCGGTGGATCACCTGATGCCCCCGGCGTTTACCGGCCTGCTGCTGGCCTTTGTCTGCCTGGTGCAGTTCGCCGTCAGCATCATCATTGACCGTCGCTACGAGCCGGGTCTGGGCAGGACCATGTTCTGGGTGGTCTGGTATCCGTTGGTGTTCTGGTTCATCAGCCTGCTGACCACGCTGGTCAGTTTTCCCAAAGTGCTGTTCGGCCAGCATCAGAAACGTGCGCGCTGGGTCAGCCCTGACCGGGGGATCAAACCGGTCGGGGACGACGAAGAGGAGGTCATCAAATGAAAATCATCCGGACCCGCCAACGACCGTTTCTGGTTGTGGTGGATGTGATTCTCACTGTGCTGGCGTGGATTGGCCTGCTGTTTCTGCTGGTACGCGGGCTCTGGCCGCTGATCGAAACCCATGCCGGCGGGCCGCGCATCGACAACTCGGCGTTCGAAGCGCTGGGTACGTTGCAGATTTACCTGTGGGTGGCATTGGTCAATGCGGTGATCCTGATTTCCTGGGCGCGCTATCAGCAGCGCAAAAGCAGGAGTTTTGCCCAGCGGCGTTTGCCTTCGCCGGTGATCGACGACGAAGGGCTGAGCAAGAGCTTCAAGCTTTGCGATGACCGCTTTCAGAAACTCCGTACGCCGGGGGTGATGACCATTCACAACGATCAGGAAGGCGATATCAGCCACGTGGTGACGCATTTCTGGCCGGTGCAGCAGGCAGAGTTGCCGCCGCCACTGGCGCCAATCGAGCACCCGCGAGTGATTTTTCTGCACGCCGAGGATGACGACAACCGCGATCCGGTCAATCGGTCGACCTGATTACGGTAATCCAATGTAGGAGAGGGTCATTGATCGCGGATCAGTTTCCACGCCTCTGCAATGGACAGCGGCTGTTTCATGCGCTCAGCCAGCATCGCCATCGCCCGTTCTTTCTCACACGCTACGGCGGCGACAACGATGCCGTTGCGGCTAAATAGACCGATGAAGGGCGGCCGTTCGGGGGCGCCGAGAAACTCCACCTCATCCCAGTGTTCGGCATGGCCGAGGTAGTCGTAATTCCTGCCGAAATGCCAGGTCCAGAAATACGGCACATCGAGGTAATGCTCCTCGCCCCCGAGCATATTGGCCGCCGCGATCCGTGCGTGTTGTTGGGCCAGGCGCCAGTGTTCGATGTGCTGAGGCTGGCCGTTCAGCGGGAATGTGGCGATGTCGCCAATCGCCCAGAGACCTTCGGTCACGCGCATGCCGTCATCGACGCGCAATGACAGATCTTGCTCCCGGGGTAACGACGCGAAAGCCTCAGTGGCCGGCTGTACGCCGATGCCTGCCAGCACCAGATCGGCCGAAAGGCGCAAGCCGTTGTCCAGCAACACCGCCTCGACTTTGCCGTCCCCGATGATCTCTGTGGCCTCGTGCTCGGTGATGAATTTCACACCGTTTTCTTCATGCAGAGCGCGGATCGCCTTGCCCACCGCTTCGCCGAATTGCGCCGCGAAGGGCACTGCATGGCGCGCGAGTACCGTGACGTCGAGGCCGAACTGGCGCAGCGCCGAGGCGCATTCGAGGGCGATGAAGCTGTCGCCGATAATCACTGCGCGTTGATCAGGCTTCGCGGCGTTGATGATTTTTTCGGCCTGGGCTTTGGTGCGCAGAACGAAGACTTGCGCAAGGTTTGCACCGGGCAGTTCCAGTGCATTGGGCGTGGCACCGGTGGCGAGTACCGCTGCGTGGTAATTGAGCGTCCGGCCATCCTTCAAGTGCAGAGTTTTGCTCTCGACGTCGAGCCCGACGACTTCGCTTGCGACCCGATTGATGTGTTGTTCGCGATAAAAATCGTCATCGCGCAACGCTGGAGTTTCGTCCGGCGGCATTTCACCGGCGAGCACGAATTTGCTCAACACGGTGCGGTCGTAACCGGCATCCGGCTCACGGTCGATCAGCACGATACGGCCGCCAAAGCCCTTTTCACGCAGAGCCGCCGCACACGCAGTCCCCGCCGCGCCCGAACCGACGATGACGAACGTGCGCGGGTCATCGGCGGGAGTCGTGTGCGGGTCGGGCAGCGGTTGATCGTCTACCCAGACCTCTTCGCCACGCAGTTCCAGCGGATAGCGCTTGAGGCTGTCGAGGGCTGGCGGTTCGCATAACGCGCCGTCCTCGATGCGAAACGCCGCCTTGTGCCACGGGCAGATCAGGCGTCCGTGGCACAACGCGCCGTCAGCCAATGGCGCGCCGGCATGTGGGCATTCACCCTGAAATGCCCGTAATTGACCGGCCGTGCGCAGCAAAACAATCTTGCACTCGCCTATTTTGACTTCCAGACCACGGTCTTCAGGGACATCGGCGAAACGGGCGACACGGTGCAGGGACATATTCGGCTTCCTCGCGGGCATTTCTCTTACGAGTTTGCGCGACAGTGCGAGGTTCAGCCATTTGCTACTGCCACGGCACGAACGGTACGGCTATAGTTTGCAAGCCGACGACGGCCTCACTGCACAAGGTGCTCCCGGAATGACCCGATTGACCTCTCTCAACCCTTGGCTGGCGGCCGTTGCCGTTGCCCTTTGCGTGCAGTTTTCGGCGCAGGCAGCCCAGGAGCGCTTCACCCTCGACATCCCCGGTGTCTCGGACAATCGCCTGTTCACCTCGGCGGCGGCCAGCGATGCGGCAGGTTGCGGCGGCAAGAACCAGTCGCCGGCATTGAGCTGGAACGCCGGGCCTGCCGGCACCCTGAGCTACGCGATCGTCATGCACGACCCGGACGGCCAGAAAGGCCTGGGCGTCGATCACTGGATTCATTACGGCATCAAAGCCACGACTCACCAGATCGCGGCGGGTGTCGGCGCCAAATCCGCTTTCGAGGGCGTCGGCGGCACGAACAGCAAGGGCAACACCCATTACATGGGGCCGTGCCCTCCGGTTGGCGACAGCGCGCACCACTACATCATCCAGATTTACGCTCTGGATCTTGCGCCGGACGCCTTGCCTGCCGGACTGACCCGCGCCGAGCTGATGGAAAAAATCAAAGGCCATGTGCTGCGCAACAGTAGCGTGGTGCGGCGTTATCACCGCTGAAAAATATTTTTAGCGGTGTTTAACCCGAACTGAAAGGGCTGCCCGTCTCAGTGGATGAATGATCACTTTCATCCCGAGGTCAGCCCCATGTCCCTTCCTCTGTCTTTTCTGCGACCTGTAGCGGTCGGTGTGCTGCTGGCCGTCGCCGGTTGCGGCGCTTCTTCCACGCCGGAAACCGGCGCTGTGCGGGTGCCCGTTCCGTCTGCGCCGCCTGTTGCACAGGAAGCGGTGAAGGCCGAAGTCTCACTGGCCAAGCGTGCCGTGTACACCCTGCCCAATCCTGGTTTTGCGCCCATGCCCCGTGATGATAGTTATCCACAGGGCTATCGCGACGAGCCGCGTGAGCAATATCAATCGCTTGCCGACAATCCGATCCACAGCGTCGCCGAAACTCCGGTTTCGACTTTTAGCGCCGATGTCGACACGGGCGCTTATGCCAACGTCCGCCGCTTGCTCAATCAGGGGCGTCTGCCGCCGGAAGGCGCGGTGCGACTGGAAGAAATGGTCAATTACTTTCCCTACGATTACGCATTGCCCAGTGATGGCTCGCCGTTTGGCGTGACCACCGAACTGGCGGCTTCGCCGTGGAACCCGCACACGCGCCTGTTACGCATCGGTATCAAGGCGTCCGACCGCGCGGTTGCTGAACTGGCCCCGGCCAATCTGGTGTTTCTGGTGGACGTGTCGGGTTCGATGGATCGTCGCGAAGGTCTGCCACTGGTCAAGAGCACGCTGAAATTGCTTGTCGATCAATTGCGCGAGCAGGATCGCGTATCGCTGGTGGTGTATGCCGGCGAATCGAGAGTAGTGCTGGAGCCGACATCTGGACGGGAGAAAGCGAAAATTCGTACAGCCATTGATCAGTTGACCGCAGGCGGCTCGACCGCAGGCGCCTCCGGCATCGAACTGGCTTATCAAATGGCGCAACAGGCGTTTATCGCCAAAGGCATCAACCGCATCCTGCTGGCCACCGACGGTGACTTCAACGTCGGTGTCAGCGACTTCGACAGCCTGAAACAAATGGCTGTGGATAAACGCAAAACCGGGATATCCCTGACCACCCTGGGTTTTGGTGTGGATAACTACAATGAACACTTGATGGAGCAACTGGCCGATGCCGGCGACGGCAACTACGCCTACATCGACAACCTGCGCGAGGCGCGCAAGGTGCTGGTGGATCAACTCGGCTCGACCCTCTCCGTGGTGGCGAAAAACGTCAAATTGCAGGTGGAATTCAACCCGGCGCAGGTCAGCGAGTATCGTCTGCTCGGCTATGAAAACCGCGCTTTGAAACGTGAGGATTTCAGCAATGACAAAGTCGATGCTGGCGAAATCGGCGCAGGACACACGGTGACCGCGCTGTACGAAATTGTTCCGGCGGGGGAGAAGGGCTGGCTGGAGCCGCTGCGTTACGCTAAGTCGGAGTCGGTTGTTTCCGGGAAGAACGGGGAATTGGCGATGCTGCGTGTGCGTTATCAACAGCCTGAAGGTGGGAAAAGTCTGCTGATCGAGCGGCCGATTGCCAATCAGGTCGCATCGGCCAGCGAGGACCTGCGCTTTGCCGCCGCCGTTGCCGCGTTTTCCCAGCAGCTCAAGGACGGTCGCTATACCGGCGATTTCAGCCTGAAAGACACCGAGGCATTGGCCCGTGGTGCCCGTGGCAACGACCGTTTTGGCCTGCGTAACGAGTTTGTGCAACTGGTCGAACTGGCGCAGAGCCTGCGTAACACCACCGCATCGAATACGCTGCCCACTGAACGACGGGTTGAATAAGTGAGTCGTCTGAAAGGCTTTATCAGTCAGCTGTTTGCTTCGCCAGACAGCCCGACCGCCAGCAGCGATGAATCGCTGCTGGCGCGCTACCGCGAGGGTGACGGCGCGGCGTTCGAGATTTTGTACGGGCGCCATCGTCAGAGCCTGTATCGATTTTTACTGGGCTTGAGCGGCAAACCGGAACTGGCCGACGAGGTCTTTCAGGAAACCTGGTTGAGCCTGATCCGCAGTGCCAGTCAGCCACAAGGACGGGCGACATTTCGTACGTGGCTGTTCCAGATAGCCCGCAATCGCCTGATCGATCACTGGCGCAAACACGGTACCCAACAACCGCTGCACGACAGTTACGATGAACAGGTTCACGCTGTCAGCGATGAGTCGACCGATCCTGCAGAACTGCTGAACCTCAGCCGCGACAACCAGCGCCTGGAAAACGCCCTGCAAAACCTGCCCGCTGACCAGCGCGAAGTGTTCCTGCTGCGCGCCCACGGCGACCTCGACCTGGCACAAATCGCCAGCCTCACCGAAACACCGCTGGAGACCGTCAAGAGCCGCTTGCGCTACGCCCAGCAAAAACTGCGTCGGCTGCTGGCCGAGGAGGTACTGACATGAACGACGCCCGCCAGACACCCGAAGAGCAACTGCTCAAGCACTATCGTGAGCAACAAGGCAGCGAACCGCCTGCGCACCTCGATGCATTGATCCTCAATGCTGCCCACCGCAACGCCCCGGCCCCGAAACCAGGCTTGTGGCAACGCTGGCTCGACGCTTGCCGCAAACCGCGCTGGCAAGTCGCGTTCGCCAGCGTAGTG
Organism: Pseudomonas sp. TH06; assembly: GCF_016651305.1. Taxonomy (GTDB): domain Bacteria; phylum Pseudomonadota; class Gammaproteobacteria; order Pseudomonadales; family Pseudomonadaceae; genus Aquipseudomonas. The sequence continues at coordinate 1,255,139 of NZ_JAEKEC010000001.1, read as the reverse complement.
GCTGTGGCCCTGATGTTATCGCTGGTGCAACGCACGCCCGAGCCGCTGCCTCGATACGATTACACCCCGGCCCCTAGCCTCTCGGTACCCATGGCCGAACCGGGTGGCGCGCAACTGCACCGCTTGTCTGCCCCGGCAGCCCCTCGGCCCGCACCTGCGCCAATGATGGAGATGGCTGCGCCAATGCAAAGCGAAGCCTTCAGCGCCGACACCGCCGACCAAACCAAAGCCGCCAAACGCGCCGTTGCCCCGGCCAATGGTCTTGACGAACAACTGCGCGAAGTCCTGCGCTTGCGCGAATCCGGTCAGGCGCAAGCCGCGGATACGCTGTATGAAAACCTGCACAAACGCTACCCGAACGCCGACCTCGACGCCCGACTCGAACAGTTGCAGGAAAAATGAGCGCTTGATCCCCCAGCCATTTGGCATTGCCCGGCAAAAACGCGCACTATCGGGCCATAGCTGAATCGCTGGAGAACACCGTGGCACCAAAAATCGACCGCATCGCCCAACTCCTCAATTGCCCGGAAAAGGGCGAGCAGATGCGGCGCGCGATTACCGAAGCGCGTAAGGAGTTTCTGCTGAGTCAGTCGGAAGAAGACGTCGTTGAGGAAGACGAGGTTTTTGAGGAGGAGGCTGAGGAGGAAGAAGCTGACGATGAGTACGATGAGTTTGACTGGACGACGGAGTGACGCCGATTTGCCCGAGGTTCATTTTCAAAAATATCCAAACCTCTGCTTACGATGACGCCCGACTACATTGCTCAAGTGAATGGGAAGAACGACACACTCGATCATCGAATCAAAGCCGATCTGCATTCGCACGTAACAGTCGGTTTTGAAACGCGTGCAGCCAATGAGTACTGAATTACATCAGTCGCGTTGCGCGTTGACCGTTCACGCCAAAAAAGAGCACTATAAGGTACTATTTTTCGTACCTTTGGAGCCGTCATGGAGCAACTGCTAGCAAGTCGCTCGGTGAGCATTACCGAATTGAAACGCAGCCCTAGCTCCGTGATCGAGCAGGCTGGCTCGGAACCTATTGCGGTTCTTAACCATAATCGTCCCGCTGCCTACTTGTTGGCGCATGCGACTTATCAGGAATTGCTGGATCGTTTGCGAGCGGCTGAGTTGCGTGAAGCGATTGCTGCAAGTCGCAATGATCCTCGTCCGGCGGTCGCTGCCGACACCGTTTTTGCTGAGCTTGATGCGCTTATAGATGACATCGAAGCTGAGCAAAATCGTTTATGAGGCGATTGTTATTCTCCGCATTTGCAAGAGAGGATTTGCAGCAGATCGCCCGGTACATTGCTCGCGACAACCCCGGACGTGCTCGAAGCTTTGTAGGTGAGTTGCGTGTGCGCTGTGTTCAATTGGCCAGCCAGCCGAATCAAGGAATTTCCCGAGAGGATTGTGCCAAAGGGGTGAAAATGATTACTCACGGTCGATACCTGATTTTTTACTCGATTGTTGAGAGCGATATTCAGATAGAGCGGGTTCTCCACAGCGCGCGAGACATTGCTCGACTATTTGATCCCAACAATCCGGATCGATAGCCAGAACAGCTGAAAAACAGTCGCCCACAAAAAAGCCCCGGACCATCACAGTCCGGGGCTTTCTCGTTTAAATCAGTGGTGCACCAGGCGGGATTCGAACCCACGACCCCTGCCTTCGGAGGGCAGTACTCTATCCAGCTGAGCTACTGGTGCAGCGGGCGACATCATACCTAGGTCGGCTCGGGGCGTCCATGCTGGGTTTCGGCGGGTTTTGTCAGTGCGCGTGTCGGTTTGAGTGCCTGCATTCCATAAAGCTGTAACGTCCTGCAAAACCCTCGCTTGGCGCTTTCGTGGGTCTGTTCTATGGTTTCGCTGCGGCGGATGCTTTTTGCGCGTTGATCTGAAAATTTCCACAAATACGCCGTTTTTGTTCTTTTTTTCGAACGTCCTATTGTCCTTTAACCCCTTTGCTCCTACGATCCGTTTGAGATTTCAAACGCTCGATGATCGGGTGTTGAAGCGCAGGTGTTTCGAGTCGTGCACTATTGAAGCGCCTCATCCGGTCACAGATTTCCCTGACGGCAGCCTTGCGAGGCGCCTTTCTACAATCATAATTTGCTCCGCGCAGGCCGCGGTGCTGTTAAGGAAAGCCGACATGCAGCTTAAAGACACCCTGTTGTTCCGCCAGCAAGCCTTCATTGATGGCGCTTGGGTCGATGCGGACAACGGTCAGACGATCAAGGTCAATAACCCGGCCACCGGCGAAATCCTCGGCACCGTGCCGAAAATGGGCGCTACCGAAACCCGCCGTGCCATCGAAGCCGCTGACAAGGCGCTGCCGGCCTGGCGTGCACTGACCGCCAAAGAGCGTGCAGGTAAACTGCGCCGCTGGTTCGAACTGATGATCGAGAACCAGGACGACCTCGCTCGCCTGATGACCCTCGAGCAGGGCAAGCCGCTGGCCGAAGCCAAGGGCGAAATCGTTTACGCCGCTTCGTTCATCGAGTGGTTCGCCGAAGAAGCCAAGCGCATCTACGGTGACGTGATCCCGGGCCATCAGCCAGACAAGCGCCTGATCGTGATCAAGCAGCCAATCGGCGTGACCGCCGCGATCACCCCGTGGAACTTCCCGGCCGCAATGATCACCCGTAAAGCCGGCCCGGCGCTGGCTGCCGGTTGCACCATGGTGCTCAAGCCTGCATCGCAAACTCCGTTCTCCGCTTTCGCACTGGCCGAGCTGGCCCAGCGTGCGGGCATTCCTGCCGGCGTGTTCAGCGTGGTGTCCGGCAGCGCCGGCGACATCGGCAGCGAGCTGACCAGCAACCCGATCGTGCGCAAATTGTCCTTCACCGGTTCGACCGAAATTGGTCGTCAACTGATGGCGGAATGCGCCAAGGACATCAAGAAAGTCTCGCTGGAACTGGGCGGTAACGCGCCGTTCATCGTGTTCGACGACGCGGACCTGGATAAGGCCGTCGAAGGCGCGATCATTTCCAAGTACCGCAACAACGGCCAGACCTGCGTCTGCGCCAACCGCCTGTACATTCAGGATTCGGTTTACGACGCGTTCGCCGAGAAGTTGAAAGTGGCTGTGGCCAAGCTGAAGATCGGCAACGGTCTGGAAGACGGCACCACCACTGGCCCGCTGATCGACGAAAAAGCTGTCGCCAAAGTGCAAGAGCACATTGCTGACGCCGTGGCCAAAGGCGCCACCGTACTGGCCGGCGGCAAGCAAATGGAAGGCAACTTCTTCGAACCGACCATCCTCACCAACGTGCCGAAAAACGCGGCAGTGGCCAAGGAAGAAACCTTCGGTCCGCTGGCGCCGCTGTTCCGCTTCAAAGACGAAGCCGAAGTGATCGCGATGTCCAACGACACCGAGTTTGGTCTGGCTTCGTACTTCTATGCTCGCGACCTGGGCCGTGTGTTCCGTGTTGCTGAAGCGCTGGAATACGGCATGGTTGGCGTCAACACCGGGCTGATCTCCAACGAAGTCGCGCCGTTCGGCGGCATCAAGGCCTCGGGCCTGGGCCGTGAAGGCTCCAAGTACGGCATCGAAGATTACCTGGAAATCAAATACCTCTGCCTGGGCATCTAAGCCGGGAAAGGGATCGCTGCAAACGCAAAGGGCACGAGAGCGCTGTCCCTTTGCGTCGTTTCAAACCGGAATTTTCTCTGCGGCCGGAAACGCCGTGGCAGTCGATCATCGCATGCTGCCACCGTCGATTTCTCCCGCTTAATCCTTGAACCACGCCGCCCGATGAGCGGTGAATGAGGACTGTAATGAGCAAGACTAACGCTGAACTGATGGCCCGCCGTACCGCTGCCGTACCTCGTGGTGTTGGCCAGATTCACCCGATCTTCGCCGAATCCGCGAAGAACGCTACCGTGACAGACGTTGAAGGTCGTGAGTTCATTGACTTCGCCGGCGGTATCGCCGTGCTGAACACCGGCCACGTGCACCCGAAAATCATCGCTGCCGTGACCGAACAGCTGAACAAGCTGACTCACACCTGCTTCCAGGTACTGGCTTACGAGCCGTACGTTGAGCTGTGCGAAAAAATCAACGCCAAGGTGCCAGGTGATTTCGCCAAGAAAACCCTGCTGGTGACCACCGGTTCCGAAGCGGTCGAAAACGCCGTGAAAATTGCCCGTGCCGCCACTGGCCGTGCCGGCGTGATCGCCTTCACCGGCGCTTACCACGGTCGCACCATGATGACCCTGGGCCTGACCGGTAAAGTCGTGCCTTACTCGGCCGGCATGGGCCTGATGCCAGGCGGCATCTTCCGCGCGCTGTACCCGAACGAACTGCACGGCGTGAGCATCGACGACTCGATCGCTTCCATCGAACGCATCTTCAAGAACGACGCCGAGCCGAAAGACATCGCTGCGATCATCATCGAACCTGTTCAGGGTGAAGGTGGTTTCTACGTCGCGCCGAAAGAGTTCATGAAGCGTCTGCGCGCTTTGTGCGACCAACACGGCATCCTGCTGATCGCTGACGAAGTACAGACTGGCGCTGGCCGTACCGGTACCTTCTTCGCCATGGAACAGATGGGCGTTGCTGCCGATCTGACCACCTTCGCCAAATCCATCGCCGGCGGCTTCCCGCTGGCCGGTGTTTGCGGCAAGGCCGAATACATGGACGCCATCGCTCCAGGCGGCCTGGGCGGCACCTACGCCGGTAGCCCGATCGCTTGCGCTGCTGCTCTGGCAGTGATGGAAGTGTTCGAAGAAGAAAAACTGCTGGATCGCTGCAAGTCTGTCGGTGAGCGTCTGGTCACTGGCCTGAAAGCTATCCAGGCCAAATACCCGGTAATTGGCGAAGTCCGTGCCCTGGGCGCCATGATCGCCGTTGAGCTGTTTGAAAACGGCGACAGCCACAAGCCGAACGCTGCCGCTGTGGCATCCGTGGTGGCCAAGGCTCGCGACAAGGGCCTGATCCTGCTGTCCTGCGGCACTTACGGCAACGTGCTGCGTGTACTCGTACCGCTGACCTCGCCGGACGAGCAGCTGGACAAAGGTCTGGCGATCATCGAAGAGTGCTTCTCTGAGCTGTAAGGCTCAGAGCTGTGTGATCGGATCGACAAAAAACCCGCTTCGGCGGGTTTTTTTACGCCCCTTGAAACACATCGAGCGCTTTAGCGCTGTATCGAATGGCCAGCATTGGCTAAGGTTCAGGCATTGCAAGGGAGAGCGTGCATGACTGCCGTTGAATTACCCGCCGTACCCCGAGTGCTGATTGCCGAGGCTGATCCGTGGTCTCGGGATCTGCTCAAACAAGTATTGCTGAATGTACGTTGCGACGCGCGGCTGGACTTGTGTGCCGATGGCCAGCAAGCGATGTCGATGCTCAGCGAAATCCCCTATGACCTGGCCATTGTCGACTGGGAGCTGCCCGGTATCGATGGCTTGAGCGTTTTACGCAGCGTGCGCCAGCGTAAACGCAATCCACCGCTGCCATTCATTCTGATGAGCAGTCGCAACGACAGCGCCAGCGTGCGCGAAGCCCTGCCGCTGGCGCCGACGGCGTACCTGGCCAAACCGCTGAACATGGAAAGCCTGACCGAGCGTTTGCAGGGTTTGCTGCTCAATGCCGGCGAAGAAGTGTTCTGTGAAATCCCGGCATTGGCGCCGGGCATGACCTTGTCAGTATTTCTGGAGCGGCGCCGTGAGCAGGCGGATGGCGCGCCGTTGATGACGGATGTGCAACTGGCGGTCAAACGCAGCCTCAATCCCAGCGGACTCGATCTGAAGCTGCTGGAAGATGAGATCAAAACCGATCCACAAATCACGGCAGTGCTGATTGCCGCTGCCAACAGCGCCGCGCAACACCATGGATCGCCGGTGCAGACGCTGGCCCAGGCGCTGCATCGGCTCGGCACCGGGCAAAGCATGAATCTGATTCTGGGGCTGGCGCTCAAGCGCAGCGCCAGACTCAGTGACCCGTGTCTGGCGGACTACGCCGAGCGTTATTGGGGGCTATCGCTGCACACGGCCGAATACGCCCGCACCCTGGCGCGCCTGTTGGATCTGGATCAGGAGCGCTGCTACTGCGCGGGCATGCTGCATCGCCTGGGTGATCTGGCATTGCTGCGTTGTTTGCAGGAATGGCAGCAGGCCGGTGGGGCACTGGATGAGCTGGAAGAAGTGGGCGAAGCACTGGCGGAGTTTGGTGCGGCTTACGGTTCGGCGCTACGCACGCGCTGGCGTTTGCCGCTGGAGCTGCGTGAGTTGATCGCCTCGGTGTACCAACTCGGTGGCGGAGTGTATTCCCGCGAGGCGCTGGTGATGAATATGGCGGCGCAGATGGCGCGCCTGACCGAGCATGAAGGCGTCGAGGAATTGGCGAAGAGCCGCACGGCACGGCTGCTGAAGATCGGTTTGCCGGAGTTGATGCGGATGCGCAAATAATCTGACTTACGCAAACCTCTGTAGGAGTGAGCCTGCTCGCGATAGCGGAGTGTCAGACAACAATGGTTCGCTTGACACTCCGCTATCGCGAGCAGGCTCACTCCTACAATGGATTTCTGTGTAGCTGAGATACGGGTCAGGCAGAAATGATGCGGTTCTTGCCCTGGCGTTTGGCTTCGTACATCGCCGCATCTGCGCGGGCAAAAAGGCTGTCCAGGCTTTCGTCGGCCTCGCTGAGGCTGGTCAGACCCTGGCTGACGGTGATGCCGAACGTCTGGCCTTCATGGCTGAAGCTCAAACGCTGAATCTCCTGTTGCAACCGCTCGGCCACTTGCATGGCCATGTCCGGCGCACAGCCCGGAAACACTGCAGCAAATTCTTCACCGCCAATTCGCCCGAACAGATCACCCCGGCGTAACGAACTGCGCCCGCACTCGGCGATCTGTTGCAGCACGGTGTCGCCCACGGGATGCCCGTAGCTGTCGTTGATCACTTTGAAGTCATCGATATCCAGCAGCAGGAAAGCCAATGGCGCACCCTGCAAACGCGCTTCTTCGAACTCGCGATTGGCGCACTCGAAGAAGTGCCGACGATTGCTGCTCTGGGTCAGCACGTCGGTGGTGGCCAGACGTTGCAGCTCGTTTTCCATCTGCTTTTTGTCGGTGATGTCCTCGGCGATGCCGACAATGATCACCGGTTGCCCGGGTTCATCCTGACGGTTGATGAAGCATTTATCGCTGAGCCAGCGTACCTGGCCGTCGGCGGCGATGATGCGGTATTCGCGATTTTCGACGGCGCCGGTGTGCAGGACTTCGGCGAGGCTGCGTTCGGCGTATTCCAGATCGTCTGGGTAGATGCTGTCGCGCCACTCGTTGTAGTCGGCCAAGAGCAGGCCTGCGGAGCGGCCGAAAATCCGTTCATAGGCAGGACTGACATAGAGCACTTGACGGGTTTCCCAGTTGAAAGCCCAGAGTACGGCGTTGACGCTAACCAGCAGCGAGCTGAACAGTTGTTCGCGTTCGCTCAACCGCGCCACTTCGCCTTGGGCGTGCATCAGCGCCATCAGGGTTTGCGCGGCCTCGGGCCATTGCGGGAGAGATGAGTCTTTTTGATTGTTGTTGACCATCGGCACAGTTCTCAAAGGGCGTGCCGCAATTCGACAACGGCCACAGTACAGCCCGCCGGGATGGCGAAGTGTCTTTGAGATAGGGGAATGGAAGCGAAGTTCCCAGCGGCAGAGGGGTTCTGCCGGGTGGTAGTGGCGACGCGTTTCAACAATGAGAACGCGTCGTCAAAATTGCGCTAGCTACGCTACCGATCTGGGATAAATCCCCTCGCCACAGGGGATTCATACAACACAATCAGGCTGCGGCGGGGCGCAGCGAGTAGGTTTTCAACTGGTCGGCAAATTCGCGCAGGGACTGGATGCCGCTGGCCTCGGCCTCGTGTACCCATTCCTTGATGGCGGCGAGCATGTCGTGGCCATTTGCGCTGGTCTTGACCCAGATCTGCTGCAGGGCCAGGCGTTTTTCGTAAATTACCTTCAGCGCCTGGCTGTGCTCGAGGATGTTCTGGATGCGTGCGTGGTGACGATCCTCCAGCAGGCTGGTTTCCCGCGACAACAGGCGTTTGGCCCGGTGGAACTGGTGACGCACCGAATGATCGACCTTGGCCAGTTCCTGCTTGACCAGCGGCCCGATCACCAATTTGCGGTACTGGGCCATGATCTGGAAGCGGTTGTTGAGGATCGCCATGGCGGTGTCCATGTCCAGGCTGCCTTTGCCTTCGACACGGTGAGCAATCGGCGCAACACGCTGCACCTTGGCAAGACGCAGGAAGCTGAAGACTTTGATCCACGCCCAACCGAGATCGAACTCCCACTTCTTCACCGACAGCTTGGCCGAGTTAGGGTAGGTGTGATGGTTGTTGTGCAGTTCTTCGCCACCGATCAGGATGCCCCACGGCACCAGATTGGTCGCCGCGTCGCGGCATTCGAAATTGCGATAGCCGACCGCATGACCCAGGCCGTTGATGACGCCGGCAGCCCACACCGGAATCCACATCATCTGGATCGCCCAGATGGTGATGCCGATGGTGCCGAACAGCAGCAGGTCGATGACGCCCATGATCGCCACGCCCAGCAGCGGGTAGCGGCTGTAGACGTTGCGCTCGATCCAGTCTTCCGGGCAGTTCTTGCCGTAGATGCGCAGGGTTTCCGGATTCTGGGCTTCGGCGCGATACAGTTCGGCGCCGGTACGCAGCACGGTGGACAAACCTTTGATGACCGGGCTGTGCGGGTCGTCTTCGGTTTCGCATTTGGCATGGTGTTTACGGTGGATGGCGGTCCACTCGCGGGTGTTCTGCGCCGTGGTCAGCCACAGCCAGAAACGGAAAAAGTGCTTAAGGCCGGCATTCAGCTCCAGCGAGCGATGGGCCGAGTAACGGTGCAGATAGACCGTGACGGCGACAATTGTCACGTGGGTCATCAGCAGGGTGACAGCGACCAGTGACCAGGCCGACAAGCCAAGAAAACCTTCGTACCACATAGGCTATAGGGCCCTCGATAAAGATAAAAACAGCCGTTGCATTATCACCAAGCACACAGATAAAACCAGTCGCCCTTTCAGATAAGAGTCGCTGGATGTTTCTTGACCTATAATTCCAACCTTTTTGTAGGGACATGGACAGCCGAATGTCTGCCACTTATCGCGATGCCTTGCGTGCAGCGCTGCTCTATCTCGTACTTGCGACGGTCTGGTTGCAAGGTACTGGTTATTTATTAAACAATTTCTTCGATAACTCCGCCGATCTTGCGCGATGGCAACTGATCAACGGTTATGTTTTCGCGGTTGTCAGCGCCGGACTGATCTTTCTGGCGCGGGCGCGGCTGTGTGAGTTTCTCGGGATTGGCGCGCGATTGCGTGAGCGTCACGCTGACCGTGAACGCTTGCGGCAAGCGGCTGCCGTGTTCGATTGCACCCGTGAAGGGGTGCTGGTCACCAACCATCATGGGCTGATCGTTCACGTTAACCGCGCGTTTATCGAGATCACCGGTTATCAGCGTGAAGAAGTCCTCGGCCAGCAACCGAGTCTGTTCAAATCCGGCCATCATCCGCCGGAGTTCTATCAGGCGATGTTCACCACACTGGAGTCCCGGGGCGAATGGAGCGGCGAGATCTGGAACCGTCGTAAAAGCGGTGAGATTTACCCACAGTGGCAAACCATCCGCGTCATTCATGATGATCAGGGACGGCTCAGCCATTACGTGGCGGTGTTTTCCGACATCAGTGCAATCAAACATTCCGAACATGAGCTCAAGCACCTCGCCCACCACGACCCGCTGACCGATCTGCCCAATCGCCTGCTGTTCGGTGACCGTGCCGAGCAGGCGCTGGCGTCGGCGCAGACCCACAAGCGCGGTTGTGCACTGCTGTTGTTGGATCTGGACCACTTCAAGATGATCAACGACAGCCTCGGGCATAACGTCGGCGACCGCCTGCTCAAAGCGGTGGCCGCACGATTACAGGCGTTGTTCGGACCGGGCATCACGTTGGCGCGCCTCGGCGGCGATGAATTCGCGGTGCTGGCGGAAAGTTGTCCACAGCCCGGTCAGGCAGCGGCGCTGGCCCAGCGCATTCTCGACGCGCTGAAGGAGCCATTCTGCATCGATGGCCACGAGCTGTTCATCAACGCCAGCATCGGCATCAGCCTGTTCCCCAGCGACGCGTTAAGCGCCGATCAGTTATTGCGCAATGCAGACGCGGCGCTGTTCAAAGCCAAGGGCAGCGGACGAAATGGTTACGCGCTGTACACCGAAGAACTCACCGCCCACGCCCAGCAACGGGTGGAAATTGCCTTCGAGCTGCGCCGGGCCCTGGAACAGCAGGAACTGCGGGTCTATTACCAGCCGGTCCACGATCTGCAGACCAGTCGCCTGATCGGCGTCGAAGCGTTGGTGCGCTGGCAGCATCCGCAGCGCGGTCTGGTGTCGCCGGCCGAATTTATTCCCATCGCCGAACGCACCGGGTTGATTGCTGAAATCGATGCCTGGGTGATGCAGCAGGCTTGCCGGCAGATGTGCCAGTGGCAACTGGACGGTGTGGTGCTGTCGTTTGTTGCGGTGAATGTGTCGTCGCGACTGTTTGCCCGGCGCGAGTTGTATCAGCAGGTGGCGCAGGTGCTGCGCGACACCGGGCTGGATCCGGCCTATCTGGAGCTGGAAGTCACCGAAAGCGCGGTGATGGACGACCCGGAAGTGGCGCTCGAGCAGATGCATCGTTTGCGTGAATTGGGCATTCGTCTGGCGATTGATGATTTCGGTACGGGTTACTCGTCGTTGCTGCGGCTCAAGCGTCTGCCAGTGCAGAAACTGAAGATCGATCAGGGTTTTGTTGCCGGACTGCCGTGGGACGAGGATGACGCGGCGATTGTCCGGGTGATCATCGCGCTGGCCCGGAGCATGGGGATGCAAGTGCATGCCGAGGGGATCGAGCAGGCCGAGCAGGCGGCGTTTCTGCTGGAGCAGGAATGCGATCTGGGGCAGGGCTACTGGTTTGGCCGGCCAGTGCCGGCGGGGGGGATTGACTGGGGCAATATGCCCGTTATTGGATGAACCCGATTCTGTGGCGAGGGGATTTATCCCCGATGGGGCGCGCAGCGGCCCTAAAAAATAGGGACTGCTACGCAGTCCATCGGGGATAAATCCCCTCACCACAGGGTTATCTGTCGTTCCCGGATCTGCGCAAACCCTTGCCCCGCCAAATAATATTTTCTGGTTATATAAACATTCTTAAATAGTATTTTTAAGAATATCTGCGCCTCTCTTATATTGCTCCCACGCCAAACGCAGTGCCGCCCACTGCCAGGCATATCCCATTCAAAGGAGCAGCACCATGAGCGCATCACTTCGCAGCGTTGACGGTCAGGACGAAACCACCATCTTGCGTGAAATCCAGAGCGCTCTGCGCGATCTGCGTTTCGGCGCGGTGGAGATCACTGTGCACAACGCACAAGTCGTGCAGATCGAACGCAAAGAGAAATTCCGCTTGCAGCAACCGGGCAAACAACCGGGCTAAAAGATCGCAGCCTGCGGCAGCTCCTACGGGGGATTTATGTAGGAGCTGCCGAAGGCTGCGATCTTTGAACCGGCAACACGATTTCCGAAATACATAAGAAAAAGCCACCACCCAGAATTCCAGGAGCTTTCACCATGTCGTCGATTCGCCGTTACGCTTTGGCCGCCCTGGCCAGCGCTGTGTTTGCCGGTTCCGCGGTTGCCAAGGATTACGAACTGCTCAACGTGTCGTACGACCCGACACGCGAGCTGTATCAGGACTACAACGCTGAATTCATCAAGTTTTGGCAGAAAGATCACGCTGGCGACACCGTGAAAATCCAGCAATCCCACGGTGGTTCGGGCAAACAGGGCCGCGCGGTGATCGACGGTCTGCGCGCTGACGTGGTGACCCTGGCGCTGGCTGGCGACATCGACGAAATCGCCAAACTCGGCAAGACCCTGCCCGCCGATTGGCAGAAGCGTCTGCCGGAAGCGAGCACGCCGTACACCTCGACCATCGTGTTCCTGGTGCGCAAGGGCAACCCGAAAGGCATCAAGGACTGGGGCGACCTGGTCAAGAACGACGTCTCGGTGATCACCCCGAATCCGAAAACCTCCGGCGGTGCACGCTGGAACTTCCTTGCCGCGTGGGCCTACGGCCTGAAAGCCAACGGTGGTGACGAAGGCAAAGCCAAGGAATACGTACAGACTTTGTTCAAGCACGTGCCGATTCTCGACACCGGTGCCCGTGGCTCGACCATCACCTTCGTCAACAACGGTCAGGGTGACGTGTTGCTGGCTTGGGAAAACGAAGCGTTCCTGGCCCTGAAAGAAGATGGCGGCGCCGACAAGTTCGACATCGTCGTGCCTTCGCTGTCGATCCTCGCCGAACCACCTGTAGCGGTAGTCGACAAGAACGCCGAGAAGAAAGGCAACGAGCAGATCGCCGAAGCCTATCTGAAGCACCTGTACAGCCCGGCCGGTCAGGAAATCGCCGCGAAGAATTTCTACCGTCCACGTGACAAGGACGTGGCCGCGAAGTACGCCCAGCAGTTCCCGAAACTGGAACTGGTGACCATCGACAAGGACTTCGGCGGCTGGAAAACCGCGCAGCCGAAATTCTTCAATGACGGTGGCGTGTTCGACCAGATTTATCAGGCGCAGTAATCTCACCCTTACCAGCCTGATGTCTGGGCACATGAGATGTGGGAGTGAGCTTTTGTGGTGAGGGGATTTATCCCCGATGGGTTGCGCAGCAGCCCCGGAATCAAAGATTGCGGTTGATCAGTTAGACCGCATTTAATGGTTTTGCGACTGCTTCGCAGCCGATCGGGGATAAATCCCCTCACCACAGGGCTCGCTCCCACATTGATGCGTTTTTAACCAAGGACTTTTATGTCGCGTCGTATCTCCCCCGTCATACCCGGCTTCGGGCTGACGCTGGGTTACACCTTGGTGTACCTCAGCCTGATTGTGCTTATCCCGCTGGCGGCGATGTTCGTCCACGCCGCCCAACTCACCTGGGATCAGTTCTGGACGATCATCTCCGCACCGCGGGTGCTGGCGGCATTGAAGCTGAGCTTCGGCACTGCGCTGTGCGCCGCGATCATTAACGGCATCATCGGCACGTTGCTGGCATGGGTGCTGGTGCGCTACACGTTCCCGGGGCGTAAGGTCATCGACGCGATGATCGATCTGCCGTTCGCGCTGCCGACGGCCGTTGCCGGTATTGCGTTGACTGCGCTGTACGCGCCGGCAGGTCTGGTCGGCCAATTTGCCGCCGACCTCGGTTTCAAAATCGCCTACACCCCGCTGGGCATTACTCTCGCGCTGACCTTCGTGACCCTGCCTTTCGTGGTGCGCACGGTGCAACCGGTGCTGGCCGACATTCCCCGTGAAGTCGAAGAAGCCGCCGCGTGCCTGGGTGCGAAGCCATGGCAGGTGTTTCGCCACATTCTGGTGCCGGCGCTGTTGCCTGCCTGGCTGACCGGTTTTGCTCTGGCGTTCGCCCGGGGAGTCGGTGAGTACGGTTCGGTGATTTTCATCGCCGGCAACATGCCGATGAAAACCGAAATTCTGCCGCTGCTGATCATGGTCAAACTCGACCAATACGATTACACCGGCGCCACGGCCATCGGCGTGCTGATGCTGGTGGTTTCCTTCGTCCTGTTGCTGCTGATCAACTTGCTGCAGCGGCGCATCGAAACCCCATAAGGAGGCGCGAACCATGTCCCAATCGTCTATTGCGGCCGCCTCTTCGGCCAACGCTGCACGCCGTGGCAGCGCCACCTCGCGCAGAGTTCTGATCGGTCTTGGCTGGCTGGTGTTTTTCCTGTTTCTGCTGCTGCCGTTGTTCATCGTGGTATCGCAAGGTTTGAAGAATGGCCTCGGCGCATTCTTCACCGCGATTTTTGAGCCGGATGCTTTATCAGCACTGAAACTCACCGTGTTCGCCGTGCTGATTTCGGTGCCGCTCAATCTGGTGTTCGGCGTCAGCGCCGCGTGGTGCGTGAGCAAGTACTCGTTCCGTGGCAAGAGCATGCTGGTGACACTGATCGACCTGCCGTTCTCGGTGTCGCCGGTGATCGCCGGTCTGGTCTACGTGCTGATGTTCGGCGCCCAGGGCCTGTTCGGGCCGTGGTTGCAGGATCACGATATCCAGATCGTTTTCGCCCTGCCGGGGATCGTGCTGGCGACGATTTTCGTCACCGTGCCGTTTGTGGCCCGCGAGCTGATCCCGCTGATGCAGGAACAAGGTACGCAGGAAGAGGAAGCCGCACGCTTGCTCGGCGCCAACGGCTGGCAGATGTTCTGGCACGTCACCGTCCCCAACATCAAGTGGGGCCTGATCTATGGCGTGGTGTTGTGTACCGCGCGGGCCATGGGTGAGTTCGGTGCGGTGTCGGTGGTTTCCGGGCACATTCGCGGGGTGACCAACACCTTGCCGCTGCACGTCGAGATCCTCTACAACGAATACAACCACGTGGCCGCGTTCGCCGTGGCGAGCCTGTTGCTGATCCTGGCGCTCTTCATCCTGCTGCTCAAGCAGTGGAGCGAAAACCGTATCAACCGCCTGCGCGCCAGCGCCGCGGAGGAATAATTCATGTCGATCGAAGTGCGTAACGTCAGCAAGAATTTCAACGCGTTCAAGGCGCTGGACAACATCAGCCTGGACATCCACAGCGGTGAGCTGGTGGCGCTGCTCGGCCCGTCCGGCTGCGGCAAAACCACCTTGCTGCGCATTATTGCCGGTCTGGAAACCCCGGATCAGGGCAACATCGTTTTTCACGGCGAAGACGTCTCCGGCCACGACGTGCGTGATCGCAACGTCGGTTTCGTGTTCCAGCACTACGCCTTGTTCCGCCATATGACGGTGTTCGACAACGTCGCGTTCGGCCTACGCATGAAACCGAAAAACCAGCGCCCGAGCGAAAGCCAGATCGCGACCAAGGTGCATGAGCTGCTGAACATGGTGCAACTGGACTGGTTGTCGGACCGTTACCCGGAGCAGTTGTCCGGTGGTCAGCGCCAGCGTATCGCCCTGGCCCGAGCCCTGGCGGTCGAGCCGAAAGTGTTGCTGCTCGACGAACCGTTCGGCGCCCTCGACGCCAAGGTACGTAAAGAGCTGCGCCGCTGGCTCGCCCGCTTGCACGAAGACATCAACCTGACTTCGGTGTTCGTGACCCACGACCAGGAAGAAGCGATGGAAGTCGCCGACCGTATCGTGGTGATGAACAAGGGTGTGATCGAGCAGATCGGCTCACCGGGTGACGTCTACGAAAACCCGGCCAGCGATTTCGTTTATCACTTTCTCGGCGATTCCAACCGGCTGTTGCTGAGTGACGACAACCATGTGCTGTTCCGTCCGCACGAAGTGTCGCTGTCCAGGCATGAGCTGGAAGATCACCACGCCGCTGAAGTGCGTGATATCCGCCCTCTGGGCGCGACCACGCGGGTGACGTTGAAGGTGGAAGGGCAGACGGATCTGATCGAAGCCGAAGTGGTGAAAGACCACGACAGCCTGATCGGCTTGGCCAAGGGTGAAACCCTGTTCTTCAAACCGAAGGTCTGGCAGAAAGTCGCCAACCTCTAAAACGCAAAGGCTCCCTGTAGGAGCTGTCGAGTGAAACGAGGCTGCGATCTTTTGATCTTAAGAATCCAGATCAAAAGATCGCAGCGTGCCGCAGCTCCTACAGTTGTGTTGTGTGGCTATTGGGCTTAACTCGATTTGATCTAACTGCCCCACCAACCGTGACGCGTTCCTTGCCTAATCTCCAGGCTGTGCCAGGAGGCGCAGTGAAGAGTCCATGACGGACCGGCGTATCTCCTGGACCCTGATGCCAAGGAGATAACGATGAGAACGGAAGTCCACCGGCCCGCGCCGTGGCTCGGTTGCGCGCTGTTTGGCGCAATGCTCAGCCGACTGGCCAACGCCGACCCCACGCTGTCAACGCAAATACCTTTCGATGTCACGGCGACCCCGCCGTTTTCCCTGACCAGCCTGCAACAGAACTTCGATGAAATGTCGTGGCAGACGTTTATCGCCTTGAACTGGCCGGCGCTGGACAACGGCAATCCGAACACCGGCACGCCGATCGGCCAACAGGACGGCGCCACGGTTTGGGAAAGCTGGAAAGAGAGCTATCAGATCTTCCTCGCCCAAGGGCAGCCGCCTAATCCCTGGAACGCACCGGCGACTATTCCGAAAGTCTGCGAAGGCCTCGGTTCCGGGCGCTTGCTGCAACAGATGGGCAAGGTGCCGGATGTGCTCGATGAGTTTATCCAGCCGTTTCAGAGCGGGCCGCTGGTGGATCAGAGCGGGGTTTATACGCGCAACGAAATCGTCGTCAACCAGCCGATGTTCAACGACATCGTCAACAACGGTCTGTACAGCGTTCAGGGCCAGCAGGCGTTTTTTGCGGCGGATCCGAAAAACACGGTGGCGTTCAGTTGCGGCAACAACGACACCAGCCAGGTCGGTTCACTGATGGTCAAGGCGTCGTGGAAAGTCCTCGACGGCAATGACCGACGAGAGAAATTCCACACCGTCGATGCGCTGGTCTACACGCCGGGCAACAGCGACCCGAGCAAAGGTCCGGTAGTGCCAGAGTCGTGCAAGGCCGAACCGGTCGGGCTGGTGGGTCTGCACATCGTGCACAAGACCAGCAGTGCGCCGCAGTGGGTCTGGTCGACCTTCGAACACGTCGACAACGTGCCGGAGCAGTCCACCCCCGTGGCCGAGCGCAAAGGCCCGTATCTGTTCTACAACGCCAACAGTCAGGCGCAAATCAACCAGCCACCGCCGCGTCCGTGGAACCCGGCAGTCAAGGCAACGCCATCGCAGATCGTGCGCGAAGCGTCGTTGACCCCGGCGACCAAAACCCTCAACAGCACCTATCAGACGCTGTTGCGCACGGTGAACCCGAACAGCGTGTGGGCCAACTATCAATTGATCAGCACGCAATGGCCGACACTGACGCCGCAGCCACCGTGCCAGATCTCGAAAACCGAGCCTTTGGGCCGTCCGGCGCCTGCGTTCCTCGCCAACACCACGCTGGAAACCTACATCCAGGGCACCGTGCCGCAAGCGTCCTCCAGTTGCATTGCCTGCCACGGCAACGCCGCCACCCATGTCACCGAGTCGCCGCGCACCAGTTTCGCGGACTTCACCTACCTGCTCGAACGCGCACAATCGACTGGCGCGACAAGGAGTCAGCCATGAGCACCGATTTGGACAATTTCGCCGGTCTGTCTTCGGCCCTGACCGGCATTCCGCTAACGTTCATCGCGCCCTCTGTCGACCCGATCGACCTGCCGACGCAGTTTCTGACGTTCATCGGGCCGCGCATCACTCCCCCGGTATTGCAGGCATTACTGACCCAATACGCGACCATGCTGGCGGATAAAGTGCCGCCGGATCAGATCGCCCAAGCGGTGTTGATGAACGGCACGCAACCGGCCACCACGCAAACGGCGCAAGCCGCTCGATCAATCATGAAGCTCTGGCTGCTCGGCGTCTGGTATCAGCCGTACACCGTCGGCAACAACAAGGCTGGCGATCAGATGGTCGTCTCCGATCAGGCCTACACCCAGAGCTGGGCATGGAAAATTGCCCAGGCGCACCCCATGGGTTACAGCGAATTTTTCTTCGGTTACTGGAACGAAGTGCCGCCAAGCCTTGAAGATTTCACCGGTGTGCCCGCGAGCGGACAACAAGGAGCGTCGTCATGAGTAGCGAACAAGCAGATGTGGTGATCGTCGGCGCCGGTCTGGCCGGCAGCATCATCGCCTATCAGTTGGGGCTGGCCGGGGTGAAAGTGTTGGTGCTGGAGTCCGGGCCGGAGATTCCGGCCAACCGTAATCAGTATCTGGAACGCTTTTACACGGCGACCTTGAAGACCCCGGAATCGCCGTATCCGCCGGTCAGCACGCTGGACACGCCGCGCAATCCGGCCGAGCAGAATGCCCCGCGCGCGACCATCGCCGATTTGATCCTTGGCTGGGAAAACCCTGAAATCAGCTACCTGGTGCAAAAGGGCCCACTGGCCTTTACCAGCACTTATGAACGGGTCGGCGGCGGCACCACCTGGCACTGGGTCGCGACCTGCCTGCGCATGGTGCCCAACGACTTCCGCCTGAAATCGCTATACGGCGTCGGTGTTGACTGGCCGATCAGCTACAACGATCTGCAAAGTGCTTACTGTCGTGCCGAAGCGGAAATTGGTGTGGCCGCCAATGTGGCGGATCAGGCGTATCTGGGCATGACATTCCCGGATAACTACCAATTCCCAATGACCAGCATTCCGCTGTCACTGGTCGATGGCAGTTTTGTTGCGGCGGTACAGGGTAAGTCGTTCGACGGCTTGCCACTGGTGGTCAGCCCGACACCGGCAGGGCGCAATTCGCAACCCTACGCGGGGCGTCGCGTGTGCGCCGGCAACACCAATTGCACACCTATCTGTCCGATTCAGGCCAAATACGACGCCACGGTGACCATGAACAACGCGCTGAACACCGGCAATGTCCGGGTGCTCTACAAAACCGTGGCAAGCAAAGTCACGGTGGCGGCGGACAAGTCCATCAGCGGCATCGAGTTCATCCAGTATCAACTCGGTGACGGCCCGCCGACCGGCACAGGCGTTGCGGTTGGCCAGCGTTATGTGATCGCGGCCCATGCCATTGAAACGCCGAAACTGCTGCTCAATTCGACCAGCCCCGCGTGGCCCAGAGGCGTGGCCAACAGCAGCGGTCAGGTCGGACGCAGCCTGGCGGACCATCCGATCTATCTTGCCTGGGGCCTGATGCCGGAAGGCAAAGCGGTATTTCCCTATCGCGGACCGGTTTCAACGGCCGGCATTGAAAGTCTGCGCGACGGTGCCTTTCGCAGTCAGCGTGCGGCATGGCGAATCGAAATCGGCAACGAAGGCTTCAACTGGCCGGTGGGCGATCCCTACGTCACCGTCGCTGACCTGATCGATGGCGCCAACAACAGCGCTACCAATCCACTGCCACCCGCCAAAGGCCCGCAGCAAGTGTTGTACGGAACGGCACTGGTGCAAAAACTCAACGACTTGCTGACTCGTCAGTTCCGCATCGGTTTTCTGGTGGAGCAGGTCGAGGACGATCCGGATAACGCCAATTGCTACATCGTGCCGTCAACGCAGTACAAGGATCGCTTGGGCATTCCCCGCCCGGAAATTCACTACGACCTGTCTGACTACACCAAGGAAGGCTTCCGGCAGGCGAAGATCCTCGCCACGCACATCATCACCGAGCTGCTCGGCGCCACCGAGTTGACCAAGCCGCTACCGCCGGGGAAATTCAATTACAAAGGTGTGAATTACAGCTTCCAGGGCGCCGGCCACCTGATGGGCACTTACCGCATGGGTGATGACCCGCTGAAATCGGTGGTCAACAAGGATCAACGCAGTTGGGACCACAAAAACCTGTTCCTGGTCGGCGACGGCGTGTTCCCCAGCACCGGCACTTCCAACCCGAGCCTGACCATCGCGGCGTTGTCGATTCAGGCCGGCGACACCTTGGCCAATGATCTGAAAACCGCCACGATGCAGGTTCAAGCCAATCAGCCCTGGCAGGGCACGGGCGTGCAGATCAACGGGCCGAGTCCGCGCCTGGTGCGTTATCTCAGTGGGCGCTGGTTCGCCAGCCCGGCGGGCGGCATGGTTGACGGCAATGGCAGCGCGGGCGTGATCGCCAAGCCCGGCTACACCTTGTCGGGCGCCAACGAGGGGGCGTTGATCGGGCGGATCAGCAGTACCGGGGCGCCGTTTCTGATTGGCGATCTGGCGCAGATTCCTGCGGGGCAGCAAGGCGAATTGCAGCTGTGTATCAACGACGATCTGGAGGGCCGATATGGCGTCGGACTCGCCGACAATCAGGGCGCGCTGACGGTGCAGGTGACGTTCGGCGCGCTGTGAAGCATGCCGCGCAAGGTGCGCAGTCGCGCACCTTGCGCGGTTTTTCAATGCGCGGCTTTGTGTTCGCGCAGGGTTACCGGGCCGGAGCGCAGTTCAATCTCGTGCTTCAATTCCTGGCGCAGACCGAGCATGAACGCCACTTCCGCCACGACAAACAGCGGCCCGACGATCAAGCCGCTGAGATCATCGACAAACGCCGGTTTGCGCCCCTCGTAGTGATGCCCGACAAACTGGATCACCCAACCGATCACAAACATCGCCAGGCCGCTGCTCAGCCAGACCAGGGTGCTCTGCTGCGCCAGGACATGCCCGGCCCAGACCGACAAGCCCATCAGCACGGTCATCAGCACCCCAAGCTTCACTTCCAGACGCAGGTAAAACCATGCCGAGGCCAGCGCCAGCACCACGGCAGGGGATATCCACAAGCCGCCCGACGACCATTCCGGCCGCGACAACAGAACCGCGACCGCCACCACAATCAGCGGAATGCCGATAAAGTGGCTGGCGATGTTGCGCGGGTCGCGATGGTAGGCAGCGTATTGACTCAGATGATCGACGAGGCTTTTCATTGTTGTTCCTCCTTTAGGGTGATCGCAGCATGCCCCGGGTTCAGCGTACGCTCTGTCAGGCAGGCGACAATTAGGAGTGTTCATGGATAAGCGTTCACGGCTGCTGACCGGCCAGTGGTTCAGTCATTTGCCTGCGTCCTTTCAGGATAGTCTGCTGGCGGCGGCCCGGGAGCGGCGGCTGACGGCGGGGCAGCGACTGTTTCAGCGTGGCGATCCGCCGTGCGGTCTGTACGCGGTGCTCGATGGCGCCGTGCGCATCGGCGCGGTGAGCGAGCAGGGCAAGGAAGCGCTGCTGAGCCTGGTCGAGGCGCCGCACTGGTTCGGCGAAATCTGCCTGTTCGACGGTCAGCCGCGCACCCATGACGCCTATGCGGTGGGGCCGTGCACGCTACTGAATATCCCGCAGGCGCCGCTGCTGAAGTTGCTCGACGAGCATCCGCTGTACTGGCGGCACCTGGCGCTGTTGATGAGCCACAAGCTGCGCCTGACGTTTATCAATCTCGAACAACTGAGCCTGCTGCCGGCCCCGGCGCGCCTGGCGCATCGCCTGCTGATGATTGCCGAGGGCTACGGCGAACTGGATCCACCCCGCCGGGTGCTGCAACTGCCGCAGGAACAACTGGCGTCGATGCTGTCGCTGTCACGGCAGACCACCAACCAGATTCTCAAGGACTTGCAGGGGCAAGGGATTATAGGGCTCGGGTATGGCGAGATCGAGATCCTCGACGCCACGCGATTGCGCGCTCTGGCCACCATCTAGCGGCACCATACCCAAATGGTGTGGACCCATACTTGTGGCGAGGGGATTTATCCCCGTTGGACTGCGCAGCAGTCCCGGTTTTCAGGGCCGCTTCGCGACCCAACGGGGATAAATCCCCTCGCCACAAAGGCTCACTCCTACAGGGGATTTGTGTGGGGATCAGGAGCCGCGATAGGTCGAGAAACCGTATGGACTGAGCAGCAGCGGGATGTGGTAATGCTGATCGGTCTGCTTGACCTCGAATATCACCGGGATTTCCGGGAAGAACGTGTCGTGCTTGATCTTCTTGAAATACTCGCCGGTCTTGAACACCACCCGGTATTCGCCCGCCTCAAAAGGCTGTTTGGCCGGGAATAATTCTGCGATGCGTCCTTGTTCGTTGGTCGTGCCTTGGGCCAGTGCTTGCCAGTTCTCACCGACATGCTTTTCCAGCGTCACGTCGATGCCCGGCGAGGGCAGGCCGTTTTCCAGATTGAGCACGTGCACGCTCAACGGGTTTCCTGCGGCGAAAGCCAGGCTTGAGCAAGCGCTCAGGCCGAGCGCGGCAAGGGTCATGCGCAATGGGGTCATGATGAGTCTCCTTATTGGGAACGGGTGGTGGCAAGATCGGTTTTCTCGGCAGCCTTGATCGCACAGTTTTCATCTTGCTCACCGCCGCCGGAACCGGCCAGGCCCATGGCGCCGACCAACTCGTTGCCGGCGAACAGCGGGATGCCGCCGCCGAGCAACAGCAATTCGTCGAGGGTGTTGAGGTTGGCGGTTTCCGGGTTGCTGCGTGCGCGCTCGGCGAACAATCGGGTCGGGGTCTTCGTCGACAACGCGGTGTAGGCCTTGCGTTGACTGGCGGCGGTGTTGTGCGGGCCAACACCGTCGCCACGCAAGGTGATGAGCAGGTTGCCGCCCCGGTCGAGCACCGACACAGTGCCGGTGCAATTGCTGATTGCCGTGTCTGCCAACAGCCGGGCGGTTTTCAGATCGAGGTCGGCGTGGCGCGGCAGTTCTGGCGCCGCGAAAACGCTGGCGCTCAGGCCAATGCTCAGGCTGGCGAGAAGATATTTGACGGTCATGTACAGGCTCCGAAAGCGAAGGACGTCACCTTAGCGGCGCGACTTCGTCAGAACCTCGTCAGTCGGATTACAAGTTTGTAATGGGCAATGTCGCCGAAGGCGCCTAGCCTGTGTGCCTGATCAATCGAGGTGTGCCATGCGTTTGCTGGTCGTAGAAGATGAAGCCAAAACCGCGAATTTCCTCGCCAAGGGCCTGGGCGAGTCCGGATTCGCTGTCGACGTGGCAGTCAACGGCCTCGATGGGCGCTATTTCATTGAGCAGCAGGAATACGACCTGATCATCCTCGATGTGATGCTGCCGGGGCTCAATGGCTGGCAACTGCTGCAATTGATCCGTCAGCGCGGTGCCACGCCGGTTTTGTTCCTGACGGCCAAGGATGCCATCGAGGACCGCGTGCGCGGCCTCGAACTGGGTGCCGACGACTACTTGCTCAAGCCTTTCGCCTTCGCCGAATTGCTCGCGCGGGTGCGCACGTTGTTGCGGCGCGGGCCGATGCGCGAGGCTGAGTCGTACAGCATTGCCGATCTGGAAATCGATGTGCTGCGCCGCCGCGTCAGTCGTGGCGGCCAGCGTATTTCGCTGACCAACAAAGAGTTCGCCCTGTTACATCTGCTCGCCAGTCGTCAGGGCGAAGTGTTGTCGCGCACGCTGATTGCCTCGCAGGTGTGGAACCTGAATTTCGACAGTGACACCAACATGGTCGAAGTCGCGGTGCGCCGCTTGCGCTCGAAGGTCGATGATCCGTACATGCCAAAACTGATCCACACCGTGCGCGGCGTCGGTTATCAACTGGAAGCGCCGGACGATGCGCTCTAGGTCGATCGCCTGGCGCCTGGCGCTGGCGTTTGCATTGGTCTGCGCTTTGGTGCTGAGCGCGATTGGCGTGTTTCTGTACCGCTCGCTCGCCGCCGAAATCGCTTATCGCGACGACATGGCCCTGCTCGGGCGACTGGAGCAGGTGCGCGCCTTGCTCGCCGACAGCGATAGCCTTGATGCGTTGCAGGCGCGGCCACGGCTGTACCAGAACATGCTCGGCAATCTCGACAGCCTGCTGCTGGTGCGCCGCGCCGATGGTTCGAGCGTGATCGGCATCAACCCGCGCCAGCGCGACTTGCCGACACTGAAGGCGATCCCGCGTGAACAAACACCTCAGCGCCGCGATGTGCTGACCTGGCAAGCGGCGGACGGCGCGGAACTGGCGTTGTTGTCCGGTGAAGCGCAGGGGCCGAACGGCGAACCGCTGACCGTGATCGCCGGCAAAGTGCTGAGCGAGCGCGAGCAGATGCTCGGCAGTTATCGCCTGCGCTTGTACCTCTCGGTCGGGCTCGGCGCGTTATTGGCATTTGCGCTGGGGCTGGTGCTGCTGCGCCGAGGTCTGCAACCGCTACGGCAACTGAGCGAAGCCGTGCGCGGCATTGACCTGCGCAGTCTCGACCAGCGTTTGCCCGCCGCCGGCACACCGGCAGAACTGCTCGAACCGGTGCAAGCGCTCAACGGCATGCTGGCGCGTCTGGACGACAGTGTGCAGCGCTTGTCGCAGTTCTCCGCCGACCTCGCCCACGAGATCCGCACGCCGCTGCACACCTTGCTCGCCAGCAACGGTCAGGCGCTGAACCACCCGCGCAGCACGGCGGAATATCAGGAAGTCCTGGCCTCGAACATGGAAGAGTTCGAACGGCTCAAGCGCATGGCGGAAAACCTGATGTTCCTCGCCCGCGCCGAACAGGCCGAACGAGCGCTCAACCTGCAAACGCTGGATCTGCAAAACGTCGGCAGCGAACTGTGCGATTACTTCGAGGCCCTGGCGGATGATCGCGACCTGCGCCTGGAAAACCATCTGCACGGCGAACTCCGCGCCGATCAGCAACTGCTGCAACGCGCCCTCGGCAACTTGCTGGCCAACGCCGTGCGCCACGCTGACCTCGGCACTTCGATCAGCCTGCGGCGCCGCGAAGAAGCGGGCTTGTGCTGGTTGCAGATTCACAACCATGGCCCGGCCATCGCACCCGAGCATCTGGGCAAACTGTTCGACCGCTTCTACCGCGTCGATCCAGCCCGCGCTGAACCCGGGGATTCCGGAGGATTGGGGCTGGCGATCGTGCAGTCGATCATGCAATTGCATGGCGGACAGGTGCGGGTCAGCAGTGATGCTCTCGGCACTGTTTTTGAGTTGGGCTTCTCGGTGAACTGACTGACGTCATCGCGAGCAGGCTCACTCCTACAATTGGAATGCATTCCCCTGTAGGAGTGAGCCTGCTCGCGATGACGTCAGATCAGAAAAATCTGATTCTGGATCAGCGCAACTGATCGCGAAACTGCCCCGGTGTCATCCCCGTCCAGCGTTTGAATGCGCGGCTGAAGCTGCTGGTGTCGGCGAAGCCGAGCAGATAGCTGACTTCACTCAGCGAACACTGCGGATCACGCAGGTGCAGCAGTGCGAGGTTCTCGCGGCTTTCGTTGAGCAGCGTGTCGAAGCGACAACCTTCATCCGCCAGATGCCGTTGCAGGCTGCGCAGGCTCAGGTGCAAAGCCTGGGCGATGCGCTCGGCACTCGGCTCACCTTCCGGCAGTTGTTCTTCGATGGCGTCGCGCACCTTGCGTTCCCAGGTCAGCGGTTTGAGCTGAGCCATGGTGCGCTTGAGCACCGCTTCGTTGTGTTCGGCGAGTTCCGGATTGGCGTCGTCGAGGTGGCTGTCGAAGTCGGCGAGGGCGAATTCCAGGCGATCTTCGGCGGCGGCGAAATGCACGGGGGCGCGGAAGACTTTGTGCCATTGGTGTGCGTCGCTCGGTTCCGGGCGGCGCAGGTAAACCGCCAGCGGCGCGTAATCGCGGCCGAGGCGATTGCGGCAGGTGCGCACGTAGATCGCGGCGAAGGCGTCGATGGCTTCGAAGGCGGGAGCGGGATTGCCTGACGGAATTTTCAGACGGAACAGATAGCGGTCATCGCCGCGACTCAGGTCCAGTTCCAGCGCATCGCTGACCACCGGGTGATAACGCACGATGCGTTCGAACACTTCGCGCAGGCTGCCACTCGCCACCAAGGCATAGCCGAGTGCGTGAAACGTGGTCGGGCTGACAAACCGCGACACCCGCAGACCGATGGCCGGATCACCGCTGGACTGCACTGCAAGCTCCCACAGGCGGGTGGTGCCGGACAGCGGATAGCGCGCGTTGGGATCGTCCATCAAGTTCGGGTCGAGCCCGGCCTGTTGGCACAGGTCAGTACTGTCCAGCCCCAGCGCATCGAGTTGCTTGCGCAAGGCACGGGTCCAGCTGGCGAGGGAGGTCGGTTCCTTCATGCTGATTGGCGCTTCCGGTCAACAGGTTGGCGTTCTCGGCTACCGCGATTCGAACCCTTGCAGGGCAGGATGCGAACATCAATACCCAGAGGATGGAAGCATGGACCGTACTTCTGCAAGTCCCCAGCGACACAATGCTACCCAGCGATCGGCACATATTCGCGAAGTGGTACTGGCCAAAGGTGTCGAACTGCGTGAACGCTTTCCGATACTCAAGCATCAGGACGCGCTTGGCGCGGGGATTCTGGCGTTTGCCCTGGCCGGGATGATCGGTTCAGCGGCGCTGTACATTACTGGCCACATGGCCTGGTGGGTATGCCTGCTGCTCAATGCGTTTTTCGCTTCGCTCACCCATGAGCTGGAGCACGATCTGATCCACAGCATGTATTTCCGCAAGCAGCGTGTGCCGCACAACCTGATGATGGGCCTGGTCTGGCTGGCGCGGCCGAGCACGATCAACCCGTGGATCCGCCGCCATCTGCACCTCAATCATCACAAGGTCTCAGGCACCGAGACCGACATGGAAGAACGCGCGATCACCAACGGCGAGCCGTGGGGCTTTGCGCGGCTGCTGATGGTCGGCGACAACGTGATGTCGGCGTTCATCCGCATGCTGCGGGCGAAAACCTGGGCGCACAAGTTCAGCATCATCAAACGCACGCTCAAGGTCTACGCGCCACTGGCGCTGGTGCATTGGGGCGCCTGGTATGTATTTCTCGGTTTCCATGCAGCGAACGGCATCGCCTACTTGCTGGGGGCACCGATTGAATGGTCGGCGACCACGTTGTCGGTGATGCAGGTGATCGATATCGCCGCCGTGGTGATCATCGGCCCGAACGTGTTGCGCACGTTTTGCCTGCACTTCATCAGTTCGAACATGCATTACTACGGGGATGTCGAGCTGGGCAATGTCCTGCAGCAATGCCAGGTGTTGAACCCTTGGTGGTTGTGGCCGTTGCAGGCGTTCTGCTTCAACTTTGGCAGCAGCCACGGGATTCATCATTTTGTGGTGAAGGAGCCGTTTTACATTCGTCAGATGACCGTGCCGGTGGCGCACAAGGTGATGCGTGAGATGGGCGTGCGGTTCAATGATTTCGGCACGTTTGGTCGGGCGAACCGGTTTGTTCGTCGGGATGAAGTGGCGAGTGAAGAGGTGCGTACAGCCCGGGCTTGATGGTTGGCTGCACGGGCCTCATCGCGAGCAGGCTCGCGATAGCTAAACCTCAGGCAACCTCAATCCGGCTGGAACGGCGAAGCACTCAGGATCACCCCGGTTTCCTCGACATACTGCTGCCAGTGCCCGATCAGCGTGCTGAGCTTGTCCGGGTGACTTAACGCCAGATCATGGATCTCCCCCGGATCACTGGCCAGATCATAAAGCTGCCACGTCGCCGGCCCGACCGGCCCGGGGATCCACACCGCTTTCCACGAGCCCTGGCGAATTGCGCGGCGCCCGAACAACTCCCAGCCCGTCACGGTGTGCTCGTCATGCACTTGCGCCGTCTCGCCGGACAAAAAGCCCAGCCATGATTTACCACGCAACGGTGCCACCGGTTTGCCGTGCCACTGCTTGCCCGGATGACGCACGCCGGCCAGATCAAGAATGGTCGGGGTGATGTCCATCACCGTGCCGAAACCATCACTGATCTGCCCTTTGAGCGAGAGCTGCGGATAGTGCAGCAGTGCCGGCACCCGAATTCCGCCCTCGGTGGTGAAGGCCTTGAACAGCCGCGACGGCGCAGTCGCCACCTGCGCCCAGTTCGGCCCGTACCAGACGTAGGAGTTGGCCCGGCCAATGTTGTCGAGGCTGTTGTCGTAGTGCTGGCTGAGATACGCCACCAGTTCCGGGCCGAATTTCGGGAACGCCTCGAGCAGCGCGCCCTCGGCACCGTTGTCGGACATGAACAGGATGAAGGTGTTGTCGAGTTGGCCTTGCTGGCGCAGGTAATCGACGACCCGGCCGATGTTCCAGTCCATGCGTTCGACCATCGCCGCGTAGACCTCCATCGCCCGCGCGGAAATCTGTTTCTGCTCAGTGCTCAGCGCATCCCATTGCGCGGTCACCTGGATCAGCGGATGGGGTTCGACGTCCGCTTCGATCAACCCCAGTGCCTTGAGTTTTTCCAGTCGTTCGAGGCGCAAGACTTCAGGGCCGGCATCGTAGCGGCCACGGTATTTTTCGACGATGTCGGCCGGTGCCTGCAACGGCCAGTGCGGTGCGGAAAACGGCAGATAAGCGAAGAACGGCCGGGTCTGGTCACGCTCCTTGAGGTATTGCAGCAGTTTGTCGCCGAAAGCATCAGAGGAATAGAAATCCTTGGGCAATTCGTCGATGAACGTGTCGTCTTCGATGTACAGCGCCGGCGTGGATTTCAGCAGGCCGGGCGTTTGCTCATCGTAAGTCGGTTCGAAGCCGTAATGGTTGGCCGCGCCTGGCAGCAGCGAAAACGAGCGCTCGAAACCCCGTGCATGCGGCGCCAGTTCGGCGGTCAGGCCGAGGTGCCATTTGCCGCTCATCAACGTCTGATAACCGGCCTCGCGCAGCAGCTCGGGGAGAGCCACGACGCGGTCATTCAGATACCCCTCGTAACCCGGTTTGCCGATCAGCTCCGGCGTCAGCGTTTCGGCCATGGTGCCGATGCCGGCAATGTGATGATCGGTGCCGGTCAGCAGCATCGAGCGGGTCGGCGAGCAGGTCGGTGCGGTGTGAAAATCGGTCAGGCGCAGGCCATTGCTGGCGAGTGCATCGAGGTGCGGCGTGGCGATTTCGCCGCCGAAGGCGCCGATGTCGGAGAAACCGAGATCGTCGGCCAGAATCACCAGAAAGTTGGGGCGTTGTGGCATCGAAAACTCCTCTCAGCAGGCAATGAACGTCAGCGGCAGATCGCGGATCTGCACTGGCACGCTTGGTTGGTAATGGTCGTCACTGGTCAGTTCGTGCAGCAGCTCTTCACGCAACTGATGGAAGTCGAAACTGCTGCGCTGGCGCGGGTGTGGCAGGGCAATGTCGACCACTTGCTTGATGCGCCCCGGACGCGGCTCCATCACCACCACGCGGTCGGCCAGAAAAATCGCTTCTTCGACATCGTGGGTGACGAGGATCGTGGTGATTTTTGCCCGGGCGCGGATCGCTAACAGCTCGTCCTGCATCTGCTGACGGGTCAGTGCATCGAGTGCACCGAAAGGCTCGTCGAGCAGCAGAATCCGTGGGCTGGCGACCAGGCCGCGAGCGATTGCCACACGTTGCGCCATGCCGCCGGAGAGCTGATGCGGATAGGCGCGGGTGAAGTCGCGCAGGCCGACCAGATCGATGAAGTCGTTGATGCGTTGTTGCTTGTCAGCGGCGCTCAACGGCTCGTTGACCAAGCCGAGGCCGATGTTGTCGGCGACGGTCAGCCATGGGAACAAGCGGTGCTCCTGAAAGACGATGCCGCGCTCGCCACCAATCCCGCTGACGGCTTTGCCATCCACGCTGATCTGCCCGCGAAACTGCGTATCGAGGCCCACCAGCAAGCGCAGCAATGTCGATTTGCCGCAGCCGCTGGAGCCGACAATGGCGACGAATTCGCCCTCGGCGATGTCCAGGTTGAATTCGCGAATCGCCTCCAGTTCGAAACCGTCGACGTCGAAGGATTTGCCTACGTGGTTGAAGCTGACAATCGGTGCGTTCATGCGTGTCTCCAGCGGGTGGCGCGAATTTCCAGGCGTTGGCCAATGAGGTTGAGCAGGGCGCCGGTCAAACCGACGAGGAGCATGCCGGCCATGATCAAATCCATGCGCAGCAGTTGTTGCGCACCGATCATCTGGCTGCCGATGCCGCCGTTGGACGGCATGAAATATTCAGCGCCGATGGTACCGAGCCAGGCGTAGATCAGGCTCAACCTGAGCCCGGCGAAAATCCCCGGCGCGGCGCCTGGCAATACCAATCGACGCAGGCGCTGAGCGAGACTCAGGCGCAGCACTTGCGCGGCTTCGTTGAGTTGCGGCGAGAGGTTGGCGACGCTGCGTTGGGTGGCAATGAACAACGGAAAAAACGCGGCGAGGGCAACGAACACCCACTTCGACAATTCACCCAGACCGAACCATGCGGTGAGCAATGGCACCCAGGCGAAAATCGCGATCTGCCGGACAGCGGCAAGCGTCGGGCCGAGCAGGCGTTCGCTGGTACGCGACAATCCCAACAGCAGGCCTAGGGCGAAACCGAGTCCGCCACCCAGCAGCAAACCACCAAGGGTGCGCCCAAGGCTCAGGGCCATGCCGGTGATCAGCGTTCCGTCGAGCAGCCCGTCCCACGTGGTGTTGAGCACGGCCAACGGGCTCACCAGAATATTCGCGTCGACCCACTGCTGGTCGTTCGCCACTTGCCACAGCGCCAGCAAGCCCAGCGGCAGCAGCCACGGTTGCAGCCGTTGCCAGCCTTCATAGCGCGGGCCACGGCGGATTTCCGCAGTGGCCGGGTGCGGCCAGTGCACCAGTTTTTTGTCCAGCAGCCCGATGCCGCGATCCATCGCCACGCCGATCAGACCAATGACCACGATGCACACGAAAACGATGTCGAGCATGAACAACTGCCGTGCCCAGACCATCAGGTAACCGATGCCTTCGCTGGAGGCGAGCAATTCGACGGCGAGCAGCGACGTCCAGCCGGCGGCCAAAGCCAGACGCACACCTGCCATGAATGCGGGGAGGGCGGCAGGCAACACCAGCCGGCGAATCAACAAACGTGGCGGCAGACGCAGCACCGCAGCGGCTTCGCGCAGTTTCGGTTGCGCATCGCGCACGCCAACCAGTGTATGCAGGGTCACCGGGACGACGATGGCTTTGATCAGCACCACCAGTTTCAGCACTTCGCCGATACCGAAAAACACCATGAACAGCGGAATCCACGCCAGCGTCGGTACTTGCGCGAGACCGGCGAAGGTCGGGAAGATCAAGCGTTCGAGGCGGCGACTGAAACCCAGTGCCGCACCCAGAAGCGCACCGACGCTGATCCCCGCCAGCAACCCCCAAAACAGCCGTTGCAGGCTGATCCACAAGTGGCTCCACAACTCGCCCTGGGACAGTTCGACCGCGCTGTTCCACACCAGTGACGGCGCCGGCAGGATCTGTTCGCTCATCCACTGGTTACGCGCGGCAAGCCACCACAGGGCGAACAGGCTCAGTGGCAGTAACCACGGCAATAAGCGTTGCTGAAGGCTTGGCCAGGAGCGCCGACTTTTTAGCGGCGGTGCGTGCAGGGGCAGGCTCAGCAGGGATTGACGGGCCATGAGTGACCTCCGTTGTCGGGTTGGATCGATCAAGATCAAAAGATCGCAGTCTTCGACAGCTCCTACAGGGGGCGCGTCCGTGAGTTCACCCCTGTAGGAGCTGCCGAAGGCTGCGATCTTTAGCGGTATTAAATTCAAACAAATAGTTATATGGATTCTGTTTATTTATATATTTGGAAATAAGCCACGCCATTTAAGGCTTCTGGCCCACACGCATCCAATGCATTCGAAGAATATTTTCGATGCTGTTAATGCATACGCTGCTGCAAGCCCCGTTACAGACTGCTTAGCGTTAAAAGCTATAAAAATGTGCATTTATAGTATTTAAGCGAAGGTGCTGCTTCAGCCTACTTTCGGCTCCTCAACGCCCGTCGTGATCAAGGAGCCGCACCCATGAACCTTCCCTTCAAACGCGTTTTCAGTCTGTTCGCCGCCCCGGCACTGGCGGGCCTGTTGGCGCTCAGCGCCCACGCCGACGAACTCAAGGAAATCCGCATCGCCGTGCCCGACCTGAGCGCCGGCACCCAGCACAGCGGCGGTGGCGTGGTCGATGTGTTGCGCGATCAGCAGATCTTCGAAAAGGCCTTCGCCGAGCAGGGCATCAAGATTCAGTGGAATTTCTTCAAAGGGGCCGGGCCGGTGATCAACGAGGCCTTCGCCAATGGTCAGGTCGATCTGGCGTATCTGGGCGATCTGGCGGCGATCATCGGCAAGTCCAATGGCCTCGATACACGGCTGCTCAGCGCCAGCGCGCGCGGGGTGAAACATTACCTTGGGGTTGTGCCCGGTTCGGGGATCAAGTCCCTGCAGGATCTGAAAGGCAAGCGCGTGGCGGTCTTCCGTGGCACCGCGACCCAGCTGTCGTTCGATGCGGCGCTGGCGAGCCAGGGGCTGAGCGAGAAAGATCTGAAAGTCATCAACCTTGATTTCAGCGCGGCGGTGGCAGCACTGGCGGCCAAACAGATTGACGCGTCCTGGGGCAGCACCGGGCTGACGGCGCTGCAAGCCAAGGGGCTGGCAGAGTTGCCATTGAGTACCAAGGATCTGGGCGGCGCGGGCAGTGTTCAGTCGGTATTGGTTGGCACCGGCAAGTTTGTCGATGAACATCCTGAAGTCGTGGCGAAACTGCTCAAGGCTCAACAGCAGGCAGTGGAATGGCTGACGCAGGACAGCAACAAGGATGCGTACGTGCAGTTGGTATCGGGGCTGGCAAGTTATCCACCGGTGATTTTGACCAAGGATCTGGCCGATCAGAAACTCAGCGAGGTATTCCCGTCGACACTGGATCCGGTGTTCCTCGGCAAGCTGCAGGATTCGGTGGACCTGGCGGCGAAGGAGAAGCTGATTCGCAAGCCGTTCAAGGTAAGCGATTGGGTGGCGCCTGAGCTCGCCGCTGCCAAGCTCTGAATCTGTAGCGCTTGGTCCGACGCCATCGCGAGCAGGCTCACTCCTACATTAGGAATCCGTCCCTTGTAGGAGTGAGCCTGCTCGCGATAGCGCTCTAAACGGCAACGCTGACCTCTTGCTTGTCCACCGCCACCAGCGTCTCGATCATCGCCCGCGCTGCCGGTGAAAGCCGAAACCCGGTGCGACTGACAATCCCGCACCGCGCATTCATGCTCTCGAGGTTCTGCGGCAGGTTGCGCCAGTGCAGCAACACCAGCGAACCCTGGGCAATGTCTTCGTGAAACGCCTCCTCCGTACCGATGCCAATGGCATTGGATTGCAGCACTACCTTCACCAGTGCCGGAAAATGCTCGGTCTCGATGGTCGGGGAAAAATCGATGCGGCCACTGAGGTTCGCCAGCAGTTTACGGATGCCCGGCGGGATCAGCGTGGTCGCCAGCGGATAGTCGAACATGTCGTTGGTCGACAGGCTTTCCTTGGCCAGCAACGGATGCCCCGGCCGGCAGAAAAACACGCCGCGCTTGGGCGTCAGTGGCTGCGTCTGAAAATTCGGGTCGGACTCGAAATGGCGGATGTCGGCGATAAAGAATTCGATCTCTTCACGACTCAGGGCGCGGCTGAGTTTTTCCCAGTTATCTACCTGAAAGCAGGTGCGCACTTTCGGGTGCGCGTTGATGAATTGCGCCACCGCGTCGGGCACCAGTTTCACCGCTGGCGCCGGGCCGCAACCGAAATGCACCTCGCCGGCATCGAGCTTGGTCATCTGCGTCACTTCGGCGCTGAGCAACGCCGCGCCCTGCACCAGGCTCAAGGCGTGCTGCAAGACGACCTGGCCCTCTGGCGTAGGACGCAGATCCTTGTTGCCGCGATCCACCAGCACGCAACCGAACTCTTGCTCCAGCCCTTGAATGCTGCGGCTGAACGCCGGTTGGGTGATGCCCATGGCGTCCGCCGCACGGACAAAACTGCGGTGTTCGTTGAGGGCGATGAAGTAGCGCAACTGGCGAAGATCCATATGCTTTTCCGGCATCCTAAAAATAGCTCGAAGGCATTTGCGACGAGGCTTGCTTGAGGTTTTAAATGCAAGCTCTTATTCCGTCAACGAAGCATGTCAATATCTATTAGATGTAAATGGAATATATATAGAGCGTTGTTTCGATGCCGTTCAACCGCAAGCAGTCGATGAGGGTCTACCCATGAGCAATGCCGCACTCGCAGTAAAACCCGCTGTCCACGCGCTGGAAATTCATCCGGTGGCCGGTCGTATCGGCGCCGAGATCCGTGGCGTGCACCTGTCCGGTGAGCTGGACGCCGCCACCGTCGAAGCCATTCAACAGGCACTGGTTCAGTACAAAGTCGTGTTCTTCCGTGAGCAGACCCAGCTTGATGATCAACGTCAGGAAGCGTTCGCTCATCTGCTCGGCGAGCCGGTGGCGCACCCGACCGTACCGGTGCGTGACGGCACCCGTTATCTGCTGGAACTCGACGGTGCCGAAGGCCAGCGCGCTAACTCGTGGCACACCGACGTGACCTTCGTCGACGCTTACCCGAAAGCTTCGATCCTGCGCTCGGTAGTTGCCCCGGCCTTTGGCGGCGACACCCTGTGGGCCAACACCGCAACCGCGTACAACGGACTGCCGAGCGAGTTGCGGGAACTGGCGGACAAAC
Organism: Pseudomonas sp. TH06; assembly: GCF_016651305.1. Classification (GTDB taxonomy): domain Bacteria; phylum Pseudomonadota; class Gammaproteobacteria; order Pseudomonadales; family Pseudomonadaceae; genus Aquipseudomonas. Next base: position 1,221,198 of record NZ_JAEKEC010000001.1, on the reverse strand, counting down.
TGGTCGCCGTGCACAGCAACGAATACGACTACGCTGGCGCCAAGCCTGACGTCTCGGCGGAGAAGCTCGAGCGCTACCGCAAGATCTTTACTTCGACCGTCTACGAGACCGAGCACCCGGTGGTCCGCGTGCACCCGATCAGCGGCGAGAAAAGCTTGCTGCTGGGGCACTTCGTCAAGCGCATCAAAGGCTACTCGCAGGCAGATTCGGCGCATCTGTTCGGGCTGTTGCAGAGCCATGTGATTCGTCAGGAAAACACCGTGCGCTGGCGCTGGAAGGCTGGTGATGTGGCGATCTGGGATAACCGTTCGACGCAGCATTACGCGATTGATGATTACGGTACGCAGGATCGGATCGTGCGCCGGGTGACGTTGAAAGGTGAAGTGCCGGTCGGGGTTTCGGGGCAGCGTAGCCAGACCATCAAAGGCCCTGATATCGGCGGCGTCTGATCTGGCCCCATCGCTGGCAAGTCAGCTCCCACAGTGGAAAGTGTTGAACACAATGGATGTGTAAAACACAAACCCTGTGGGAGCTGGCTTGCCAGCGATGCTTTTAACTACCACACGCCGATCTGAACGACTTTCTCGGTTTCCGGCTCACCGTAGCGAAAGCGCTGCCCGCGCAAATCAATCTCCTGATGACTGATCGTCGTCCGCCGCTTCAACCCCCGCATCCATTCAAACAAGTACCCCGCGTGCTCCTCGCGTACCGCCGCGTAAGCCGGATCCTCACCCAGATCGCGCAGCTCCTGCGGATCATTCAACAGATCAAACAGCTGTGGCCGAAAGCCGTCATACGCCAGGTATTTCCAGCGCTCGCTGCGCACCATGGTCATGCGGCAGCGGTCAATCGGTTGCCCGAGTCGCTCCCGTGCCGGGGCCTGGAAGGCGTAGTCGTATTCGCTGATTGCATAGCGGCGCCACTCAGGGTTTTCGCCGTGCAGCAGTGGAATCAGCGAGCGCCCCTCAAGTCGATGCTCTGCCCCCGGCAATCCAAGTGCCTGAAGAAACGTCGGCAGCGCATCAATGGTTTCCGCCAGGCGCTCATCGACTGTTCCCCGGGTGACATCCGCTGCCGCTCGAGGATCGCGCACGATCAACGGCACGCCCACGGCCTGTTCCAGCAAAAACTCCTTTTCGCCCAGCCAGTGATCGCCCAAAAAGTCGCCGTGATCGCTGGTGAACACGATCAACGTGTCATCCCAACGGCCATTGCTCTGCAGAAAATCGAACAGCCGCCCGAGCTGATCATCCACTTGCTTGATCAGGCCCATGTAGGTGGGGATTACATTCAATCGTACTGAATCGCGGGAGAAGTTGAGGCTTTCCTCATGCTGGCGAAAGGCAGTGTATACGGGGTGTTTGCTGGCTTCGGAGGGTGTCGCGCGGACCGCTTCGAGTATCGATTTCGTACTGTACATGGTGTGGTATGGCGATGGTACGATATAGGGCCAGTGCGGTTTGATATACGAAAGGTGCAAACACCAGGATTTTTCGCCTTGCTCGGTGATGAAGTCGATGGCTCGATTTGTAGTGTAGACAGTCTCTGAGTGTTGCTCGGGAATTCGTGCCGGCAAATGCGCATGACGCATTTGCCAGCCACTGAGGATTTCACCGTTCTCGCCTTCGGCGGCGTTGGCCCAGTCGTGCCAAGGGTTGCGGCCGTCGAAACCGTGTTCGCGCAGGTAATGGGTATAGGGCGCCGATTCGCGTTTGTCGTCGAACAGCGGGTCATCGGGGAAGATGCCGTCGTGGCGGAAGTAGGGTTCGAAGCCGACCTCGTTGAGCACTTCGGCCTGTTCGCTCTCCGGGTTGATTGCCAATCGTTGCAAGGCATCGATATTCGCCGTGGCGTGGGTCTTGCCGACCAGCGCGGTACGAATGCCGTGAGGGCGCAGGTAATCGCCAATGGTCAGTTCTTCCAGCGGTAGCGGCACGGCGTTCCATGCCACTTGATGGCTGCTGACATAGCGTCCGGTGTAGGCCGACATCCGTGACGGCCCGCAGATCGTGCCTTGAGTATAAGCGCGGCTGAAACGCACGCCGGCTGCGGCCAGACGATCAATGTTCGGCGTGTGCAAATGTGGGTGGCCGTAGCAGGACAGGTAATCGCGGCGCAGCTGATCGCACATGATGTAGAGCACATTGCGCACGGGTTTTTCAGGATGGGACATGGGATTCACCGGTCAGAGAGACAGGTGAGGGTTTTCGCTTTCGGTGGGGGTGTTCGGCAAGTGCATTTGGGGAATGGGTTTTATGCAGTGGATGCATTGGTGTTTGTACTGGCGCTATCGCGAGCAGGCTCACTCCTACATTTGAAATGCGCTCACCTGTAGGAGTGAGCCTGCTCGCGATAGCGGTAGATCAGACAGCCAAATTCTTCAGTGAACAGACCTCCTCATCCACTGCATCAATCACCTTGATCTGCTCAATCATCGCCTCAGCCAACGGCGACAACCGATACCCCGCCCGACTGACAATCCCGTAGCGGGTGTACAACTCCTCCAGATCATCCGCCAGCCCCTCGATCTTCAAACACAGCAGATCACCCTTGGCCTGATGCAACGCGTCGGAATACGCGCCGACGATCCCGATCGCATCCGAACGCAGCACCACGCTCAACAGGCTGGAGCTGTTTTCACACTCCACATTCGGCGTGAAATCCGGGCGACCGCTGAGGTCGACGATGACTTTACGCAGGTTCGGCGGACGAATGCTCACGGCCAGCGGATAGCTCATCAATTGCTCGGCTGTCACCCGATCAAAACCGGCCAGTGGATGCCCCGCGCGGCAGCAGAAATGCCATTTGCGTGGCCGTAACCGGTGCGTCAGGTAATCCGGATCGGCTTCGAAATGCCGAGTGTCGGCGACAAAGAATTCGAACTCTTCGCTGAGCAGGCGTTTGCTCAAACTCTGCCAGTCATCAACCTGGAACTGCACCCGAGCTTTCGGATAGCGGCCGATGAAGCTGCCGATGGCTCGCGGGATCAATCCCGCCGCCGGCGCCGGGCCGCAACCGAAGCGCAATTCCCCCGCCTCCAGACCGTTGAACTGGCTGATCTCGTTGGCCATTTGTTGCGCGCCGCTCACCAACCGCCGCGCATGTTCGAGCAGCACCTGGCCCTGTTTGGTCGGCGGCAATTCCTTGCGCCCACGATCCACCAACTGACAGCCGACGCTGTGTTCCAGTGCCTGAATGCTGCGACTGAACGCCGACTGCGACAGGTTCACCGCCTGCGCGCCGGCGACGAAGCTGCGCTGTTCAGCCAAGGCGATGAAGTGACGAAGTTGGCGCAAGTCGATATGCATTTTTCACATAAAAAATATCCGGGAAATGCATTGGATATGCATTAGGTCGACTCCTTATAAAGGCAATCTCTTATGCAGTAAATATTTGTAAATCCATAAATAAATAACTGAAAAGAATATGCAGCGCTGACGATGTCTGTGTGTTTTTTGACCAGGAGCCGCGCCATGAGTCCGTTGAACCTCGCGTCACCCCTAACGCCACGACGGCTCAAACGCCTGCCTCTGGCCCTATTGCTGGCGGGGAGCGCCAGTTGGACTCACAGTTATGCCGCCGAATCCGAAACCCCGGCGCCAGTGCCGACCGGCAAGCCTGCGGCCAACAGTTCGCAACTGGAAACCGTGACGGTCACCACCCGCCGCCGCGAAGAAAGCTCGCAAGATGTGCCGACGCCCATGAGCGTGGTCAGCGGCCAGAATCTGGAAACTCAGCGGGTCTACCGCATCCAGGATTTGCAGCAGCTTGTGCCGAGCGTCAACGTCGCCTACATGCACGCCCGGCAGTCCAGCGTGTCGATTCGCGGGCTGGGCAACAACCCGGCCAGTGATGGTCTGGAGGGCAGCGTCGGCCTGTACATCGACAACGTCTATCTGGGCCGCCCGGGGATGGCGGTGTTCGATCTGATGGACATTGAGCAGCTCGAAGTTTTGCGTGGCCCACAAGGTACGTTGTTCGGCAAAAACACCACCGCCGGGGTGATCAACATCAGCACCCGGGCGCCGACGTTTACCCCTGAACGCAGCATTGAAACCTCGGTCGGCGAGGACGGCTACTTCCAGACCAAAGGCACGATTTCCGGGCCGCTCAACGATCAACTCGCCGGGCGTTTTTCCGCCTATCGCACGCGCAGCGATGGCGACATCAAGAACGAATACGACGGCCATGATCTGAACGGCGGCTCTCGCGACGGTTTCCGTGCGCAGTTGCTGTTCAAGCCCAACGAAGATTTCAACCTGCGATGGATCGGCGATTACAACGAAGAGGATTCCAGTGCCGGCACCCGCGTGCTGTACAACACCGGGCCGACCATCAACGGCGTCAACCTTTACCAATCACGAGCCAGTGCGGCCGGGGCGACGCTGGTCAACGGCTCGCACCGCAAGGTCAATCTGGACAACGATCAACACGTCACCGTGCATCAGGGCGGCACCTCGGTGGAGGCCAACTGGACGTTGCCGAGCGACTTCACGCTGACTTCGATCAGCTCCTACCGCTTCTGGAATTTCACCCCGCGCAACGACGACGGCCTCAACGTGCCGGCGAGCTATAACGCCGGGGTTTCGGTGGAAGACAAACAGTATTCGCAGGAATTTCGTCTGGCCTCACCGAAGGGCGAGTTCTTCGATTACGTCGTAGGCGCGTACTACTTCGGCAACAATCTGGACAACAAATCCTTCGCCTATTACGGCCCGCAAGCCGACATCTGGAACGGCACGCCGGCCGGTGCGCTGGCCAACGTCACCAGTGTTGGCAACGGCCACATCAAGACCGACAGCTTTGCGCTGTTCGCCCAAGGCACCTGGCACCTCACCGAGCGTCTGGACTTCACCGCCGGAGTGCGCGGCACCTATGAAGAAAAAAGCGCCTGGGTCACGCGCAATGCGCCGGTCGGCGGTGCGACTGTCGCTGGTGCTGCCGCAACGGCGCGACGCGGGCGTGCCGGCGCCTACGATTCCGGCGATCTGAATCAGTACAGCTCCAGTCCGTCCGGGCTGCTCAACCTCAGCTACCGGATCACTGATGATGTGATCGGCTACGCGACGTTATCCCACGGCGAGAAATCCGGCGGGGTCAACCTTGCGGTCGGCTCGGCTCCGGTGGCCGGCGCCGACTCTTTGTTGATCGGCACCGAGCGCGCCAACAACGCCGAGCTGGGTTTCAAAAGCACGCTGTGGGACCACCGTCTGCAACTCAACGCCAACGTGTTCTGGACCCAGGTCAACGCCTACCAGACCAACGCCTACGACGCCGAAAACCGCGTGCAGTACCTGACCAACGCCGGTTCCGTGCGCTCGCGCGGGGTCGAATTCGAGAGCACGGTGATCCCGCTGCGCGGCCTGACCCTGAACATCAACGGCTCCTACAACGACGTCAGCTACCTCTCCTACAAAGATGCGCCATGCCCGCCGGAAGTCAGCCAGGCGCCGGGTGCGCCAGCGTCTTGCGACCTCAGCGGCCATCAAGTGGTCGGTGCCTCGAAATGGATCGGCAACGCCAACGGCGAATACAAATGGAATCTGGATAACGGCTTCGAACCTTACGTCACCGCCAGTTATGCCTTCCGCTCGAAAGCCGTCGGCACGGTCGAGGACTCCGACTACGGCCAGATCCCGAGCTATGCGGTGGTCAACTTTTCCACCGGCCTGCGCGGCGATTTCAACCAAGGGCAGTGGGACATCTCGCTATGGCTGAAAAACGCCTTCGACAAAACCTACTACACGACCCTGTGGACCGGCGGCAACGGCGGTTATGAAGGCCTGCTCGGCACGCCACGCACCCTCGGCGTCACTGGCCGCTACGACTTCTGATTGACCCTTCAAGGAGATGCATCATGTTGCCCATCAAAAGCGCTTTACCGCTGTTGTTGTCCGGCGCGGTGTTGAGTAGCGGAGCGTTTGCCGCACCCAGCGTCTATCCCACAGGCGTCACCCGTTACGACCCGGACAAGGCGTTCAATCAGTACGTGATTTTCAGTGGCGCCGACAAACAGACGCACCTGATCGACATGAACGGCAATGAGGTAAAAACCTGGCCGCAGGCGGGTTTCCCCTCAGCGATCATCGACCCGCAATTGGTCGGCGGCGAGCGTGGGCACGTACTGCTGCAACTGAGCGAAAAGGATCCCGGCAAGCTCGGCTCGGCCGGCAACGGCCTGGGCAACCAGAGCGTCGGCGAACTGGACTGGAACGGCAAAGTCATCTGGCAGTGGGGCGACAAGGCACCCGGTGGCGCGGCGCAACAGCATCATGATCAGCGCCGCTTGAGCAACGGCAACACCGTGGTGCTGGCCAACAAGGTGCACAAGGTCAAAGGCTTCAAAGTGCCCGAGGTGATCGACGATGCTATCTACGAAGTCAGCGCTGACGGTGCAGTGAAATGGCAATGGCTGGCGTCGGAGCATCTCAACGAATTCGGTTTCACGCCCGAGCAACTGAAACTGGTACACGCCAGCGACAATCCGGATTACCTGCACATCAACAACCTCAGCCTGGTCGGGCCGAACAAGTGGTTCGATGCCGGTGACAAACGCTTCAGTCCGGACAACCTGCTGATCGATTCACGCAACGCCAACGTCATCGCGATCATCGACAAGAACAGCGGCAAAGTGGTCTGGCGTCTCGGGCCGAACCTGCCGCCGATCAACCCGAAAACCGCGCAGACGCTGCCGCGACCGGTGGATCAGTTTGTCGGCCAGCATGACGCCCACATCATCCCGGCCGGATTGCCCGGCGCCGGCAATCTGTTGGTGTTCGACAACCAGGGTTCGGCGGGTTATCCGAACGTGACGCTCGGGCTGATTTCCGGTTCACGGGTGCTGGAAATCGACCCGCTGAAAAACGAAATTGTCTGGCAGTACAGCGCGGCCAATTCGAAGCAACCGGGCTGGGCTTTTTACAGCTCCTTCATCAGCAGCGCGCGTCGCTTGCCCAACGGCAATACGCTGATTGACGAAGGCATGAACGGGCGGTTTTTTCAGGTGACGGCCAAGGGTGAGAACGTCTGGGAATACGTCAGCCCCTACCTTGGCAAAGCCCCTGGCAGCGATGCGATCAGCAACTGGGTCTATCGGGCGCTGCCTGTGAGTTATGACTGGGTGCCCGCCGGTACGCCGCGCTCGGAAACTGCGGTCATCGCGCCTGCCGTGGGTGTGCAGCAGACCAATGCCAGTCGTTAGTTGAATAATGAATCAAGGAAAATTCTTCAAAAAATATGGGTGTTACGCAAAAAGAGCTGCCACGTCCTTATAAGGTCTGGCGGCTCTTTTTTTATGCGCAGTACTTGCTCATGGTTCTTCAGTTTTTCAGAAGATCAGTTGCCCGTGATCAAAATACAGGTTTGTGCTTTACAGCCTTTTTCCTGACTGAGCGTTACAAATTTGAACCCGGCTTCAGGCGTCGAAGTTGAAATGGTCAAGGCCGACGCTTTGTAGTCTTTGGCTTGAAAGCGATCCTCAGGGAGGACCACGGCACGCCACTTTCCTTGAAACACATAAATAGGAAAGCTGGTTTTGTTTCTTACTTCCAATTCAATCGGATTCACTGCCTCGGAAGCAGCTGTGGCGAGTGATAAAGGTGCCAACAATAGCGCCATATAGATCAGTGTCCATTTTCCAAATTGCATATTTACTCTTCCTGAGTCGATTGATAATGCAGCAGCGATCTAAAGCGCTCGCGACGCCTCACGCAACGTGATTGTTGTAAGTGAGGATGTATCCAGCCCATACCTTGGGCGAATATTTTCAATGCTTGAAAAGCATCGTTTTTTGCCTGCTTGGCTACAGGCCTTGATAGACAAGGGTTTGCGAAAAACGATCAATTTTAATATTTCTAAATCATCTATTCATAACGTTAAAGATTACTTTCGGAGATAAGCGACAAACCCAATGATTCACCCATCGACCCGCCGTGGGGGATTCAGCAAGCGGTGGTTCGGCAGTTTTTGCACAGAACGTAAAAAGACCGCAGGGAGTGAATCAATGGGCAATGTCCAGACCGCCGCCAGCGCAGAGGAATTGCTGTGGCGTCAGACGCCGAGTGGCGAATTGGTCGATCTCGGCCGACCGCATCGCGTGCCGTTGGGGCAGTTGCGTTTGCAGCGCGCACCCAAAGGCATTCTGAGTCGGCGCGAGACAATTTTGCTCGGCGTGTTGGCGCTGGTGGTACATGGCGCGGTGATCTACTGGATCAGCCAGAAGCCGACGCCAGTATTGCCGATTGTGCCGCCGGAAATTCCACCGATGACAATCGAGTTTTCGCGCCCGGCGCCACCCGCGCCACCGGTTGTCGAGCCGCCACCACCTGCGCCAGTGGTCGAGCCACCGCCGCCCGTGGAAGACGAACTGGCGACCAAGCCGCCACCGCCCAAGCCGATTCCAAAACCTAAACCGGTGGTGAAGCCCGCGCCGAAACCCGCGCCCAAAGCCGTTGAGCAACCACCGGCGCCGCCACAACCGGCAGCCCCGGTCGCGGCGCCAGCACCACCCGCACCGCCGGCGCCGGCACCGGTAACCCCGGCCTCGGCCAACGCCGCGTACCTGAAAAACCCGGCGCCGGAATATCCGTCGCTGGCCCAGCGTCGCGGTTGGGAAGGCACGGTGTTGTTGCGAGTGCATGTGCTGGCCAGCGGCAAACCGGGCGAGATCCAGATTCAGAAGAGCAGTGGCCGGCAACAGCTCGACGACGCGGCGCTGAACGCCGTGAAACGTTGGAGTTTTGTCCCGGCCAAGCAGGGTGATGTCGCCCAGGACGGCTGGGTCAGCGTGCCCATCGATTTCAAGATTCATTAAACCGAAACCAAATTCGCGCTAAACGTTTACACGAGGGAACACATCATGACGTTACTGGCATCTCCACTGGAATCCATCGAAAGCGCGGTGATCTGGCTGCTGGTGGTTTTTTCCGTCGCCACTTGGGGCCTGGCACTGCTCAAGGCTGTGCAGTTCGGGCGTCTGAAGGTACAGGATCGGCGTTTTCATAAACGCTTTTGGGCGGCGTCGAGTCTGGATTCCGCCGCCGAGTTGAGCGAAACCCAACCCGGCGCTGCGGCACGGGTGGCTCAGGCCGGTTATGCGGCGATTCAGGTGGGTGAGGCGCCACAGGCCAATGATTTGAGCCAGGCGATCAACCATCAGGACCGACTGGAACGCGCCCTGCGTCAGCAGATCGTCCGCGAACGGCGTTCGCTGGAGACCGGTCTGGCGGTGGTTGCGAGTATTGGCAGTACGTCGCCGTTCATTGGTCTGTTCGGCACGGTGTGGGGAATCATGGAAGCGTTGAAAGGTATCAGCGCGGCAGGTTCGGCGAGCCTGGAAACGGTGGCCGGCCCGATCGGTGCGGCACTGGTCGCGACCGGTGTGGGTATCGCCGTCGCGGTACCGGCGGTGCTGGTTTACAACTACTTTCTGCGACGTTTGAAATTGACCGCTGCGGACTTGGACGACTTCGCCCACGACTTCTACAGCCTCGCGCAGAAGAGTGCATTCCGGGTGCTGATCCACCCGACCGCGCACAAGGTTGCAGCGCCGGGCAACGCGGCAAAAGTGAAGGAGGCGTCCTGATATGGCCTTCTCCACGCAAGACAGTGACGAGGTGCTCAGCGAGATCAACGTGACGCCGCTGGTGGACGTGATGCTGGTGCTGCTGGTGGTGTTTATCGTCACCGCGCCACTGCTGACCAACGCGATCCCGATCAACTTGCCGAAGACCGAAGCGGTGGCGCCGGTCGAGCAGAAAGACCCGCTGGTGGTGAGCATTGATGGCGCCGGCAAACTGTTTATCAACAAGGATGAGATTCAGCCCGACTTGCTCGAATTCAACCTCAAGTCGGCCAAGGCCAAGGACCCGGAAGTGCGCGTGCAATTGCAGGCCGATGACGGGGTGAACTACGGGGAAGTGGCGCGCGCTATGGCCTCGATTGAACGGGCGGGGATTACCAAGTTGTCGGTGATTACTGCGCGTTAACAGCATTTACGTTTTTCCGGGGCCGTCTCCTTGGCAGGGTGCGGCCCTTTTTTTATTTCGGAAATTCTCCTGTGTAGGAGCTGCCGCAGGCTGCGATCTTTTGATTCTGCTTTAAAGATCAGGATCAAAAGATCGCAGCCTTCGGTAGCTCCCGCACAAAGAAGTAATATGCAATTTGGGTCTTAATAAATAGCTTCTTATTCCTTAACGAATATAAATCCTCTCCCTATACTCGATCAGGAACAGACACGCAGGAGAGCTCCCCCATGCGCAACGAATCAATTCGCTACCTGATTGTGCCGGGCTGGCAAGGATCGCCAGAAGATCATTGGCAAAGCCACTGGCAGAACAGTCTGCCGAACAGCGCGCGAGTGGAACAGGCCGACTGGCTGACCCCTCGCCGTGAAGACTGGGTCGCCGCGCTGGCCGAGGCGATTGCCGCCGACAGCACACCGGTCATCCTCATCGCGCACAGCCTGGGCTGCGTCACCGTTGCCCATTGGGCAGCCACGGCGCCGCTGCAATACCTGCGTCAGGTACGCGGGGCCTTGCTGGTCGCGCCAGCGGATGTCGAGCGCCCGACGTGCGCGCCGGCGCTGCGCAATTTCGCGCCGATCCCGACCGATCTGCTGCCGTTCCCGAGTCAGGTGGTCAGCTCCGACAACGACGCCGCCGTCAGTGCGCCGCGTGCTATGGAACTGGCGCGCAACTGGGGCGCCGAGGCGGGGATTCTGGCCGGCGCCGGGCACATCAATGTGAAGTCCGGGCATCAGCGTTGGGAACAGGGTTTTGCTTATCTCTATCGCCTGCAAAACCGTATGGAAGACCACGCACGGCGTCGCGCCTGATTTTTTATTTTTTTAAACGCCCCCGTCTGCCGGCGGTTCTGGGCGGGAGCCTGCCATGAGTTTTGAAACCTTCGGTCAGCCGTTGCTGACTTTTCCCGACGCGGAAAAAAGCCCCCTGAGCATTCGCGCCAAAGCGCTGGTGTTTGTCGATCCGCGTTCGCGCCAGTTGCGCGAAGAGCTTGAGCAACTGGCTCCGCGTTCGCTTTCGGTATTGATCCGTGGCGAGACGGGGACCGGTAAAGAACTGCTCGCCCGGCACATCCATCGCGCCAGTGACCGCAGTGGCCTGTTCGTCTCGGTCAACTGCGGTGCGATCAGCCCGACCTATGCCGACGCCGAACTGTTTGGTTACGCCGCTGGCAGCTACAGCGGCTCGGCCAGCAGTCGCGCCGGCTGGTTCGGCTCGGCCAATGGCGGGACTTTGTACCTCGATGAAATCGGCGACTTGCCGCTGCCGATCCAGATCAAATTGCTTGCCGCCCTGGAAAATCACGAAGTCACCCGTGTCGGTGCGCATCAGCCGAGCCCGGTGGATGTACGTCTGGTGGCGGCGACCAGCATCGATCTGGCGCAAGCGGTGGACGCCGGGAAATTCCACGAGCGGCTCTATCACTACCTCAGCGAAGGTCAACTGGAACTGCCGGCCCTGCGTGAGCGCATCGGCGACATTCTGTCGTTGGCCGAGTATTTCCTCGGCATTTATAGCCAGCGTCTGGACCTGCCGGTGCCGCTCATCAGCGAAGCGGCGCAACACGCGCTGGAGCGACACAGTTGGCCGGGCAACACCCGCGAGCTGGAAAACGTCATTCACTTTGCGTTGCTGGTGAGCACCGGAGACGAAATCCTCCCGGAGCACCTGAACCTGCCCGAGGTGTCTGGGACGCAGGCCCAGATCGAACGGCTGGTTGCACAAATCAACATCGGTGGCAGCGTCGACGAACGTAAGGCATTGAAAGATTTACTGTTGAGCTTGAGTGGGGCGTTGTAACCATTTCGTTCAACATGAACAAAATGGAATATGAAGCTGAATAAACGTTATTGTCCGGGAATAAAAAATCCCGGTATTGTCCGCCACACGCCAGCGATATCACTTCACTGGCACACGTATTAATGCCGTCGTCGATGACGACCGTGATTTTCGATAAGGACACTGCATGAAAAAGGTTCTGTTGTTTACCGCATTGGCGGCTGCTCTGACTGCTTCCCTGGCGCAGGCCGGCGAGAAACTGGTTGTCGCGGCGACCCCGGTGCCGCACGCTGAGATTCTCGAGCTGATCAAACCGACCCTCGCCAAAGAAGGCGTGGATCTGGAAATCAAGGTGTTCACCGACTACGTGCAGCCGAACGTACAGGTTGGCGAAAAGCGTCTGGATGCCAACTACTTCCAGACCAAGCCTTACCTGGACAGCTTCAACCAGGGCAAATACAAGGACGACAAGGCCAAGTACCTGGTGACCGTGCAAGGCGTGCACGTTGAACCGTTCGGTGGCTACTCGAGCAAGTACAAGACGCTGGCTGAACTGCCGGACGGCGCAACCATCGCCATCCCGAACGAAGGCAGCAACAGCGGTCGTGCACTGATCCTGCTGCAGAAAGCGGGTCTGATCGAACTGAAAGATCCGAAAAACGCTCTGGCGACACCGAAAGACATCGCCAAGAACCCGCACAACTTCAAGTTCAAGGAACTGGAATCGGCCCTGCTGCCACGCGTTCTCAAGGAAGTTGATCTGGACATGATCAACACCAACTACGCGCTGGAAGCCAAGCTGAATCCGACCAAGGATGCGCTGGTGATCGAAGGTGCAGATTCGCCTTACGTGAACTTCCTGGTGGCCCGTGAGGACAACAAGAACAGCGACGCGATCAAGAAACTCGCCGCTGCCCTGACCAGCCCGGAAGTCAAAGCGTTCATCGAGAAGAAGTACAACGGCGCGGTACTGCCGGCGTTCTGATCTGACGCTTGAGTGAACCCCTTCAAGGTGTGAAAACGCCGATGGCCAGCGATGGTCATCGGCGTTTTTGTGTACACGGTTCGGCTGTTCAGAAGCATTGTGGCGAGGGGATTTATCCCCGATCGGCTGCACAGCAGTCGTAAAACCAGTCCACACGGTTCATCTGTCATCCGATATTTGGGGCCGCTTCGCAGCCCATCGGGGATAAATCCCCTCGCCACAAAAGCAAAAGCCAGAAGCAAAAGATCGCAGCCTTCGGCAGATCCTACAGTGACCATATTCCCCTGTAGGAGCTGCCGAAGGCTGCGATCTTTTGATCTTGATGCGGGTAGCTCAGGCCACCTGAGCCTTCAACGCCCGCCTCAACGCTACGAGCAATTTCACAATGTCCTGCGGATCCAGTCGCTGCGGCACTTTTACGTCCATGTTGTCTTCCTTGTAATGGTTTGGCCGGGAGAGTCTGGCCAAAAGCTGTTTGTCCTTGGAAGGCTTTCGTGAAAAAAAGATCCTTCCTACAGCGCAAGGGAAAATAGCCTTCTTATTCCTTCCCGGCAAACCCACAAGATAGTTTTTTGGGTGATATCAATATGCTTTAACGGTATTTAAATTCTTGTTTTTATACCTATAAAGTCACTGCCTGCCGGACAGTTACCCGCTGCCCATGGACTGCACGACCGTCGCTTACCGAGCGGCGTACAGGACGTTTCATGACTTTCGATTACGCTTTTATCCTCAGCACCCTGCCGGCGTTTCTAAAAGCCGTCGGCGTGACGCTGCAGGTTGGTTTTATCGCCATCGGCACGTCGTTGCTGGTGGCGCTGCTCAACGCGACGATTCTGGTGTTCCGCACGCCTTACCTGCAAAAACTGGTTGGCTTGTACGTGGAACTGGCGCGCAACACGCCGCTGCTGATCCAGTTGTTCTTCGTCTATTTTGCCTTGCCGGCAGTGGGGATTCAGGTTTCTGGCTTCACCGCTGCGATCATCACCATGACTTTCCTCGGCGGCGCTTACCTCACCGAAGTGCTGCGTGCCGGCGTCGATGCAGTGCCCCAGGCGCAACTTGAATCGGGCCGTTCCATTGGCCTCTCTCACGGCCAATTACTGCGCTACGTGATCCTGCCGCAAGCGGGGATCCTCAGCCTGCCGTCGCTGTTCGCCAATTTCATTTTTCTGCTCAAGGAAACCACGGTGGTCTCGGCGGTGGCAGTGCCGGAAATTCTCTACACCACCAAGAGTTACATCGCGCTGTATTACAAAACCTACGAAATGCTCGCCGTGCTGACGCTGATCTGCGTGCTGCTGTTCTTGCCGCTGTCACTGTTGCTCAGCCGTCTGGAAAGGAGGCTTCAGCATGGCCAGTTCGGGTCTTGAACTGCTCTGGGTGTCGTTGCCGCAACTGGCCAAAGGCGCCGGGCAAACCTTGTCGATCTCGTTTCTGAGCATCGCCATCAGCACCGTCGGCGGTGTGCTCTACGGCGTGCTGCGCACGCTCAACGTGACGTGGCTGAACGCGATCCTGCGGGTCTATCTGGAACTGTTCCGGGCGATCCCGGTGCTGGTCTGGCTGTACTTGCTGTTCTTCGGTCTGCCGATTTTCTTTGGCCTGAGCCTGCCGAGTTTCTGGTGCGCGGTGCTGGTGCTGTCGTTGTGGGGCGCCAGCGAAGTCGGCGAAGTCGCACGCGGTGCGTTGCATTCGTTGCCGCGCGGGCAGCGTGAAGCGGGGCTGTCGATTGGCCTCAACGCGCCGCAACTGTTCGGCTACGTGCTGCTGCCGCAAGCGCTGAAACGCATGACGCCGCCGACCATCAACGTCTACACACGAATCATCAAGACCAGTTCACTGGCAGTGCTGATCGGCGTGGTCGATGTGATCAAGGTCGGCCAGCAGATCATCGAGCGAACTTACGAATCAGTGCTGATTTACGGCGCGCTGTTCCTGTTTTTCTTTTTCATCTGCTACCCGCTCTCGGCCGCCTCACGCGTGCTGGAGCGGCGCTGGACGCAAGCATGAGCGCATTGATCGAGTTCCGCGGTTTCAACAAATTCTACGGCGAGCAGCAGGTGCTCAACGGCATCGACCTGCAAGTGAAGTCAGGCGAAGTGATCGTCATCCTCGGCCCCAGCGGTTGCGGTAAAAGCACATTACTGCGCTGCCTCAATGGTCTTGAGGTCGCTCACAGCGGCAGCCTGAAGTTTGCCGGTCGCGAGTTACTGGACACGTCCACCGACTGGCGCGAAGTCCGTCAGCAGATCGGCATGGTCTTCCAGAGTTATCACCTGTTCCCGCACATGAGCGTGCTCGACAATTTGTTGCTCGGTCCGCTGAAAGTACAGAAGCGCCAACGCCGTGAAGCGCAGCAGCAAGCCGAAGCCTTGCTCGAACGCGTAGGTCTGGCGGACAAGCGTGATGCCTTCCCTCGACAGCTCTCCGGTGGCCAGCAGCAACGCATCGCCATCGTCCGTTCGTTGTGCATGAACCCACGGGTGATGCTCTTCGACGAAGTCACTGCCGCCCTCGACCCGGAAATGGTCAAGGAAGTGCTGCAAGTGATTCAGGGCCTGGCCCGTGAAGGCATGACCCTGCTGATCGTCACCCATGAAATGGCTTTCGCCCGCGCGGTAGCCGACCGCATCGTGTTCATGGATGCCGGGCGCATCCTGGAACAGACCCCGCCCGAGATTTTCTTTACGAACCCGCAAACCGCACGCGCGCAGCAGTTCCTGGAGAAGTTCTCCTTCGTTGCAACACTGCCCGAAACGAAACTCACAAAGGAACTGCAACTGTCATGAAAACTGCCGCTTTTTTATTCCCTCTGCTCAGCCTTGCGCTGCTCGCCGGTTGCAGCAAAACCGAAGAAACGCCAAAGCCGAAAGTCGCCAGCGAAAGCACCGCGCCTGCCGGTTATCTGGACAAAATCAAGGCTCGCGACAAACTGATTGTCGGTGTCTTCACTGACAAGCCGCCATTCGGTTTCGTCGATGAGGCGGGGCGCTACGTCGGTTTTGATACCGACATCGGCCGTCAATTCGCCAAGGATCTGTTGGGCGACGAGAACAAGGTCGAGTTCGTCGCGGTGGAACCGGCCAGCCGCATTCCGTTCCTGCAAAGCGACAAGGTCGACCTGATCCTCGCCAACATGACCGTGACCCCAGAGCGCAAGGAAGCGGTGGAGTTCACCAACCCGAATCTGAAAGTCGCGGTGCAGGCATTAGTGCCGCAGAACAGCGCGGTAAAAAATCTTGATGACTTGGCGACCCGCACCACCATCGTCACCACCGGCACCACGGCCGACATCTGGCTGACCAAGAATCACCCGGACTGGAAGCTGCTCAAGTTCGAGAAAAACTCCGAGTCGCTGCAAGCCCTGGCCAACGGACGTGGCGATGCGTATGCGCAGGACAATCTGGTGCTGTTCAGCTGGGCCAAGCAGAACCCGGGTTATCGCGTGCTGGACGAAAAACTCGGGGCCGAAGCGCCGATTGCGCCGGCGGTGAAGAAGGGCAACGTCGAACTGCGCGACTGGGTGAATACCGAGTTGGCCAAACTGGGTGAAGAGAAGTATCTGCTCAAGCTGTACGACCAATATGTGCGTAAGGAGCTGAGCGATGACACCAAGCCTGAGAGCGTGATTGTTGAGGGTGGCAAGTGGCAGGGGTGATCCCTTGATTCAGAGGTGACTCTGAAATTGCCTTCGCGAGCAGGCTCGCTCCCACAGTTGTACGCGATCTAATGTGGGAGCGAGCCTGCTCGCGAATTCTTGAAGCACCGCTCAATCCGGCCAATGCCACGCCGGCTCATCCAGCACCCGCTGTCCGACAATCCCGGTTTGCCCAAGCGTCTTCTCCAGCACGATGCAATTGCACTCGGGGTCTTCCTGCAACGCCGAAATCAACCGCCGTGCATGGGACACCACCCACACCTGGCATTCTTCCGAGGCGCGAATGATCAAGCGTGCCAAGGCCGGCAACAGATCCGGATGCAGACTGGTTTCCGGTTCGTTTAGCACCATCAGTGACGGTGGCCGGGGTGTCAGCAATGCTGCGACCAGCAGTAGATAACGCAACGTTCCATCCGAAAGCTCGGCTGCCGATAACGGCCGCAACAACCCTTCCTGGTAAAACTCGATGGCAAAGCGGCCACCGGTCTGAGCTTCGATATGCAGCCGCGCACCCGGAAATGCATCGGTAATCGCCGCGCGCATCGCGTCGCCGTCACCGATTTCGATGATGGTCTGCAACGCCGCCGCCAGATCCCGTCCATCGTGATGCAGCACCGGCGTGCGCGTCCCCAATTGTGGCTGGCGCACCGGCGCGTCGGCGTCGCTGCGAAAGTGATCATAGAAGCGCCAGCGGCGGATGAACTCACGCATCTGGAACACTTCCGGTGAGCTGCGCAGGCTGCCGACCTGATCGAACAGGCTGTCGAAATTCGGCGTGTGCTGTGCCAGCACATCCCATTTTCGCTCGTTGCGGGCGCGGATCATTGGACCGTCGCGATCGACCAGCAGGCTGGCGGGACGGTAGTGCGGCCCTGCCCAGATGCATTCGCGCTTGATCTGCGGGTCGAGGCTGAAGCGCGAAGGGATTGGCCGTGAATGCTCAGGCAGCATGAAATGTCCGTTGGAATCGGGCAGGCCGAGGCTGATCGAGTAGCTGAAATCCTCCCCGGCAAACCCCAGGCGCAAACGCTTCACGCCTTGACGCACGCTCGGCTCGATCGCCACTTCGCCGGTGCGCATGCGCCGGCTGATGGTTTCCGGGCCGGCCCAGAACGTCGAGTCCAGCCCGCCCTCACGGGCCAGCGCATTGACCACGCCGCCCTGCGCGGTCTCGGCCAACAGGCGCAAGGCGCGGTAGAGGTTGGACTTGCCACTGCCGTTGGGGCCGGTGATCAGATTCAGCCGGCCCAGCGGGATCACCAATTTATTGATCGAGCGGTAATTGGCCACCGCGAGGGTCTTGAGCATGAAATTCCTTCTCTTGAGGCGACCATTGTAGGAGCTGCCGCAGGCTGCGATCTTTTGATCTTGAGCTTTAAAAGCAAAGATCGCAGCCTGCGGCAGCTCCTACAGGGGAAATGTGCTGATTCGCGTGAGCGAACGTTGAACCCTGTTCTAAGCTCACAGTCGTATCGTCACTTGCACGTTCGTACACAGGAAGGAGTCTGCATGGCGAGTCCCGGATTGAAAACAGCGGTCATGCTGAGTCTGTTCACGTTACTGACCGCCTGCGGTGAGAAAAAAGCGCCGCAGGAATACCTGCCACGCGTCTTCGTGCAAGAAGTGAAACCGGCGAATTACGCCGCTTCCGTGACTCTCACCGGTGACGTGCAGGCGCGCGTGCAGACCGAATTGTCGTTCCGCGTCGGTGGCAAGATCATCCAGCGCATGGTCGATGTCGGTGATCGCGTCAGCGCCAAACAAGTGCTGGCCAAACTCGATCCCAAGGACTTGCAGACCAATGTCGATTCCGCCCAGGCCCAGGTCGTTGCCGAGCAGGCGCGGGTGAAACAGACGGCGGCGGCGTTCGTGCGTCAGCAAAAACTGTTGCCCAAAGGCTACACCAGCCAGAGCGAATACGATTCCGCACAGGCTGCATTGCGCAGCAGCCAAAGCGCCTTGAGCGCGGCGCAGGCGCAACTGGCCAATGCCAAGGATCAACTCAGCTACACCTCGTTGATTGCCGATGCACCGGGAGTGATCACCGAGCGTCAGGCCGAAGTCGGCCAAGTGGTGCAGGCCACGGCGCCGATTTTCAGCCTGGCCCGCGACGGCGACCGCGATGCGGTATTCAACGTCTACGAATCGCTGCTGGCTGAACGTCCTTCGGATAACAAGATCACCGTCAGCCTGCTCGACAATCCCGAAATCAAAACCACTGGCACTGTGCGCGAAATCACCCCGGCAGTGTCGGCGCAGTCCGGCACCGTGCAAGTCAAAGTCACCCTCGACAAACTGCCGCCGGGCATGCAGCTCGGCTCGGTGGTCAGCGCCACCGCCAAAGGTAGCGGCAAATCGGCGGTCGAGCTGCCATGGTCGGCGCTGACCAAAAACATCAGCGATCCCGCCGTGTGGATGGTCGACGAGCAAGGGCTGGCGCAGTTGCACACGGTCACGGTCGGCCGTTACCTGACCGGCAAAGTGATCATCAGCGAAGGTCTCAAGGGCGGCGAGAAAGTCATCGTCGCCGGCGGCCAGTTGTTGCACCCGGGGATGAAAGTCGAGATCGCCGAAAACACCTATAAAGATCTGCAACCGGGAGCACAGCCATGAAGTCGCTATGGCTGTTAGCCGTTGCCGTGTTGTTGGCCGCGTGCTCGAAGAAAGAACCGCCGCCCGAGCCCGTGCGCCCGGTGCTGTCGGTCAAGGTACAGGCGCTGAACGAGGAAACCCTCGGGCGTTTCGCCGGCAGTATTCAGGCACGTTACGAGAGCAACACCGGTTTCCGTGTCGGCGGGCGTATTGCCAGCCGCAACGTCGATGTCGGCGCCGAAGTGGAGAAAGGCACGCTGCTCGCCACCCTCGACCCGTCCGATCAGCAGAACCAGTTGCGCTCGGCCCAAGGCGATCTGGCCAAGGTTCAGGCGCAACTGATCAATGCGCAGGCCAACGCCCGGCGTCAGCAA
Organism: Pseudomonas sp. TH06; assembly: GCF_016651305.1. Taxonomy (GTDB): domain Bacteria; phylum Pseudomonadota; class Gammaproteobacteria; order Pseudomonadales; family Pseudomonadaceae; genus Aquipseudomonas. Next base: position 1,201,785 of record NZ_JAEKEC010000001.1, on the reverse strand, counting down.
GCCCTGTTTGATCGCGGGGTCGGCGCCCAGGCGCAACTGGACATTGCTACCACGGATCTGAAAACCACCCAGGCCTCGCTGGAGCAGGCGCAGGCGGCGGTCAACCAGAGCAAGGATCAACTCGGCTACACCGAACTGCGTGCGGACCACAAAGCCGTGGTCACCGCGTGGAATGCCGAAGCCGGGCAAGTGGTCACCGCCGGCCAGCAAGTGGTGACGTTGGCGCAACCGGACATCAAGGAAGCGGTGATCGATCTGCCGGACACCTTGGTCGATCAGATCCCCAGTGACGTGGTGTTCCTCGTCGCCGCGCAACTCGATCCGAGCATCAACACCACGGCAGTCATCCGCGAAATCGAACCACAGGCACAAAGCGCAACGCGCACTCGTCGTGCGCGGTTGACCCTCGCCGAAACACCCCCCGGTTTTCGCCTCGGCACCGCGATCAGTGTGACCCTGAGTTCAGCGATCAAACCGCGTATCGAATTGCCCGCAACCGCGCTGCAAGAAGTCGATGGCAAAACGCGGATCTGGGTGATCGACACTCAGAACAAAACCGTCAGCCCCCGCGACGTCAGTCTCGTCAGCCGCACCGACAGCACGGTGGTGCTGGCCGGCGGCGTGAAAAACGGCGAGCGCGTGGTCAGCGCCGGCGTCAACAGCCTCAAACCCGGACAATCCGTGAAACTTGACGAGGACAGTCAATGAAAGGGTCTTTCAACCTCTCCGAATGGGCCCTCAAGCATCAGTCGTTCGTCTGGTATCTGATGTTCGTTGCTCTGCTGATGGGGGTGTTTTCGTACTTCAATCTGGGGCGCGAAGAAGACCCGTCGTTCACCATCAAGACCATGGTGATCCAGACCAAATGGCCGGGCGCGACCCAGGAGGAAACCCTCAAGCAGGTCACCGACCGTATCGAGAAAAAACTCGAAGAGCTCGACTCCCTCGACTACGTGAAAAGCTACACGCGGCCCGGCGAGTCGACGGTGTACGTATACCTGCGCGATACCACCAGCGCCAAGGACATTCCGGAAATCTGGTATCAGGTGCGCAAGAAAATCGACGACATTCGCGGCCAGTTTCCCAAGGGTATTCAAGGGCCGGGTTTCAACGATGAGTTTGGTGACGTCTACGGCTCGGTGTACGCGTTTACCGCCGATGGCCTGACCATGCGCCAGTTGCGCGACTACGTGGAGCAGGCGCGGGCCGAGATCCGCAATGTGCCGGGGTTGGGCAAGATCGAGATGGTCGGCCAGCAGGACGAAGTGATTTACCTGAACTTCTCCACACGCAAACTCGCGGCGCTGGGCATCGATCAGCGGCAAGTGGTGCAGAGCCTGCAATCGCAAAATGCGGTGACCCCAGCCGGGGTGATCGAGGCCGGGCCGGAGCGGATTTCCGTGCGCACCTCCGGGCAGTTCGCCTCGGAGAAGGATCTGGCCGAGGTCAATCTCAAGCTCAATGACCGTTTCTATCGTCTGGCCGACATCGCCGACATCAGCCGTGGTTACGTCGACCCGGCCACACCGGAATTTCGTTTCGACGGCAAACCGGCCATCGGTCTGGCGATTGCCATGCAGAAGGGCGGCAACGTTCAGGAGTTCGGTAAAGCCCTGCACGCGCGCATCGATCAACTCACCGCTGACTTGCCGGTCGGCGTTGGTGTGCACACGGTTTCCGATCAGGCCGTGGTGGTTGAAGAGGCCGTCGGCGGCTTCACCAGCGCCTTGTTCGAAGCGGTAATCATCGTCCTGGTGGTGAGCTTCATCAGCCTCGGCGTGCGCGCCGGGCTGGTGGTGGCGTGCTCGATTCCGCTGGTGCTGGCGATGGTCTTTGTGTTCATGGAATACAGCGGCATCACCATGCAGCGGATTTCCCTCGGCGCATTGATCATCGCCCTCGGCTTGTTGGTGGACGACGCGATGATCACTGTGGAGATGATGGTCACGCGCCTGGAAATGGGCGAGACCCGAGAGCAGGCGGCGACATTCGCCTACACTTCGACGGCATTCCCGATGCTCACCGGTACGCTGGTGACCGTGGCCGGTTTCGTGCCCATCGGCCTCAACGCCAGTTCTGCCGGTGAATACACCTTCACCCTGTTCGCGGTGATCGCCGTGGCCATGCTCGTGTCGTGGGTGGTGGCGGTGTTCTTTGCGCCAGTGATCGGCGTGCACATCCTCAGTGCCAACGTGAAACCCCATGCCGCCGAGCCCGGTCGTATCGGTCGTGCGTTCAACCATGGCTTGTTGTGGTCGATGCGCAACCGCTGGTGGGCAATCGGCATCACGGTTGTGTGCTTTGTACTGGCGGTGTTTTGCATGCGTTTTGTGCAGAACCAGTTCTTCCCGTCCTCCGATCGCCCGGAAATTCTGGTCGACCTGAACCTGCCGCAAAACGCCTCGATCGACGAGACCCGCAAGGCCGTCGACAAGCTCGAAGCGACGCTCAAGGGCGACGACGACATCGTGCGCTGGAGCACTTACATCGGCCAGGGCGCGATCCGTTTCTACCTGCCGCTCGATCAGCAACTGCAAAACCCGTACTACGCGCAACTGGTCATCGTCAGCAAAAACTTCGAGGCCCGCGAAGCCCTGAGTCAGCGTCTGCGTGAGCGTTTGCACAAGGATTTCGTTGGCATCGGCAGTTACGTGCAGGCGCTGGAAATGGGCCCGCCGGTGGGGCGGCCAATCCAGTACCGGGTCAGCGGCAAGGACATCGATCAGGTGCGCAAGCACGCCATCGACCTCGCCACCGAACTGGACAAGAACCCGCACATCGGCGAGATCATTTACGACTGGAACGAGCCGGGCAAAGTCCTGCGCATCGACATCGCTCAGGACAAGGCGCGCCAGCTCGGGCTGTCGTCCGAAGACGTGGCGAACCTGATGAACAGCATCGTCAGCGGCTCACCGTTGACCCAGGTCGATGACGATATTTACCTGATCAACGTGGTCGGGCGCGCCGTGGATTCCGAACGAGGAACTCCGGAAACTCTGCAGAACCTGCAAATCGTCACACCGAGCGGTACGTCGATTCCGCTGCTGGCGTTCGCCACCGTGCGTTATGAACTGGAGCAGCCGCTGGTGTGGCGCCGCGACCGCTTGCCGACCATCACCATCAAGGCCTCGGTGCGCGACGAAATCCAGCCGACCGATCTGGTGAAACTGCTCAAGCCGTCCATAGATGCCTTCGCCGAAAAACTCCCGGTCGGCTACAAAGTCGCCACCGGCGGTACGGTGGAGGAGAGCGGCAAGGCCCAGGGGCCGATTGCGAAAGTGCTGCCGCTGATGCTGTTCCTGATGGCGACGTTCCTGATGATCCAGTTGCACAGCGTGCAGAAGATGTTCCTGGTGGCGAGTGTCGCCCCGTTAGGGCTGATCGGCGTGGTACTGGCGCTGGTGCCGACCGGTACGCCGATGGGCTTCGTAGCGATTCTGGGGATTCTGGCGCTGATCGGCATCATCATCCGCAACTCGGTGATTCTGGTGACGCAGATCGATGAGTTCGAGAAAAAGGGCTACGCGCCGTGGGATGCGGTGGTGGAAGCCACCGAGCATCGACGTCGACCGATTCTGCTGACGGCAGCGGCGGCCAGCATGGGCATGATCCCGATCGCCCGGGAAGTGTTCTGGGGTCCGATGGCCTACGCGATGATCGGTGGGATCGTGATCGCGACGTTGCTGACGCTGCTGTTTCTGCCGGCGCTGTATGTGGCCTGGTACAAGATTCGTGAACCCAAGAAGGATGCTGCCTGATACAAAAGCAAAAGATCGCAGCCTGCGGCAGCGCCTGCATGGGAACGCATTCCCCTGTAGGAGCTGCCGCAGGCTGCGATCAGTTGATCTTTAAGCAGCCCGTCGCCAGACACTCGCCAGCCAAGGCTGCTGCTCCCGCGGCAAACCCGCCGGGCGGAAGTAATGTTCCAGCTCGATAAACCCTGCCGCCGTCAGCAGCCCGCGCCACGCCTCCAGGTCGTGATACGAACCATAACGTGGCCCATTCCAGCCCTCACGGTTATCCCCGCGTGGATTGGAACTGAACAACACCCCACCCGGTTTCAACGTCCCGCGCAGTTGTTGTAACACCCGTGGCAACTCCTGCAACGGCACATGAAACAGCACCGCATTGGCGAAGATGCCGTCGAAGTGTTCGGCCGGCAGATCAAGCTTTAGAAAGTCCTGGCACCACACCTCGCAGCCACTGTCTTCGCGGGCCATTTGCGCAAACTTTTCTGAACCGTCGAGGCCGACCGCGACGTGGCCCATGCGCGTAAATGTCTGCAAGTCCCGCCCCGGCCCGCAGCCGAAATCAAGAATCGTCAACGGCGCTGTGCCCTGAATGTGCCGCACAAGCGCGTCGATGTTCTGACTGACATCGTGATCGCGGGTGCCCTCACGGAAATCTTCGGCCACCGAGTTGTAGTGGCCGAGGGTCGTGGCGGTGATCTGTTCGAGGTCGCTGGGTGTCTGCTTCATGACGGTGGCTGCGTGGCAAAAAGGAGGTGGGGCTGACTATAAGCGCTTTTGCGCCGAAGAGGATCGCAGCCTGCGACAGCTCTTGCAGGGACAGCATAAAAATCCAGCGTTTGTGCAATACATATGTACCGCACCTGGCGGTTCGCAATCGGATGCAATGACGCCTGCGCGATAGACGACTATCGCGATGTCTGCCCTGTTTTTTTCTTCGGGGGGATTCACTCAAAAAAAGGATTTTCATGAGAACTGTCAGCAAACCCGGTTCCACTTCGCCGTCCAACCGCAATACGCTGGATGCCACACCCACCCGTAAAAGATCCGGCCATACGCCGTCTGACGACGGGACGCCGTTGAAGGTTTTTCGTCCTGACGAAGTTTCAGAGGGTGGGGCGCCCGCTCAGCCTGTTGAACCGTCATCCCCGGCAATCACGACGACCGCGTTGCAATCGGCTCAGATCTTGCCCATGCAGCCAGTGACCGGATCACTGGCGCGCTACAGCTTGAGAGCGCCGGCCAAACTGCCCGCAGCCAATGCTCTGGGCCTGAGGGTGTTCAAGAACCGAAACTATGTCGATATCGCGCCCGGCGAGATCGTTCTGGTTCGGGAAACCGGCATGGCCGGTGAATATCGGGCGGCGCTGGTATCTGAATTGGCGGCTTTGGGGCCGGTGCTGTTTTACCACCCGCGAAGCAAGACCTGGGCGCTCGAACGGCCGCAGCCTCTGCCCGAGCCCGGCAAAGTCATTGATATCGACATTGATCAGCTCATTCGCAAGGTCAGAAAAGAGCATGTCCAGAAGCACCAGGTGCATACCGGTAACGATGATTCGTTTGAGTACTCGGCGGCACAGGAGGGCACGCTGGTCGCGCGCGGGTTGAAGCAGTTTCCGCCGGAACAGGCGGCGATCATTCGCTCGGAGCTGCAAGCGGTCGAAAACATTTTCGCTGATACGGGACATGCCATTGGCCAGAAGTACAAAGACGCCGACGCGGTTTACCAAAGCTTCTTTGGCGCTGATCACCACGCTGTTACGCAGCGATTCGCCGATTCAGTCGCGCGAGGCCAGGCCCTGTCCAGAGAGTATCAAGGGAACTGGGGAGGCGAGAAATTCCTCGGGATTGATGCAGACAGCAACAGCGCGGCCTGGATGTACAAAAAAGATTTTCACGGCCGCTTCTTCATCAATCGCAAGTACATGCAGCGCGGGGTTTTGAGCGTTTCACTGGGCCATGAAATGTTGCACACCAACAGAATTGACCGGTTCCAGACCATCGGGCCGAACGCGGCGGATTATTTCTATCTGGACAGTCGACTGGGCCGCTTGCTGGATTGGGATTCGCTGGCCGTTTACGACGTACCGGAGCGCGGTGTATCCGAAGCGATCATGCGCGGTGGTTTGACGGTCGAGTATTTGAACGCCTTTACCAATGACCACGATAACTTCCTCTTCGGTGTCAGCGATTACCTCGGAGTTGGCGATGATCTGGCGCTTCAGGCGGCGGTTGATCTGTTCAATGCAAACCCGTCACTGCGAGCGCACTTGGCTGTCAACAACGCTGACAGCCTCGTGTACGCGGCAAAAAGCATGCAGACGCTGCATCGAAGCAAAATTGAATATGCATGGCTCGACAGCCTGATTGAAGATTGAGGCGCACGCCCCGAGCAAAAAAAATTGTAGCCTGCGGTATTTCCCATAGGAGCTGCCGCAGGCCGCGATCTTTTGCTCTGGCCTCAGCGTTTATTCAAGCCGCGGGCGAGGCGATCGCCCCCCAACTGAATCACCGCCACCAACGCCACCAGTAGCACAATCACCGTGAGCATGATCTGGCTGTCAAAACGCTGATAGCCGTATCGATAGGCAATGTCCCCCAAGCCACCGGCGCCAATCGCCCCGGCCATGGCCGAGGAGTTGATCATCGTCACCAGCGTAATGGTGAAACCGCCGACAATCCCAGGCAGCGCCTCGGGCAGCAGCACATGCCAGACAATGTGCCAGCGCCGGCAACCCATGGCCTGCGCCGCTTCGATCAAGCCATGATCAACCTCACGCAGACTCACCTCGGCGATCCGCGCAAAGAACGGTGTCGCCGCGATGGTCAGTGGCACCACCGCCGCCCACACGCCGTAGGTGGTGCCGACAATCAACCGGGTGAACGGAATCAGCGCGACCATCAGGATCAGAAACGGGATCGAGCGAAACAGGTTCACGAATGCGCCCAAGGCACGGTTCAACACCGGCGCTTGGTAGATCCCGCCCTTGTCACTGGTGACCAGAATCACCGCCATGGGAATCCCCACCAGCAATGCGATCAGCGATGACACGCCGACCATCAGAAACGTGTCGATAAAACCCTGCAGCAAGCGATCAAACCACATAACCCAAGACCTCCACCCGTTGTGCCCATTGCCCGGCACGTTCGCGCAATTGTTCGGCGCTCGCTGCCGAACCGCTGACTGCCAGCAACAGTTGCCCCAGCGCATGGCCCTGGATCCGTTCTACGCCGCCCTGAAGCAATTTCACCCGGCCACCGAGGGCGGCAAACAGCGCCGCCAGATCCGGCTCATCACTGGCACTGCCGGTGAACTGCAAACGCAGCACTACTGCGGCTTCGGAGGAGGGCGGTTGCGCATGCAAGCGGCTCTGCAATTCTTCCGGCAAGGCGTGTTGCAGCGGCGCGAGCAAGGTCTGGCTGACTTCGTGCTGCGGATTGCCGAACACTTCCCAGACCGGGCCTTGCTCGACGATACGGCCGTGCTCCAGCACCACCACGCGGTCACAGATTTCGCGGATCACCGCCATCTCATGGGTAATCAAAACGATGGTCAGACCCAGGCGCTGATTAATCTCGCGCAGCAGGCCGAGAATCGACTGGGTGGTTTCCGGATCCAGCGCCGAGGTGGCTTCGTCGCACAACAAAATATCCGGGTCATGCACCAGCGCGCGGGCAATGCCGACACGCTGTTTCTGCCCGCCGGAAAGTTGTGCCGGATAGGCCTTATGCTTGGCTTGCAGGCCGACCAGTTCTAGCAGTTCGCGGACCTTTTTCTCGCGTTGATCCTTCGGTACACCCGCGACTTTCAGCGGCAGTTCGACGTTTTGCCAAACGGTCTTGGCCGACATCAGATTGAAGTGCTGAAAGATCATGCCGATCCGGCGGCGCAGGGCGACCAGGCGGTCTTCATCAAATTCGCCGATGTCGACCTGATCGATCAGCACACGCCCGGAAGTCGGTTGCTCCAGACGATTGATCGTGCGGATCAGCGACGATTTGCCGGCGCCACTGCGGCCAATGATGCCGAACACTTCCCCGCGCTGGATCGCCAATTCGATGCCTTGCAGCGCGGCGACCGGGCCTTGCCTGCCGTCGTAGGTTTTACCTAGGCCGATGAAGCGCACGTGGGCGCGGTTCAACTCAGGATGAAGTTCGGTTTTTTCAGCACGTTGTGGCTCCGGAATTTCCAGTCGCCGTTGGATCGCGGCCGTCATGCTCAGCTTTCCCAACCGGCCTGATACAGCTTGCCATGGGCCTTGTCCAGCGCAGCGCGAACGACTGGCGAATGCTGGTAAATGTCGACGAACTTGATCAGGCGCGGGTCGGTTTTGCTCTTCGGCTGGATCACGAACTGGATCACGTATTCCTTGTGATCGAGGCCGTCAAACAGCAGTGCGGAACCGGCATCGAAAGTCTTCGCCAGACGAATGTAGGCCGGGTAGCCCTGGACCAGATCGGCGTCGTCGTAGGCGCGCACCAGTTGCACGGCTTCGACCTGGAGGATTTTGATTTTCTTCGGATTGGCGACGATGTCGTCTTCGGTGGCCTTGTAACCAACGCCCGGTTTCAGTGTGATCAAACCGGCCTTGGCCAATAGTTGCAGACCACGGCCGCTGTTGATCGGGTCGTTGGCGATGGCGACGCTGGCGCCTTCTGGAAGCTCATCGAAGCTTTTGTATTTCTTCGAGTAGAGGCCGACGTTGTTGATGATTCCCGGGGCGAAAGGCACCAGATCAAAACCGGATGCAGCCTTGGCGTTTTCGAGGAACGGGATGTGCTGGAAGTAGTTCACGTCGATGTCACCGGCGGCGAGGCTGACGTTCGGCGCGATCCAGTCGGTGAACTCGACCAGTTCGACTTTCAGGCCCTGTTTGGAGGCTTCTTCGACCGCCGCTTCCAGCGGGATGGCGAACGCGGCGGTGGTGCCGATTTTCAGCGGCGCGTCGGCGGCGAAGACTGCCGAGCTGAACAGGCCGAAGGCCAGGGCCAGTGCTTTGACTGGGTGGGAGAGGAATTTCTGGGTCATGATGGTTTTCCAGTCAGTGCATAAATTGGGTGGTGCCCGTCGGGCCTCATCGCGAGCAGGCTCACTCCTACAGGGGAACGCATTCCAAATGTAGGAGTGAGCCTGCTTGCGATGCTTTTAGCGGCGGAACGAAGATCCAGTGTGTTGCTCGGGTAACTGCGCCTCACCGTGAAACAGTTTTTCCCGCAAGCTGCCGTGGTCGTACGCGGTCTTGTACGACCCACGCCGCTGCAACTCCGGGATCACCTGTTCAATGAAATCCACATAGCTTTCCGGGGTGACGATGCGGGTCAGGTTGAAGCCGTCGAGGCCGGTCTCGGCGATCCACGACTCCAGTTCATCCGCGACTTGCTCAGGTGAACCGACCACGGTGATGTAGCGACCACCGAGGGCGTGCTGGTCGAGCAATTTGCGCCGGGTCCAGTCGTTGTTTTGCAGGTTTTTGGTGGCGGACTGGATGGCGTTGCTCTTCACGTACTGGATCGGTTCGTCGATTGCGTACTGGGAAAAATCGATCCCGGTGGACGCCGAGAAATGCGCCACGCCGGCCTCGGCACTCGCATAGCTCAGGTACTCGGCGTGCTTGGCCCACGCAGCTTCTTCGGTCTCGCCGACGATCACGTTGAGGCCCATGAACACTTTGATGTCCTCGGGATTGCGCCCGGCCTCGACAGCGCTGGCACGCACCTTGTCCACTTGCACCTTGGTCGACGGTTTGTTCTGACCGCTGATGAACACGCACTCGGCGTGACGCCCGGCGAACAGCAAGCCGCGATCGGAACTGCCGGCCTGAAACAGCACAGGCGTGCGTTGCGGTGACGGTTCGCAGAGGTGATAACCCTCAACCTGATAGAACTCGCCACGGTGCTCGACCTTGTGCACTTTCTCCGGTGTCGCATAGATGCGCTGCTCACGGTCATTGAGCACCGCGCCGTTTTCCCAGCTGCCTTCCCAGAGTTTGTAGAGAACTTCGAGGTATTCGTCGGCCTGGTCATAGCGGCGGTCATGCTCAACCTGCTCGCTGAGGCCCATCGCTTTGGCGGCGCTGTCGAGATAACCGGTGACGATGTTCCAGCCGACGCGACCACGGCTCAAATGATCGAGAGTCGACATGCGTCGGGCGAACAGATAGGGCGGCTCGTAAGTGAGGTTGGCGGTCAGGCCGAAACCGAGGTTTTTCGTCACCGCAGCCATGGCCGACACCAGCAGCAACGGATCGTTGACCGGCAACTGGATCGACTCTTTCAGCGTGACGTCCACCGAGTTCTGATAGACGTCGTACACGCCGACGATGTCGGCAATGAACAGTCCGTCGAACAGTCCGCGCTCCAGCAACTGCGCCAGTTCGGTCCAGTATTCAATAGTGTTGTAGCGAGTGGAGGTGTCGCGCGGATGCGTCCACAAGCCATGGTTGATGTGCCCGATGCAGTTCATGTTGAACGCGTTGAGCAGAATTTTTTTCTTCGCCATCAGATGGTCCCCCGCAGCGGCGGGTTTTCATCGTTGAGGTAGTAGTTGCCGACCGCGTGATACTTCCAGCGCACCGGGTCGTGCAGGGTATGCACGCGGGCGTTGCGCCAATGACGGTCGAGGCCGTGTTCGATCAGGGTGGCTTGGCTGCCGGCCAGTTCGAACAGCGTGCTACCGGCGGCCAGGGAAATTTCGGTGCTGATCGCGCGTGCTTCGGCGACGGCAATCGACGCGGCGGCGACGGTCTCGGCGGTCAGTTCGGCTTGAGCTTTATCGAGGAATTCGCCGGCGCGTTCGAGCAGTGCTTCGGTGGCATGCAGACGAATGCTCAAGTGACCGAAGCTCTTCAGCGTCAGCGGATCTTCGGTGGCTTTGTCGTTGCCCGAGTCGATCCATGGCCGGGTTTTGCTGCGCACGAAGTGCAGCGCATCTTCGTAAGCGGCGCGTGCGATGCCGGTGTCGATGGCGGCGTGAAGGATCTGCGCCAGTGGGCCAACGGTGGTCGGACGCTCGAAGGCGCTCTGGAACGCAATCACATCTTCGGCGGCAACGTAGACGTCTTCGAATACCACCGAACCACTGCCGGTCGTGCGCTGGCCGAAGCCGCTCCAGTCGTCGATCACGCTCAGGCCTTTGCTGTCGCGGGGCACAAAGGCCAGTTGCTGCACACCGTTTTCATCGACCACTGAAGTCGGAATGCGTTGGGCATAAATCGCACCGGTCGCATAAAACTTGCGGCCGTTGATGCGGTAGCCATCGCCGTCACGCTTGAGGCTGGTGACGCGGTCGTGGGCGGTTTTGGTGCCCAACTCTGCGAGGGCGTTGCCGAAGCGTTGGCCGGCCAGCACTTCTGCGTACAGGCGTTGTTTCTGTTCGTGGCTGCCGTTTACCCGCAGCACTTCGAGGGCATAGAAATGGTTCTGCGGAATCTGCCCGAGAGAGCCGTCAGCCTGGGCGATCAGGGCGATGACTTTGGCCAGGGTGACGTTGGATACGCCGGCGCCGCCGTACTCTTTGGGTACGCTGATGCCCCACAGGCCCGAGCGGGAAAACACGTCGAGTTCCGGCAGTGGCAGGCGACGTTCACGGTCGCGAATCGCGCTGTCGCGTTTGAAGTCTTCGGCTAGGTCGCTGGCGACGATCAGGGCTTGCTCATCGCTGGTAATGACCGCGACGGGATGGGAAAAAGTCATAGGTTTTCTCCAGATGTCTGGTCGTCAGATCCAGGAATGGCGAGCCGGCAAAGTGCCGTTGAGGCGATAGGCGCCGACCGCGTGGTACTTCCAGCGCACCGGGTCGTGCAGGGTGTGCACCCGGGCGTTGCGCCAGTGGCGGTCGAGGTTGAATTCGGCGAGGGTCGCGCGGCTGCCGGCCAGTTCGAAAAGTTTTTCGCTGGCCAGCAGCGAGATCTCGGTGGTCAGCACTTTGGCTTCGGCCACAGCAATCGAGGCGCGGGCGGCGGAGTCGGCGGTAAGCGGCGCGGCGTGCACCTGATCGAGCACTTGCCCGGCCTTGCGCAGCAGCGCTTCGGCGGCGTGCAGTTCGATTTTCAGCTTGCCGATGTCGGCGATCACGTAGAGGTCATCGCTGGCGCGTTCGACCTTGGCGTCGATCCATGGCCGCGCGCGGGTTTTGACGAATTCGATGGCGTCGTCGATGGCGCCACGGGCGATCCCGGCATCGATGGCGGCCTGAATCAATTGCGACACGGCGCCTTGGGTATTCGGCTTCTCGTTGATCTTCCAGTTATCGACGACAAGCCCCGCTTCGACACGCACGTTGTTCAGCAAAATCGTGCCGCTGGCGGTGGTGCGCTGACCGAAGCCCGACCAGTCGTCGACGATGCGCAATCCCGGGGTGCCGCGACGGACGAAGGCCAGTACCTGCTTGCCGTCATCGTTGAGTGCCTTGACCGCAACCCAGTGCGCGAACAGTGCGCCCGTGGAGTAAAACTTCTGGCCGTTGATCACGAAATCGTCGCCGTCGGCGGTGATTCGCGCTTTCAGTTCCAGGGTGTTTTTGGTGCCGCGTTCAGGGCCGGCATTGCCGATGCGCCAGCCTTCCAGAACACTCTGGAACAACTGCTTTTTCTGTTCTTCAGTGGCGCTGCCGAGCACCAGATTGATGATGCCGAACTGGTTCTGCGGGATCTGTCCCAGCGCCGGGTCGGCCGCGGAAATGATCGCGAACACCTCGGCCAGCGTAACGAAGGAAACCTGCGGGCCACCGTACTCGCGCGGGATGGCGATGCTGCCTAAACCGCTGCGGGTGAACTGTTCGATTTCCGACCACGGCAGCTGGCGCTGGCGGTCGCGTTTGGCGGCCTGCACGCGGGCGACTTGCGCCAGCTCCTGCGCGGCCTTGATGGCTTGGGCGTCGTTGCGCAAGATCTGTGCGGGCAACAACAACGGGGCGATGTCCAGATCAGACTGGATGGTTGCATCTGCCAGACTGGACATCAGTGCCGCTCCTTGGCTGCACGCAATGCCCTGGCGATCTGCACTGGGGTGATTGTGTTCCGGACCATACTGCCTACCTCACATCTCATGAAAAACGCCGCAAAAGTGCGGCGAAAGAAAGAATGTCCGGTGGTCCGGTTCATATACCCTAAACGTGTATAAATATTAAATAAACTAACTTTTAGGAATATGTATAGAAGGGGTGATGGTCTGGATGGTTAAGAATTCCAGGGGCGATAGAGATACTGTGGTGAGTCAGTATTGTGGTGAGGGGATTTATCCCCGATGGGGCGCGTAGCGTCCCCGGAAAATAGGACTGCTGCGCAGTCCATCGGGGATAAATCCCCTCACCACAGAAGCTCATTTGCTACAGAAAGGGTATTTACTCCTTGTACGATTCAGCTGCCTTGAACATCGGCTTCAGCGGCACCTTCAAGTAAGGATTCACACAGCCGATCTTCAGCGTCCGTGGCGGCGCCCAGCGGGAGTTGTTGCCCACCCGGTCGAGGATGCAATAGGTCACGTCCAGGCGCAGATCCTCGCCTGCCTCGACAATCACTGATGGCGGCACCCAGACCTGAATCGGCAGCCCGACATCAGCAGGCGTGATCGGCGCCAGATCCATGCGCACGTCGCCCCAGCGCAAAGTGATGGCGTCGCCTTCGGCCATGTTCAGGTAGGGCTCGATAGTCAGTGGTACACCGCGTTTGATCTGGTTCGGATTTACACCCTGGCGGTGAATCGTTTCGGGAATCGTCACGGGTGCCAGCTGCTGGTTTTCGTCACCGCATAGGGCTGAGGGCAGGCCGCCGGGGCAATCGAGCTTGACCTCAACCCGCGTCGCTGCCGATAACGCTGCACCCTGACCGACCTGCATCACCCGGTAGTGGATGCGCGCAGTGCCGCTGGCAATAAAACTCTCCGGCACCCGCAGGCTGACCGACGCGCCGACGTCCTCGATCTTCAGCACACTCGAGGCGACATAGCATTTGTTCCAGAACAGTTCGATCAGGTCGCCGCAGTCCATGTCGGGGTAAGGCGGCACGTTGACCAACAGATGTCCGGCATCGGCCAGATTGATGCCGGTTTTTTGCGCTGGCGCCAGGGTCGGCGCTGCGAGTTCGGGGGTATGCGAAGTGCGGGTCATCGATTTCTCTCCTTGAAGTCTTGCAGCGAAGTCCGTTTCTGGAAGAACAAAAGGCGTGTATCAATCGGCAATAAAGTTGGGAACTTGTGTTCATGTTTAATGCGCGTTGATTTGGATTGGGTAACGCCTGCTGGCGACTAGATAAGAGTGTGAGGAGAGGGGTGTCAATAGACGGTGTTAGTTAATCCGTGAATTACCGGTTAATCAGAAAGTTCCTACAATGCTGAGGCCGTATGCCTAGGCTGTATAGCGAATGAGGCTACGAATCTCGAGGGTTTTTGCTGGTTTTTCCACGAGGTTATTCGCAACCAGTCACTCGTCATGCGATGTCTGTCAGACACGTGTTATCTGTTGCAGAACATATATGGGTACAGCGCGATTGATGTTTATTTGTAGGTGTTTATAAGAAGGGGTGAAGGCAGGGTAAAGATAACTTCCATCCGTGGAAGTTGGAGGTTGGTGCGTTTGAAGTTCTCAGGCGTGATTCAGGAACTTGCTGAGAAATTGTTGGGTGCGTTCTTCTTTCGGGTTGGCGAACAGCGCTTTCGCTTCGCCTTGCTCGACAATCACACCCTTGTCGAAAAACACCACACGGTTGGCCACGTCGCGAGCGAAGCCCATTTCGTGGGTGACGATCACCATGGTGCGTTTCTCCTCGGCGAGGCCGCGGATAGTCGCCAGCACTTCACCCACCAGTTCCGGATCGAGGGCCGAAGTCGGCTCATCGAAGAGGATCACTTCCGGCTCCATCGCCAGCGCACGGGCAATTGCCACGCGCTGTTGCTGACCGCCCGAAAGACGACGCGGATAGGCGTCTTCCTTGCCGGCCAGACCGACCTTGGCCATCAGCTTTTTGCCCAGGGCAATCGCTGCGTCGCGCGGCATTTTCTTGACCACGATCGGGCCTTCGATGACGTTTTCCAGGGCGGTGCGATGGGGGAACAGGTTGAAGTTCTGAAACACGAAGCCCACGTGCTGGCGCAGATTGCGCACCAGGCTTTGCTGCTGGTTCAGCGGGCGGCTGGTATCGATTTCGATATCGCCGACCTTGATCCGGCCGCTGGTGGGTTGCTCCAGGAAGTTAAGGCAGCGCAGGAACGTGGTTTTTCCCGAGCCGCTAGGGCCGATGATCGCGACCACCTCGCCTTCCTTCACTTCAAGATCAATGCCGTTGAGCACCACTTGATTCTTGAATTGCTTGGTCAGTTTTTCCACGACAATCATCGCGTCAGGACTCCTGGTCATGCCGATTGACCCGCTCTTCCAACTTGTTCTGGAAGTGCGAAAGCACCGTGGCCAGAATCCAGTAGATCAGCGCGGCGGCAAGATACATGGTGAAGACTTCGAAGGTCCGTGCGGTAATCAACTGCGCCTGACGGAACAGCTCCGGCACCTGAATGGTGGCGGCCAGTGCCGTGTCCTTGACCAGTGAAATGAAGCTGTTGCCCAGCGGCGGCAACGCCGTGCGCATCGCTTGCGGCAGGATGGCCCGGCGCAGCGTTTGCGCGCGGGTCATGCCGATGCTCGCGGCAGCTTCCCATTGACCGCGCTCGATCGAACCGATCGCGGCACGGAGGATTTCACAGGCGTAGGCGGCCATGTTCAGCGAGAAGCCGATCAGCGCCGCTGGCAGCGGATCGAGTTCCAGACCCAGTTGCGGCAAGCCGTAATAGATCACGAACAGCTGCACCAGCAACGGCGTGCCGCGAAAGAACGACACGTAGATGCGGGCCAGCCAGCTCACCGACTTGAAGCGCGACAGGCGCATCAGTGCCAGGCCGAAGCCCAGCAGCAAGCCGAAGAACATGCCGCCGAGGCTGAGGACTACCGTGTAATACGCGCCCTTGAGCAAAAAGGGCGCGGAGTCCAGTGCGAGTTGGAAAGCTTCTTCCATTATTTAGTGACGTCAGCGTTGAAGTATTTCGTGGACAGCTTCTCGAGGGTGCCGTCGGCACGCAGTTCGTCGAGGGCCTTGTTCACGGCGGCCAGCAGTTCAGGCTCGCCTTTGCGCAGGGCAATACCGGATTCCTGACGGGAGAAGGCTTCACCGGCGGCGACGGTTTTCGGCGCTTTCTTGGCGTACTCAAGTGCGGCCAGGCGATCGATCAGAATGGCGTCGGTGCGGCCGTTGTTCAGGTCAGCGAACTTGGTCGGATCATCATCGTAGGTACGCACGTCGGCACCCGGCACGTTGGCGCGGACCCACTGTTCGTAGTTGGTGCCCAGGCCTACACCGACTTTCTTGCCGGACAGGTCATTGGCGGTTTTGATGTTCAGCGCGGCTTCCTTGCTCTTCAGCACCAGCGCCTGAATCCCGGACACGGTGTACGGCTCGGAGAAGTCATACTTCTTCTTGCGCTCGTCGGAGATGGTCACCTGGTTGACGACGACGTCCAGACGCTTGGATTCCAGCGCAGCGAGGATACCGTCCCACTTGGTCGGCTGAATCTTGGCTTTGACGCCGAGTTTTTGCGCCAGGGCTTCGGAGAGTTCGACTTCGAAGCCGGACAGCTTGCCGTCGGCATCGACGAAGCTGAACGGTGGGTAGGTGCCTTCCAGACCGACGTTGATAACGCCCTTGTCCTTGATCTGTTGCAGCTGCTCACCGGCCACTGCCTGGCCGATCAGGCCCGCGCTCAGTGCCAGGCCCAGCGAACCGACCAGCAGATTGCGACGTAATGCGGAAAAATTCATGACAAGCCCCTGTGTTTTCTTATGGAAGACGCTTAAGGAAAGTGTGCGAATCCGGGAGTTGGACGACAGCGCTATCCTGCCTTAAAGCAGCTTATGCGTCTCTCGCGAAATTCGCCTGCGGCGAGACTATAAGATGCCTTTGTTAGACTTGAAAATACTTAATAGTCTTTCTGTTATTCCAATTTTGAATATGTGTGATCAATTGTGGCGAGGGGATTTATCCCCGATGGGGCGCGAAGCGGCCCTCTCTTCTGACTTGAAGAGCAGGGGACTGCTGCGCAGTCCAACGGGGATAAATCCCCTCACCACAAAAATTCTTGCAGCAGGGAGGATCAGCTTGTCAGTGAATCCTTATAGGCAAACAACGCCGGCGCGCCACCGGTGTGCAGGAAGATGATCGGCCCTTCGTCGAAGCGCTGACGGCCAATCCCGTCCAGCAACCCGGCCATGGCCTTGCCGGTGTACACCGGATCAAGCAGCACCGCGTCCTGACTCGCCAGCAGTTTCACCGCTGCCAGCGTCCCCGCATTCGGCTCGCCATAACGCGGACCAAAATATTCGTCCCACAGTTCGACTTTGAAACTGTCCGGCAGCGCGACGCCGAGCAGGTCCGCTGTGCGTTCGGCGAGGCCCTGAACCTTCGGCCGCTGGTCTTCCTCACTGCGCGACACGGTCACGCCGATCACCGGCAGTTGCGGCAGCGCTTCGCTCAAGGCCAGCGCGAGACCGCTGTGTGTCCCGGCGCTGCCCGAGGCCAGCACCACGGCGGCGAAGTCGAGGCCGGTGTCCTTGATCTGCTCGGCCAGTTCCAGGCCTGCGCGCACGTAACCCAGCGCGCCGAGCGCATTGGAGCCACCGATCGGCACCAGATACGGCTTCTTGCCGTTGCTGCGCAGACGCACGGCGAGGGCCGCCAGTTGCTCATCGGCGTTGTCGAGGTTGTCGACCAGTTCAACCTTGGTATCGAACAGATCCAGCAACAGCCGATTGCCGTTACCGGTGTAATTGCTGTCGTCGGTGCCCAGTGGATTTTCCAGCAGCGCGACGCAGCCCAGACCAAGTTTGGCGGCGAGTGCGGCGGTCTGGCGGACGTGGTTCGATTGCAGCGCGCCGGCGGTGATCAGCGTGTCGGCACCTTGCGCGAGCGCATCGGCGGCGAGGTATTCGAGTTTGCGCAGCTTGTTGCCGCCCATGGCCAGCGGTGTCAGGTCATCGCGTTTGATGTACACGTCACGGCCGAGCCAGGTGGACAGGCGTTCGAGTTTTTCCAGAGGCGTTGGTTGGCCGAGCAGGTCGAGGCGGTTGAAGCGGGCAAGCTGTTGTTTGATCATGAGTCCGTACTGGCGGAGGAAGATGAAAGGACTATAGGCACGCGCTTTTGCAGGGGCAACCGCGAATCGCTTATAGCCAAATGTACTGAGCCCAGCACTATCGGTTCTTAATTCGCCCTCGCAGGCATGCCGTAAAGTGGTCGCCGTTGACGCGGCCAGACAGTCCGGCCGCCCGTGAGGAGTCTTTACCGTGAGCGAACGTTCCAGCCATTGGCAATTGCAGACCATCGTCAGCCAACTGCGCAGCGCGCGGGATCAGTGGCGTGCACAAAATGGCCGGGCTTCCGGCGAGCAGGGTGGCCGCGAGTTGCCCTCGCGGGCGGCGATGGCGGAGATTCTCGAAGCGCTGTGCGGTGCGTTGTTTCCGATGCGCCTGGGGCCGGTGGATCTGCGCGAAGAGAGTGAAGACTTCTACGTCGGCCACACCCTCGATGTCGCATTGAATGCGTTGCTGGCGCAGACTCGGCTGGAGTTGCGTTACGTCGCCCGGCACAGCGCCCAGGCCGACACCGAAGTCGAGGCCCGCGCGATCCAGATCGTGCAGGATTTTGCCCTGGCCCTGCCGGGGTTGCGCACGTTGCTCGATACCGACGTGCTGGCGGCCTATCACGGTGATCCGGCGGCGCGCAGTGTCGATGAAGTGTTGCTCTGCTATCCGGGAATTCTGGCGGTGATTCACCATCGTCTGGCGCACCACTTGTACCGCGCGGGGCTGCCGTTGCTGGCGCGGATCAGCGCGGAAATTGCGCACTCGGCCACCGGCATCGATATCCATCCGGGCGCGCAGATCGGCCGTAGTTTCTTTATCGATCACGGTACGGGTGTGGTGATTGGCGAAACCGCGATCATTGGCGAGCGGGTGCGGATTTATCAGGCCGTGACCTTGGGTGCCAAGCGCTTCCCGGCGGATGAAGACGGGCAGTTGCAGAAGGGCCATCCGCGCCATCCGATCGTTGAGGATGATGTGGTGATTTACGCCGGGGCGACAATTCTCGGGCGGATCACCATTGGCAAGGGATCGACCATTGGCGGCAATGTGTGGCTGACACGCAGTGTGCCGGCGGGGTGCAACCTGACCCAGGCTAACCTGCAGCATGATGACGGGACGCAGAAGTAATCTCTGAAATTGCTTTTGCGGCGTCTGGCCTCTTCGCGAGCAGGCTCACTCCTACAGGGGAATGCATTTCAAATGTAGGAGTGAGCCTGCTCGCGATAGGTTTCCGGGCCGCATCGAGATAATGGCAATCCGCCAATTCTGCAGTGAACGAATCGCCTCAAATCCACGTCATACCCCTCCTTGAGCTAGCGTTGGATAACTACCGCCCAGCCCTGCGATTAGTCCTTGGCGCCCTATCCATGTTTAACTTGAACGTTCATTCAAGTTAAACCGGTGGTTCGCTGCCCGCTCACAACAGGAGGCTTGCCTTTGCTGAGTCCGATCATTTCAGCCACGTTTCAAACCCTCGAGGTGCACGTTTCATGAGTGCATCGTCTACCCCCGCCAGCGGTCTGGTGCGCATGAATCCGCCGGTGTTCTACTTCGCCGCGACGGTCATTCTGCTGTTTGGTCTCGTTGTCATTGCCCTGCCGGAGCAGGCCGGAGCCTGGTTGCTGGAAGCGCAAAACTGGGCGGCCAACACGGTCGGCTGGTACTACATGCTCGCGATGACGCTGTATCTGGTCTTCGTGGTGGTCACCGCGTTATCCGGCTACGGCAAGATAAAACTCGGTGCCGACCACGACGAACCCGAATTCAGTTACCTGTCCTGGGCCGGCATGCTGTTCGCCGCCGGGATCAGCATCACGCTGTTTTTCTTCTGCGTATCCGAACCGCTGACCCACATGCTCCAGCCGCCACAAGGCGAGGCGGGCACGGCAGACGCGGCGCGTCAGGCGATGCAGATTCTGTTTCTGCACTGGGGCCTGCACGGCTGGGGCGTTTTTGCCTTCGTCGGCATGGCGCTCGCCTACTTCGCTTACCGGCACAACCTGCCGCTGGCCCTGCGTTCGGCGCTGTATCCGCTGATCGGCAAGCGCATCAACGGCCCCATCGGCTACGCGGTGGACGGCTTCGGCATCATCGCCACGGTGTTCGGTCTCGGTGCCGACATGGGCTTCGGTGTGTTGCACCTCAACTCGGGACTCGACTACCTGTTCGGCATCGCTCACACCCAGTGGATTCAGGTCGGCCTGATCACCCTGATGATGGGCGCGGCGATCATCGTTGCCGTCTCTGGTGTCGATAAAGGTGTGCGGGTGATGTCGGACATCAACATGCTGCTGGCCTGCGCGCTGCTGCTGTTCGTGTTGTTTGCCGGCCCCACGCAGCACCTGCTCAACACCTTGATCCAGAACCTTGGCGACTACCTCGGCGCTTTGCCGATGAAGAGTTTCGACCTCTACGCCTACGACAAACCAAGCGACTGGCTCGGTGGCTGGACCGTGTTCTATTGGGCCTGGTGGATCGCGTGGTCGCCGTTCGTGGGCCTGTTCATCGCACGGATTTCCCGTGGCCGGACCATCCGTGAATTCGTTTTCGGCGTGCTATTGATCCCGCTCGGTTTTACCCTGGCGTGGATGTCGATCTTCGGCAACAGCGCGTTGGATCAAGTGCTTAATCACGGCATGAGCGCGCTAGGGATGTCGGCCATCGACAATCCGTCGATGAGCATTTATCTGCTGCTGGAAACCTATCCGTGGAGCAAAACCGTCATCGCCGTGACGGTGTTCATCAGCTTCGTGTTCTTCGTCACCTCGGCCGACTCCGGCACTGTCGTGCTCTCGACCCTGTCGGCCAAGGGCGGCAACCCGGACGAAGACGGGCCGAAATGGCTGCGGGTGTTCTGGGGGGCGATGACCGCGCTGATCACCAGTGCGCTGCTGTTCTCCGGCAGCATCGACGCGCTGAAATCCGCGGTGGTGCTGACCTCGCTGCCGTTCTCGCTGATTCTGCTGTTGATGATGTGGGGCCTGCACAAGGCGTTCTATCTGGAGTCGCAGAAGCAGATCGCGCAACTGCATTCGCTGGCGCCGGTCTCCGGTTCGCGGCGTGGTACGGGTGGCTGGAGACAGCGTCTGAGTCAGGCCGTGCACTTCCCGTCGCGCGACGAGGTGTACCGTTTCATGGACACCACGGTGCGTCCGGCGATTGAAGAAGTGACGGCAGTGTTCGTCGAGAAAGGCCTGAACGTCGTCACGCAGCCGGATCCGGCGAATGACAGCGTCAGCCTTGAAATCGGCCATGGTGATGCGCACCCGTTCATCTATCAGGTGCAGATGCGCGGCTACTTCACGCCATCGTTCGCTCGTGGCGGGATGGGCTCCAAGCAACTCAACAACCGCCGCTATTACCGCGCCGAAGTGCACTTGAGCGAGGGCAGTCAGGACTACGATCTGGTCGGCTACACCAAGGAACAGATCATCAACGACATCCTCGACCAGTACGAGCGGCACATGCAGTTCCTGCATCTGGTACGTTGATCTACGGCTGGGCGCCGGGACGTTTACGACTCGGCGCTCAGCACCATGAACAACACCATCGCCGCCAGCGGCACGCCGAACACCGCACTGCCAATCGCTATTTCCGACCCCAGCGACTGGCCCGCGTGCACCACACCTACCGCGCCATTAATTACCGTCAACGCCAGCCACAGCGCAGCGAAGCCGTAGGCCATGGTCTGCCGGCTGAAGCCGATGCGCTCGCCGATGTAGAGCATCAGGGCGAGCAGGACCAGGCCGAAGAAAATGATGATTGCGGTGTGCATGGCGGGTTCTGCCTGGTGATTGTGTGTTGCCTGAAAGACCGAAATCGCGAGCAGGCTCACTCCTACAGTGGATCGCGGCTGCCCACAATCCCGCGGCCAACCCGATTCCTTGTAGGAGTGAGCCTGCTCGCGATAAGGCCAACTCGGTGTCCTTTAGAGCATAGCCAATCCAGCCCCGCCACAGCACGTCGGGCTTCTCTATTGGACACATTTTGAGACTTCTACAGAATGTTTGGCCAGAAACGTGTTTTGCTTGCTGGCCCACGCCTGCCGTTGATCTGTCTCATAACCGGGCGCTTTTTCCCTGAGTTAGTATTTATCAAAGTGTGTATCGTGTGTATCGAGGCCCCCTGAGTCCCCTAGAGTAAGCAGCTCTAGCTGTGGAACAAGGCAAAGGAAATGCGTAGTCGGGAAATGATCAGGATGATCGAGGAAGATGGTTGGTATCTGGTCGCTGTGAAAGGCAGTCATCACCAATACAAACATCTGGAGAGGCCAGGGAGGGTGACGATCAAGCATCCGGATTCAGACCTTCCCAAGGGGACGATCAATAGCATTTTGAAACAGGCGGGTTTGAAATGAAGTCCGTCATTGGAAACGAAAGTCCTTTTATGGACATGTCAGAGGAAGGATTCACTTACATGAAATTCCCGGTCGTTCTGCACAAGGATGCCGACTCAGACTACGGAGTGACCGTCCCGGATGTACCGGGCTGCTTCTCCGCAGGCACAACGGTAGCCGAAGCTTTTGACAACACTCAGGAGGCATTGGCCTTGCACTATGAGGGATTGGTCGCTGATGGCGCACCGTTGCCTCGGGTTCAGGACATTGATGCTCATCTCGAGAACCCGGATTACGCCGGTGGTATCTGGGGCGTTGTCGACTTTGATATCACTTCATATTTCGGCAAGTCGGTGCGTTTTAACGCCACACTGCCTGAACAACTGCTGGAACGTATTGATCAGACTGTTCGACGTGATCAGCGCTACAGCTCTCGCTCCGGGTTTCTGGCTGCCGCAGCCTTGCGTGAGCTGTCGGCATGAGACAGGTTTACAGCGTTTTTCGAGTCAGGTGCTTTCGCGCTCGATGACTTGGCAGTGCAGCAGATTGAGTCGTTGCACCTCATCAGTCGGCAACACCCCCAGGCTTTCCAGCACGCGTGTCGCGGCGAGTACGCCGATCTCCAGCGCCGGGGGTTTGATGGTGCTGAGACTTGGCAATAGCATCTCGGCGAAGGGGTAATCGCCGAAGCCGAGTACGGCGCAGTCTTCGGGGATTCTGATGCCAGCGCGTTGCCCGGCGAGCAGACCGCCGGCAGCGAGGTTGTCGTTGGCGAAGATGATCGCGTCGGGGCGTGGTGAGGCGTTCATCAGCGCCTCCATCGCTTGCTTGCCGGCCTCGAACGGCGCGCGGTCGGCGTCCGGGGCGAAGACCCAGGGTTCCAGGCCGCAGTCGCGCACGGTGTCGGCGTAACCATCGCGGCGCTCCAGCGCACTGAGGTCTCCCGGGGCACTATTCTGGACGAAAGCGATGCGCCGGTAGCCTTTTTCCAGCAGATGCTTTGCCGCTGTCACGCCCACTTCGTGGTGGGAAAAACCGATCTGCATCGGCCCGCGATCCGGCTGGTAATCCCACGTCTCTATCACCGGAACATCAGCCTCGGCGATCATTTTTTCCGTGCCTGCACTGTGAAAGTGACTGGTCAGCACCAGTGCTGCCGGCGACCAGCCGAGAAACGCGCGCACCGCGTTTTCTTCCTGCTCGGCGCTGAAATAACTCGACGCGAGCAATAGCTGATAGCCATGACGACTGAGCGTATCGCTGAAGCCTTGAATGGTATTGGCGAAGATCGGCCCGGAGATGTTCGGGATGACCATGCCGACGATTTTTCCCCGCGCCGAGGCTAGTCCGCCGGCCACCAGATTGGGCACATAACCCAGTTCTGCAACCACTGCCGCAATGCGCTCACGGCGTTCGGGCGAGACCTGCTCCGGCTGATTGAAATAACGCGAGACGGTAATCGCCGAAACGCCAGCCTCACGGGCCACCGCATTGAGGGTTACACGTCCGGCGCCGCGGCGTTTGCGGGGCTTTTCCTGGCTCAAGGTTTGATCCTTCTTAAAAACCAAAAGACATATAAAAGTAATTTTTCAGTATTGGACGCTCTATCGCCGAGTTGCCAATACTGGTGATGTTAGCGCTAACAAAGCGCATTGTCTGCTACTCGCTCGAGCGAATGCCCAAGACACCGATTCAGGCGCTGTCGTCGTAGAACGGCAGCGGTTCAGGGCTAATTTCGAGCGGGCACAACATGCATAAGATTCCTGGGGCGACACACAAGCTGGCGCAATCGGTTCGCGCGGCGGGCTGGTTATTGACGGGGTTGGCGACGCTGCCGCTGCCCAACGTATTTGCCGCTGACAGTACTGATCAGGAGCCGACTCTCAAGTCGGTGACCGTCACCGCTACACGCCGCGAAGAGTCGCTGCAAAAGGTGCCGGTGGCGGTGTCAGTGATCGACGGCGAACAACTGGAACGCGATAACCGCAACGGTGTGGCGAGCATCGTTCAGCAAGTGCCATCGTTGAATTTCCGTACCGGCGCATCGAACAAGGACACCTCATTGTTCGTCCGTGGCGTCGGCACGATTTCCACTTCACCCGGCGTCGAGCCGACGGTGGCGACGGTGATTGATGGGGTGGTTTATGCGCGTCCCGGTCAGTCGACCCTCGACCTCCTGGACCTTGAGCGCGTCGAAGTGCTGCGCGGCCCGCAAGGCACGCTGTTCGGCAAGAACGCCTCGGCCGGGGTGCTCAACATCACCAGCAAGGCGCCGACCGCCGAGACCCACGGTTACATCGATCAGTCGTACTACAGCGGCAACGAAAGCCGCACGCGTTTCGGTATTGGCGGCAGCCTGATTCCGGACACGCTCAAGGGCTCGATCAGCACCTTGTTCGGTACTTACGACGGCAATGTCGACAACCAACACAACGGCCAGGAGGTCAACGGCTACAACCATCGCGGGGTGAGGGGCAGACTTGAATTCACCCCGAACGATGACGTCACCTTCACCCTGATTGCCGACTACATGCAGTCCCACGACGACGGCCCCAATGGCGTTGTCAGCAAATCCCTGACCCCGGCGTTCGCCAATGCGCTGAGCCCGGTCAATGCGACCAGCCACAACCGCGACATCAACACCGACACCCGCACTCACGTCGAGGACACCAACAAAGGTTTGTCCGGCCAGCTCGACTGGCAACTGGGCGATTACACCTTGACCTCGATCACTGCCTGGCGTGGCTGGGACAATACCCAATATCAGGATGGCGACCGACTCGGCACGGTGACGGCGGCGTTTCCCGGCACGGCGGACAAGGGTGATCTGGCCTTCGATCAATACTCGCAGGAGCTGCGCCTGGCCTCGCCGAAAGGTCAGTTCCTCGAATATGTCGGTGGCCTGTTCTACATGCACGGCAAGGATGAAGAGACTTATCAGCGCACGCTGACCACGACCACCAGCGTCAACCGTGGCGTGGCTGATTACAGCACGACCAGCGACAGCTACGCAGCGTTCGGCGAGGCCACACTGAATTTCACTCCGGACTTTCGTGGCATCGCCGGTCTGCGCTACACCCACGATGAGCTGGAATACGATCACCGGCGTGTTTCCACCTCGGCGACCACGGTCAGCGGCATTCAACCGGCTACCCGCAGTTCCGGTTCGGTCGATGAGGACGGCTGGTCCGGCCGGCTCGGCGTGCAGTACGACTTGAGCGAGGCGATCACAACGTATCTGACTTACTCGCGAGGCTACAAAGGCCCGGCCTACAACGTGTTCTTCAACATGCAGCCACGTGACACCGAAGCGCTGAAACCGGAAACCTCCAACACCTGGGAGGCGGGCATCAAGGCGACGAGCTGGAACAATCGCCTGACCACCAACCTCGCGGTGTTTCACAGCGAGTACGACAACTATCAGGCCAACTTTTTCGACACGGTGGCCGGCCAAGTGGTAACTCGCCTGATCAACGCCGGTAGCGTCAGTACCGAAGGCGTCGAGCTCGATTACGCCTTGCAGGCGACTCAGCAATTGAAACTCTCCGGCGCGCTGGCCTACACCCGTGCGCGCATCGACGAGTTCGCCTGCCCGGCGGGCGCAGCGGCGTCGTGCAACGTCAACGGCAAGCCGCTGCCGTTCAGCCCGGACTGGAAAAGCTACGTGCGCGCCGACTACACCATCCCGCTGGATAACGGCCTGGATATCGAACTGGGCACCGATTACAGCTGGCAAAGCGAAGTGCAGTACGACATCAGCCAGAACACCGATACCAAGCAGGGGGCCTACGGCCTGTGGAACGCCAGCGTCGCGCTCGCTGATTACAGCAACGGCTGGCGCGTGGCGCTGCTGGGCAAGAACCTCACCGACAAGTCGTATTCGCCGTTACTGGCCAGCGGTGGCAATTACATCTACCGCGCCGTGCCACGCGATGACGAGCGCTACTTCGGCGTGCAACTGCGCAAGGACTTCTGAGATGAGCAGACAGATCAAACTCGGTGCATTCCTCATGGCCACCGGGCACCACGTGGCTGCGTGGCGTCATCCCGATGTGCCGGCCAATGCCGGTCTGGATTTCGCCCATTACAAAAGGCTGGCGCAGATTGCCGAGGCGGCGAAATTCGATGCGTTGTTTGTTGCCGACAGCGTCGCCGCGCCAACCCAGGACATCGCCAGTCGCATGGCGCGCTCGGATCATTTTGAGCCACTGACTTTACTTTCGGCATTGAGCGCGGTGACCGAGCACATCGGCCTGATCGCCACGGCAACCACCAGTTACAACGAGCCATACCATGTGGCGCGCAAATTCGCTTCGCTCGACCACCTCTCGGGTGGGCGAGCGGGGTGGAATCTGGTGACGTCGGACAATGCTGCCGAGGCGCTGAATTTCGGGCGTGACGAACATATCGGCCATGCCGAACGCTACAGCCGTGCCCGTGAATTTCATCAGGTGGTTACAGGGCTCTGGGACAGTTGGGAGGACGATGCCTTTCACCGTGACAAGGCCAGCGGTGCGTATTACGACCCGGAAAAACTCCATGTGCTGGATCACGTTGGCGAGCACTTTCGGGTCAAAGGCCCACTGAACGTCGCGCGCTCACCCCAGGGGCAACCGGTGATTGTGCAGGCCGGCTCCTCCGAAACCGGGCGTGAGCTGGCTGCGCAGACCGCAGAAGTGGTGTTCACCGCGCAGACTTCGTTGGCCAATGCTCAGGCGTTTTATGCCGACCTTAAAGAACGTCTGCCCAAGTACGGTCGCAGTGCCGATTCACTGAAAATCATGCCCGGCGTTTTCGTCGTGGTCGGGCAGACGGAAGCCGAAGCGCAGGAAAAATGTGAAACGTTTCAGCAATTGGTCGAACCGGAGGTTGGCGTCGCCTTGCTTGGGCGTATGCTGGGCAACTTCGACTTGTCGAAGTACCCGCTGGATGGGCCGTTGCCCGAGTTGCCGCTGACTGACAGCGGTCAGCAGAGTCGGCAGAAGTTGCTGACGGAACTGGCGGGGCGGGAAAACCTCACGCTGGCTGAACTGGGCCGCAAGATTGCCGGTGGTCGTGGGCATTACAGTCTGGTCGGCACGCCGGTACAGATTGCCGACCGCTTGCAGGAGTGGTTCGAACACGGCGCGGCGGACGGCTTCAACGTGTTGGTACCGCATCTGCCGGGCGGGCTCGAGGACTTCGCCAATAGCGTGGTGCCGGAACTGCAGCGGCGTGGACTGTTCAGAACCGAGTATGAGGGCCGGACATTGCGCGAGAACCTGGGCCTTGCCCGACCCGGCAACAGATTTGCGTGATTGATAGAGCTGTTGTGGTGAGGGGATAAATCCCCTCACCACAAAAGTGTTCGACTTCAGATGACCAAAAGACAGACAAGAGAGGATTCGATGACTTACACCGCTGCCGAAAACCGCTATGACTCCATCCCTTACCGCCGCGTCGGACGCAGTGGTCTGGTGTTGCCGGCGCTGTCGCTGGGCCTGTGGCACAACTTTGGCGACAGCACGCCGATCGATACCCAGCGCGCCTTGCTGCGTACCGCGTTCGACCTGGGCATCAACCACTTCGATCTGGCCAACAACTATGGCCCGCCGTATGGCAGTGCCGAAATCAATTTCGGTCGCCTGCTGCGCGAAGATTTCAAGCAGTACCGCGATGAACTGATCATCTCCAGCAAGGCCGGTTGGGACATGTGGCCGGGCCCGTACGGCCAGGGCGGTGGCTCGCGCAAATACGTGCTGGCCAGCCTCGACCAGAGCCTCCAGCGCCTCGGTCTGGACTATGTGGATATCTTTTATTCGCACCGCTTCGACCCGGATACCCCGCTGGAAGAAACCGCCAGCGCCCTTGCTACTGCGGTGCAGCAGGGCAAGGCGCTGTACATCGGCATTTCCTCGTATTCCGGGGTGAAAACCCGTGAGATGGCGGCATTGCTCAAAGAGTGGAAAGTGCCGCTGCTGATCCATCAACCGGCCTACAACCTGCTCAACCGCTGGGTGGAAAAAGACCTGCTCGACACCACCGATGAACTCGGTACGGGCGTGATCGCGTTCACCCCGCTGGCGCAAGGTCTGCTGACCGACAAATACCTCAATGGCGTACCGGAAGATGCGCGGGTCAATCGCCCGGGCGGCGGATCGTTGCAGGCTTCGCACTTGTCCGAGGCGAACATCGCACACGTTCGTGCCTTGAATGAAATCGCCAAACGTCGCGGCCAGAGCCTGGCGCAACTGGCGCTGGCGTGGACGCTGCGTGATCCACGGGTGACCTCGGCACTGATCGGTGCGAGCCGGCCGGAGCAGATTATCGAGAACGTCGGGGCGTTGAAGAATCTGAGCTTCAGTGCTGAAGAATTGGCGGAGATTGACCGGTTTGCCCAAGAGGGCGGGATCAATCTGTGGGAGAAGCCTTCGACGGCGGAATAAGTAACTGGCGCCTAATTAGTAGGCGCCTGTCCCTCAGCATTCGCGAGCAGGCTCGCTCCCACATTGAAATGCGCATTCCTGTGGGAGCGAGCCTGCTCGCGAAAGGGCCGGTGGATACAATGAAAACCTGGGCACTTAGCGGAAGAAAGGCACATCCCCCAACACCGTCGCCCGCTGCATCACCCGCCGCGCCGGGCGGTAATCGTCCACCGCGTAATGCTGCGTCACGCGGTTGTCCCAGAACGCAATATCGTCCTTCTGCCAGCGCCAGCGAATGGTGAATTCCGGGCGCGTCGCGTGGGCAAACAAGAACTTCAGAATCGCCTCGCTCTCGGTTTCCGACAGCTCATTGATCTTCGACGTGAAGCCTTCGTTAACGAACAACGAACGCCGTCCACTCACCGGATGAGTCCGAATAACCGGATGCGACAACGGTGGATTCTTGCGCCGCGCTTCTTCCCACTGCGCCAATGCTTCAGGCGTATTGCCGTAGCGTTCCAGCGGAAACGAGCGGGTGAAATCGTGAGTCGCGGTCAGCCCTTCGAGCAAGCCTTTCATCGGCAGCGACAGTGCTTCGTACGCCGCAATCCCGCTGGCCCACAGCGTGTCGCCACCAAACTCCGGCAGCAACTTGGCGCTGAGCACCGCGCCCATTGCCGGCGTCGGCAGGAACGTTACGTCGGTGTGCCAGATCGCGTTGTCGCGTACGTCGGTGACGGCGGTGTCGAGAATCAAGACTTCGGGCTGCTCCGGCACGTTCGGGTAGATCGGGTGAATATGCAGGTCGCCGAAATACGCGGCGAAACGCGCCTGTTGCGGCGGCTCGATCGGTTGGTTGCGGAAGAACAGCACCTGGTATTTGAGCAGCGCCTGCTCGATGGCGTCGCGGTGTTCCAGGCTCAACGGCTGGCTGATGTCGACGCCGCTGATCTGTGCGCCGAGGGCCGAGCTTAAAGGGGTGATGTTCAGGCTGCTCATGGTCTTTCTCTTCAATTCCAGATAACCACCGTGTAGGAGCTGCCGCAGGCTGCGATCTTTTGATGTGTTCTTTTAAAAAGCGGATCAAAAGATCGCAGCCTGCGGCAGTTCCTACAGAGGGGATTAAAAAAATGCTTTAGTGGGCCTGGCCGTGCCACGGCACCAGTTTGCGTTGCAGGGCGCGCAGGCCCATTTCCATGGCGAAGGCGATCAGGGCGATGACCAGAATCCCCAGTACCACCACATCGGTGACCAGGAACTGCGCGGCCGATTGCACCATGAAGCCCAGGCCGCTGGTGGCCGCGATCAGTTCAGCCGCGACCAGCGTCGACCAGCCAACACCCAGACCAATACGCACACCGGTGAGAATGTCCGGCAACGCACTCGGCAAAATCACATGGCGAATCAACTGTGCGCGGGTGGCGCCCAGCGACTGCGCCGCGCGCAATTTCGCTGGATCAACCGTGCGCACGCCGGTCGCCGTGGCGATGGCGATCGGCGCGAAAATCGCCAGATAGATCAGCAGCACTTTCGACAATTCGCCGATGCCGCACCAGATCACGATCAGCGGCAAATAAGCCAGCGGTGGAATCGGTCGGTAGAACTCGATCAGCGGATCCAGCACGCCACGGGCGATGCGGTTGGCGCCGATGGCGATGCCCACTGGCACAGCGGTCAGAATTGCGAAGCCAAGACCCAGACCGATGCGACTGAGGCTCGCGCCCAAATGCTGCCACAAGGTCGAATCCATGTAGCCGCTGGTGGCCAGCAACCAGCCTTTTTGCAGCACGGCCGAAGGCGGCGGCAGGAACAGTGGTTCGATCAACCCAGTGGCGGTGACCGCCCACCAGATCACCAGCAAGGCGAACAAGGTCAGCAGGCTGATCCAGCGCGTGCCGAGACTGCGGCGTACCGGGATCGCTACCGATGGGGTTTTTACGGCCGGGGCGGAAACGTCGTAACTGCTCATGCGCGCTCCTGCCGTTGAACGGCACTGCGTTGCGAGAACACTTTGTTCAGCACGTGTTCGCGGGTTTCGATAAAACGCGGGTCGGATTTGATCGCCCGTGCCGATTCGCCGGCGGCGTAACGCTGGCCGAAATCCAGATGCAGGCGCTCAACAATCTGCCCCGGATTCGGCGCCAGCAGAATCAGGTCAGTGGCGAGGAACACCGCTTCTTCAATGTCATGGGTAATCAGGAAAACCGGCTTGGCGGTGCGTTGCCAGATTTGCAGCAACAGCTCTTGCATCTGTTCGCGGGTGAACGCGTCGAGGGCGCCGAAAGGCTCATCCATCAGCAACACGCGCGGGTCGGCGGCGAGGGCGCGGGCGAGGCCGACGCGTTGTTTCTGGCCACCTGAGAGCTGCCAGATACGGCGGTTTTCGAAACCGGAAAGATCGACCAGTGCGAGCATTTCCCGGGCGATTTTTTCACGTTTGTCCTTGGCGACACCGGCCAGTTCCAGACCGAAAGCGACGTTGGCCAACACGTCCTGCCAGGGCAGCAGGGCATCGTCCTGGAACACCACGCCGCGTTCGGCGCTCGGGCCTTTGACCGGCACACCGTCGAGGGTAATGCGCCCGGCGCTGGGTTCGACGAAACCGGCAATCAGGTTCAACAGCGAAGTCTTGCCACTGCCGGACGGGCCGAGGGCAACCAGCAATTGCTGGGGCCCCAGGGTCATAGAAATGTCCGTCAGCACCGGCTCCGGGCTGCCCGGGTACTGTGCGCTGATGCGCTCCAGCTGTAGCAAAGCCATCGCGGTTAACTCCCGATCAGTTGGTGATGTATTTGGCGCTGACGTACGGCGCGTAGTCCGGCAGAACCGCTTCGACCTTGCCTTGCTCCTTGAGGAACGCGGCGGTGTCAGTGATGGCTTTGGTGGTTG
The DNA here is from genome assembly GCF_016651305.1 of Pseudomonas sp. TH06. Classification (GTDB taxonomy): domain Bacteria; phylum Pseudomonadota; class Gammaproteobacteria; order Pseudomonadales; family Pseudomonadaceae; genus Aquipseudomonas. The sequence continues at coordinate 1,170,288 of NZ_JAEKEC010000001.1, read as the reverse complement.
GTGCGCCGAGGTCGCTGACCTGATCCGCCGCCAACGGGTAGACGTTGCCTTGCAGCAGCAGCGGAATGTCGCTGGCCTTGGCGCCGGACAGTTTCACCAGTTTGTCGACGTTGCTTTGGTTGGCGAGCCAGGCTTTCGGGTCTTTGCGGTAATCGGCGTAGGCGTCGAGGGTGACCTTGGCGAACGCGGTGACAATTTCCGGGTGCTTCTCGGCGTAGTCCTTGCGCACGATCCAGGCATCGAAGGTCGGCGCGCCGAACTTGGCCAGTTCGCCGGAGGTGATCAGCACTTTGCCGTTTTCCTTGGCCACGCCGAGGGCTGGATCCCAGACGTAGGTGGCGTCGATGTCACCGCGTTTCCACGCGGCAATGATCGCTGGCGGTGCGAGGTTGAGCACGGTGACTTTCGACGTGTCGATGTTCCAGTGCTTCAGCGCGGCGAGCAGGCTGTAGTGACCGGTCGATACAAACGGGACGGCGATTTTCTTGCCAATCAGATCCTGCGGGGTCTTGATGCCGGAGCCGTCGCGAGCGACCAGCGCTTCGGCGGCGCCGATCTGGGTGGCAATGAGGAAGGTTTCGACCGGGACTTTGCGGGTGATCGCGGCGGTCAGCGGGCTCGAACCGAGGTAGCCGATCTGCACGTCGCCGGAAGCGATGGCGGCGATGATGTCGGCGCCGTTGTCGAACTTGCGCCAGGCGATATCGGCTTTGGTGGCTTTTTCGTAAGCGCCATCAGCCTGGGCGACTTTTGCCGGGTCAACGGTGGTCTGGTAAGCGACGGTGAGGTCGGCAGCCTGGGCCAAAAAGCTCGCGGCAGCCAGAGAGGCCGCGGCCAGCAGGCGAAGCGGGAAATTCAGTTTCATTGAAAAGCTCCATATCAGGCGACCGAGCGTCGGCGTGAGAGGAGACTAAATGATCTAAGAATCGGAAAATAAATAACTTTTTAGAATGAGCTTATGAGCGGAAAAATCTAAGCCTTAGAGGCAACTGGCGCTTTTGTGGCGAGGGGATTTATCCCCGTTCGGCTGCGCAGCAGCCGTAAGACCTTCCTATGCGGTGTATCGGATAAATCGCGTATCTGGCTTTTGGGGCTGCTGCGCAGCCCAACGGGGATAAATCCCCTCGCCACAGGAACCTGTCAGCACACAGTTTGTGTTCTGACAGATCAGTTACTGATCGCCAGAATACTCGCCTGATACGACCCGACAAACACGTCGAAATCACCCACCTCGTTTTGCTCCAGCTCAGCCTGCGCCGCCAGCGAAGACCGCGCCAGCTCTTCGAACTTCGCCTGTTCATCCGCCGCCAATGGCTCGCTGCGGAAGAACTTGGCATGCGCCTGGCTCTGACGCAACGAGAACTGCGCAAAGCTTTCCTTGTGCTCTGCCATCGCCGCCAACACCTGCGCCGACGGCGTCAGGGACGGATCGCTGACCTTGGCCAGTTGCGCATCCAGCGCCTTGCTGTGCGCGTCGCCACCATGGCTTTGATCCAGCAGCGCGGCCAGCGGGGCGATTTGCTCCAGCAACTCGGCCGCCCAAGCCTTCATCTCGACCGGCTGACCGTCACGTTGCAATTGCAGGCCCGGACGACGACCTTCCTTGACCACGCTGAGGAAGTTCGACGTCGCGTTGCCGCAACTGGTGTTGGTCAACAGCGGGCTGTCGTTGAGCGCGCAGTACAGCAGGAACGCGTCGAGGAAGCGCGACTCGGTGAGGTCGATGCCCATCGGCAGGAACGGGTTGATGTCCAGGCAACGCACTTCAACGTACTGAATGCCACGGGCAACCAAGGCCTGGATCGGCCGCTCGCCGGTGTAGGTCACGCGTTTCGGGCGGATGTTGGAGTAGTACTCGTTTTCGATCTGCAGGATGTTGGTGTTGAGCTGCACCCACTCGCCATCCTTGTGCGTGCCGACTTCAACGTACGGCGCATACGGCGTGGCCACGGCTTTGCGCAGGCTGTCGGTGTAGCTCGCCAGATCGTTGTAGCACGGGGTCAGACCGGCCTGGGCATTGCTCTGATAACCGAGGTCGCTCATGCGCAGGCTGGTGGCGTACGGCAGGTACAGGGTGTCCGGGTCGAGCTGTTCCAACTGGTGCGAACGACCGCGCAGGAAGCCTGCGTCCAGCGCCGGCGAAGCACCGAACAGGTACATCAGCAGCCAACTGTAGCGACGGAAATTACGGATCAGCGCGATGTAGGACGACGACTGGAAGTCGCGGTCGGTGCCGACGAAGCCTTCGGCTTCTTTCAGCAGCGGCCAGAGTTTTTCCGGCAGGGAAAAGTTGTAGTGAATCCCGGCGATGCATTGCATGGTCTTGCCGTAACGCAGGGCCAGGCCCTTGCGGTAGACGTACTTGAGCTGACCGATGTTGGAGGTGCCGTAATAGGCGATCGGGATATCTTCCTCGGCCGGCAACGGGCACGGCATCGACGGACTCCACAGGTACTCGTTGCCGAGTTTGCTGTAGGCAAAACGGTGGATCTTGTCCAGGCTCGCCAGCGTATCCGCCGGATCGGGCAGGGCAGGCGTGATGAATTCCAGCAGCGACTCGGAATAGTCGGTGGTGATTTGTTCGTTGGTCAGCGCGGAACCCAGGGCTTCGGGGTGCGGCGTTTGCGCCAGTCGACCTTCGCTGGTCACGCGCAGGCATTCACGTTCGATACCGTGAAGGCACTGTTCGAGCAGAGAGAGGTTGGCGCGCTCGCCGAGCAGAGCCAGGCGGCGGTTGAGAAGTTCGCTCAATTTGGATTCCTTCACGCGTCAGTCGCCCCAATATGGGGGTGGGCAGGACGGTCTACAAGGGTGAAGTTGAAACTGGCGTTTTCGCCTGGTTTTTGAGCCACAACGGCCCGTGTCGATTGCCAACTTCACTCCTTGAATCTGGCTATTGCGCGCACGGAAAAGTTCGACGCCGCAGACGCAGCGCCGAAATTAACTCAAATTGATGACCAGTAGCTACAGGACAGCGAACGTGCCTTGCGCTTTTGCGACCAGTTTGTCGCCCTGCATCACGTCGGCTTCGACCACCAGCGTGCGCCGGCCCGGGTGGATCACCCGCGCCGTGCACAGCACCTCGCCGTCCGAGACGGCGCGGATGTAGTTGATCTTGCACTCGATGGTCGCGCTCTGCTGATCGAAGCCATGCACGCTGGAACAGGCCAGCCCCATGGCGATGTCGACCAGACTGAACAGCGCGCCACCGTGCAATTTGCCGCCGCGGTTGCGCAGTTCCGGTTCCAGCCCCAGGGCGACTTGCGCCACCCCGGTTTCCAGGCTGTGCAGGCGGCAGCCCAACAGCTTGAAAAACGCGCTCTCGACGAGCCCGGCCGGAATTTCCATCAGCGTTTCTTCAACTGTTTGGCGTTGGCGAACAGCGAGGCCATCGCATTGTTCGCCGGTGCGGCAGTGGCGGTTTCCTTGCGTGGCGCGTTGTTCGAAGGCTGGCGCTGCGCCGAGCCCGGACGCGAGCCACGGGCACCATCGATCTTCTCGCCGGGGGTGTCGCCCATGCGCATCGACAAGCCAACGCGTTTGCGCGGAATGTCGACTTCCATGACCTTCACTTTCACCACGTCACCGGCCTTCACCGCTTCACGCGGATCCTTGATGAACTTCTCCGACAACGCCGAGATGTGCACCAGACCGTCCTGATGCACGCCGATGTCGACGAATGCACCGAACGCGGTCACGTTGGTGACGACACCTTCAAGGATCATCCCCAGTTGCAAGTCCTTGAGGTCTTCGACGCCTTCCTGGAACTCGGCAGTCTTGAACTCCGGACGCGGGTCGCGGCCGGGTTTTTCCAGCTCCTGGATGATGTCGGTCACGGTCGGCAGACCGAAGGTCTCGTCGGTGAACTTCTTCGGATCCAGACGCTTGAGGAACCCGGCGTCGCCGATCAGCGAGCGGATATCGCGGTCGGTTTCCGCGGCAATACGCTGCACCAGCGGATAGGCTTCCGGGTGAACGGCCGACGAATCCAGCGGGTTGTCGCCGTTCATCACGCGCAAGAAGCCTGCAGCCTGTTCGAAGGTTTTCTCGCCAAGACGCGCGACTTTCTTCAGTGCTGCACGGGTCTTGAACGCGCCGTGCTCATCGCGGTGAGCGACGATGTTTTGCGCCAGGGTCGCGTTGAGGCCGGAGATTCGCGCCAGCAGCGCCACGGACGCGGTGTTCACATCAACGCCGACGGCGTTCACGCAGTCCTCGACCACAGCATCGAGGCCACGCGCCAGTTTCAGCTGCGAAACGTCGTGCTGGTACTGGCCGACACCAATGGATTTCGGATCGATTTTCACCAGCTCAGCCAGTGGATCCTGCAAACGACGGGCGATGGACACCGCGCCACGGATCGACACGTCCAGGTCCGGGAATTCCTTGGCCGCCAGTTCCGACGCCGAGTAAACCGATGCACCGGCCTCGGAAACCATGACCTTGGTCATTTTCATCGCTGGGTATTTTTTGATCAGCTCGATCGCCAGTTTGTCGGTCTCGCGGCTGGCGGTGCCGTTGCCGATGGCGATCAGGTCAACCGAGTGCTTGGCGCACAGGGCGGCCAGAATGGCGATGGTCTGATCCCACTTGTTGTGCGGCACGTGCGGGTAAACCGTGGCGTGATCCAGCAGTTTGCCGGTGGAGTCGACCACCGCGACCTTGCAGCCGGTACGCAGGCCCGGGTCGAGGCCCAGGGTCGCGCGCGGCCCGGCCGGTGCGGCCAGCAGCAGGTCGTGCAGGTTGTGGGCGAAGACGTTGATCGCCTCGGTTTCGGCGCCGTCGCGCAACTCGCCCAGCAGGTCGGTTTCCAGGTGCGTGTAAAGCTTGACCTTCCACGTCCAGCGCACCACTTCGCCGAGCCATTTGTCGGCCGGACGGTTCTGGTTCTGGATATTGAATTGCTGACCGATCATGCCTTCGCAGGGGTGCATGGTGCCCGGCAGTTCGTCGCCGACTTTCAGCGCAGAGCTGAGGATGCCTTCGTTACGGCCACGGAAAATCGCCAGCGCACGGTGGGACGGCATGCTTTTCAGCGGTTCGTCGTGTTCGAAGTAGTCGCGGAACTTGGCGCCTTCTTCTTCCTTGCCGGCGATGACGCGGGCACTGAGGGTCGCTTCCTGCTTGAGGTAACTACGCAGTTTTTCCAGCAGGCTGGCGTCTTCGGCAAAACGCTCCATCAGGATGTATTTGGCGCCTTCGAGGGCTGCCTTCACATCGGCCACGCCTTTTTCGGCGTCGACGAAACGTGCGGCTTCGGTTTCCGGAGCCAGATTCGGGTCGTTGAACAGGCCGTCGGCCAAGTCGCCGAGGCCGGCTTCCAGGGCGATCTGGCCCTTGGTGCGGCGCTTCTGTTTGTACGGCAGGTACAAGTCTTCGAGGCGAGTCTTGGTGTCAGCGAGTTTGATGTCGCGTTCAAGTTGCGGGGTGAGTTTGCCTTGCTCTTCGATGCTGGCGAGGATGCTGATGCGCCGTTCGTCGAGTTCTCGCAGGTAGCGCAGACGTTCTTCCAGATGACGCAACTGGGTGTCATCGAGGCTGCCGGTGACTTCTTTCCGGTAACGGGCGATGAAGGGAACGGTAGAGCCTTCATCGAGTAGCGCGACGGCCGCTTCGACCTGTTGTGGGCGTACGCCGAGTTCCTCGGCGATGCGGCTGTTGATGCTGTCCATAAAACCACCTGACATATTGTGAAAGCAGGCTCGCAGGCACGTAAATAAAGGCCCGGAGTCTGGTTGAGCGGCTTGAAGATTGCCGCTGCCTGGGTCAAAAGGCAGCCCCTTGACCCGTGAAATCGAACAATTACTGCGCCGGGCAGGAAAAAAAGGCCTGCCACCTGCGGTAACGATTCAGACGTTGCCTGGCACAAAACGCCGCGCATTATAACCAGCGTTCTGTCATTCGGGGGCGTTGCAGTCTGTAGGCATAAACCCCGGTTTTCTGGCAGTGAAGGAAAAATCTGCTAACAATGCACACGGTGCGTATAACGGCAGCTACGCCATAATGCGCGCCGAGCTAAAAGGAGCATCCAATGAGCAGCACTGCACAAACTGCTGAAGGCGAAAAAATTCTCATCGTTGACGACGATCCGGGGCTGAGTAGCCTGCTGGAACGTTTTTTCGTCAGCAAGGGCTATCGCGCCCGTACCGTACCGAACACCGAGCAGATGGATCGTCTGTTGGCGCGTGAAGTTTTCAATCTGGTCGTACTCGATCTGATGCTGCCTGGCGAAGACGGTTTGACCGCCTGCCGCCGTTTGCGGGCCGCAAATAACCAGATTCCGATCATCATGCTCACCGCCAAGGGCGATGAGATGAGCCGCATCAAGGGCCTGGAACTGGGTGCCGACGATTATCTGGCCAAGCCGTTCAACCCGGACGAGCTGATGGCCCGGGTCAAAGCGGTACTGCGTCGTCAGGCCGCACCGGTGCCGGGCGCACCGGGCAGCGAAGACGAAAACGTCACCTTCGGTGATTACGTGTTGTCGCTGGCCACTCGCGAACTGAAGCGCGGCGACGAAGTGCACATGCTCACTACCGGTGAGTTTGCGGTACTCAAGGCCTTGGTCATGAACGCGCGTCAGCCATTGACCCGCGACAAACTGATGAACCTGGCCCGTGGCCGTGAGTGGGATGCTCTCGAGCGTTCCATTGACGTACAGATCTCCCGTCTGCGTCGGATGATCGAGCCTGATCCGTCGAAACCGCGCTATATCCAGACTGTCTGGGGCGTGGGCTACGTGTTCGTACCGGATGGCGCCGCCACCAAGTGATCGGCGATTTGTAGGAGCGGGTCTGCTGGGTGCTGGTCGAATGGCCGTGCCCACAGACTCGCAATCCGCAATATGCGAGCATTGCTCGCTCCTGCAAGTGTGTAGCGGTTATTGATGAAGACCCCCGTCTGGTTTCCCCAAAGTTTTTTCTCCCGCACCCTCTGGCTGGTGCTCATCGTCGTGCTGTTTTCCAAGGCGCTGACCCTGGTTTATCTATTGATGAACGAGGACGTGCTGGTGGATCGTCAATATAGCCACGGCGTCGCCCTGACGTTGCGCGCCTATTGGGCCGCCGACGAAGAAAATCGCGCGAAGATCGCTGATGCCGCGACCCTGATCCGGGTGGTGGGCGCCGGTGTGCCGGAAGGCGAACAGCATTGGCCGTACAGCGAAATCTACCAACGACAAATGCAGGCGGAACTCGGTGCCGACACTGAAGTGCGCTTACGCATGCACTCGCCGCCGGCGCTGTGGGTTCGCGCGCCGAGCCTGGGCGATGGCTGGTTGAAGGTCCCGCTGTATCCGCACCCGTTGCGCGGCCAGAAAATCTGGAATGTGCTCGGCTGGTTCCTCGCGATCGGTTTGCTGTCGACCGCCTCGGCGTGGATTTTCGTCAGCCAGCTCAACCAACCCTTGAAGCGTCTGGTCTATGCCGCCCGTCAACTCGGTCAGGGCCGCAGCGTGCGCTTGCCGATCAGTGACACGCCAAGCGAAATGACCGAGGTGTATCGCGCCTTCAACCAGATGGCCGAAGACGTCGAACAGGCTGGGCGGGAACGTGAGCTGATGCTTGCTGGGGTTTCCCACGACTTGCGTACGCCGCTGACCCGCTTGCGGCTGTCGCTGGAGTTGATGGGCGACCGCAACGACCTGACCGACGACATGGTGCGCGACATCGAAGACATGGACGCGATTCTCGACCAGTTCCTCGCGTTCATCCGCGACGGTCGTGATGAGTCGGTGGAAGAGGTCGATCTCAGCGATCTGGTGCGTGAAGTGGCAGCACCGTTCAACCAGAACGAAGAGAAAGTTCGCTTGCGCCTTGAACCGATCCAGCCGTTTCCGCTGCGTCGGGTGTCGATGAAACGCCTGTTGAACAACTTGATCGGCAACGCCTTGAACCATGCTGGCAGCAGTGTGGAAGTCGCCGCCTATGTGTCCGGTGATGTCAGCGCACCGTATGTGGTGCTGAGCGTGATGGACCGTGGGGCGGGAATCGATCCGTCCGAGCTTGAGGCGATTTTCAACCCGTTTACTCGCGGCGATCGTGCCAGGGGCGGCAAGGGCACCGGGTTGGGACTGGCGATCGTGAAGCGGATTGCTTCGATGCATGGCGGCAATGTTGAGTTGCGCAACCGTTCCGGTGGCGGATTGGAAGCGCGGGTCAGGTTGCCTTTGGGACTGATGCTCCCTCGGGATGCCGTTTAAGCGTTGAATCTTCGGTGGGTCTGACGGCCCTATCGCGAGCAGGCTCACTCCTACAGTTTGACCGAGTTCCTTCAGTTGGAATGCGGTCCACTGTAGGAGTGAGCCTGCTCGCGATGGCGGCCGGTTAGCCGCCACATCTCTTGGGGTTAACCCTTGCCTTTGGTCCGGGTCATGTTTGGCCCGCCATTCTTCTCAAGGTGCTCGATGATGATCCCCGCCACATTCTTCCCCGTGGTGGTCTCGATCCCTTCCAGACCCGGCGACGAGTTCACTTCCATCACCAGTGGCCCATGATTGGAACGCAGGATATCCACACCTGCCACCGCCAGGCCCATGACCTTGGCTGCACGCAACGCGGTCATGCGTTCTTCCGGGGTGATCTTGATCAGGCTGGCACTGCCGCCGCGATGCAGGTTGGAGCGGAACTCACCTGGTTTGGCTTGACGCTTCATCGCCGCGATCACCTTGTCGCCGACCACAAAGCAGCGGATATCCGCGCCGCCCGCTTCCTTGATGTATTCCTGAACCATGATGTTCTGCTTCAGGCCCATGAATGCCTCGATCACCGACTCGGCGGCGGTCGCGGTTTCGCACAACACCACACCAATGCCTTGAGTGCCTTCCAGCACTTTGATCACCAGTGGCGCGCCGTTGACCATGTCGATCAGGTCGGGGATGTCATCCGGCGAGTGGGCAAACCCGGTCACCGGCAAACCGATGCCGCGACGCGACAGCAGCTGCAGCGAGCGCAACTTGTCCCGCGAACGGGCAATCGCCACTGATTCATTGAGTGGGAATACACCCATCATTTCAAACTGACGCAACACTGCGCAGCCATAGAACGTCACCGACGCACCGATCCGCGGGATCACCGCGTCGAAACCTTCCAGCGGTTTGCCGCGATAGTGAATCTGCGGCTTGTGGCTGGCGATGTTCATGTAGGCGCGCAAGGTATCGATCACTACCATTTCATGCCCGCGCTCGGTGCCGGCTTCGACCAGACGACGGGTGGAATACAGACGCGGATTCCGCGACAGCACAGCGATCTTCATGCAACACCTGTGGAGGAGGTAGATACCGGGAACACCGGCTTGTCTTGTACATATTTGATGCCCGGATTGACCACCAGATGGCCATCGATCAGGGCTTTGGAACCGAGCAGCAGGCGATAGCGCATGGATTTGCGGCAGGCGAGGGTGAACTCGATCGGCCAGACCCGATCACCCAGGGCCAGGGTGGTGCTGATCACATAGCGCTCCTGGGCATGGCCGTTGGAGCTTTTAATGGTTTTGCGCGTCACCAGCGGCGCTTCGCAACGGCGGTGACGCAACTGCACCACCGTGCCCAGGTGCGCGGTGAAGCGCACCCACTTCTCGCCATCGCGCTCGAACGGCTCGATGTCGGTGGCATGCAGGCTGGAGGTGCTGGCACCGGTGTCGATTTTCGCCCGCAGGCCCGCGACTCCCAAATCCGGGAGCGCCACCCACTCGCGCAGACCGACAACGGTCAAATGGTCAAATGTCTTCAATAGAAAAAACCAACGATTAACGCGTCCAGGCCTCAGGTGACACCTGGGCCAACGCTTTGAATGCAGGTTTGGCGAACCAGAACCCCTGCATCAGAAATATTCCACAGTCCGCCAGGAAATCCCGTTCACCGGCGCTCTCGATACCTTCGGCGATGACTGTAACGTCCAACTCCGCACAGATTGTGACAATCCCCCGGACGATCGTCTGGCGGACACGGTCGTGATCGACATCGCGGATCAGCGCCATGTCGAGTTTGATCAGGTCCGGTTGGAAATCAGCCAGCAGATTGAGCCCCGAATAACCGGCACCGAAATCATCGATGGCGGTCTTGAAGCCGAATTCGCGGTATTCACGCAGAATATTGGTCAAATGGCGATAGTTATCTACGTGCTCGCTTTCCAGGGTTTCGAAAATCAGTCGGTCGATCGGGAAATTGTGCTTTTTGGCCGCCTCCAGGGTGCTGCGAATGCATAACTCTGGACGATAGACGGCGTTGGGCATGAAGTTGATCGACAAGTGTGTCTGCATATTAAGGTTGGCCGCGCCTTCGATGGCACGGGTCCGGCAGAGTTGGTCGAAACGGTAGCGGTTGTCTTCTGTAACCTGATCTAACACCGTCATTGCGCCTTCACCGGCGAGACCACGGACCAGCGCCTCATGGGCGAAAATCGACTGGTCGCGCAGATCGACGATAGGTTGGTAGGCGAAGTCAAAATCGAAACCCAGCGGGTCGCTTTGTTGACAACCCTGGCATCCGGCCTTGGGCGAGGTTAATGAAGAGGGGAATTTAGTCACTCGATCACTCCATGCCGCTGAACCGGCGAAGATCACAGTCTATCTGGAGGGCCGAATTCTTGCGCCCGACAGAAACGGTAGTACAGTTCCGACTACTGGCTGAACGAGGAATTCATATGGCGCAAAAACAGGAAGAGGAAGACAAGGTCCGTCTCGATAAATGGTTGTGGGCTGCGCGTTTTTATAAAACCCGTGCCTTGGCCAAAGCAGCGATCGAGAGTGGCAAGGTGCATTGTCGTGGTGAGCGTTGCAAACCGGGCAAGGAGCCGCGAATCGGTGATGAGTTCGAGATTCGCACGGGCTTCGAAGTGCGCACGGTGAGGGTTGAAGCCTTGTCGATCGTGCGTCGTGGTGCGCCCGAGGCGCAGACGTTGTATGCAGAAACCGAGGCAAGCGTGGCAAAGCGCGAAGCAGCAGCGGCGATGCGCAAGGCCGGTGCCCTGGGTGTAAGCACCGATGGCAAACCGAGCAAGAAACAGCGGCGGGATCTGTTTAAATTTCGTGGGAACAGCAACGACGAGTAGGTTGTGCCAAGCACCGATGTGGCGAGGGAGCTTGCTCCCGCTCGGCTGCGCAGCAGTCGTAAATCCATCCAACGCGGTATTTTTGATACACCACGGTGGATGGATTAGGAGTCCTTCGGCCTCCAGCGGGAGCAAGCTCCCTCGCCACAGGATCGATGCAAGGACTCAGTTTGCGGTTCGCACCACACTCATCCGCGAAACCAGCGGCAATTTGCCCAGCAGATTGAAGATCGGCGAAGTCACCTTCAGCCAGAAATTCGCAGCGTGATAAGCAAACGGCGTGTAGTAACCCCAGCCCAATGCCCACACCGCCAGCAACACGCCGCCGATGTAATCATCCTGACCCCAATGCGCACCAGCCACCAGTCGCGGCAGCATGAACAACAGCGCCAGGCCCCAGATCACCAGGAACTGGCCGACCTTACGGCTGAACACGCCCATGAACAGCGCCCAGATCAACAGCACCGAAGCATGGTCACCGGGGAAGCTCTGGCTGGAGCGATCCTTCAGCTCCCAGGTCTTCTCCAGATGTGGAAAGTAGTCGCTGATATGCACCGCGCCTTCGAGCACCATCGACGGGCTGCTGTGTTGCCAGTCCATGTGGTCGGCGAACTTGGAAAACAGCGTGCGGATCACCACCATCAACAGCAGGATCGAGAAAAATCCGAAAAAGGCGCGACGCACGTCAATCGCCTTGAACACCCAGTCGCCCTTGATCAGCAGCGTCAGCAGAATCAGGCCAACCACAATGTCGAACGGACGCAGACTTGCAATTGCCCAGATGTGGAGCCATATCGGGTTGCTGGCCAGTGGTGCGTTGAGTGAGCGGAACAGCCACTCGTCGAAAAACACACACAGCGCGTTGCCCGTAGGCCATAACCAGAAAGCCAGCAGCGCCAATGGCACCACGTTGCACAGAACCAGCCGGCCGAGGTTCCACCTGGATTGGAACAAACCCGGATTGTTCATAAAATGCCTCCCATGGCTATACAGTCGGCACCAAAAAAAGTGCCAAGAAGCGCAAATTTTCATTCTTTGTAACCATTTTGTCACCTCATTCAGATACCCAGACCTATGACCGACCTACCGGATACCGATTACACCCAACGCTTCATCTTTGATGACAGCGACACGCGCGGCGAACTGGTCGCGCTGGAGCGCAGCTACGCCGAAGTTCTCGCCAAGCACCCGTACCCGGAACCGGTTGCGCAGTTGCTCGGCGAATTGATGGCGGCGGCCTCGTTGCTGGTGGGCACCTTGAAGTTCGACGGCTTGCTGATCCTGCAGGCGCGCTCTGAAGGCCCGATCCCGATGCTGATGATCGAGTGCTCCAGCGACCGTGAAATCCGCGGCCTGGCGCGTTATGACGCCGACTTGATCAAAGCGGATGCGACCCTCGGCGACTTGATGCCGAACGGCGTCCTGGCGCTGACCGTCGACCCTACAGTCGGCCAGCGCTATCAGGGCATCGTCGATCTTGACGGCGAAACCCTGTCCGAATGCTTCACCAACTATTTCGTCATGTCGCAACAGGTCGGCACCCGCTTCCAGCTGTTCGCCGACGGTCGTCGCGCCCGTGGCCTGTTGCTGCAGCAACTGCCCGCCGATCGTTTGAAAGACGAAGAAGACCGCGCCGCCAGCTGGCAGCACATCACTGCGCTGGCCAGCACGCTGACCGCTGATGAACTGTTGAGCCTGGACAACGAAACCGTTCTTCATCGCCTCTACCATGAAGAGCAGGTGCGTCTGTTCGACGTGCAAAAACTGCGTTTCCACTGCAGTTGCTCGCGCGAGCGTTCGGGCAATGCACTGGTCAGTCTGGGTCAGGAAGATGCGCAGGCATTGGTGGTGGAAAACGGCGGCCACATCGAGATCGATTGCCAGTTCTGCAACCAGCGTTACCTGTTTGATGCGACCGATGTAGCTCAATTGTTCGCTGGCGCAGGCGTCGACACGCCGTCAGATACCCGGCACTAAAACGGTTCAGCGCAGGTAAATTCACTGCGTAACGACGGAATATCGCCGTTACGACGGGAGGACCCTACTCTTTTTGGGCTTTTCTGGCATAATCCGGCCCACTTTTTTCGCGGTAGTAGTGCACGACTTTCTACTACAAAACGTTTGGAGCACACTCGGCCACTGGCCGACGGGGAACCTCATGACGCAAGCCAATAACGCCGTGTACACCGATCTGAGTGTTGATGATCTGGTAAAAGAAGCCCTGAACCGCGGTGAGGGCGAGCTTGCCGATACCGGCGCTCTGGTTGTTCGCACTGGTCACCGCACCGGTCGTTCGCCTGTTGACCGTTTCATCGTTGAAGAGCCTTCCACCCAGGCCGCTATCGCCTGGGGCCCGATCAACCGCAAGTTCCCGGCCGACAAGTTCGATGCCCTGTGGGCTCGCGTCGAGGCATTCAACAACGCGCAAGAGCACTTTGTTTCCCACGTGCATGTAGGCGCGGCCGATGATCACTACCTGGCCGTGAAAATGACCACCCAGACTGCCTGGCAGAATCTGTTCGGTCGTTGCCTGTTCATCAACCCGGCGCAGTACAACCCGGCCGGTCGTGAAGAGTGGCAAGTGCTCAACGTGGCCAACTTCGAGTGCGTGCCAGAGCGTGACGGCACCAACTCCGATGGTTGCGTGATCCTCAACTTCGCGCAGAAGAAAGTGCTGATCGCCGGCATGCGTTACGCCGGTGAGATGAAGAAAGCCATGTTCTCCGTGCAGAACTTCCTGCTGCCAGCTGCTGACGTGCTGCCAATGCACTGCGCTGCCAACATCGGCGAAGAAGGCGACGTGACCCTGTTCTTCGGTCTGTCCGGCACCGGTAAAACCACGCTGTCGGCCGACGAAAGCCGTTACCTGATCGGTGACGACGAACACGGCTGGGGTGAAGGCGTTGTCTTCAACATCGAAGGCGGCTGCTACGCCAAGTGCATCGACTTGTCCGAGAAGAACGAGCCGGTCATCTGGAAAGCCATCAAGCACGGTGCAGTCCTGGAAAACGTCGTCATCGACGATGCCAAGCACTCCGACTACGCCGATGTCAGCCTGACCCAGAACAGCCGCGCCGCGTACCCGCTGGAGCACGTTGCCAAGCGTTCCGAGAAGAACCTCGGTGGCGAGCCAAACGCTGTGATCTTCCTGACCTGCGACCTGACCGGCGTGCTGCCGCCAGTGTCGATCCTCAACGAAGAGCAAGCGGCCTACCACTTCCTGTCCGGCTACACCGCTCTGGTGGGCTCGACTGAAATGGGTTCGGGCAGCGGCATCAAGTCGACCTTCTCCACCTGCTTCGGCGCACCGTTCTTCCCGCGTCCGGCTGGCGAATACGCAGAGCTGCTGATCAAGCGCATCCGCGGTTTCGGCTCCAAGGTCTATCTGGTCAACACCGGCTGGACCGGCGGCGGTTACGGCGTCGGCAAACGCTTCAACATCCCGACCACCCGCGCGGTGATCGCAGCGATCCAGAGCGGCGCGCTGATCGGTGCCGCCACCGAGCACCTCGACACCATCAACCTCGACGTGCCACTGGCCGTACCGGGCGTTGAAACCAACCTGCTCAACCCACGCAACACCTGGGCTGACAAGGCTGCGTACGACGAGGCTGCCAAGGCATTGGCCGGTCTGTTCATCGAGAACTTCAAGAAGTTCGAAGTGAGCGACGCGATCAAGGCTGCCGGGCCGAAGTTGTAAGACTTAGTTCTGGTGAGTGAAAAAGCCGCCTCTTGAGGGCGGCTTTTTTGTGGGTGATTAGAAGGTACGAAAAGCAGGCGCCATCCTTTCTTGTTCACGTCTGGACATCCCGAGCGCATTGGCGATCTCCGGCCAAAGACTGATCACGTCTTGAGTGCGCTCAATGATGTCTGCTGAATCCTCGCGGCTAACCCGAAAATACGCCGCCACTTCCCTCGCCAACTCCAAATCCAAAGCGTTGTCAGAGTCCGTGATGTTCAGCTTCAACCCATCCGCATGCGCCACCGGATTCATGTCATACGCTGCCGACAATCGCCATCCCCGACCAGGATCCAGAATAAAACCATGGTTGCGGAGGTGGTCGTCGGTGTTTGAGACCAGGATGTTGAAGACGATTCGTGACCATAGTTCACGGAGGTCTGCGTTGGGTTCTGAGCCGTGTTCCATGATTACTTCTGCCAACTCTAGATAGCTGGCGCCGGTTGAGGCATCGTCGCCGTCGACGCGGTTGGTCATGGTCATAGCTGATGCGAAGTGATGTCGCCCGCTGCGTTCGGTTCGGTCGAAACGCTTCACCAAAAAGCAGTGGTGATCGCTCGCGTAGCGTCGGGCTGTGCCGGTCGCTACGCGTAACCCACAGTTGACTGCCAAAGCGTTCACGACCATTTCCCAACCACCGACATCGTAGTCATCTCTCGTACTTGGGAATTTGGCGATCCACAATTGGCCGAATTCGTCGACGACGCTGGCCTTCGGTCTGGCGCCGCCCAGTGAGCCGCCCGGTGCGATGAGCATTCTTAGCCATTCGCGGCCATCGATGGCTGTGTTGTCCCTATCGTTTTCCAGGGCGAGACTTGCCTGTTCCAGCGCGCGTAGCTCGACAAAAGGTGGAGCGGCAACGCCGTCGCGGTCGTCGAGGAAGTTGCCTTCGTCATTGAGTTTGTAGCGAAGGGCACCGACACGGAACAGGTCGTGCACGCCAAGCAGGTAATCGGATTCAAACAACTTGCTGTTGCTGGGAACCAAGCCGTCGCGAATGTCCCTTTCCAAACGGCGTTTCATCAGCAGTTGGCCCCAACGATCGGGGCTTGAGTCTGCAAAGACGCCAAAGCGGCTCTGATGTTCGCCGGGGAATTGGCGGCCTTCGAAGGGGCCGATGCGCGGGTCTAGAGTTATGGAACTCAACTCGGGATCGGCCAACGCCTTAGGGTCGTACTCAAATTCGAACACGTTGGTGTTGCGTGTTTTCCTTGCATGCAGAAATCCGAGGCGTCTGGCGCCTTTCAAGGATTCCCAGTCTGCATAAACAGCAATCAGCGTCATTCTTCACCTGTTGGGGGGCCGGCCTTTTTCTTCTTGTTCAAAAGGCTGGATAGTGAGTGTGTGTTGAATGGGAAGTCAGCCGGAATTTTCGTGGTAGTGGCGGCATCGATAACATTTGAAGTCCCGACGTGTTCGGATGCGCCCTTTTTTGCCGCACTGGCTGCTCGTACTCGCTGGGGCTTTTTCGCTGCGGATCGTGTTGCAGGCATTAACTGCGCATCCTGCAATTGGCGACCCATTTCATCGGCTGCAGCCAGTTTGTTCAGATCCTTTTCCAGCCCCAGCACTTGCATCACCGACAGGTAGGCGCCGATGGTTACGCCTGATCCACCTGACTCAAGATGGCGCAAGGTCGTCAGCGACATGCCTGATCTTTCGGCGACCTGCTTGGCCGTCAATTTGCGGCGTAGGCGAGCCAGCTTCAGTCGTTCACCAAGGTCAACCAAAAGCCGAGCAGTGGAGGGCAAGAGCGGCGCTGTTTTCTTGGCCATGTGGCAGTATTCCTTCATTTTTTAACCATAACTGCCAGAATAATAGCACTTAAGCTGAAGGACGCTGTTTGCCGCCAGACCTTTGAAAAACGAAGTTAAGTGGCATTATTCCATCTGTTTCCGGTTGATATAGCTAGAATACTGCCACTTTAACGTTAGCATTTCCTCGAGTCAGTCCGGTTTTTGCCGGTACTTTTCGAGAACCTCCATACGTGAGGAAAGTGGCTTTTCAGCATCGGCAGGGGTGGTTTCAAAACCTTCAATACTTAGGCTAGCCGAGTAGTTTGACCGGCGCACCTTGTCGTAATGGGCCTGCTTTTGCTGAAACGTCAAAACGCTCGTGTCAGCATTCGAGCCTGAATCGCGATGCGTTTTGCGTAAGATTTCGCCCATTTCGATAACGCTTTCCATCAGCTCATCAAAGAATTTGCTCATGGTTGCTCCCATGTTTGATTAGCGTTTTTTTGATCGCTCTCACAGAGTGCATAAGAGCGATACGATCACTCAATTTCAGGCTGGAGCCTTCCAATTGAGCATCTGCTGCTGCGCGACTTGCAGCAGGTCACAGCCATCCTGCGTCAGCAGATAGAGGGCGTGGGTGATGTGGGGGATGTCTTCGACGTCGGCTTGTTTGAAGCTGAGGCAGTAGAGAGTGCGTAGCAGGTCGCTTGAAGCACGAAGGCGCTGGACGGCGCATTCGAGGATGTCTTGCGGGTTGGCCTGTGTGTCGATGATCAGGGGTTTGGTGTCGGTGAGGTTGGATTCGAGTGGGCGGTAGCGATCGGTGGTGAATTGATTCCATGTTTTCAATTTGTTGATCCTCAAAAGCTTCAGGTGAAGCCACCACATCGTGACCAAGCGACAGGAGGCGACTGTGTTCGGGTTGGTCAACCGGTGAGGATCGTGCACATACCCGGCACACCCGGAGGTGTCCCAAACACAGTCACCATAAACTGCAGGCAAATGAGTGCCGGCAGCATACAGCGCATGCGTATACACGATCCAATCGGGTGACCAAGCCCGAGCCGCTGATTTGGCAGCGACAGCCACGACTATAGAGATCAGCTACACGAAGCCGATAGAAGACAAGGAGTCTGTCCTTGTAGGAACGGGACGTAGATTTGATAGGTCATCGCCGCTGATCGACCTTCTGTTTTAAACGAGCGCGTTTATCAGCTATCAATGCTCTGACTACCTCATCGGGAATGCCGGGGCGAGGATCATCAAGGCTGGCTTGAACCTGTCGGATGAGCCAAGCCGTGTAGTCATCCTCGTCACTCGGTGGATCGAACTCATCGCTCGTAACATTCATTGTTGGATGCCTGCCCAAAGAGATATAGCGCTGACCTAAAGTGATCTAGCTGTACGCCGGCTGCGCTGGCCTCTGCTTGGCCACTTCAAGCAAGTCGCAACCATCCTGAACCAGCAAATAAAGCGCGTTAACGATGTTGGGAATATCTTTCACGTCAGCCTGTTTGAAACATAAGCAGTAGAGCGTTTCCAGCAAATCCCCGGCCGCACGTAAACGCTGATCGGCGGCATTGATCAGGTCAGTCTGGCTGGAGTGGCTGTCGATAAGCAGTACCGGGTTTTCGCTGTAGCAAGTCTTGAGTGGGCGATAACGGTTGATCATGGTGAGGCGTGTCCTGTTCTAAGGCGCTGGGGCGAGCCGGCAGAAGGTTTACAGCCGCGCCAGCCACTATAGAAGGGCGTTTCTCTGTGGGACAAGACAGCCGCAATGGACAGTATTCGTAGGGGTTTTTCCGTGTTTTGAGGAAATGCCCTACGTGTTTTCGCAGCTTTTTCAGGCCAAAACCCTTAGGCGTAATAATTCCTACGTGATTGTCAGGCGATTCGCGGTAAACCGCTGTATCGTGCGCGCCAGAATCTGTAGGGCGTTTCCAAACGTCTGACACGCGCTTAAAGGGAATTAGGTATGCACTGGCTACGAATGGCCGCAATTTTATTGCTCGGGCTGGGCACTTGCCGTTTGGCCATGGCCTCTGACGTTGGCAATGCGTGGGTGCTGGATCGCCTCGATCGCACCGATTGGCCGGAGGCACTCATCAGCCAGGCGAGCATGGACACGGCGTCGCGCGGTGAAGTGTTGATGTTCGCCAAAGCCTTGTTGGCCAGCGAAGCACTGGATGAAGAGGGGCTTGAGCTGCGACTCGGTGTGCCCCACGTGCAACTGAAGTCGATTCGCCACGTGCGCGACGGCCTCTGGGAGGGATTGCTGAGCACCTATCGCAATGCCAGTCAGAGCTGTGATGAACAACCGTTCTGCCCGCGCGTGCGCAGCGTCGCTGATCTGCGTCAGTTGGCGGCAGCGTTTACTGGCGACATCAGTCCGGCGCATGCGTTGTGGGCGAGCAAGAGCCAGGGTGTGCATGAACAGATGTTGAATGAGCAACTGCGGGTGGCGGTGTTGCGTCCCTGAACCTCAAGTGTTGTGTTGTTCTGAGCGGTCTCTTCGCGAGCAGGCTCGCTCCCACAGGGACCGTGGCGTTCAAGTAATCGCTGTATCATTCCGAATCGATTTGGCCCCGACCTTTTCTCGACTCGCTGCGATCGCCCGCTAGGCTGTTGGCATGGCAGCAGTCAAAGGAGTGACAGCGAATGCACAACACCCTGGAACAGGTTTTTGGTTATCCACAGTTTCGCCCCGGACAAGAAACTGCGATCAGTGCGGTACTGGCCGGGCGCTCGGCAGCCGCGATTTTTCCCACCGGTTCCGGCAAGTCCCTCTGCTATCAACTATCGGCGCTGATGCTGCCGAACCTGACGCTGGTGGTCTCGCCGTTATTGGCGTTGATGCAGGATCAATTGGCCTTTCTGCAACGCCACGGCATTTCGGCCGGCAGCATCGATTCGGCGCAGAGCCGCGATGATGCCAATGACGTGATGGCCCGCGCCCGTTCGGGTGAATTAAAGATTCTGATGATCTCGGTGGAGCGTTTGAAGAACGAACGCTTCCGCAATTTCTTGCAGCAGGTGCCGATCTCGTTGCTGGTGGTGGATGAGGCGCACTGCATCTCGGAATGGGGCCACAATTTCCGCCCCGACTACCTCAAGTTGCCGGACTACCAGCGTCAGTTCAACATCCCGCAGGCCTTGCTGCTGACGGCCACGGCGACCCCGCAAGTCATTGCCGACATGCAGGCGAAATTCGCCATCGCCGCCGAAGATGTGGTAACGACCGGTTTCTATCGCCCCAACCTCAATCTGCTGGTGGAGCCGGTGCGCGGCCAGGACAAGCGTCGGCGGCTGGTGGAGTGGATGGCTGAACGGCCGGGTCAGCCGAGCATTGTCTACGTGACCTTGCAGAAAACCGCTGAACACATCGCCGAACATCTACAGCGCAACGGCATTCAGGCTGAGGCCTATCACGCCGGTTTGCCCCACGATAAACGCGAGGGCATCCAGAAGCGTTTCATGGCAGGGCAGTCCAATTGCATCGTTGCGACCATCGCCTTCGGCATGGGCATCGACAAGAGCGATATCCGCAATGTAGTGCACTTCGATCTGCCCAAATCCATCGAAAACTACAGTCAGGAAATCGGCCGTGCGGGGCGTGATGGAAAGCCGTCGGACTGCCTGGTGCTGGCCAACCGCGACAGCCTCAACGTGCTGGAAAACTTCGTCTACGGTGACACGCCGGAACGTGCCGGCATTGGTTATGTACTCGACGAGTTGAAGGCCTCGGTACCGGAAGGGCAATGGGAGTTTCTGCTCGGCCCGCTGGCGGATCAGAGCAACATTCGTGCGTTACCGCTGAAGACCTTGCTGGTGCAATTGGAACTGCGGGGATTGATCGCACCGCGCTATGCGTATTACGCCGAATACCGCTTCAAGTATTTGCTCGAGCCCGAGGCATTGCTCGAGCGCTTCGAGGGTGAGCGCAGGGATTTCGTTGCGGCGATCATTCAGACGTCGAGCCGCGCGCGTACCTGGGCCACGGTGAGTTTCGAGGCGATGTACACGCAATATTCGGCTGAGCGCAATCGGGTGGTGAAGGCGCTGGATTATTTTCAGGAGAAGGGCTGGGTCGAGCTTGAAAGCAAACAGATGACCGAGGTCTACAGTTTGCTGCACAGCGACTTTGACAGTGATGTGTTGAGTGGCGAGTTGCACGACTACTTCACTCGGCACGAGCAAACCGAAGTCGCGCGTATTCACGCGATGCTTGAAGTGTTCGCCACCGAACGCTGCCTGGGTTATCGACTGGCGGAGTATTTCGGCGATCACGATGCACCAGAGCGTTGTGGGCATTGTTCGGTGTGTCACGGACAGATCGCTCGTTTGCCTGCACCTCCGGAACTACCGGCGCTTGTGGATAAAAGCTTCGCGGCGCTGTGCGGTGATTTTATCCACAGGCATGAACAGCACACGGGCAGCGTGCCGACGGCGGAGCGACTGACGCGGTTTCTGTGCGGGATCAGTGTGCCGCTGTTCACCAAGCTCAAGGCGCGAGCGATTTCCGGGTATGCGACGTTGGAGGAGTATCCGTATGCCGAGGTGCGTGGATGGGCCCAGGAACATCTCTGAGGTTGCATCCATGCGCTGAATGTCGATCATCACGGTAATAAACTTCAAAAACCGTCGTTGGCTGACTATGGTGAGACCAGTCTTTGGATCGCCAACAAGAGAACAACATGAGCCAGACATTCGATATTCAGCAGGCGGCGGTGATCGGTGCGGGCACCATGGGGCGCGGTATTGTCATGTGCCTGGCCAATGCCGGCGTGACGGTGCAATGGGTGGATAACAATCCACAGATGCTGGAGCAGGCGCTCGCGACCGTGGCCGATACGTATGCACACAACGTACGTCAGGGGCGCATCGATCAGACCGAGGCCGATGCGCGTCTTGCCCGGGTCAGCGCCGCGCCGGATTACGCGGCGATCCGCAATGTCGATCTGGTGATCGAGGCGGTGTACGAAAACCTTGAACTCAAGCAGAAAATCTTCCGTGAGCTGGATGGCTTGCTCAAGCCTGAAGCGTTGTTGGCGAGCAACACCTCGGCGCTGGATATCGATGCAATCGCGGCGGCTACCCAGCGGCCTGAGCAAGTGCTGGGTCTGCATTTCTTCAGCCCGGCGCACATCATGAAGCTGCTCGAAATCGTTCGTGGTGCGCGGACTTCGCCAGCGGTATTACAAGCTGCTTTGGCGCTGGGCAAGCGCATGGGCAAGGTCAGTGTGGTGTCGGGCAACTGCCACGGTTTTATCGGTAATCGCATGTTGCATCCGTATGTACTGGAGGCGCGCAAGATGCTGCTCGAAGGCGCTTATCCACAGCAGGTCGATGCGGCACTGCAGGGTTTCGGTTTTGCCATGGGGCCGTTTCGCATGTACGACGTGGTCGGCATCGATCTGGAGTGGCGTGCGCGTGAGCTGGCGGGCAAGGGTCAGGATGCGCCGGAGGTCCAAGTGGATAACCGTTTGTGCGAGATGGGCAGGTTTGGTCAGAAATCCGGCAATGGTTATTACCACTATGAGCCGGGCAGTCGTCAGGCTGAACATGATCCTGAGGTCGATGCGTTGGTATTGCGGGTCAGTGAGGATCTGGGCTTCCAGCGTCGCGAGATTGGCCCGGAAGAAATTCTCGAGCGTTGTCTGCTGGCGCTGGTCAATGAAGGCGCGAAAATTCTGCAGGAAGGCATTGCCGAGTCGGCCCATGACATCGATCTGGTGTATCTGAACGGCTATGGCTTCCCGGCGGACAAGGGCGGGCCAATGGCGTGGGCGGATCAGCAAGGGCTGGTCGATATTCATCAGCGCTTGTTGGCGCTGGAGACGCGGCAGGGCGATCAGTGGAAACCGGCGCGGTTGATCGGTGAGCTGGCAGCGCAGGGCAAGGTGTTTGCTGACCGTTGAATGATGTGGTGCGTGTGCTGGCGCCTTCGCGGGCAAGCCCGCTCCCACAGGTATAGTGGTCGTCCTCGCGTCAGCGTGAGGTCGACCCATATGAGAACCGCAAATGAATCAACGCCCCGACTACCCGCACTTCCAGCCCATCACTACACGCTGGCACGACAACGACGCCTACGGTCACGTCAACAACGTCACCTATTACAGCTTCTTCGACACGGCCGTGAATACTTACCTGATTCAGGTGGGCGGTCTGGATATCCATGACGGCGAAGTGGTGGGATTCGTGGTCAGTTCGGCGTGCGATTACTTTGCCTCGATCGCATTCCCGGACTTGATCGAGATCGGCCTGCGAGTCGGCAAGTTGGGCAACAGTTCGGTGCAATACGAACTGGCGGTGTTCAAGGTCGGTGAAAGCGAAGCGTGTGCGGCCGGGCGGTTCGTTCATGTCTTCGTGGACAGGGCGACTAATCAGCCGGTGCCGATTCCCGGCGAATTGCGCCAGGCGCTGGAGCGGTTGGTGGTCTGATAAAGCAAAAAGATCGCAGCCTGCGGCAGCTCCTACACGATTTCTGTAGGAGCTGCCGCAGGCTGCGATCTTTTGATCTGCCTGCCGCCAATCAACAATCAGTGATGGCGATAGTACTTGTGATGCTTGCGATGGCCGTAGGCATGACCGCGACCACGGTGGTCGTCGCGGTAGTAGCGACGATCATCACGACCGCGATCATAACGACGGTCGTCTTCATTGCTCTTGTTACCCATGTAGTTGCCCAGCGCACCACCGGCGCCGCCACCTGCTGCGGCGCCGATCAGGCTGCCGGTGGTGCCGCCCATGCTGCGGCCGACCACGTTACCGCCGGCTGCGCCCAGTGCACCGCCAATGGCCGCTTCGCCACGGCTGTGTTTGTTGGCGCCAACTGCGCTACCACCCGCGCCGCCCAGGGCTGCGCCAATGGTTGAACCTGTGCTGCCGCCTAAAGACTGACCGACGACCGAGCCAAGAACCCCGCCCAATGCGCCGCCCACACCTGCTTCGGTGGTGCCGCCAGCAGAAGCGAAACCACTGACCAGGCCAAGGGACAACAAGAGAATCGAGGAGAACTTCATAGAGGAGCCTCAAAGGGATGACGGCGCGATCCTGAGGCTCGGGAATAGGCGTGACAATCGAAATCCGACGAATAACACGACTTGTATACAATTCTGCAAGTTACTGTTTTATCTACGGAACTTAACGGTTTTTCGCCGGTCTTTAGCTACTTCGGACAGGCCGCTTTTGTGAAAAAGCGGCCTTTTTTGTGGGCGATGGAAAAGTGCAGGGCGGCGATAAATTATTTGGGTCGACTACACCTATCGCGAGCAGGCTCACTCCTACAGTGATCGCATTCCTGCAGATAGAACACGGTCACTGTAGGAGTGAGCCTGCTCGCGATAGCGATGGGTCGGTCGCCGTATTAAGCAGACTTGGCCATGATCAACCCGGTCTCACTCGCCGCTTCCAGGCGGATCGCAATGAATTTGGAGGTCGGCGTATGACTGCCATCCCCAGTGCTTTCCAGCGGCACCAGCGGATTCACTTCCGGGTAATACGCAGCAGCCTGCCCGGCAGGAATATCAAACGCCAACAGCGTGAAGCCCTTCACGCGACGCTCGCGACCATCGTCCCAGATCGACACGATGTCAGCCTTCTGCCCGGGCCGGAAGCCCAGGCGAATGATGTCGGCCTCGTTGGCGAACAACACGTCACGCTGACCTTTGACCCCGCGATAACGGTCGTCGAGGCCGTAAATCGTGGTGTTGTACTGATCGTGGGAGCGCATCGATTGCAGGATCAGATCCGGCAGTTGCCCGGTGGCGCGGGTGCGTTCGTGCACGAGGTCTTTCGGCAACAGGTTCGCGCGGAAATTGGCGCGGCCTGACGGCGTATTCCACTTGCGCGCACCGGCGCTGTTGCCGAGGTAGAAACCGCCCGGATTCTTGATCTTCTCGTTGAACTCCTTGAAGTTCGGGATGGTGTCGGCAATCAACTCGCGGATACGCCCGTAATCGGCCACCAGCCAGTTCCAGTCCACCGGTTTGCTGCCAAGGGTGGCGGCGGCGATGCCGGCAATGATCGATGGCTCCGAACGCATCTGGTTCGACAGCGGCTGCAACTGACCGTTGGAGGCGTGGACCATGCTGAACGAGTCTTCCACGGTGACCGCTTGCGGACCTTCGGTCTGGATGTCGATGTCGGTACGACCGAGGCACGGCAGGATCAACGCGTCTTTGCCGTGAGCCAAGTGGCTGCGGTTGAGTTTGGTGCTGATCTGCACGGTCAGGTCGCAATTGCTCAGCGCCTCGAACGTGCGTGGGCTGTCCGGCGTGGCTTGGGCGAAGTTGCCGCCCAGACCGATAAAGACTTTGGCGCGGCCCTCGGCCATCGCATGGATTGCCTCGACCACGTTGTGGCCGTTGTGACGTGGCACCTTGAACTGGAAGCGCCGCTCAAGCGAATCGAGGAACGCCACGGGCGGACGTTCGTTGATGCCCATCGTGCGGTCGCCCTGCACGTTACTGTGGCCGCGCACCGGGCACAGGCCGGCGCCCGGCTTGCCGATGTTGCCGCGCAGCAGCATCAAGTTGGCGATTTCCTGGATAGTCGGCACCGAATGGCGGTGCTGGGTGATGCCCATCGCCCAGCACATAATCACGTTTTTGCCTTTGGCGTACATGCGCGCGGCTTGCTCGATCTCCACGAGGGTCAGGCCGGACTGCGCGACAATCTGTTCCCACGGCGTGTCGTCGACGACGCCGAGGTACTCCAGTACGTTGGCGCTGTGGGCATTGAGGAAGTCGTGATCGAACACCGCTGGCGCACCGGCCTTCTGCGCGTCGCGCTCCCACTGCAGGAGGAACTTGGCCATGCCGCGCAGCACGGCCATGTCGCCGCCGAGTGCCGGACGGAAGTAGGCGGTGTTGGTCGGTTTGTCGCCGTTGGTGAGCATTTCGATCGGGTGTTGCGGATGCTGGAAACGCTCCAGACCGCGCTCTTTCAGCGGATTGACGCAGGCCACCTGAGCGCCGCGTTTCACCGCTTCACGCAGCGGTTCAAGCATGCGCGGGTGGTTGGTGCCAGGGTTCTGGCCCCAGACGAAAATCGCGTCAGCGTGTTCGAAATCGTCGAAGGTCACGGTGCCTTTGCCGACGCCGACACTTTGCGCCAGTGCGACACCGCTGGCCTCGTGACACATGTTCGAGCAATCAGGGAAGTTGTTGGTGCCGTAGGCGCGCACGAACAACTGATACAGGTACGCCGCTTCGTTGCTGGCGCGGCCCGAAGTGTAGAACTCGGCCTGATCCGGGCTCGACAAGCCTTGCAGGTGTTTGCCGATCAGCGCGTAAGCATCGTCCCAACTGATCGCTTTGTAGCGGTCGGTTTCGGCGTCGTAGACCATCGGCTCGGTCAGGCGACCCTGATATTCGAGCCAGTAATCGCTCTGTTCCAGCAAT
Source organism: Pseudomonas sp. TH06 (assembly GCF_016651305.1). Taxonomy (GTDB): domain Bacteria; phylum Pseudomonadota; class Gammaproteobacteria; order Pseudomonadales; family Pseudomonadaceae; genus Aquipseudomonas. The sequence continues at coordinate 1,144,361 of NZ_JAEKEC010000001.1, read as the reverse complement.
GAAGTCACGCTGTGCTTGGCGAAGAACTTGGCGTCCACACGACGTTTGGTCGCTTCCCAGTTCACCGCTTTGGCGCCGTTCTCGCAGAACTTGACCATGCCGCTTTCCGGCGAATCGCCCCACGCACAACCCGGGCAGTCGAAGCCGCCGTTCTGATTGGTCTTGAGCATCATGCGCAGGTTTTTCAGCGCGTTGTCGCTGGTCAACCAGGCCTGAGCCACACTGATCAGGGCACCCCAGCCGCCGGCTGCGCCTTTATAGGGCTTGTAGCGCGGGACAGGTTTCTGGTCGGCTTGATGATGTTGGCTCACGCTTGATTCTCCATCGCGGGGCTATACACCCGCGGCGCATTTTTCTGCGGCAGGTGGATGAGATTGAGGTTGTGGCGCCGTGCCCATTGCACGGCAAGACCCGTCGGTGCGGACAGGCTGACCAGGGTCTGGATGCCGGCGCGCAAGACTTTCTGGATCAATTCGAGACTGCAACGACTGGTGACAATCGCCAGGCCGCCGTCTGTGGATATCTTCTGGCGGATCAGCCCGCCGATCAGTTTGTCGAGCGCGTTGTGCCGGCCGATGTCTTCGCGCCCCAGCAGCAATTCACCGCTGGCATTCATGAACACCGCCGCATGCACCGCACCGCAATGCTGACCGAGTGGCTGGAACGCGCCGATGCGCTGGCGCAGACCGTCGAGCCATTCAATCGGTGGCAATGGCGCACCGGGCAATACCTTGAGGTCCGGCAACGCCTGTTCCACGGCTTCGACGCCGCAAAGGCCGCAACCGCTGGTGCCGGCCAGTTGCCGACGCTGGGTCTTGAGATTCCAGAAAGCGCGATTGGCGATGGTCACTTGTGCGTATTGCGCCGAACCTGCACCGCTCAGTTGCAGGTCATAAATGTCGCTGGCGTCCTCGATGATGCCGCTGCCCAGGCTGAAGCCGACGATGAAGTCTTCAAGGTCAGTCGGCGTCACCAGCATGACTGCCTGACTGATGCCGTTGTAGGCGATCGCCAATGCGACTTCCTCGGCCAGCGCGGTGCTGGCCGATTCCTCACGGGGTAGATCGCTGTAGCTGTAGGTCTGGCTGGCGGCGGGCGCGGGCGTTTCGAGTGCAGGCGCCGCGCAGGCTGGGCGCTTGGCGTTCATGGCATCACCAACGGATTGATCAACGTTAAGACTAGGCGCGGCAAGTTGTCGCGTCTAATCGCTACTGTCGATCCATTGATAGATGCCGTCGATCAAGGGCCGATTGGTGATTCCTGATACAGCGCGAAACAGGCTTCGGCCAGCGCCGAACGCGGGGCGCTGCGACGCATGATCAGCCCCAGTGGCGCAAGGGTTTGCGCGTTTTCGATGGGTTGCAGGCGCAGATGATCGGTAAGTTTTTCCAGTCCGCCGTCCAGCGGCATGATCGCGCAGCAAAAGCCCCCATGCACGGCTTGTAACAATTGATGGACGGCATCGGTTTGCAGCAATGGCTGCGGGGTCAGGCCACGACTGTGGAAGTTATGGTCGATGGATTGGCGAAAATGCATGCCGCTGGTGAGCATGCCCAACGGCAGCTCGATCAGCGATTGCCAGCTCAACGGCGCCTCGCCGAAGGTGAAGGAGCGCTGATCGTAGAGCAGGCCCATGCGGGTTTCGCTGAAGGCCAGGGATTCGAACCGCTCTTGATCCAGACGATCCAGATAGGACACACCGAGGTCGATGCGGTTGTTTGCCAGATGCTCAAGGATCTGTTCGGAACTCAGCGCCGAAAGGTCGAAGCGCAGATTCGGATGCGCGGCGTGCAAGCGTTGCATCAGCGGTAACGGATCGAAACTCGACAGCGGCACGACCCCAAGCCGCAGTGTGCCGATGAGGTTGCCGCGACACGCTGCCGCTTCGGCGTGTAAGCCGTCATAAGCCGCCAGCACCGACCGCGCCCACGCCAGCACCCGTTCGCCCGGCGCGGTAAAGCCTTCGAAACGCTGGCCACGGTTGACCAGTGGCAGGTCGAGTTCTTCTTCAAGGCTGCGCAGGCGCATCGACAGGGTCGGCTGGGTGATGTGGCAACGTGCGGCGGCCTGGCCAAAGTGGCGGGTTTCGTCGAGGGCGATGAGGAATTTCAGCTGCTTGATGTCCATCTTCGCTCCGGAGGGTGTAGGCGGGAGGGCGATTCTAACGCTCGCGGGGTGGCAGGGTCATTGGTCGGGTTGGAACCGGGTTTGTCCGGTGTGGTCTAGGCTTGGACGTCTGGAACCCAAATCAAGGAGTGTGCGCTATGAGTCTTTTGAGCTTTGTGAAAGAAGCCGGTGAGAAGCTGATCGATCTGCTGACCCCGGGCAATGCCAATGCCAGCGAGCAGTTGAAGGAACACATCAGCAAGGTCGGGCTGGGCAATCCGAATGTTCAGGCGACCGTGGACGGCGACAAGGTGACGGTCACTGGTGAGGTGGCAAGTCAGGAAGAGAAAGAGAAGATTCTGCTGGCGGTGGGCAATATTGCCGGGGTTGGTAGTGTTGATGACCAGATCACCGTGAGCGGGCCGGTGGTGGCTGCTGCGCGTTTTGTCGTGGTGGAAGAAGGCGACACCCTTAGCGCGATTTCTCTGGCGGTGTATGGCAACGCCAACCAGTACAAGAAAATCTTCGAGGCGAACAAGCCGATGCTCAAGCATGAGGACAAGATCTATCCGGGGCAGACGCTGCGTATCCCTGAATAATCTGCAAGATCCTGTGGTGAGGGGATTTATCCCCGATCGGCTGCGCAGCAGTCGCAGAAAAGCCGGGGCCGCTGCGCAGCCCATCGGGGATAAATCCCCTCGCCACAATGGATCGTCTACAGGCCTGAGATCAGCTCGCGGTAATCCTCGACTGCGTCAAATTCGGCGGTATCTTTCGGGCCTTTGCGGCTATCGGGCTCTTTGACGGCGAGCAAATGCGCCACACCGAAATCCCGCGCACTGCGCAGAATCGGCAAGGTGTCGTCGATAAACAGGCTGCGTGCCGGATCAAAATCGATATCCGCTTGCAGGGCGTCCCAGAACTGCGGGTTCTCCTTCGGGAAACCGTAATCATGCGAGCTGATCAAACGCTCGAAATAGGGCGCCAGTTCAATCCGTTCCAGCTTCAACGATAACGAATCACGGTGCGCGTTGGTGATCATGATCACCCGTTTGCCGGCCCGTTTGAGTGCCTCCAGAAACGTATCCGCATCCGGGCGCAAGGCGATCAGGTGCGCGGTTTCCTGTTTCAGTTCGCGCACCGACAGCTTCAACTCTGTGCTCCAGAAGTCCAGGCAGTACCACTGCAATTGTCCGGCATGGCGCTCGAACAGCGGCTGCAACTCCATCTCGGCCATGGCCCGGCTGACCCCGTGCAGTTCGGCGTAACGCTGGGGCAGGTGTTCGAGCCAGAAATGGTTGTCGAAGTGCAGATCCAGCAGCGTGCCGTCCATGTCCAGCAGAACGGTATCGATGTCGGACCAGGGTAATGAAGGCATGGCAACGTCTCGAACGGTAGAAAGATATCCGACATAAACAATCGGGAAAGCCGCGTTATAGTAGCGCGTTCACGCCAAGGAGCTTTGCATGCGCCAGAAACCCACTGTACTCGCCCGCGAGATCGTCGCCACCAGTCGCCTGTTTTGCGTCGAAGAACTGAAGCTGCGTTTTTCCAATGGCGTTGAGCGCACCTACGAGCGTCTGGTCGGCAAAGGTGCGGGCTACGGCGCGGTGATGATCGTGGCGATGCTCGATGCCGAGCATGCAGTGTTGGTCGAGGAGTATTGCGGCGGCACTGACGAATACGAATTGTCCTTGCCCAAAGGCCTGATCGAGCCGGGTGAGGATGTACTGGCGGCGGCCGAGCGTGAGCTCAAGGAAGAAGCCGGTTTCGGCGCGCGGCAACTGGAGCATCTGACCGAGCTGTCGTTGTCGCCCGGTTACATGAGCCAGAAGATTCAAGTGGTACTGGCCACCGATTTGTACGAGGAACGTCTGGAGGGCGACGAGCCCGAGCCGATGCGTGTCGACAAGGTCAATCTGCGCGAGTTGTCGGCGCTGGCGCTGAATCCGCAGTTTTCCGAAGGTCGCGCCTTGGCGGCCCTTTATTTGACCCGTGACCTGCTGAGTCAGCGCGGTGTTTTCAGTTATGAGTGAGCACTTGATGAATTTCCCCAACCCGTTGATGGCCCCCGTGGTTGAGCTGGCATTGCGAGCGGGCGAGGCGATTTTGCCGTTCTGGCGCTCTGGCGTTGAAGTCACGGCCAAGTCCGATGACTCGCCGGTGACCGCCGCCGACCTGGCAGCGCACCACCTGATCGTTGCCGGACTGACGGCGCTCGATCCGAGCATCCCGATCCTGTCCGAAGAGGACGCCAACATCCCGCAAAGCGTACGGGCCGGTTGGCAGCGCTGGTGGCTGGTGGATCCGCTGGATGGCACCAAGGAGTTCATCAGCGGCAGCGAAGAATTCACCGTCAATATCGCGCTGATTGAAAACGGGCGCGTAGTGTTTGGTGTGGTGTCGATGCCGACCAGTGGTCGTTTCTATGTCGGTGGTAGCGGGTTCGGTGCCTGGCGTTGCGACAAGGGCGGCACGCCGGTCTCGATTCAAGTGCGTGATGTGCCAGGCCCGGGTGACGCGTTCACCGTGGTCGCCAGCCGTCGACATTCCAGTCCCGAGCAGGAACGCCTGCTGGCCGGATTGAGTGCGAATCTGGGTGAGCTGCAATTGGCGAATATCGGCAGTTCGTTGAAGTTTTGTCTGGTGGCTGAGGGCGCGGCGGATTGCTATCCGCGACTGGCGCCGACTTCGCAGTGGGACACGGCGGCGGCACAGGGCGTGCTGGAAGGCGCGGGCGGTGAAGTGTTGGATTTGCGCGGTAATGCGTTCTGTTATCCGGCGCGGGAATCACTGCGGAACGAGTTCTTTCTGGCGCTACCGGCGAAGGCTGCGTGGCGGGCGAGATTGTTGGCGTTGGCCCGTTCCTGAGCAATATAAAACCCTGTGGCGAGGGAGCTTGCTCCCGCTGGAGACCGTAGGGTTCCCAATGGCATGCGTGCGCAGATCCCGGTTGATCTAATTGGCCGGTTTTGGGGCTGCTACGCAGCCCAGCGGGAGCAAGCTCCCTCGCCACAAAAACATCCGATTGGCGGGTTTTATCGGTGCAGAACGTACTGCCCGCTAAACCTCACCGCATCCTCATCACTGCCCGCATTCACAATCCGCGTATTCAGCGTCAGCCGCGCCCGCCCATAGCGCTGGTACATCGCCAGAAATTTTTTCCACGTCGCCGCACTTGGTGCCGAGCAAATCGCCGTGGCATCTCCCGTCACCGGCAGTGGGTAGCTGATCTGTCCCTCCTGAATGACGATGTGCCCGTCCTTGATCCCTTCTTCCTTCAGGCGCAAATGCAACCAGCCCCAACCGGCCAGCACCGCGCCGCAGTAGAGGCTGCCGCCGAACATGGTGCTCTTGTGATTGACGTTGGGATCCAGCGGCAAGTGCAGACTCAACTGCTGTTCCCGCCAGTCGAGCACTTTCAGGCCCATGTCCCGGGTCAGGGGGATGTCGTGATGGAGAACGGACTCCAGATATTGGCTGTGATCGGTCATTCGTTCTCTTCCCCATGGCTGCTGTCGCCAAAGTTGAGGCCATGCTTGCGCAACTTGTCGTGCAAGGTCTTGCGCGGAATGCCCAGCGCTTCGGCGAGGCTGCGCACGGAGCTGTGGGAGCGCGCCAGTTCAGCGGCAATCAACGACCTCTCGAAGTTTTCCACTTGCTCGCTGAGCCCGCCGCCGATGACTTCCACGGTAGCAGCGCCGTCGGCTCCACTGTTGTCCAGCGCCAGTTCCAGGCCGAGGGCGAAACGCTCGGCGGCGTTCTGCAATTCGCGGACGTTGCCCGGCCAGGTGTGGCGCAACAGCAAGGCGCGTTGTGCCGGTTGCAATTCATGGGGCGGCAAACCGTGACGGGCGCTGGCTTCATCGGCGTAGTGCTGAAACAGCACCAGCGCATCTTCGCCACGTTCGCGCAGCGGTGGAATGCGCAGCGGCGCGACATTGAGGCGGTAATACAAGTCGGCGCGGAAACGGCCCTGATCGGCGGCTTGACGCAAGTCTTCCTTGGTCGCGGCGATCACGCGGATGTCCAGCGGGATCAGTTGATTGCCGCCCAGGCGTTCGACGACGCGCTCCTGCAGCATGCGCAGCAACTTCACTTGCACGTCCATGCTCATGCTTTCGATTTCATCCAGGAACAGCGTGCCGCCATTGGCGAATTCAAACTTGCCGATCCGGCGTTTTTGCGCGCCGGTGAACGCACCGGGTTCGTGGCCGAACAGTTCGCTTTCCACCACCGATTCAGCCAGCGCACCGGCGTTGATCGCCACGAACGGGCCGTTGCGGCGGCTCGACAAGTCGTGCAATGCACGGGCGACCACCTCTTTGCCGGCGCCGGTTTCGCCGAGAATCAGCACGTCAGCCTTGGTCGCCGCCAACGCACCGATCTGCTCACGCAATCGCAACATTGGGGTCGAGTGGCCGACCAATCGCGCGCTCAGTTCATTGCGGTCGCTGAGGGCCAGACGCAGGCTGCGGTTATCCAGCACCAAGCGGCGCAAGGCCAGGGCGCGGCGCACGCTGTCGAGCAGGGCGTCGCTGGCGAAGGGTTTTTCGAGGAAGTCGTAGGCGCCTGCGCGCATGGCCTGTACGGCCAGCGGCACATCGCCGTGGCCAGTGATCAGCAGCACCGGCAGTTCGGGGTCCTGGGCGTGCAACTCGCTCAACAGTTCCAGACCGTCCATGCCCGGCATGCGAATGTCACTGACCACCACGCCGGGCCAGTCACGCTCCAGTTGCGCGGCCAGGCCTTTGGCTTCGGACAACTGAAGAATTTTCAGGCCGGCCAGATCCAGTGTCTGGCCGAGGGCCTGACGCAGGTGCGGATCGTCGTCGATCAACACCACCTGAATGCGATTGTCGATGGTCATGCACTTCGATCCTCGGACGGTTGCAGGCTGACCCCGGGCGCACCGGCGCGCAGCCGCAGGGTAATCAAGGCGCCGCCCTGCTTGTGGTTGGCGAACGACAGTTCACCACCGAAGGCGCGCATCAGCGTTTCACAAATGGCCAATCCCAAACCAAGGCCTTGCGTGCGGGTCTTGGTGGTATAGAAAGGCTCGCTGGCGCGGCCGAGGGCTTCCATGCAGAACCCCGGGCCGTTGTCGCGAATGTACAGATTGACGCCCTCGGCGGTGGATTCGGCACTCAGCCACAATTTGCGCGGCGGGCCTTTTTCGGTGAGAGCGTCGAGGGCGTTGGCCAGGAGGTTGCCGAGCACCTGGCGCAAGCGGGTTTCGCCGGCCTCGACCCACAACGTGGCAGCGGGCAGATCGCGAATCAGCTCGACCTCCATGCTGCGGCGACGTTTGGCCAGCAAGGCCAGTGCATCGTCCAGCGCCGGTTGCAGGGCGACGCTTTCCGGCGCGTGGCGATCGCGGCGAGCGAAGGCGCGCAGATGGGCGATGATCGAGGCCATGCGCCCGGTCAGTTCGCTGATCAGTTTGAGGTTGCCACGCGCGTCGTCGGTGCGCTGATGATCGAGCAGCACTTCGGCGTTTTCTGCGTAGCTGCGAATCGCCGCCAGCGGTTGATTGAGTTCGTGACTGATGCTCGCCGACATCGTGCCCAGTGCTGAGAGTTTGCCGGCCTGCACCAGATCATCCTGGGCACGCACCAGTTCCTGTTGGGCCTGTTCGCGCTCCAGCACTTCCTGTTTCAGGCGACGGTTGAGGCCCTCGAGGTCGCTGGTGCGTTCGGCCACCCGACCTTCCAGCTCCCGTCGCGCCTTGGCTTCGAAGGCGATGCGTTCCAGATAGTGGCGGCGGCGCTGCATCATCAGACCGAGCAACAGCATCACCACTAACAGCGTCGCGCCGCCGATCGCCACCACGGTGCGCACCGGTCGGTCGATCAGCGTGCGCGGAGCAAGGATGCTGACGCTCCAGCCGGTTTCAGCGATGTCGTGGGTCTGGGTCAGCCAGGCATCGGGGCTGAGACTCAGCGGACGCGGTTCGCGGGTCGGGTAAGGCTGGATCGCGGTGATCGCCGAGCGCTCGGCGTCACTCAAGACGCGTGTCGAACGGAATCGCCATTCCGGACGCGAGGTGAGGATGACCACGCCGTTATGGTCGGTCACCAGCAGTTGTTCCGGGGTTTTGCCCCACAGACTTTCGGTATGGTCGAGGTCGACCTTGATCACCAGCACACCGATGATTTTTTCGCCGTTGCGCACGGCGGCGGCGAAGAAGTAACCGCGTTTGGCAGACGTCGTGCCAAGACCGAAGAAGCGTCCGAGGCGCCCGGCCATGGCTTCGCTGAAATACGGACGGAACGAGAAATTGCGGCCGACGAAGCTGTCGTGTTTGTCCCAGTTCGACGCCGCCAGGGTTTGCCCGGTGGTGTCCATCAGGTACATGACTTCGGCGCCGGTCTGCGCACTGATGTTTTTCAGCAGGCGGTTGGCATTGCCTTGGGTGACGCCATCGTCCGGCGCGCCGAGTACCGCGCGCAGGGCCGGCAAGTCGCCGAGGATCTGCGGCAACACTTCATAGCGGTGCAGGGTGCCCAGCAGGTTAGCGACGTACAGGTCGAGCGTCTGGCGGTTCTGCCCGGCCAGTTCGCTGCGGTAATAGCGCTCGGCCAGATGTTCCAGAGGCCACAGCAGCGGCGCCAGACACAGGGCCAGCAGGGCGAGGCTGCGCCAGCGAGGTCTGCGGGGGAGAGATGGTTTCATGAGCGTGCGCCTGTGGGGACAGGCGCATTATGCCTAGGCTCAGGCGAAGACGTCAGCGTCCTTGAGCAGCGCCGCTGCCTGATCCTTGGCCGACAGCTTCGGCGCTTCGTCCAACTGCCAGTCGATACCCAAAGCAGGGTCGTCCCAGCGAATGCTGCGCTCGGACGAAGGGTCGTAATAGTTGGTGGTCTTGTAGAGGAACTCAGCGAACTCGCTCAACACCACGAAGCCGTGGGCGAAACCTTCCGGCACCCACAGTTGACGGTGGTTTTCCGCCGACAGACGCACGGCCACCGACTTGCCGAAGTGCGGTGAGCTGCGGCGGATGTCCACGGCCACATCGAGCACTTCGCCGACAGTCACGCGTACCAGTTTGCCCTGGGTGTTTTGCAGTTGGTAATGCAGGCCACGCAGCACGCCTTTTTGCGAGCGCGAATGGTTGTCCTGAACGAATTGAGTGTCCAGGCCGGTGGCGTCCTGGAAGGACTTGGCGTTGAAACTCTCGTAGAAGAAACCGCGCTCGTCACCAAACACCTTCGGTTCGATGATCAGAACACCGGGCAAATCGGTGGTGATTACATTCATGAGGATTTCCATAGACAGGTTTGAATGGCTGACATTCTTGCGCAAAGTGCCGGCGGATGCGAGCGCTCGAATAACCACGATCAGGGGTTGCGCATCCTCTGAAGCAATGGCGATATAGGCGCCTAATAAAATTTCAGGGGTCGTTTCATGCCGCTCGCCACGTTGATTCATCGCGCCAGTTTGCCCAGTCCGCAGGTTTCTGCCGAGCAGGCCCAGCAATGGCTGGCAGAGCATTACGGGCTCAGCGGCACGTTGCAGGCGCTTGGTAGCCAGCAGGATCTCAACTACCGCGTCGACAGTGCGCGCGGGCGATTTGTCCTGAAAATCTGTCGTGGCGATTACGCTCTCGTTGAATTGCAGGCCCAGCACGCCGGGCTGAAATATCTGGCCGAACATTCTCAGGTAAATGTGCCACGGGTGATTGCGGCCAATAACGGCGAGGATTTGCTGTCGCTGGAAGTCGACGGTGAAGCGGTGCATGTGCGGCTGCTGGATTACATCGAAGGCCAGTCGCTGACTCATCTCGATCATTTGGGCAACACAGTAGTGGCCGGGTTTGGCCGGCTCTGTGGCGAGATGGATCTGGCGCTGGCCGGCTTCGAGCATCCGGGTCTTGAGCGCACGCTGCAGTGGGACGCACGCCATGCCAGTGCATTGATCAGTCATCTGCTGCCGGTGATCAAGGATGAGCAGCAACGTGCGCTGATTGCCGATGCCGCCGAACAGGCCGAGCGTCGCTTGCAGCCCTTGCTCGACAAACTGCCGGTGCAGGCCATCCACATGGACATCACCGATGACAACGTAGTCTGGCAGCGCGACGCCCAGCGTCACTGGCAATTGCAGGGTGTCATCGATTTTGGCGATCTGATACGCACGTGGCGCATCACCGATCTGTCAGTGACTTGCGCGGCATTGCTGCATCACGCCGGCGGTGATCCATTCGTGATTTTGCCGGCGGTTCAGGCTTATCACTCGGTCAATCCGCTGCAACGCGAAGAACTGCAAGCGCTGTGGCCATTGATCGTCGCGCGTGCAGCGGTGCTGGTGCTCAGTGGCGAGCAGCAGGTCAGCATCGACCCAGGCAATGCCTATAGCCGCGACAATCTCACCCACGAGTGGGAGATTTTCCGTGTCGCGACATCGGTGCCACTGGCGTTGATGGAGGCGGCGATCGTGACGGCGGTGGGGCAGACTTTGCCGACGATCAACGGCGAAGGTTTTGCGCCCTTGCTTCCGGGTCTGGTCGGGCGCGAATTTGCGCTGATCGACCTTGGCGTTCTCAGTCCACATTTCGAGGCCGGCAACTGGGAGCAGGCAGGCATCGATCAGCGTCTGCTGACCGAAGCGGCGGCGGCCCATGGCCTGGCGGCGAGCCGTTACGGTCAGTACCGTTTGTCACGCACCCGGCCGGACAGCGCCGAGGAATCGGAGACCTTCCCGTTGCACGTTGAATTGCGCGTGCCCACCGGCACAACGGTCGAAGCGCCGTTTGCCGGTGTGCTGCATCAATCGGCGGACGGCGTGCTGCAACTTGATGGCCCGCAGCTCAGTGTGCGCCTGTGGGGCGTGGCGCCTTCGCTGCACAGCGGCGCGGCGCTGGTCAAAGGTCAGGTGCTGGGCGCGGTCAGCGGGCCGTTGATCGTGCAGTTGAGCCGAGGCGCGCAACTGCACGCGCCGCTGTTCTGCACGCCCACCCGTGCCCCGGCGTGGCAGGCACTGTGCCCATCGCCCGCCGCGTTGTTAGGGCTGGCCTGCGATGCCGAGCCGGAGCTGGACGCGAAAACCCTGCTCGAACGCCGCGATGCCAGTTTCGCCCGCACGCAGAAACACTATTACGTCGACCCGCCGCGCATCGAACGCGGCTGGCGCAATCACCTGATCGACATGCAGGGCCGCTCCTATCTCGACATGCTCAACAACGTCGCGGTGCTCGGTCACGGTCACCCGCGCATGGCTGCAGTCGCGGCGCGGCAGTGGTCGTTGCTCAACACCAACTCGCGCTTCAACTATGCGGCGGTCGCCGAGTTTTCCGAGCGCTTGTTGAAGCTTGCGCCGCAAGGCATGGACCGGGTGTTTCTGGTCAACAGCGGCAGCGAGGCCAATGACCTGGCGATTCGTCTGGCGTGGGCCTACAGCGGCGGGCGCGACATGATCAGCGTGCTGGAGGCCTATCACGGCTGGACGGTCGGCGCCGATGCAGTATCGACGTCGATTGCCGACAACCCGAAAGCCCTCGAAAGTCGCCCGGACTGGGTGCATCCAGTTCCGGCGCCGAACATGTATCGCGGTGAATTCCGTGGCCTCGATTCAGCGCCGGACTACGTGCGCAGTGTCGAGCATCATCTGGCAAAAATCGCCGAGCAGAAACGTCAACTGGCCGGGTTCATCTGCGAACCGGTGTACGGCAATGCCGGTGGTATTTCGCTGCCTCCGGGTTATCTGCAAGCGGTCTATGCGAAGGTCCGCGCGCAGGGCGGCGTGTGTATTGCCGATGAAGTGCAGGTCGGTTACGGGCGCATGGGCCATTTTTTCTGGGGCTTCGAAGAGCAAGGCGTGGTCCCGGACATCATCACCATGGCCAAAGGCATGGGTAACGGCCAGCCACTGGGTGCAGTCATCACCCGCCGGGAGATCGCCGAAGCGCTGGAGGCGGAAGGCTACTTCTTCTCCTCGGCTGGCGGCAGTCCGGTGAGCTGTCAGATCGGCATGGCGGTGCTGGATGTCATGGAAGAAGAGAAACTCTGGGAAAACGCGCAGGTGGTCGGTGGCCACTTCAAGGCGCGACTCGAAGCGTTGATCGATAAACATCCGCTGGTGGGCGCGGTGCACGGTTCCGGGTTCTATCTCGGGCTGGAGTTGATTCGCAATCGCCAGACGCTGGAGCCGGCGACCGAGGAGACTGCGTTGCTCTGCGATCGCCTGCGCGAGCTGGGCATTTTCATGCAGCCGACCGGCGATGACTTGAACATCCTCAAGATCAAACCGCCGATGGTGACCTCGCGCCGAAGTGTCGACTTCTTTGTCGACATGCTTGATCGGGTGCTCATCGAAGGCCTGTAAATCGCCTATCCCCTGTAGGAGCTGCCGCAGGCTGCGATCTTTTGATTCTGTTTTTGAAAAGCCGAATCAAAGGATCGCAGCCTTCGGCAGCTCCTACATAAGGCAGATTTATATCGGCTATTTTTGGAGTTTTTTAGATGGAAGGTTGATTGGTAGCTTCTAAAGCCGATATTTATCGGCTATAAAGTCGCCATTGCTCCGGCATGGCGATGTCTGTCCGGTGCGCGCGTTTTTTCTTTTCGGTCGAATTCTCGACCGTCAAAGCACTTGCCCGGAGATGATTCATGAGCCGTATCGTTACCGTCGCCGCCACTCAGATGGCCTGTTCCTGGGATCTGCAAGCCAACCTCGAAATCGCGGAAAGGCTGGTGCGTGAAGCCGCCGCCACAGGCGCGCAGATCATCCTGATCCAGGAGTTGTTCGAGGCGCCGTACTTCTGCCAGAAGCCGAACCCGGACTATCTGCAACTGGCGACGACGGTGGAAGAAAACGTCGCGATCAAGCATTTCCAGAAAATCGCCAAAGAGCTGCAGGTGGTACTGCCGATCAGCTTCTACGAACTGGCCGGCCGTGCGCGTTTCAACAGCATCGCGATCATTGATGCTGACGGCAGCAACCTCGGGATTTATCGTAAAAGCCATATCCCGGACGGCCCGGGCTACCACGAGAAGTACTACTTCAACCCGGGCGACACCGGTTTCAAAGTGTGGAACACCCGTTACGCGAAAATCGGCGTCGGCATCTGCTGGGATCAGTGGTTCCCGGAAGCGGCGCGTGCGATGGCGTTGCAAGGTGCGGAAATCCTTTTCTATCCAACTGCAATCGGCAGCGAGCCGCACGACAAGACCATCTCGTCGCGCGATCACTGGCAGCGCGTGCAGCAGGGCCATGCCGGCGCCAACCTGATGCCGTTGATCGCCAGCAACCGCATCGGCAACGAAGAACAGGACGGCTACGACATCACGTTCTACGGTTCGTCGTTCATTGCCAACCAGTTCGGTGAAAAAGTGCAGGAGCTGAATAAAACCGAAGAAGGTATTCTTGTGCACACTTTCAACCTCGACGAGCTCGAACATATTCGCAGCGCGTGGGGTTCATTCCGTGACCGCCGGCCGAACCTGTACGGCGCGTTGAAAACCCTCGACGGTTCCCTGGAGTCCTGATCCCGATGACCACATTGAAAAGTACCCCGCGCGCCGACGGCTTCTACATGCCGGCCGAGTGGGCCGCACAAACCCAGACCTGGATGATCTGGCCGGAGCGCCCGGACAACTGGCGTCTGGGCGGCAAGCCGGCGCAAGCCGCCCACGCAGCAGTGGCCAAGGCCATCGCTCGTTTCGAACCGGTGACCGTGGCGGTGTCCGCCGGCCAGTACGAAAACGCCCGCGCACGTCTCGACGTGCCGAATATTCGCGTGGTCGAAATGTCCAGCGATGACGCCTGGGTACGCGACAGCGGCCCGACGTTCGTCATCAACAACAGCGGCGAAGTGCGCGGTGTGAACTGGGACTTCAACGCCTGGGGTGGTTTCGACGGCGGTCTCTATTCGCCGTGGAATCGTGATTCGCAGGTCGGCGGCAAGATCCTCGAAATCGAGCGCAGCCCGCGTTATCGCACCGAAGGTTTTGTGCTTGAGGGCGGCTCGATTCACGTCGACGGCGAAGGCACTCTGATCACCACCGAAGAATGCCTGCTCAACCGCAATCGCAACCCGCACCTGGGCCGCGAAGAAATCGAAGCGGTGCTCAGCGCCAATCTGTCTGTGGATAAAATCATCTGGCTGCCGGACGGTTTGTTCAACGACGAAACCGACGGTCATGTGGATAACTTCTGCTGCTACGTGCGTCCGGGCGAAGTGTTGCTGGCGTGGACCGATGATCCACAGGGTCCGAACTACCCGCGCTGCCAAGCGGCGATGAAAGTGCTGGAAAGCAGCACTGACGCCAAGGGACGCCCATTCACGGTGCACAAGATGCCGATTCCGGGGCCGCTGTTCGCCACTGAAGAAGAGTGCGCCGGTGTTGATCCGGTGGACGGTACGCAGGAGCGTAATCCGTCCGTGCGCCTGGCCGGCTCCTACGTGAACTTCCTGATCGTCAACGGCGGCATCATCGCTCCTAGCTTTGATGATCCGATGGATGCTCCGGCCCGGGAAATCCTGCAGAACCTGTTCCCGCAACACGAAGTGGTGATGGTGCCGGGCCGTGAACTGTTACTGGGTGGCGGCAATATTCACTGCCTGACCCAACAGCAGCCAGCGCCGCACAAAGAGTGAGTTGAGTCGTAACAGCTTGAGTTGATTAACAAATCAGCCGGGCAATGATTAGCTCGCTATGTAAGTGAACAAGCCCGCAGCCCGCAAGGACTGCGGGCTTCTTTGTATCCGCTTGTCGACAAATCGGAAACCTTGGCATAGCTCTTGTATCGGTCCAGGGGCACTAGGGAGAGGGAGGAACTTCAACAGTTCTGTCATAAACCTTGGATAACTTAGCCGCTCACGAACGGGGAGAGAGCGCTGAAATGAACGCCGAAGTGAACGTAGTCAGCGAGCGGACGTTGCATCCCATGGCCGTAAACGGCGAATCGCTCCAGATTGTCGCGCACTTTTTGAAGTCCAATGGAACGCGTCAGATCAGGGAAGCTGATCCGCGCCGGATGATGATCGAGCGCTACCCCGCTGGCCTGTTCAGCGAGGCCGAACTGGAAGCGTTATGGGCTGTGATGGAAGGATAAGAAAAACAACAGGGATTATTGAAAGCGCTGCCGGGATGGCGGCGCTTTTTTATGCACGACACAAAACCCTTTGTAGGAGTGAGCCTGCTCGCGATTGCTATCTGTCAGTCGCCATAAATATCAACTGACACACCGCTATCGCGAGCAGGCTCACTCCTACAGGTATTGGGTTGAATCAGAAGGAATAGGTACCGGTCATCACCACGCTGCGCGGTGCGCCCGGCTGGATCTGATACTGGCTGGTCGCCGACGCGTAATACTCGCGATCGGTGATGTTGTTGAGTGCCGTGCGCAGATCCCAGTCCTTGAAGCGATAACCGACCAGCGCATCCCAACGGCCATAACCCGGCAGCACCGTGGTATTGGCGTTATCGGCATAACGTTGGCCAACAAGGGTCAAACCGGTTTCGCCGTACCAGCCCATTTCCGGTTTCCAGGTCAGGAACAGGCTGCCGTTGTGCTTGGCAACGTTGTTGATGCGTTTGCCTTCCAGACCGTTGTTGTCCTTTTCAATTTTCGCATCTTGCATACCGATACCACCGCGCATGTACCAGTTACCGACGATGTTACCGGTGGCGGTCAGTTCGATCCCGCGTGAACGTTGCAGGCCGGACATCACCGTCAGCGTCGGATCATTTGGATCGCTGGTGCGGCGGTTGTAGAGCTCGAGGTCATAGATCGCCAGCGTGGTGCTCAAACGATCATTGAGCCAATCACTCTTCACACCGATTTCTTTTTGCTTGGTCAGCTCGGGGCTCAGGTCGTTGGTGTTGCCGGCCGCACCCGGGGTGATGCCGATCAGACCGCCGCCCACCGGCGAGAAGGTCTTCGACCAGGAGGCGTAGAACGAGTGATTCTGCAACGGCGTCCAGACCAGGCCCACGCGTGGGCTGGTGCTGTGGCTGTCGCGGTCTTCGGAAATGTTCTTGAGTTTGTTGGTCGACTCGATATCAAACGTGTCGTAGCGCAAGCCGCCGAGCAATTGCCACTGATCGTTCAGGCGCAGTTGATCCTGCACATACACCGCACGGCTTTCGACTTCGGTGTGGCTGTCACTGAATACTTGCATGCTGCCCGTATGGCGCAGCTCGCGGTTGGGGTTGAACAGGTCAAGTGACGGCACAGGCTGCGCGCCCGGAGTCTTGCCGGTCGCGGCGTTGTACAGCTTCGGATCGCGGCGCTGGCTACCGATCTCGACGCCGGTCAACAGGCGATGCTCCAGGCCAAACGTGTCGAAACCGCCTTCCAGCTCAAGGTAGTTGTAGACGTTGCGGGTGGTCAGGTCCTGCTGCCAGTGCTGGCGTGTCACCTTGTTGGTCGACGGGGTGTAACCGGTCAGGTAGGTGTTGTCGAAATCACTGTCGAGCTTGAACACACCGAGGGTCTGGCGCAGTTGCCAGTTGTCGTTGATCTCGTAGGTGAGTTTCGAACGCAGCGATTGCGACTTGTCGTCGATGAAGTCGTGATCGTTGCCATAGGTTGTGTCGCGGCCGACATCGGCCGGACGTCCGTTGACACCCGGAATGCCGCGATCTGGCGTGCGGTTGTAGCGGCTGTATTCGTATTGCACCAGCCAACTCAGGTCGGGGGTCAGTTGCCAGCTCATCGACGGTGCGAACAGTTGGCGGTTGCCGCTGACGCCGTCGCGGAAACTGTTTTCATCCATGTTGCCCATGTTCAGACGCAGGCTGATGTTTTCGCTCGGATCAGTGCTGAGGTCGGCGTAAAGGCTGCGCAAATCTTCGCTACCGCCTTGGGCTTCGATGGTCGAGCGACGGCCTGCTTCAGGCGCCTTGCTGACGCGGTTGACGATTCCGCCCTGACTGCCACGGCCGTACAACACGGCGGCCGGACCTTTGAGCACCTCAACGCGTTCGATGTTGTGCAGGTCGCGCTTGTATTGGCTGTCGTCGCGGATGCCGTCCAGATAGAAGTCGTTGCTGGCGTCGAAGCCGCGAATGCGCAGGCTGTCGAAACGCGTATCGGCGCTGCTGCTGACGTTGGGCATGCCGCTCAAGGCATCGCCGATGTCGTTGGTGCCGTAGTTGGCAACGTTCGACGTCTTGATCGAATCAATGGCCTGCGGTACGTAGCGCACCGGAGTCGATGTGCGGGTTGCGGTGTTGCTGACTTTTACGCGCGGGTCTTCGCTGTCGATTTCGGACTCGGCACTAATCGCCGTTGCCGGCAATATCGTAGGAGATGCGTAGGAAAAACCGGCGGAGAGCAGAGCAGAAAGACCAATGCTGTAGGAACTAAAGCGCGATGGGGCAGGCATTTGCAGAAAACATCCGTAGGAATTTTGGGCTGTAGCGTGTAGGGGATGCGGATGGTAATGCTTGCTATTTACTTTCGTTAATTATTCTTGAAAAGTTCCTTGGCTCGATTGTTTCAATTTGTGTCTTATCGGACACAATCTGACCGTTCGGACAATTCGTCCGATTCACGAAACAGACTGAAAGCCATTCCGGCGTTTTTCCGCAACAAGTTGAGGACTAGTCTGCCGGCATCGATGTTTCCCACTTTCCTGCCGGAGCTTACTGATGATCCTTCACTACATTTACGATCCGCTGTGCGGCTGGTGCTACGGCGCCAAACCCTTGGTCCAGGCGGCACAGCCAGTACTGCGAGTGATCGCGCATGCGGGCGGGATGATGAGTGGCGCCAACCGCCAGCGCGTCTCGCCGCAATTGCGCAATTACGTCATGCCCCATGATCGGCGCATTGGCGAATACACCGGACAACCCTTTGGCGAGGCCTATTTCGAAGGCTTGCTGCGTGATGACACGGCGGTTTTCGATTCGACGCCACCGATCGCTGCCGTCATGGCGGCAGAGTCAGTCGACGGTCGAGGTCTTGAGCTACTCGGGTGTTTGCAAACGGCGCATTACCTGGAAGGGCGGCGGATTGCCGATGAGTCTGTACTTGTCGAACTCGCCGGTCAGATGGGCTATGCCGGTGAAGTGTTTCACACGGCGTTCAAATCCGTGGATACCGAACAACATATAAAAGCCAGTCGCGCACTGTTGGCTCAACTTGGCGGCCAGGGTTTTCCGACGTTCGCACTAGAACGGGACGGGCAGTTCACGTTGATCGACATCAGCCCCTGGTTGGGCAAGCCACAAGCCTTCGCCGATTGGTTAGGGGAGGCCGTTGAGGTCGATGAGGCGGGCGAATCGTCAGCGCTCTGCGGCCTTGATGGCTGTGCGTGAAACGCCTTGATTCACTGGCTGGCGGCATTTCAGAGCAAGGAGTCAGCGCAAAATTTACGATTCTTAGACGATTTTTGCCTATTTAAAGACGATTCTTGAAATTGACACATAGTTCGGGGCGCAGCTACGATTCGGCCCAACGCCTGTGGCCAACCGCCATGACTCAAAATAAGGAGCAGGCCCGCCATGGCATTGTCGTGGGCGGGTCTTTTTGTTTCGGGGTGAATAAAAGAGTGCAATAAGCGCCGTTTCAGCCGTTCGACACAGCGCGTTTCAACCCGTAATAAGGAAAACAAAATGTTGAACAAGCGGATCAGTCTGATCGCATTGGGGATGTTGAGCGCCACTTCGGCCATGGCTAACGACCAGGCCGAGTCCAAGGGGTTTCAAGAAGACAGCAGCCTGAAAGTGCTGCTGCGCAATGCCTACATCAATCGTGACTACAAAGACGGTAACAAAGATAAATCCGAGTGGGGCCAAGCGGCCATCGGTACGTTCTCGTCCGGTTTCACCCAGGGCACCGTGGGTGTCGGTGTGGATGCCTTCGGTCTATACGCACTGAACCTGGAGCGCAGCGAAGATCGTAGCGGCGCCCAAGGTATCGACTTCTTCAAGAAGGGCGACAGTGGCCACCCGGCCAACGACCTGTCCAAGGGTGGCGCGGCGGTCAAATTCCGTCTGTCCAGCACCACGCTGACCTACGGCGACCAGATGCCGGCCCTGCCGGTGCTGAACTACGACAACTCGCGCCTGCTGCCAGAAAGCTACACCGGTACTTTGATCACTTCCAAAGAGATCAAAGGCCTGGAGCTGAACGCCGGTCGCTTCACCGCTGAATCGCGCAAGAGCGCTGAAGGCCGTGACAGTGGTGGTCTGAAGTCGATCAACGTGTTGGGCGGTAGCTACCAGTTCACCGAACGGTTCAAGGCTGCGCTGTACGCTTCCGATGTTGAAGACGTGCTGAAGAAGCAATACGTGAACGCCAACTACGTGTTCCCGATCAACAAGGATCAATCCCTGACTCTGGACTTCAACGGCTATCGCACCAAGCTGGACGACTCCTACGTCCGTCAGACTGGTGCTACCGGTGACGACAACAAGATCTGGAGCCTGGCAGCGACGTTCGCGACCGGCCCGCACTCGTTCACCGTGGCGCATCAGCGTTCCACTGGCGATAGCAACCTGGGCTACGCCTACGGCGGCTACCAGAAAGACCAGGGTCGTGTCGGCGACGGTGGCAACACCATCTACCTTGCCAACTCCTACTGGTCGGACTTCAACGCTGAAGACGAGCGCAGCTGGCAGCTGGGCTACGGTCTGGACTTCGGCGCATTCGGCGTACCGGGTCTGAGCTACAACGTCGCTTACGTGCGTGGCGACAATATCACCACCGCGACCACCACCGGCGGTACCGAGCGTGAGATCTTCAACCAGATCAAATACGTTGTGCAAAGTGGTCCGGCCAAAGACCTCAGCGTGAAGTTGCGTAGCTCGATTCTGCGCGTTTCGCAGAAATCCGCCGACTACAACAGCAGCGGCAACGAGCTGCGTGTGTTCGTGGATTACCCGATCAACATCTTCTGATGCCTGATCAAGTGTAAGAAACATGAGAAAAGCCCCGACCGGTTCGGGGTTTTTTTTCGACGGTTTTTCGATGAAAACCGGAAAAAACCCGTGTTTTTGTCATGTGAAAGTTGTTTTCAGGGTGCTTCAAACGCCGTTTCAAACAGGGCTTTAAATGCCTGAAATTCTTTCTCATGGACGCAAATTCTCCACCTAATAGATTAGGCCGCTCAACGCAGCGGAGAATTTGGTAATGATCGTTTTGAACAGAGAAGTGGGCGAATCGCTACGGCGCGACAAATATGTCAACGTCCAGGGTGGTGACTTCAATCTCTACGGTCATTTTGCCGACTTCGTCAGACTGACCAAAAGTTGGGAAAACATGGAGCCTGACAGCTACTACGGTCAGGCCGAAGCCGGCATGCGTTACCGTCGTTACAGCGACTTTGAGTACAACCCCAAGACACGCGAACTGAAACAACTTGAGCATCGCGCGTACGTGCAATCCAAGGAAAACAACGCCTATGTGGGCGGCCTGGTGCGGCACTTCCAGGACTTCTCCGATGAAGTCATCGAATCGCCCGTCATGCGCAGCCTGATCGATACCGATTTTGAAGTGTACAAAAGCGTCTTGCCGGAAGAACTGCACGATGAAATCTGGCAATGCCAGATTCATCAGATCCGCATCGAGATCAAACCCGGCAAACAACTTGAAATCACCCCGGAAGGGATTCACTGCGACGGCTATCCGTTCAGCGGTGTGCACTTCTGGGGCCGCAACAATGTCGAGGGGGCCGAGAGTCGTTTGTACGACATCCACGAGCATCAACTGGCGTCGACCACCTACCAGGAAATCCTCGATACCACGTACTTCCTCGATCGCGACATGCGCCACTACGTGACTCCGGCGCGTAATACTCACACCCATGCCATGGCGTACCGGCAGATTCTGGCGATTTCTTTCTCGCGGCCCGGGACCGCTTTCGACATTGTTCGCTAATCAGATCACCCCAATCGACGGCGTCGAGTGCTCGACGCCGGTGGTGCTGCGCCGCGCCACCGCCAAGGATGCGCAGCGCATGGAGCGCTTTTTTCGCCAGTTCGACGAAGTGTCGTTCTGCGAATGGCAAGACGCCAAGTGCCTGCGCAGCGTGCTGATCCAGAAAACCACTACCGCCTATCTGGCGTTCGACGTGGCCGGCGAAATCGTCGGCGCGGTGCTCGGCGGCATGCTCGGCAGCCGTGGCACGATCAATCATCTGGCCGTCAGCCCGCGCTATCGCAGCCAGGGCGTCGGTCAACGTCTGGTTGAAGCAGCGTCGTCGGACATGAAAAGGGTGGGGGTGTTGCGGATGTTTCTGTTCGTCGACGATGCTAACCTCGCGGGCAAACGATTCTGGGCTGCCCAGGGTTTTTGCGAGCCTCATGGCGAACGGACATTTGAGAGGGATCTATGAATGAAACGTCCGGCAGTGCGCCGCTGATGGTCAACCATCAGCCGTCGCGCACGTTTGCCGAAGCCAGCCCGGTGGTGGCCGGGTATTTCACGGTGTCATTTGTATTCGGCTTGATGGCCGTTAACGCCGGGCTGCCCATGTGGTTGCCCGTGGCGATGTGTCTGTTCGTGTACGCCGGCGCTTCACAATTCGCTGCACTGGCGTTGATCTCCAGTGGTGCGTCGCTGACCACCATTGTGCTGACCACTTTCCTGATCAATGCGCGACACATGCTGATGTCGGTATACATGGCCAAAGCCCTGCGCGCCTTGGGCCTCAGTCGCGTGGAGCGCTGGTGTTACGCCGGCGGTCTGACCGACGAATCCTTCGCTTTCCACAGCGTAAAACTCGGCACTGGCGCACCGGTAAACGTGCGTTATCTGATTGGCTTCAACCTTTTCTGCCACACGTCATGGGTGCTTGGCGGCCTGCTCGGCGCTGTGTGCGCGCAGTACGCCGCGCACTTGATCAAATATCAGCTCGATTATGCGCTGACGGCGATGATGCTCTATGTGCTGGTGTCGCTGTGTAATACCCGCAACAAAATGATTGCAGCCGCTGCAGCAGTGATTTGCATGGGCGCGCTGAGCCTGGTCGGCAGCTCGCCGTTTAATGTGTTTATCGCCACGTTTGTGGGCTGCGGAGTGGGTGTATGCCTGACCAAACGTTCCTGATTCTGGTGGTCGCGCTGATGATGGCAGTGACCTTCCTACCGCGCGCCTTGCCACTGCAAGTCAACACCGAGCACTGGCCGCCGTTCGTGGCGCGGGCGCTGGAGTACTTGCCGGTGGCGATCGTCGCTGCGATCAGCCTGACTCCCTTGTTGATCAAGGATCAGCACATACAGCTCGATCGCCCGGAATTCTATGCAGCGATTCCGACGTTGTTATGTGCGTATTTCAGCAAAAACCTCTTTCTCAGTGTGGCGGTTGGGACGGCTGCGTACATTGCGCTCGGCTCGTTCATGTAACGGCAGATCGACGACGTCGCTCAGCGCCTGATTGGACAAATCAGGATTGTTCACCGCCAGGCGCACTTCGAGGAAATCCTCGAAGCCGGGGAAAATCGTCAGGCCGTTCTTTTGCGCGGCCTCGCGAGAGACCATGCCGACCGCGTCCATCTGTGTGATGAGCGACAGCGTCAGGGTTTCGCTGCACGAATAGACCATGCGCTGGCCGTTTTCGTGATTGCCCAACCCTGCGTCGAGAAAACGCAAAAAGCTGTGGGAATACGGACAATCTTCCGCAGGACGCACCTGAAACTTGTTGCCCAACAACGTCAGCGGGTCGTTTTCCTGGCCGCAATGCGCGCCGACCACCTGCACCTGCACATCCGGCAGGACAATGCTCGGCAAGCCCGGCCGCTGTGGGCCGATCAGCACCGCAAGGTCAAAGTCTTCGTTCTTCAGCTTGCTGAGGTTTTCCATCGACTCGGCGTAGCTGAATTCCATCTGATAATCGGGAAATACCTCGATCAGGCGTCCGATCATTCGCCGATTGAAGTCGGGCGATAACGTGTTGTTCAACGCGACCTTCAACGTGCGTTGCCCTGGCACTTTCAGCGCCTCGACTTTCTCTTCCATCTGTCGTGTGGCAATCAGCACTCGGTCCATATACGGCGTGAGCTCGGTGCCTTGCGGCGTCAGCGTCAGCCCTTTGTTGGAACGACGAAACAAGCGGAAACCGAACTGCTCTTCGACCTTGTTCAACTGCGCGGCCAAGGCCTGCACGGTCAGGCACGAATGCTCGGCTGCGGCCGACAACGAGCCGGTCTGCACGATGCGCATGAGGTTGCGTAAGGTTCTGCTATCCATGGGTAATGCCCTCTGAAGTGGGCTGGGTATTGTTGTTTACGAGACTGCCGATACGGCGCCATATGCCGGCTATATTCCTGCACCTGAGCATAGTTGTCGCGGGTTTAGTAGCGAATTGATGTCCCCGCCGATGGCTGGAGGCTGACACAGGATCGGGTTTTTTGGTGACGTGGGGGTGATTGGGGTCAAAAAATACGCACGGAAAATAACAATTTTCGGTGTTTTTAACATTCTTGTTTGGGGAACGAGCCGGTTCGCAAGCGGATTAAAAGAAAATAAATATTCGTATTTGTACTAGGCTTGAAAGTATGTCACTCAGTATGGAGGCGGCCGTGCCTACCTCATCCCCAGCCCTTACCCCGCGTGAGCAACTCGACGTTCCCGAAGCCGGGCGTGTTGCGTTGAAGTTCTTCTTCAATCTAATGGAACGTTGGGGCTGTAACGCCGAGCAGCAACGCACGCTGCTAGGGGGCGTCGGCAACACAACGTTCTACAAGTACAAACATCTGCCGCCGAACATACGTCTGCCGCATGACACCCTTGAGCGCATCTCGTATCTGATGGGCATTCATAAGGCGTTGAGCATCATCTTCAGCAACAGTCGCGAGCGCGCTTATACGTGGGTCAGCAGTCCGAACACGGCGGCGCCGTTCAATGGGCGGACGGCGCTGGATTACATGCTGGCGGGGAGGGTGGTCGACATCGCTGACGTGCGCCGCTATCTCGACGGGGTGCGCGGTTGAAGGCCCCGCCGCTGGCCGAGTCGCAATGGCCCAAGGCTTATCGGATCGTCAACAGCAGCTTCCCGCCGATTGCGCTGT
The DNA here is from genome assembly GCF_016651305.1 of Pseudomonas sp. TH06. Taxonomy (GTDB): domain Bacteria; phylum Pseudomonadota; class Gammaproteobacteria; order Pseudomonadales; family Pseudomonadaceae; genus Aquipseudomonas. The sequence continues at coordinate 1,120,297 of NZ_JAEKEC010000001.1, read as the reverse complement.
TCGAAGACGTGCTCGACCCCGAGGATCTGGAAGTCGCCTACGCCATCGAGGCGCTGACCAATGATCGCCTGATCGAACAGGCCGGCGTCCTCGCTCGAGTGCGTCCCGAAGATCGACTCTCCGGCCCGGGTTCGACTCCGGTAATGGCTGCGTTTACCCACATCGGTAAAACCAGCCGCTTTTGTGACGGCACCTTCGGTGTTTATTACGCCGCGAGTAGCCAAGCGGCCGCCATTGCCGAGACGTGCTACCACCAGGAACGCTTTCTCGCGGCCACCAACGAAGCGGATCTTGAATTGACCATGCGCACATACGTCAATCGCGTGGTTAAGCCGCTGCATGATGTTCGTCACGACTTTCCCGATTTACATCAACCCGATCCGCAGGCCTATGCCCCATCTCAAGCATTTGCCCGACAACTGCGCGAGTCTGAATCCTGGGGCCTGCTCTACAACAGCGTCCGCCTGCCGGGGCATGAATGTGTCGCCGCGTTTCGGCCGCCGGCGGTGTCGATTCCGAAGCAGGGCAAGCATCTGCGCTATGTGTGGAGTGCGAGCCAGCGCAGGATTTCGTTTGTGTTTGAGATCAGTCAGGTTTGAATCGCAAAAAGCCCCCGCCGTAAGGCGAAGGCTTCGTATTGGCGGTTTACGTCAATGGCTTCCTGTTGGCGCATCCAGCACTTTCACCACGTCGTCGATCAGTGCCTTGCTTAACTCCTGCAGATACTGCGAGGCATAAGCGTGAAGGTCAGGGTCGCGAGAGACTGTGGAGTCGGCAGTCAGTAGCTTGGAGATGTGAAGCAAGTGTGAGGCGTGCGAGAGGGCGGCTATCACTGGAACACCGCGATTGGTGCGGAACATCGCTTGATTGGCCTGGAAGGAAAAGTGCGTAAGGCCTGGGATTTTCAAATCGAGGTAGTCGGTCATTTCGCTTCACCTGACGTATGTGAGGAAGTGGAGTGAGGTGACCGGTGCGACTGCGCGGCGGATTACGGATGAATCAATGGCATTCATTTGTGAACTCCCTGTATCAAATGAGAGCTGCCAATTCGTTCTCAGGCGAAAGGGTGGCAGCTATGCGCAGGCTGAGAAACCGGAGATACAGGAACCCGGCAGACCCGAAGGTCTCCCACGCACAGCCGCCATTACACGTGAATGCGGACACAAAAAAGCGCCGGCAAACGTGGGTTGGGGCGCTGGTGCGCCTGCATCTTACTCGGGTTCTCAGGCCCGGTCGCCGAATTGGCAGCGACGGGTTTGACGGTAACTAGAGGAGGACAAATGCGCAATCGTGGCCAGGTGGTGGCCGTTGGCATTTCTGTGTAGTGCAACACTTATGTTGCATGTGCAGCAAATATGTTGCACATTCGCTCTACCGAAACGGCGAGTGTTGCACATGAAGTACAGCGAGTTTCGGCGATGGTTGAAAGCCCAAGGCGTTGAGTTTCAAACCGGCAAGGGCAGTCACTTCAAGGTTTCCTTGAATGGCAAATCAACCGTGTTTCCCGACCATGGAGCCAAGGAAATGGGCGAAGGGTTGAGAAAATCGATAATCAAGCAGCTGGGCCTCAAGGATTGAGGCCCAGCTGTACCGATGAGAGGAATCGTGATGTTCGAATATGCGTTGGAAGTTCACGAAGAGCCGGGCAGTGTCTGGCTGACCTGCGCAGAAATTCCAGAGATGCACGCCGTCGGCGAGACTCTCAAGGAAGCGCTGGATACCGCTATTGATGCAATCGAGACAGCGCTGTCGATTTACGTTGATGATCGCCGGTTGATTCCGACCGGTCAGGCAGGAGAACAGGCAAGTGACGTTGTATTGCGTCTGCCTGCGCTGACTGCAGCAAAGGTTGCTCTGTGGAATACCCTTTTGGAGTCAGGTGTAAGCAAGGCCGAGTTGGCACGTCGTCTCGGCGTACAACGGCCCCAGGTCGACCGCCTGGTAGATTTCCTGCATCACTCCAAAATCGAGAATGTTGAGCGTGCGTTGCAGCAACTTGGAAGGCGGATTTCGCTTTCTGTTCAAGCTGCATAAGTTCAGCAAGCGAGTGTTGGAGAAAGTAGCTGAAGGCGAAGAAAGGCATGGCAGATGAACTAAAGCGATTTCAGACGGACTTGCTGAATTCTGTACGTCAGATGAAGGCTGGAAAGGCCGCACGCGTAACGCGGGTGCCGCTCTCGGCGGCCACTGAAGAGCAAAGGAAGACCGAGGTTTCTCAAAGCGCTTTCGCCAACCTAAGCCGTAGCGACACGAGCAAAATAGGGTGGGGAAAATAGGTCAGACCACAGTCTCACATCAAAACGTGGTTTGACCCATCTCATGCCGATTTGCTCGAAATGGCACTACAGATTGGGCATGCATTGACCGACTCAAGCAATCCCACTCCGCATGAGTGATGACATTCGCGGGAGTGACAATTTTCAGGTGTGGACACTTTGTGGACGTTTTCACGATTTGACGTGAAGTCTTTTTAAAACCTAGAAACAACAAAGCCCCTGCATTTCTGCAGGGGCTTCGTTTTGTATGGTGCCGGCACCAGGAGTCGAACCCGGGACCTACTGATTACAAGTCAGTTGCTCTACCAACTGAGCTATACCGGCGTGTGGGCGACGATTATAGCGACTGGGTTGGTTCTGTAAACCCCTGAATTCAGACTATTTTTACGCGAGTGCTCGATCAGGTTCGACGAAGGCGCTGTTCCTGCGGTCCGGCCCTTGAAAACAGGAGCCTGAACGGTTTGGCGCAGGAGGGTGGAGGCTGCGTTTTTCTTGAAAAAATTCGTCGTGACTTGGCGGTTTATGTCGTTTTGATTGGAAGCTTATGCACAACGGATCGACTGGATTGCGCACTTTGGCATGATTTTGTGGAGGCGTTCTCATTTTGTTCGCAAATCCCTGTTTTACAGGTTTTTTATCTATATGAACAAAAAATGACCAGTGGTGTTAAAGCCTCGAAACAGGCATGGATATTGGATCCATGGGAATTCCATCAACAGAGTTATCCACAGGCTGTTCGGGTTTTAAACGCGTTCGGCCAACAACATGAAATTACGTGGCGTGAGCGGCGCATCGCAGAAGGTACCAAGGCGTACGACGTATCCCTGTTCGACGAGGAAAAGTGCTCGATCCAGATTCAGCCAAAGCTCCAGCGGTCGTCGGAACAATCCTCGCAGTAATTCCAGGTTGCGAACTTCGGCCAACCGCTGCCATCCGGCAGCTTCGAGCGCCGGCCAATCTTGCGAGCCTATTGTGGATAACTGTTTGAGGGCGGCCAGATCATGGCAGTAATCGGCGAACGGTTTGTCCAGCCAGGCGCTGGATAGCGAGGGGGTTGGCAGGTATTCGTCGATACCGCGCAGTCGCCGTTGCAACAGGTCGAAAGCGAGGCGTCGGGCCATCGAGGTGTCGCGCTGACGTCGGACTCGTGCACCGGCGGTGACGGTTTCGCTCATCGGTAGGGCAAGATCTTCTAGAGACAATCGTAGGAGCGATTCCAGTCCGGCGGCAGATAACGCCTTATATTCCGTGCGACTTGTGCGGTTGTAACAGCACGGGGCGATCGCCAGTTGTTGGCAGCCGGCAGCACTGGCTAGTTGCATCAGTCGCACATGCAAATCGCCACAGGCATGGAGGGCGACAGGCGTGTGGATGGCACTCAATACATCTGAAGCATTCGTCGCCAGCACATCCTGCTCGACATGCAAGGCATGCAGATGATGACGTTGACTCAACGCCTGACCACTGACAACCAGCGCCGGATCGTATTCAACGCAGGTCAATTGTTGCCCGGCGCCCAACAGACGTCGGCCCAAATGGCCCTTGCCGGAACACCAGTCGAGCCAATGCGTCGGTTGTGAGGCAAAGGACAAACGACTGGCAAACGCCTCGATCTGCTGCCATTTGCGTCCCGGCACATCGACATTCAAGCGATGACCAGCGGCTTCCAGCGCATGCCCTGGCAACTCACCTACCGCGCTCAGCTCAGCCGACAACGCCGCCAATGAAGCAAACGGTTCCGGCGCATCGGCAAGGTCGGCAGGTTGGTTATGCGCGTTTTCCGCATCCTCAAGCGATCGCCCGCGTAGCCACAAGGCCAGCTCCGGGTAGGACGCTTCCCAAGCAAGCGAAAGATGAGTGAAGGGACGGGGTTTCCACAGCGCCTGATGCTTTGTCAGAAAAGCATCCAGCGCGGTGAAGCGGGCGAGTAGGTTCTCGCCCGTCAGCACGTGGGAAGAATCAACGCCCTTGGCAGGCATCGACGCGCAGCCAGCGCTCCAGCAGCTTGAAGCCGCGCACCAGCACGTAGGACATCAGCAGATAGAACACGCCAGCCGCGAAGAAGATCTCCACCGGCAGGTAGGTGCGGGCGATGATCGTGCGGGCCATGCCGGTCAGTTCCAGCAGCGTCACCGTGCTGGCCAGGGCGCTGGCCTTGAGCATCAGGATCACTTCGTTGCTGTAGGCCGGCAGGCCGATGCGCGCGGCACGCGGCAGGATGATGTAGAACATCGCTTTCGGTTTGGACATGCCCAAGGCCCGCGCCGCTTCGATTTCGCCCGGTGGAATGGCCTGGATCGCACCACGCAGAATTTCGGCGATGTAAGCCGCCGTGTGCAGGGTCATGGTCGCGGTGGCGCACCAGAACGGATCGCGCAGGTACGGCCACATCGAGCTGTTCCTGACCACGTCGAACTGTGCCAGGCCGTAGTAGACCAGGAACAGTTGAACCAGCAACGGCGTGCCACGGAAAAAGAAGATGTAGGCGTAGGGCAAAGCGCGTACGTACCACAGCTTCGAAGAGCGGGCGATGCCCAGCGGAATCGCCAGCAGCAGACCTGCGATCACGGCAATGGCCACCAGTTCCAGAGTCAGGGTCGCGCCCTGCGCCAGTTTCGGCAGCCACTTGATGATGATTTCCCAATTCATTAAGCGCTCCTCGCGAAGCCGCGGGCGGCGCGTTTTTCCAGGAAATGCATGCCGGTCATGGCCAGCACGGTCAGGCCGAGGTACATGAGCGCGGCGACCATATAGAAGGTGAACGGCTGTTTCGACACGGTCACGCCGATTTGCGCGTGACGCATGATTTCTTCCAGGCCGATCACTGACACCAGTGCCGTGTCCTTCATCAGGATCATGAACAGGTTGCCAAGGCCCGGCAGGGCGATGCGCCACATCTGCGGCATGATCAGTCGGGTGAAGATCCGCCATTTCGACAGGCCCAGGGCCACGCCGGCCTCACGGTGGCCTTTGGGAATGGCGAGGATCGCGCCACGGAACACTTCCGTGGCGTACGCGCCGAAGCACAGGCCCAGTGCGATGACACCGGCGGCAAAGGCACTGAGTTCCAGATCGGGATTGCCGAAAAACTCACCGAGCGCGCGCATCAGGTTGACCGTACCGAAGTAGATCAACAGCACCCAGAGCAATTCCGGAATGCCACGCACCAGGGTTGAATAAAAGCCGCCAAGCCATTGCAGCGGCTTGTACGGGGAAGTCTTGGCCAAGGCGCCGAGCAGACCGAGCACCAGCCCCAGGCACAGGGCCGAGAGTGCCAGTTTGACGGTCATCAGCGCGCCGGCGGCGAGCGCCGGGCCGAATCCGTAGAGGTCGATAATCATGGATTTCTTTTCAAATCGCGGCAGGCAAGGCCGGGGATCGGCACCGCTGGGGAGCGGCGCCGATCCGGCAGGTCAGAATCAGTAGATGCTGAACGGGAAGTACTTGTCGTTGATCTTCTTGTAGGTACCGTCAGCGACGATTTCCTTCAGCGCGGCGTTCAGCTTCTCGCGGATCGGGTCGCCTTTGCGTACAGCGATACCGATCTTGTCGCTTTCTTCCACCGGGTCGCCCTTGAATTCGTAGGCTTTGCCGGCGTCGCTTTTCAGCCACTCGTAGTTGACGTATTTGTCCGCGAGGATGCCGTCCAGACGACCGGAAGTCAGGTCGAGATAGGCGTTTTCCTGGGTGTCGTAGAGCTTCACTTCAATGCCCGGCATGTTGTCTTCCATGAAGGTACCGGCCAGGGTTGCGCGCTGGGCGCCGATCACTTTGCCTTTCAGGGAGTCCTTGTCGGTCTTGAACTCTTTATCTTTCGGCGCGATGAATTGCAGCTTGTTCGAGTAGTACGGGTCGGTGAAGTCCACCGCGCCCTTGCGTTCGTCGGTGATCGACATCGACGAGATCAGGAAGTCGAACTTCTTGGCGTTCAGGGCTGGAATGATGCCGTCCCAGTCGGAGGTGACGACGCTGCACTCGACTTTCATCTTGGCGCACAGCGCGTCGCCGATGTCTTTGTCGAAGCCGACAACGTTGCCGCTGGCATCTTTGTTGTTGAATGGCGGGTAAGCCGCTTCGATGCCCATCTTCAGGGTTTCGGCCATGGCACCGGCGCTGAACGCCAGGGTGACGGCCGCAGCCAGGAAGACCTTTTTATAGTTCTGCATGCATGTTGCTCCGTTAGCGGTTGCTGGACATGAATTGTTTGCAGCGCGCCGAAAGCGGGTTTTCGAACACCTGCTGTGGCGATCCTTGCTCTTCTACCAGGCCCTGGTGAAGGAACACCACTTCGCTGGAGACCTGACGGGCGAAGCCCATTTCGTGGGTCACGAGTAGCATGGTGCGGCCTTCTTCGGCCAATGCGCGGATGACACTAAGTACTTCCTGAACCATTTCCGGGTCAAGCGCGGAGGTGGGCTCGTCGAACAGGATCACTTTCGGTTGCATCGCCAGCGTGCGGGCAATCGCCGCGCGTTGCTGCTGGCCACCGGACAATTGCGCCGGGTAGGCGTGGCGCTTGTCGGCGATGCCGACCTTGGCCAGCAGTGCTTCGGCGACTTCGATGGCTTCGGCCTTGCTCTGGCCGAGTACGCGACGCGGCGCTTCGATGATGTTGTCGAGGACGCTCATATGCGGCCACAGATTAAAGTTTTGAAACACAAAACCAATCTCGGAGCGCAGGCGATTGATCTGCTTGCCGTCGGCGGCAACCAGTTCGCCATTTTTGGCGGCCTTGAGCTTGAGTTCTTCCCCGGCGACCAGGATTTGGCCCTGGTGCGGGTTTTCCAACAGGTTGATGCAACGCAGGAACGTGGACTTGCCGGAACCGGAGGAACCCAGGATCGAGATCACATCGCCGTCGCGGGCGGTCAGCGAGATGCCTTTGAGCACCTCAAGCTGTCCGTAGCGTTTGTGCAGGTTGCGGATTTCAAGCGCGGGCGTGGCCTCAGCCATGTGCGTTCCTCATATATGTTGCGCTCCTGCTGTTGGTTGGCCTTCCTGGCGAGGCGGCCAAGCTAGCATAGCGTTTCAATGGCAGCCAACAGCGCTGGGAGCGGTAATCGGGTGGCGTGTGGCAGGTTGTCGCATCGGCACAGCAGACTGTCGCCCCATCAACAACCGAACGGGTGTTTGAACGGGCAATCCCGCGGGTGTCGCGTAAAAAAAGGCGCGATGTTGCCAGCTTTGGCGGGGTGTTGGAAGCGCTATCCGGCTGATCGTTCCTGAATCGCCCTTTTATTGTGCATCCCACACTTTTTCAGTGTGTTTCTGGTGCGTTGATTCGTCTTGAAAGTGAGTCGCAGGGTAACGTTCTGGCGAATTGCCATTAATCTCAAGGACTTGCGATGACTGTCCGGTCCGGCTGGAGACCGCGGGCCAGAAGAGTTTGAAATATTTTGGCGCAATTATTGCGTGCAGAATTTGGAACGCCCCGTTGGTTTCTTTTTACGAGAAGGAAAACCAGACGAGACGGACGCAATCGCTTTCCTCGCAAAGGTAGTTTCGATGAGCAGTACCTCAAGCTCCAATGGCCTTGAACAAGGGCTCAAACCGCGTCATGTGACCATGTTGTCGATCGCCGGTGTGATCGGCGCCGGTTTGTTTGTTGGCTCCGGCCACGCCATCGCTGCCGCCGGCCCTGCCGTGCTGCTGGCCTACGCTGCCGCCGGCACCCTGGTGGTACTGGTGATGCGCATGTTGGGCGAAATGGCAGTTGCCTCGCCGGACACCGGCTCGTTCTCGACTTACGCCGACCGTGCTATCGGGCACTGGGCCGGTTTCACCATCGGCTGGTTGTACTGGTGGTTCTGGGTGTTGGTGATTCCGCTGGAAGCCAACGCCGCTGCGACCATCCTGCACGCGTGGTTCCCAAGCGTGGGGATCTGGGCGTTCGCACTGATCATCACCATGTTGCTGACCGTGACCAACCTGTTCAGCGTAAAGAATTACGGCGAGTTCGAATTCTGGTTTGCCCTGATCAAAGTGCTGGCAATCATCGGCTTCATCATCCTCGGTCTGGCGGCGATCTTCGGCTACCTGCCGAACAGCCAGGTCAGCGGTGTTTCGCACCTGTTCGACACGGGTGGCTTCCTGCCGAACGGCATGGGCGCGGTGTTGGGCGCGATCCTGACCACGATGTTCTCGTTCATGGGTACCGAGATCGTGACCATTGCGGCCGCGGAATCGAAGAACCCGGGCAAGCAAATCTCCAAGGCCACCAACTCGGTGATCTGGCGGATCGGCTTGTTCTACCTCGTGTCGATCTTCATTGTTGTAGCGCTGGTGCCATGGAACGATCCTACGCTGGCCAACCTCGGTTCCTACCAGACCGTGCTTGAGCGCATGGGCATTCCTAACGCCAAGATGATCGTCGACATCGTGGTGCTGGTCGCGGTAACCAGCTGCCTGAACTCGGCGCTGTACACCTCGTCGCGCATGCTGTTCTCCCTCGGCAAGCGCGGTGACGCACCGGCCATGGCGACCCGCACCAACAAAAGCGGCACGCCTTACTGGGCGGTAATGCTGTCGACCGGTGCTGCGTTCCTCTGCACGTTCGCCAACTACGTGGCTCCGGCCGCCGTGTTCGAGTTCCTGCTGGCCAGCTCCGGCGCCATCGCGCTGCTGGTGTACCTGGTGATCGCGTTCTCGCAACTGCGCATGCGTAAACAACGCGTGGCGCGTGGCGAGACAATCGTCTTCAGCATGTGGCTGTTCCCGGGCCTGACCTACGCGGTGATCATCTTCATCGTCGCGGCCCTTACCATCATGCTGTTCCAGGAAGCCCACCGCGTGGAGATCCTCGCGACTGGCCTGCTGAGCCTGATGGTGGTGGCTGCCGGTCTGTTGGTGGCGCGTCGTCGCAAGCTGGAAAAACGTGGTGCGGTGGTGTTGAACTGATCCGTAACGCGTAATGCAAAACGGCCGCTGTCAGTGATGACGAGCGGCCGTTTTTGTTTGTGCTACCGGTGGCGAAATATCTGCGCTTCAGATCCGGATCAGCTTTGCTCTCGCGAGAGCATGAAGTCTGGGCTGCATTTCTCTCCGTCGAACCATTCATCCCAAGTTGTTTGCTTGAGAGATTTAACAGGTTCGCTTTCGAAGATGGCTGCTGTGTCTTCTGCCTTCGGAATTTGCTCACCCTTGCACGAGTCTGTTGTCTTCATCTGACTTCCTTTTCCTGATCGTGCGTGGACGTGAGGCGCAAAAAATTACTCGGCTTTGGGTTCGGTATCTTCCACCGACTTGCTGTAAGTATCCAGCGCAACCCCGAAATCGGTGATGAACTGTGGCTCGCTCAGCCAGGCCTGGGCTTCTTCGATCGTTACGCCTTCGGCCCACATGCGGTAGTCGATCAACATGTCGGCGGCCAAGTGGGTGGCGGCCATGCCTTCGTTGTCGGCGTTTTCCATGTCCAGCAGGTCTGGATGGTCAACGATGATGAACGCCAGTTCACGCAGCAGCGTCAGCAGCATTTCGTTGCGGCTGATGGCTTCGGCGTCGCGCATTTTGCTGAACATCGCCAGGGTGTATTCCGGGATCGGCTCGGCGAGGTGGTCGAGGTCTTCGTCCTGATCCAGAGGTTTGCGGCCGACCATACGGATTTGCTTGGCTTTGGCCTTGGCGCGTTTGGCGCGTTTCTGTTGCTTGTTCAGGGATGCCATGGGAACTCAGTTCTTCTGTTGGGTTTGTGCAGCAATCGCATCGGACGCTGCTACATAGTCGGCCTGAAAGGCCGGCGATTCGATCCACGCCAGTGCGCCGGCCTCGTCGGTTTCTTTCGACCACTGGCGGTACTCGATCAGCGCCGCGAGGATGAAGTCCATCGCGCCTTCTTCACCTTCCTGTTCATAGACCAATTCCAGCAGCGGGTCTTCGAGGAACGCGGTGCACAGGGCTTGCTGGCTGATCTTCTCGGCGTCGATCATTTTCTTGAACAGCTCGGTCAGGTCCACCGATTCGAAGTCGATGCGGTCATCGTTCGGGTCCAGTTCTACCGGCGCCTCGGCGCGTTTGGTGCGGTTCTGCTTGGCCTTGGTCTTGGCCCGGGCGGCGCGTTTTTGCTGCTTGTTGGCGGAGGCCATGGTGTTGTTCCGTGGTGCGTTGGATGGGCTCAGCTGCGCGGAATTTGCCGCCCGGGGGTGTCGGGGGCCAATTCACCGGTTTGCAGCCAGGTCAGAGCGATGGGCCATAGTGTGGCTTGGTATGCGCTGCGAAAAAAGGCGAAATGTCCGACTTGTTGTTCGCCGATGTCTTGCGGTTCGATGCGCAGGTGGGTTTTCGGGGCATTGCTGAAGTAGGCGAGCAGGCGTTCGATGGCCGGGATGGTGCCGTAGGGATCGTCGCTGATGCTGATTGCCAGGGTTTGTGCGCGGACTTTGTCGAAGGGCAGGGCGCCGCTTTTTTCCATGAGTGCGCGACCGCTTGGGCGCCGTTCGAAACGCGGGGCAGGCGTGCTCCAGTCGCGCACAACGCCGGTTGGCGTGTCTTCCAGCCAGCCGAGGCGCTTGCCGGGGAAATAGCCGCAGAGCAGCGTCACCAACGGCATCAGCAGGTGCCATTTGCCGAACATGCGCCAGCGGTGTTCGGGCGCGTAATCGCGCCAGTAAGCGAACTGTGCGCCAACGGTGACCAGCCGTCGGATAACCTGTCCGGATTCACCGAGGCCTGCCGCACAACCACCAAAACTATGTCCGACCACATCGATGGGCTGACCGGGAAACTCCCGCTGCGCGCGTTTGAGCATTGCCTCGAAATCCAGCACGCCCCAATCGGTCCATGAGGCGTGCAACCCTTTCATCGAACCGGGGCGCGATTCGCCGATGCCACGGTAGTCGTAGGTAATAACGTCGAAACCATTGGCGAACAGATAGGCCGCGAAACGCGAGTAATGACGGCAGCGCACGGAAGTGGCGGCATTGATGATCACTACCGGGCGCTGAATAGCGGGCAGGGCATGTCGCCAGGTGAAACCGCCAAGGACAAAACCGTCGGCAGCGTTTTCCTTGAAGGCTTCACCCTGCATCTCAGCTGTCGCTGATGGCTTGCGCTGCACGTTTTCCAACTCAGGCGTGTCGTGAGAACTCATGGCGCTCGATCTTCGCGGGTAGCTGCCAACAATAGTCCCGGCGCATCCAGGGGACAATCCGCAGCGCTTATTCTGTGGACTCGGTGAGCAAGCGCTCCTCGATCAGTGCCTGCTCTTTTTGCAACTCCGCTCGTAGTTCTTCCACACTTGGCAGTACCGTTTTGTAACTACTGGCGAACAGTTGCTCATTGCCTTTGAGTATTGAAACTTTTTTCTGTGCTTGGCGAGTCAACTCGCCAAGCTCCCCCAGCAATGAATCGATTTTCGGGTCTTGCGTGTCAGCAGGTTTCAGCGGGCTCATCAGGTCTTCCACGTCGTTGGAAACAGGAACACAAGATTGCCAACAGTCGCTGGCCAAGGATGTCAGGCGAGCCTGTGAAGTCAGCAGGAAGACGGGATCGGTGTTGCAGGACGTTGCTGGGAAAGGGTGCTTTCGGTGGCTTCGGTCTGTAGTCCGTTTCGTACACGACCCAAGTTCAAATCATTCTAAAACGCGACCTGTCTGCAGCCGATCCAATGAAAGGTAACGGTTGGGCTCCACGAGAGCCCGGGAGTCGCCATCATGAAACGCGTTTTTTCATTTGTACTGTCCGTCGCCGCAGTCGCCGCCCTGTTGTTTCCGGTGATGCTGCAGGCAGCCAGTCTTGAGCCGATCAACAGTGCAGGTGTGCAAGTGCAGCAACAACAGCAAAACGGCACCCGATATCTGGCCGGCGGGATCGGAGAGGATGAGGCGAAAGCCATTCAGCAATCCAGCGGTTACAACCTGCACATGACGTTTGCGGTCGGCGCGCAAGACGAGTACACCGCCGACGTCGATGTGACGATTCAAAAGACGGGGCAAACCGTGCTGACGCTGAATCAGACGGGCCCACTGGTGTACGTGCAATTGCCTCCCGGCAAATACACCGTCGTGGCCACGCGCAAAGGCGAGCCACGACAGGATGTTACGGATGTTGGCGGCGGTGCTGCACGCAATCTGGTGTTCCACTGGAACGACAACAGCTAGCGGGTTTTGGTTTTGCGCTTTGGCTGGGTTGCAGGCCGGGATATACGATTGACCCAGTACCATCCCGGCCCTGCGGCCAGTAACAGCAGAGCGAAGCATCCATGCCAGACAATCTGGAACCAATACAGGCGCGGTTGGGCGGCGAGGGTATAGGTTCTGGCCGGGCCGCCACGGGTGATCATGGTGATGGAGCCCTGTACCAACCCATCGAATATCAGGTAGCAGAGCATCCCGCCGAGACATACCAGAAGCACGCTGAACAGAATCGTCAGGCACATCGACAGGCGGCTCTGGCGATACGGCGGCGGATGGGGCAGGGGGATGCGGGTTCTTTTCTGGTTCATGAGTTGGCTCTGCGAACATCCTTTCGCGGTCAGGAAGCCGCCGGTTCTTCCTGTCGCTCAATCAGTGTCTGTGGCACAGGCGACGGTCGCCCGGCGAGGTGCGCGCACTCGGCAATCACTTTCAGGATCTCGATCACGCCTGGGGTCAGCGCTGTACCCAAGCAGATGCGCACACCCGTAGTCGCCTGCCCGTCGGCGAAGAAAATTTCGCTGCCGGCCACATGGCATCCACGCTCGGTGGCCAACGCTTGCAGGGTCGGCATATCTGTGTGCGCGGGCATTTCGATCCAGTGAATGAATCCGCCACGCGGTGGCACATAAACGGTTCCCACAGGGAAGTCCGTGCGCACCAGCCCCTCGACAAAACTTGCCAGCGATGACAGTTGCGACCTGAGTCTGGCGCAGTGCTCATCCATGTAACCGCGCCCGATGAATTCGTTGAGGACATTTTGCGCAAGGCTGGACACCGCCAGATTGCGCGAAAACATTTGCGCCAGAATTGCGTTGCGGTACTTGCCGGCCAGACACCAGCCGACGCGATAGCCGGGAGCGATGGTCTTGGAGAATGACGAGCAATAAATCGTCTGCCCGGTGGTGTCGTAGCTCTTGATGGCGCGCGGGCGTTCGGTTTCCGGCACCAGATCGAAGAAGATGTCGTCCTCGATAATCGGCACGTCCGCTTCACGGGCCATCTGTGAGAGTCGGGCACGGGTTTCATCGGGCATGACGAAACCACGGGGATTTTGCAGGGTTGGGTTGAGAAAGATCACCGAGACTTTTTTCAGCTTCAACGCTTCTTCGAGGTGATCGACGTCGAGGCCCAGTTTGCCGTGCGTACGGATCGGCAAGGCACGCATGCCCAGGCGTTCGATGGTCTGCAGGATGCCGTAATAGGTCGGGGTTTCGATGGCGACCGTAGCGCCTCGCGATGCAACGGCTTCCAGAGCCAGTTCGAGGGCTATCGTGTCGCCCGAGGTCACCAGAATATCGTCCGGCCCGCAGACCACGCCGCGCGTCAGCATCAGCCCGGCGATGCGTCGTCGCAGTGCCGGCAAACCCGGCGGGGCGACCAGACCGGTCAGCGAGTTGTCAGCCTTGCCGGCCAGCACCGAAAGGCATTTGTTGAGCAGCACATTGGGTGTGAGATCGCTGTGCAGGACGGCGGAGTTCAACGATGCGGTGGTGCGCGAAGCCGCCTCGGAGAGCATCGCCACCACCGCATGATTGACGTTGACGGTGACACTGGAGAAATCGAAACCGCTGGCGGGTTTTGCCTGTCCCGAGGCCGAAACGAAATAGCCGATGCGGGGTTTGGTCGAGACATAAGCATCGGCCTCCAGATCTGCCAGCGCGCGCTGCACGGTGGTGATGCTGGTTTCAAACATTCTCGCCAGGGTGCGGATCGAGGGCAGTTTTGCCGAGGCTGCCCACTCTCCACTTTCGATCTGACGAATAATCCAGTCCTTGACTATCCGCCAGCGCTTGTCCGGTAAATCAAACCTGTCCATAAGTTCTCTGTTATGTCTCGAAACAATTCAGAGAAAGTAGAGCAAAACGATTCCCGTTGCAGCAACTATGACGATGTTGAGGGCAACCAGTCCGAAGGCGAATCGAATCAGGTTGTTTTCTTCCTGCCGGTTGGCGCCCGCCAGCCCGATGATCAGCGACAGAATCGACAGCGACCCCAGCGCCCCGTGTCCGGCGGCACTATTGACCATCGCCGCCAGCCACGCCCCGTGTTCACTGCTCAGTGCGGCAATGGACGGCATCACGAGGGTGTTGCCGCCGACATTGGAGCCGGTGACATAACCGGCGATACCCGCCAGCAACGCGATGGTCGGCGCCAGGGAAATCCCCGACAACGATTGCAGCGTGCGCTGTGCTTCAACCAGAAATCCGGCGTTGACCATCACCTGGGACAGCAGCAGAAACAGGAAAATCGTCGTGACCGGAAACTTCGCCCGGTTGAACAGTGCGCGCCACGGGAACCCCGTTGCAGCGCTTTGTTTGATCGCCATCAGCAGGGTGACGATCAGCAGCGCCAGCCCCGGGGATGCCAATGGCTTCCACGAAACGTGCTCGCCTTTGACGATCCACAGCGCATCCCAGCCTGACAGAACAAACAAGCCACGCGATGCCACGATCACCCCCAGCAGAGCGAGGTAAGGCCACGCCGCATTCGGCCAGCGCACCAGTTTTTTCCGTTGCGCGTAGGAAATGCCCAGACCTACGCAGGCCACGGCAAGACCCGCCAGCACGCCGGACACTTCCGGGCCGATCCACAGGTTGATGGAGAACAGCACCGCAACGAACAGCGCCGTTACCACGACCAGTCCGATCCACGGTGAAACCGAACGGATGCCGCCCTGCCACATGGCAATCGCGGCGAGGCAGAGGAACACCGGCGCACTGATCAGCGCCGAATGGCTGCCGAGGGTTTCTGCCGGCAGGTGCGCCAGCAGCGCGCCGATCACCGTGGCCAGGCCCAAGGTGCCCCACGGCATGATGACCATGCCGGCCAGCGCGATTTTCATCCCCGACTGACGCGTGAACAGGCCCATCAACAATGGCACAGTGGCGATCAGCGAGACGCCGAAACCGGTCATCGCTTCAAGCAGCGGCGCCAGGCCCAGCACGATGAAGATGACTTGCGCCGGCGGTGTCCAGCCCAGCTCCTTGACCCAGGCGCCAATGGCTTGCGGCGCGCCACCGCGTTCGACCAGGATGACGAAGGCCAGCCCCGGCACGATCACGCACGCGGTGCTGAGAAACAGGATCGCGGTGTCCTGAAAAATCGCCGAGCTGATCGCCGCCGACACCGGTCCGGCAGCGCCCAGTGCCCACAGCACCAGCACCAGCACCACGCCTGCCAGCGCGGCTTGAACCGGCGGCCGGCGGACGATCAGGATCAGCGCGATCACCAGCGCGATCGGTGACATTTGCAACAAGAGAGAGCTCATACACAGTTTTCCTTAACTTAATCGTGAGTCTGCCCGCTGTACTCGGTCGCCCGCATGGACGGACGCTCACAAAAAGTCTGATACCACTCGGTCAGGCGTGTCTGAGCGGAAAAGTCCGATAGCTGGCGAAAGGCGATCCAGTCGAGCGCGGTCGCCAGGGCGATGTGGCCAAGGGTGATCGGACCATTGAGGTCGACGTGCTCTTCAATAAAGCGATAAGCCTCTTTGAGTTTGAACGCCTGACCCTCGGCGTAGGCCGGATAGCGCAAGGCTTGCGGACGACGCTCGACTTCCCAGCGCAGCTTGATGCCAACATCGCACATGCCCTGCGCCAAGGCCTGCAGACGCAAGGCCTTGTAGCGCTCGGGGCCGCTGGCCGGAATGAATTTCAGGCCGTTGCTCAGATCGTCGAGGTACTCGCAAATCACGATGGAGTCGAATAGCGCGCTATCGTCGGGGAGGATCAGCACCGGCACCTTGCCCAACGGGTTGGCCTTGTAGATGACCTCGTTCGGCGATGTCGGGCTGGTTTCGTGGTGGATGACTTCCAGGCTCGAAGCGATCCTGAGTTCGTGGGCAAGCACCAGCACTTTGCGGGCGTAGGGTGAATGCGTCTGGTAGAAAAGTTTCATGCTGGAGTACCTGCCTCAAGAATTGCAGTGGCGGCTCGATGGGCGTCCATGAACAGGCGCGAGGGCGCACCCGCCGACGTGACGTAGTGGTTGTAGTAGCAAGAACCTTCGGCGAGCGGGCCAAGTACCCAGAGGTTGCGCACGGGTTCGCCTGCGTTCGACTTGGGATGACACGCCGCGTCGACGTCGATGCCGTCGATGCCCGGCACGTCGGTACGCGGGCGGATCAGCCCGAGGCGCGCGAGATCGCGTACCGGTGCGCAGTCGCTGTTGGTCACGCCGCTGCTCTGGACATAGCCGGCGACACGCTTGTAGTTGTCGATCGCTGGTCGAGAGCCCGGCTTGAGGAATGTCAGCAGGCCGGCGTCACACAGGGCCAGCAGGTCGGCGTGGCGCTCTTTTTGCGGACCGGCGACGAGGCGGTTGATCGCCTTGTGCCAACGACCATAGAACTGCCGATGCGAGGCGTCGGTCAGCCCGTCGAAGTCGACCGCTTCACGCAGTCGGTCACGCAGATCGCGCCAGACTTCGATGGCCGCTTTGATCGCCGACTCACCACGGCCCAGCCGCGACTCGTGCAAGTCGGCTTCGAGCGTGTCGTAGATCCAGGCGTGATAGTTGTGCGGTGTGACATTGTCCGGCAGTGCATGCCAGATCAACGCCTGCGGATTGATCGCGCCGCCGGTGGCTTCGTAATCACGCAGCAATGCTTCGCAGGCGACAACACCGGCAGGCCCGGCAACACTGACGTTCCTGAGTTGGTCGAGTGCCTGCGTCGGTTCTGCATGCGCAACGGCGACGGCCGCCGCACGCATCTCCAGCAGCATCAACGGCAGGATGTCTTGCTCGAAATCCAGCTGCCGGTTCGGTGCATTGGCTCGCAAGGACTCGATGCGCGCACTGGTGAGCAGCACAGCTTCATGACGGGGGTACTCGATCAGGCCGTTGGGACGTGTGCGGAAAGGCAGGCCGTCGCGCGACTGGATAAAGATCACCGGTTCGCGACCTGACGGTTGATAGGCGTGACTGGCGTCGGCCATGCGCTTGTAATGACCGCCCCGGCCAGAAGTGAGCGCCGCCAGGGTGTCCATCGCGCCGAGGCCCAGCCCTTCAATCAGCACGGTTTCGCCGGGTTCGATGGTGTCGAGGCTGCCAGGCAGCGGATAGACGTCCTCGATGCGGTTGCGATCAGCCAGGCGCAGGCGACCGGTATGGCCGACCGTCAGGATCAGCCGATCCACCGTCACCGCCTCGCCTGATGCGGTGTGTAGAACGTACTGCTGAGCCTCATTGCTCTCGACCGCCGTGACAGCTTGCTGGTGAAGATTCACGCTGACCCAGCTCGGTGCCGTAGCGAGGATTTGCGCAAAGGCATCCGCCAGATAAGCGCCGAGCAGATGACGCGGCAAAAAATCCTGCGCTTCGACATCGCGTCCATCGGCGGCGAGCAAGCCGCTGTCCGGATCGACCTTGATGCGCTGCTCACGGCACCACGTCAGGAAGTCTGCGCCCGGCCTTTCGCGCGCATCCGCCAGGTTTCCAAACGCCGCCGCGTCGGGGAATACCCCGAGCTGACCGGCGACAGTATTGAGCAACAGGTAATTCGGTTGATCCGGCCAGTGCGCACCGCTACCGAACACATTGGGCTCGAAAATATCGATGACAACCGGTTGCTCCGGGCGCTCTTCGGTGAGACTCAGCAGGCGTTCGAAAATCGACAGCCCGCGCGAACCGCAGCCCACCAGACCGATGTTCAAAGGCGCCTTCACCATCTGCGCTCCTCTCCGAAGAAGGAGGGGATGGCGACCGCCGAGCCATCCTTGACGGCGATGTCATGGATCATCCGGCCAATCGCCAGATCGAGGATACCCATGCCGAATGGCGAATAGATCAGCGGTTTGTCTGTGGCAACTTGCAGATCGCCGCGAATCAATTGCGCCACCGTGCCGGTGACGAAGTTGCGATGACCGTACTTCTGCTCGGCCAGATGCGGCGAGGTATTGGCCTTCAGGCAATGGGTCACATCGTCGAAGTAGTTGTAACTTTCTTCGATGATTTCTGCGCCGATATCCCGCAACGAGATGTTCAGCACGATCTGCCCCGGACGGAATGTACCGCTACCTTTGACGTAGGGTTCGCCGGCGCTGGTGGCGAACACCACGATGTCGGCGGTGAGTGCATCTTGCAGCGACAGCAGCTGCACATCCGGAACCCCGAGCTGTTTGCCGAATGCCGCCAGCGCTTGAGCAGATTCGGCGTTGAGATCGTGAATCCCCACGCTGTCGAACGACCAGTCATCGGCGATAAACGTTTCAAGGATGTTTCTCGAAATCACCCCGCCCCCAATGATCGACAGTCTTGGTGCGCTTTTGCGTTGGCCATTCAGCCACCAGGCGCCGAGCACCGCCGAGGCGGCCGTACGCACGGCACTGATCAGCGCGCCTTCCAGCAGCGAATAGGGATAACCGGTCTCCGGATCGTTAAGGATCAGCACTGCCGAGGCGCGCGGGATGCCCGACTTGATGTTGTCGGGATAACTGGCAATCCACTTGATCCCGGAAACGGACTGATCGCCCTCGCTGTCGACGATGGCCGCCGGCAACGCAATGATCCGGTTTGCCGGTTCCGCCGGAAAGCGCAGGAAGTAACTGTCGGGGTTAACCGTCTCGCCACGTTCGTGGGTCAGGTAAGTCTGCGCGACGATCTCGATGGCTTCCTGACGAAGGCCGTTGAGGATGTCCTTGACGACTGCGCCGGGAATGACGTGGAACGGTTGGATCGGGTTCTGTGTGGTCATGGGGATTACGCCGAAAGTGCCAGAGCGATTTCTGGGAAAAGGGGTTGCAACGCCGATGCGCCGATACGCTGGGTGACCCAGTCGTCGGAATAGATGGTTTCGAGGTAGCGCTCACCCATGTCAGGCGAGATCGCCACGACGACGTCGTCGGGACGGATGTGCGGCGCCCATTGCTGGATGCCCGCGAGGACAGTGCCGGTGGAACCGCCGAAAAGCAGACCGTAGCGTTGCGCCAGCCAGCGGCAGACCTTGATCGTCTGTTCCTCTGGGATCGACAGGAAGTCGTGAATCCCGGACGCCTCGAAAATCTCCGGCAGACGGCTGGTGCCCAGCCCCGGAATATGTCGCGTGCCACCCGGCAGGCCGAACGTGACCGAGCCGACGGTATCGACAGCGATGACTTTGGTTTGTGGATGATGTTCGGCGAAGTAGTTCTTGCAGCCCATCAGCGTGCCGGTGGTGCCAGCGCCCACAAACAAGTAATCGACATGGGGAAACTTGTGGGCGATGGACTTGGCAGTCGCTTGATAGTGGGCGAGAGGATTGGTCGGATTCTTGTACTGATTGAGCCAGATGTAGTCCGGGTTCTCCGCGACCAACTGCTCAATCAAACGAATACGCGAATTAAGGTAGCCGCCATTTTCGTCACGCTGATCAACCATGATCATCTCGGCGCCGAGTGCCTGCATGAGCTTCCTGTTCGGCGCAGAGATGTTCGGGTCAATCACACAGACAAACTTGTAACCCTTGGCGGCGCAGACCATGGCCAGCGCAACCCCCAGATTCCCCGACGAAGACTCCACCAGACGAGTCTTGTGGGAAATCCGCCCCTGGTTCTCCAGATCGGTAATCAGCGCGTGTGCGGTTTTGAGCTTGATCGATCCGGCAGGATTCAGTCCTTCGATTTTCAGTTGGATCCTTGCACTGCAAAGTTCTCCGATCTGTACGTAACTATCTTCATTGATAAGTTGCTTGATCATACGTCGTCCGTTTCGCTCTTTTGCCGGGCGCACGGGGGCGCCAGCACTCATCCTGGAATGTTTGAAAAGCAGTAAATGCAGTTCGCCTGTTTGGTTTTTTTAGATTTTTTAGCTGGACAGGAAGTGACCTTGCGGTGAACGCCGATCTATTCAAAAAATCAGGTTTTGCGCTCTGACGACCTAAGGGTCGAGAGTGTTGCGGGGCGCAAAGTAGAGCCAGTCATTGGCTCGCCAAGGCTTGGAGAAATACTGGCGAAATTTCCTACATGGGGAGAGATACAGATTTCGGGTTTTTTCCAGTACACCCGAGGTTGGGTGTATGGAGAAAAAGAGCGGCGGGGGAGGCGTGATCAAATCGCAGGCATAAAAAAACCCTGAATCTTGCGATTCAGGGTTTTCGGTATTTGGTGCCCAGAGACGGAATCGAACCGCCGACACGGGGATTTTCAATCCCCTGCTCTACCGACTGAGCTATCTGGGCAACGGGGCGCATTAAAAGGGTTTTTCGGATTTACGTCAACGACTTTTTTAAAATTTCTTAAATTAATTCCGTCGCTTACGATCCGACCCCCGATTTTGCGGGTTTACTCGGCAGGCGGAACGTAGCCTTCGGCCTTGGCGTAATCCTCGCCGGAGAAGTACTTGTCCATCTCGCCCTGAAGATATTTGCGATCTTCGGCGTTCATCATGTTCAGGCGCTTTTCGTTGATCAGCAGGGTCTGGTGTTTCTGCCAGTCGGCCCAGGCCTTGGCCGAGACGTGATCAAAAATATCCTGACCTTTTGCGCCCGGGAAAGGAGCGCGTTCCAGAGCGGGCAATTCTTCTTTGTACTTACGGCACATGATGGTGCGGGTCATGGTGACTCTCCTGCATTCAATACGGCAGCCGCGCGTTCGAGCAAGGTTTTGACCGGGGCGGCGAGGCCCAGGCGCGGCGGGGTGGCGAGGTTATACCAGAGCCAGTCGGCCTCGGCCACGTGATGGCTGGCCTCCTGCACCTGAACCAGCCAGGGTTCGATGGACAGCTGGAAATGGCTGAACGTGTGGACAAGGCTTGGCAGTGCCTGCTGCTCGCCCATCGTCAGCGAGTGCTGATCGGCCAGATGTTGCAGGTCGTCGAGGTCGTCGAGTTCCGGCAGGCTCCACAAACCGCCCCACAGGCCCGTCGACGGACGGCGATACAGCAGAATTGCGCCTTCGGCATTGGCGAGCATCGGCATCAGCGTGCGCTTCTGCGGAATGGCTTTGCGCGGCTTGGGAATCGGGTAGCGAGTCTCCAGGCCGAGCATGTGCGCTTCGCAGCCACGCTCCAGCGGACACAGCAGGCAACTCGGCTTGCTACGTGTGCAGAGTGTGGCGCCGAGATCCATCATCGCCTGGGTGTAGGCGTTGACCCGATCATGCGGCGTAAAGCGCTCAGCGTTGGCCCACAGCTGTTTGGCGACCTTCGGCTCGCCGGGGTAGCCCTCTTGCGCGGTAAAACGCGCAAGAACGCGTTTGACGTTGCCGTCGAGGATCGGCGCGCGCAGGCCCATGCTGATACTGGCGATGGCGCCAGCGGTGGACAGGCCAATGCCCGGCAGATCCGTAAGTTTTTCGACGTCACGCGGAAACTCGCCACCGTACTGGCTGACGACGATTTTCGCGGTCTTCTGCAAATTGCGCGCGCGGGTGTAGTAACCCAGGCCCGTCCACAGGTGCAGCACTTCGTCTTCCGGCGCTTCGGCCAGCGCTTCGACCGTCGGCAGCGCGGCCATGAAGCGGTCGAAATAGTTGAGCACGGTGCTGACTTGCGTCTGTTGCAACATGATCTCCGACACCCACACCCGATACGGATTGATGTCTTGCTGCCAAGGCAAATCATGGCGGCCGTGGCGGTCGAACCACTCCAGCACCGCTTCTGAAAACTGCTCCGCTCTCATCGCTTGAACAGCCCCTTCAATGCGTTTTTCAATTCCGGACTGACCTTGTCGCCAAGTTTCTCGTCGATTTTTTCACTGAGCTTGTCACCGGCCAGTTTGGTCGCGACCTGACCGAGACGATCGTTATCGACACGGCAGGCCTTGGCGCCCAGTTCCAGCGGGCCACGGCAGCGCAGCGGCCACTCGATGCCGACGAATTTTTCGCCGACCTGACAGGCCGGGTCCGGCATGGCGCTGGTGTCGCCTTCGACGATGATGCCGACGCGATAGTCCATGCCCAGCACACGCAGGTCGATATCGCCGTCACCGTTGACGGTCATGCCCGGGATGCGCACTTTCAGGTCCGGGTTGCTGGCGATGCCGTTACGGAAGGTCAGGTTGCCCTTGAGTTCCTGGAACGGCGTGTCCTTGCCCCGTGGCTCGCCGCTGAGGGTTTTGCGGTTGAGCGTGGCGATGCCTTTGCACAGTTGCTGTTCAAGGTTGGCGTTGAGTAGCACGCCGTTGTTGATCACGAAACTGGCGTTGCCGTTGAGGGTTTCGATCAGTGCCTGTTGGCTGTTGCCGCTGCCGGTGACGTTACTGGTGAGGGTCACCAGGCCTTTGACTGGCGGATTCTTGCCCTGGCTTTCGAGGATTTTTTCCGCCGGAACGCGGTTGATCTTCGTCTGCAGATTCAGCACTGGCGTGCTTTGGCGTACGTCGAGGGTGCCTTTGGCCTCGAAGTTGCCGTTGTACAGTTCGCCGCTCAGGTTGCTGAGGGTCAGCAGGCCGCCCTGGCCGGTGGCTTTGAGTGCGGCGTTCTGGATCGGCAATTTGTCGAGGGTCAGTTGGCCGAAAGTCAGGTCGGCATCCACATCGAGTTTGGCCAGGCGTTCAATCGGCAGGAGGCGATCGGTGCTCCAGGCGCTTTTGCTCGGCTTGTCCGGCAAAGGCGTGGAGCCTGCGCCGGCCATGGCATCGGCTTCGGTGCTGGCGACCTCGGCCTGACGCACTTGCGTGGCGCTGGTGGCTTTTTCTGATTTCGGCGGCAGGTAGCGGTCGACGTTGAAGGTGTCTGCCTTGAGGATCGCCCGCAGCGATTGTTTGGCGAAGTCTTCGACGGCGATGCGGCCGCTGAAGCTGCTGTCGTCGAGTTTCAGGTTGATGTTGTCGAAGGCAACGCTGGTTGGCGTGGCGGCAACGCGGCTGACCAGTTCGACCTTGCTCAGGCTGCCTTCGGCCATGGCCGGAAGTTTCTGGCCGATGCTGTCGACGAATTTAGCCAGATCGAATTGGGCGATGGAGACGCCGCCGGTGATCTGTGGGGTCTTGTCGAGGTCGTTGGCTTTCAGCTCACCCAAGGCGCGCAATTGGTTGGCGGATATCTTGATGCCTGTCCATTCGGCGACGTTCGCAGCTTTATCCAGCAGCAACTGGCCCTGCGCGGAGAACGTCATGGTCTTGCCTTGCAACGGATCGCCAGCCAGTTCGCCGGACAGCTTCATGTCTTCGAACTTGTAGCGTTGCAGGGCGCGCTCGATGCGCAGCTCGCCTGTGAGCTCGGTGCGCACGCGCAGAACCGGCTGATTGGTGCCGAGGAATGCCGTGGCTTTTACCGGGATATTGGTCGAATCGTGCACCGGGCCGGTGCTCAACTGAATGCTCTCGGCGCTGAACTGCTTGCCGGTCTTCTCGTCGTTGTATTCAACGCGAGCGTTGTTGACGGTCAGGCTGTCGATGTCGAGCCGGATCGGTTGTGGTGGTTTTTCCACGGCGGCGGTGGTTTCGCTGGCCGGTTCTCCGGCCGCAGCCGGCGGCGTTGCGCCAGCCGGAGCGGGGACCTTGCCGATGTCTTCCCAGTTGCCATGGCCGTCCTTGTCACGGTTCAGGCGCAGGTTCAGGCCTTCGACGCGCACATCGCTCATCTGCACTTCGCGGCGCAGCAGCGGCAGCACACGCACGGACAGGCCGAGCATCTGCAAATCGGCAAACGGTTCGGCAGGTTTGACCAGGGTGGCGACGCTGGCCTCGTGCAATTCCAGGCCGAGCCACGGGAACAGGCTCCAGCCGATATCGCCACTGAGCGTCAGCTCGATGTGGGCCTTGTCGCGGGCTATCTGGCGGATCTCGTCTTTGTAATCGTTGGGATCGAAGAGGTGGGTCAGGGCAAAGCCTGCCGCCACAATGATCAGCAACAGCCCGAGAAGTACCAGACCCAGGATTTTGCCGAACGCTTTCATGGGCGAGTCCTTGTAGTTAGTCGAATTCGTAATTTAGCCGGGGAGTATAGCGCTGCAACGGCCCGGTCCGGGGTGAAGTCATGTTGCCATCACCGCCAGTGGCACCTGCAATTTTGCGGCGATTGCCTGGGTTTCAAGATGCCCGGCAGGTGCCAGCAGGCGCAGTTCTGCACCCGCTTGCGACGCCATTTTCTGCGCTTGGTTCACCAGCCGCTCGGCAACACCTCGGCGTCTGGTGACCTTTCGCACGCATAAATGGGACAAATGCCAAACGTCGTGGTGCCTTGTCAGGCGTGCGGCGCCGAGCAGTCGGTCATTGAAACGTCCGGCAATAAAACTGCCGTCAGCCAGCGCGCTTTCGATCAGCTCGGCTTCCCCGGAGAACGGCGCGAACAGCCAATCGGGCGCATCGCGGTAAATCTTCTGCAAATCCTGCTGATCCTGATAACTGGCGTCTTCTAGCGTCTGAACGATGACTGGCATGGTGGCTCCGTAGGAAATGCCCTGCTTAGGAGCTGGCGAAGGCTGCGATCTTTTGATGTTGACTGTAAGAAACAGGATCAAAAGATCGCAGCGTTCCGCAGCTCCTACCGGTGGAGGAGATCAGATGACATGAAAAAGGTGATATCAGTTTGGTTTTTCTGTCACGTGCAAATGGTAACCTTCGCCGGTTCGTCCGTCCTTCTGCGACTTAACGTCGCGCCTTCAAGGAGCTTCACCTGAAAAACGGTCATGCCTGCGTGCATAAAGGCCGAGGGTGAACAGTGGCTGGCGAACCATACTAATAATTGGGGGATACACAATGAGCACGAGCATAACGGCGGACGGCCTCAAGGCCGACCAGCCTGCGTTCCTGTCCAAGGAACGCATCATCGCCAAGCCCGGTTTCAACCGCTGGCTGGTACCACCGGCCGCTCTGGCCATTCACCTGTGCATCGGCATGGCCTACGGTTTCTCGGTGTTCTGGTTGCCGCTGTCCAAGGCGCTGGGCATCACCGCTCCAGTGACTTGCGCGCCGGACATGAGCTTCATCGCACAGGTGTTCTCGTCGCAATGCGACTGGCCGATTTCGATGCTCGGCTGGATCTACACCCTGTTCTTCATCTTCCTCGGCTGCTCGGCAGCGATCTGGGGTGGCTGGCTCGAACACGCCGGTCCACGCAAGGCCGGTGTCGTCTCGGCGCTGTGCTGGTGCGGCGGTCTGCTGATCTCGGCGCTGGGCATTTATACCCACCAGATCTGGCTGATGTGGATCGGCTCCGGCGTGATCGGCGGTATCGGTCTGGGCCTGGGCTATATCTCGCCGGTGTCGACCCTGATCAAGTGGTTCCCGGACAAGCGCGGCATGGCCACTGGCATGGCAATCATGGGCTTCGGCGGCGGCGCGATGGTCGGTGCCCCGTTGGCCGCAGCGCTGATGGGCCACTTCGCTTCGCCAACCAGCGTTGGTGTATGGCAGAGCTTCCTGGTGATGGCCGCGATCTATTTCGTGTTCATGATCGGCGGTGCATTGTCTTACCGCGTACCGCCAACAGGCTGGAAGCCTGAAGGCTGGACCGCTCCGGCGAAAAAAGCTTCGAACTCGATGATCACTCACCGTCACGTGCACGTGAATGTGGCGTGGAAAACCCCGCAATTCCGTCTGGTCTGGCTGGTGCTGTGCCTGAACGTGTCGGCCGGTATCGGCATCCTCGGCATGGCTTCGCCACTGCTGCAGGAAGTGTTCGGCGGCAAACTGCTGGGTGTTGACGTGCCGTTCGGTCAACTGGATGCCGGGCAATTGGCGTCGATCGCCGCGATTGCGGCCGGTTTCACCGGTCTGCTGAGCCTGTTCAATATCGG
Source organism: Pseudomonas sp. TH06 (assembly GCF_016651305.1). Classification (GTDB taxonomy): domain Bacteria; phylum Pseudomonadota; class Gammaproteobacteria; order Pseudomonadales; family Pseudomonadaceae; genus Aquipseudomonas. Next base: position 1,094,232 of record NZ_JAEKEC010000001.1, on the reverse strand, counting down.
TGGCCGGTTCTTCTGGGCGTCGTTCTCGGACTACCTGGGCCGCAAAAACACCTACTTCGTGTTCTTTGCCCTGGGTTTTGCTCTGTACGCGTTGATTCCGAACCTCGGTCATCTGGGCAACGTTGCGCTGTTCGTGGCGGCGTTCTGCATCATCCTGTCGATGTACGGCGGTGGTTTTGCGACGGTTCCGGCGTACCTGGCCGACCTGTTCGGTACGCAAATGGTCGGCGCGATCCACGGTCGTCTGCTGACGGCGTGGGCGGCGGCTGGCGTGCTGGGTCCGGTGCTGGTGAACTACCTGCGTGAGTATCAGTTGAGCATCGGCGTGGAACGCGCGGCGGCTTACGACATCACCCTGTACATCCTCGCTGGCCTGCTGGTGCTGGGTTTCCTCTGCAACATGCTGGTGCGCCCAGTGGCTGACAAGTACTTCATGACCGACGCCGAACTGGCGGCCGAACAGGCACTGGGTCATGACAAAGGTGCTGACGCGACCACCGTACTGGAGTGGAAAGCCGCGCCGGGCAGCAAGCCGCTGGCGGTGGCTGCGTGGCTGGTGGTGGGTATTCCGTTGGCGTGGGGGGTGTGGGTGACCCTGCAGAAGACGGCGGTACTGTTTCATTAAGTAAAAACGCAGTATCCCTGTAGGAGTGAGCCTGCTCGCGATAGCGGTCTGACAGTCACAGAAATGTTGATTGTGAGGCCCTCATCGCGAGCAGGCTCACTCCTACAGTTGTTTCGGGGTGACCGAAATGGCTTGTATGGACATGTCTACCCGCGACAGCGGGGGGTTCTATCCGTCTGCGATATCACGTCTCGTGTTTCTGTTTCGGCCCCGCGTGCCTATAATGGCTGCCTTTTTCGCCCAATGATTTTGCGGAGCTGGTGATGGCCGAACGTAAGGCTTCTGTCGAGCGCGACACTCTGGAAACCCAGATCAAAGCCTCGATCAACCTTGATGGCACCGGAAAGGCCCGATTCGATATCGGTGTTCCTTTTCTTGAGCACATGCTGGATCAGATCGCCCGTCACGGGTTGATCGACCTGGATATTGAATGCAAGGGCGATCTGCATATCGACGACCACCATACGGTGGAAGACGTTGGTATCACTCTCGGCCAGGCCTTCGCCAAAGCCATCGGCGACAAAAAAGGCATCCGTCGCTACGGCCACGCCTACGTGCCGCTCGATGAAGCGCTGTCGCGTGTGGTGATCGATTTCTCCGGCCGTCCAGGCCTGCAGATGCACGTGCCGTACACCCGCGCCACCGTCGGCGGCTTCGACGTTGATCTGTTCCAGGAATTCTTCCAGGGCTTCGTCAACCACGCGCTGGTCAGCCTGCACATCGACAACCTGCGCGGCACCAACACTCACCACCAGATCGAAACCGTGTTCAAGGCTTTCGGCCGCGCACTGCGCATGGCTGTGGAGCTGGATGAGCGCATGGCCGGGCAAATGCCATCGACCAAAGGCGTTCTGTAATGCAGACGGTTGCAGTTATCGATTACGGCATGGGCAACCTGCACTCGGTGGCCAAGGCTCTGGAGCACGTCGGTGCCGGAAAAGTGCTGATCACCAGCGATGCGGATGTCATCCGCGAAGCCGACCGCGTGGTCTTTCCGGGCGTTGGCGCGATTCGCGATTGCATGGCGGAAATCCGTCGTCTCGGTTTCGACTCGCTGGTGCGTGAGGTCAGCCAGGATCGTCCGTTCCTCGGCATCTGTGTCGGCATGCAAGCCTTGCTCGACAGCAGCGAAGAGAACGACGGCGTCGACTGCATCGGCCTGTTCCCGGGCGCGGTGAAGTTCTTCGGCAAAGACCTGCATGAAGATGGCGAGCACCTGAAAGTCCCGCACATGGGCTGGAACGAAGTGCAGCAGAAAGTCAGCCACCCGCTGTGGCATGACATTCCGGACATGGCGCGTTTCTACTTCGTGCACAGTTACTATATCGCCGCCGCGAATGCGCGGCAGGTGGTGGGTGGCGGTCATTACGGCGTCGATTTCGCTGCCGCGCTGGCCGAAGGCTCGCGTTTCGCCGTGCAGTTCCACCCGGAGAAGAGCCATACCCATGGCCTGCAATTGCTGCAGAACTTCGCTGCGTGGGACGGTCGCTGGTAAATGGCGATCAAGAAGAAACCGCCGATCCTGACCCTTACTCCCGAGCAGGAGAGCGAGGCCAATCACAAGATCAAACGCTTCATGGAGGATCGTTTCGAACTCGACCTCGGATCGTTTGAAGCGGCGGAAATTCTTGAGCTGTTTACCCGCGAAATTGCTCCGCACTATTACAACAGGGCGATTTTCGATGTGCAGACCCACCTCAAAGAGCGGTTTGAAAGCATCGAAAGCGACCTGTGGGCGCTCGAAAAAAACTGATTTCCGAGCGAAGCTGAACATTCAAATTTGAAGGTTTGCCAGATGCTGATTATTCCCGCTATCGATCTTAAAGACGGTGCCTGCGTACGTCTGCGCCAGGGCCGCATGGAAGATTCCACGGTGTTCTCCGATGACCCGGTGAGCATGGCTGCCAAGTGGGTGGAGGGCGGTTGCCGTCGTCTGCATCTGGTCGATCTGAATGGCGCTTTCGAAGGTCAGCCGGTCAACGGTGAAGTGGTTACGGCGATTGCCAAGCGCTACCCGAACCTGCCGATCCAGATCGGTGGCGGCATCCGTTCGCTGGAAACCATCGAGCACTACGTCAAGGCTGGCGTGAGCTACGTGATCATCGGCACCAAAGCCGTGAAAGACCCGGCGTTCGTCGCTGAAGCCTGCCGCGCATTCCCGGGCAAGATCATCGTCGGTCTGGATGCCAAAGACGGTTTTGTCGCCACCGATGGCTGGGCTGAAATCAGCACCGTGCAGGTCATCGATCTGGCCAAGCAGTTTGAAGCCGATGGCGTGTCCTCGATCGTTTATACCGACATCGCCAAAGACGGCATGATGCAGGGCTGCAACGTGCCGTTCACCGCTGCGCTGGCCGCTGCAACGAAGATCCCGGTGATCGCTTCCGGCGGCATTCACAACCTCGGTGACATCAAGTCGCTGCTCGACGCCAAGGCGCCAGGCATCATCGGTGCGATCACTGGCCGGGCGATCTACGAAGGCACTCTCGACGTCGCCGAAGCGCAAGCTTTCTGCGACTCGTACCAAGGCTGAGGACTGACCATGGCGCTGGCCAAACGCATCATCCCTTGCCTGGACGTGGACAACGGCCGAGTCGTCAAAGGTGTGAAGTTCGAAAACATCCGCGACGCCGGTGACCCGGTGGAAATCGCCCGTCGCTACGACGAGCAGGGTGCCGACGAGATTACCTTTCTCGACATCACCGCCAGTGTCGATGGTCGCGACACCACGCTGCATACCGTCGAGCGCATGGCCAGCCAGGTGTTCATTCCGCTGACCGTCGGTGGCGGTGTGCGCACCGTGCAGGACATTCGCAACCTGCTCAATGCCGGTGCGGACAAGGTTTCGATCAACACCGCCGCGGTGTTCAATCCGGAATTCGTCGGCGAAGCCGCACAGCATTTCGGCTCGCAATGCATCGTCGTCGCCATCGACGCGAAGAAAGTCTCCGGCCCGGGTGAAACCCCGCGCTGGGAGATCTTCACCCACGGCGGGCGCAAGCCGACCGGCCTCGATGCGGTCGAGTGGGCGAAGAAAATGGAAGGCCTCGGTGCCGGCGAAATCCTGCTGACCAGCATGGATCAGGACGGCATGAAAAACGGTTTCGATCTCGGCGTGACCCGTGCCATCAGCGATGCGCTGGGCATACCGGTGATCGCATCCGGCGGTGTCGGCAATCTGCAGCATCTGGCTGACGGCATTCTCGAAGGCCACGCCAGCGCAGTGTTGGCGGCGAGTATTTTCCACTTCGGCGAATACACCGTGCAGGAAGCCAAGGCTTACATGGCCAAACGCGGCATCGTGATGCGCTAAACGATACAGGCCAGTGGACAGCATGGCGTACCCAAGGCACTCTTGGGCACGCCATGGATTTCGGTAGCCCGACATGATCAAACGCCTGCTTCTTGTTCTCGCCAGTGCCTGTGTGTTGCTGCTCAATACTGCCCGGGCCGAAAACAGTCCTGACACCGATCTGGTGCTCCTCACCGAAAACTTCCCGCCGTACAACATGGCGAAGAACGGCAAGAATTTCGCCCAGGGCGAGAACATCAACGGCATTGCCACCGACATCGTGCGCGAGATGTTCCAGCGCGCCGGCATCACCTATAGCCTGACCCTGCGTTTCCCTTGGGAGCGCGTCTACAAACTGGCTCTGGAAAACCCCGGTTACGGTGCATTCGTCATGGCGCGACTGCCGGACCGCGAAAAGCTCTTCAAGTGGGTCGGCCCGATCGGCCCCGACGACTGGATCATGTTGGCCAAGGCTGACAGCAAGATCACCCTCGAAACCCTCAATGACGCGCGCAAGTACCGGATCGGTGCCTACAAGGGCGATGCGATTGCCGAGACGCTGACCAAGCAGGGCTTGAAACCAGTGGTCGTGCTGCGGGATCAGGACAACGCGAAGAAACTGGTCAACGGTCAGATCGACCTGTGGGCTACCGGTGATCCTGCCGGCCGTTATCTGGCGCGGCAGGATGGTGTAACCGGACTCAAAACCGTGCTGCGTTTCAATAGCGCCGAGCTATATCTGGCGCTGAACAAGGACGTCTCCGACGAAGTCGTCGCCAAGCTCCAGGCTGCGCTTGATCAGCTGCGCAAAGAAGGCGTGGTTGACGACATCATGGCAAGGTATCTGTAGCGTTCGGCAAGTCTGCTTCTGGCGCAGAGATAACGTTGACCTCATTGGTGTTGTGCACGGCACCTGCTTCTATTGGCGAGTTTGTCGTTATGGCAGGGCATATGACAACGGGCTCTTCTTTCTCCGCCGGATACTCGGTCAGATAAATGCTGGCGTCGTCGGAGTAGCCGAACTCTACAGCCACCAACGTACCGTCCTCACGTGTCAGCTCGTAATAGCTTTCCATCTGGTAAATCGCCACTGACTTGCTCCGGGGAGCCATGGCGAGGACGAGCTGAGGGCGCAACTCACTCCATCCGCTGAGGGATGTTTCGGTATGAGTGAAGTTCTTGTGCAGGCAAGCCGAGAACTTTGTCATTCGCACGTCACTCAATGCCGAGATCGGCCAGGCCTTTGTGACTTCCACTGAAGTGCTTCTGCTGAATATCCGCATCATTGCTGCGTCTTGAGCGCGACGAGCCGTCCATTTGATCGGTTGGCACTTGCCCGTTTTGTTATGGCAGTGTCCGACGAGCAGATGTTGGTCTGTCCTTTTCAGAGTGTAATAAGGCGATTTCTGGAATTGTTCGCTAGGACGTTCGAAGTCCCTGATCGCGAACCAGGGCAGTTTTGATGTTTGCGTGATCCGGGCGGGTGCATGTTGCGGCTTTTCATAGCCGGCAAGTGTCGGTGCCTCTGGTGGCGGGGTGACTTCGAGGGGAATCTGCATCCGTAGCGCATAAGCATTGGGTGTTGTTGCGGGCTTGTCGTGGTTCGGGGAACCGACAAAGGTCCCGGGGGCAAAACAGATCTCGCCTGCGGCGGCGGTGGGAGGCTCAATATGCCAAGCGCTGAAGCTCATCTTCGCGCCACTGCCTTTGTCGTTCCAGATCAAGTCTCCGACATTTGCTTCGACCACCAGATCCTTTCTGACGCAGCGAACCGTGTTGAGTGAAGGCTTGTTATGGTCGTTGGAGCAGACCAGTCCCAATGCGACATAGCCGGTCGGTGCAACAGGACGCCATATTGAAGTGCGGGTAACCGCTGCTGACCCCGTCTCTTTCCAGACCAGCTCAAAGTCGCTGGGGCGGCTGAGAGCCCGTTTCCTTGTGTTTGCAGCACCGCCTGAATCGCCTTCGCAGACGACTGCCGCGATGATTTCTCCATTGATGTTGGCACTTCCGGAAATGGCAATGTCACCGAGGGAGAAATAGCCAGGCAATGCATCCGGGGCGGGGGTAGGGCGCCAGAAGGACGCGGGTTTCCCGCGAGCGCCGGTGGTATCCCAGACGCGGTGAAACTCGGTGGTGAAGTTGATCAGCAGATTGTCGAGTTTTATGGGCTCCATTTGCCCGGCTGGCACAGCGGTTTCGTCATGCGTAGTCATAGTCACTCCTGATAGTTGAAAGGCGACTCAGGGAGTCGCGACCTGTTGCAGGTCTCACTATCGGGAAGTGGGCCAAGTCGCTGGCGGTAACTATGTATTGCCTGGTGACAGCGTGTTACCGATACACGCCGTCTTTGCCATGACCGGCCATGGCGCGATTGCTGCGCACGCTGATCATTTGCTTGATGTCGATCCACTCGATGCCTTGGGCCTTGAGCTTGGGCAGCTCGCGCTCCAGCACGGCGAGGGTCTGCGGGTACGGATGGCCGATCATCACCGCCGAACCTTGTTTGTGCGCAAGGCTGATCGCCGTCTGCAACTGGGTGAAGATTGCTGCCTCGGTGCGCTCGTCATCGAGAAATACATCCCGCGAGACACTCGCCAGATCGATCTTCTGCGCCTGTTGCGCCGCAACGGTTTGCGCACTGGTGCGGCTGTCGACGAAGAACTTGTGGCGGCGCTGCAATTCAGCCATCAACCACGCCATCGCCACCGGTTGCGCGGTCATGCGGCTGCCCATGTGGTTATTGATGCCGGCGGTGTAGGGGACCATTTTGAAAGCAGCATTGAGGCGTTTTTCGAGTTCTTCGATGGGCAGTTCAGGATGCCACGCATACGGCCCGGTGGCCGGGTCCATGGGCATGTGCAGGATCACGATCTTGCCGGCGCGATGGGCTTCGCGGGCGAATTCGGTGGCGTGCGGGGTGTCGGGCATGATCGCCGTGGTCACCGGGCCGGGCAGGGCCAGCACACGGCGATCCCGGGGCAGGTTTTGCCCCAGGTCATCGATGATCAGTGTCAGGTAGGCTTTGTGCGGTGTTGATGTGGCGGGCTCTGCGTGAGCAGCACCCGCCAGACAGCACAACAGAACGAAGACGAAACGCAGAGACATCCTCAACGGCCGGACGTAATGCTCAGCCCTTTGAGCAGGCTCAGGGCCTGGGCCAATTGGTAATCGTCGTCCTGCGGCATCGGTTTGGCCTTGGCGCCGGAACCGGTCGGTTTGTCGGCGCCGCCGTTGCCATTGCCCAGGTGACCTTGCAGGTCGGCTTCCTTGAAGTAGTCGCCGTCCGCTTCGTTGGTGATCTTCGCCTTGCGCACTTCGATGTCCGGGACGATGCCTTGGGCCTGAATCGAACGGCCATTCGGCGTGAAGTACAGCGCGGTGGTGATCTTCAGTGCGCGGTCGTTGTTCAGCGGCAGTACGGTTTGTACCGAGCCCTTGCCGAAACTGGTGGTGCCCATGACTACGGCGCGTTTCTGATCCTGCAGGGCGCCGGCGACGATTTCCGACGCCGAGGCGCTGCCGCCGTTGATCAGCACGACCATCGGCACGGCTTCGCTTTCGTCCTTGCCGGTGGCTGAGAAGCGCAGTTCGGAATTGGCGATCCGGCCCTTGGTGTAGACGATTAGGCCTTTGGTGATGAAGTGATCGACCACTTCCACCGCTGCCTGCAGCACGCCGCCCGGGTTGTTGCGCAGGTCGAGGATGACGCCGTTGAGTTTCTTGCCGTTGTCCTTGCGCAGCTTGGCCAGGGCTTTGGAAACTTCTTCGCCGGTCTTGACCTGGAACTGGGTGATGCGGATGTAGCCGTAGCCCGACTCCAGCAATTGCGCCTTGACGCTTTTCACTTGAATCACGGCGCGGGCCAGGGTCACGTCGAATGGCGTGCCGCCGTCGCGCACCAGGGTCAGGGTGATTTTCTGGCCGATCTTGCCGCGCATCTTGTCCACGGCTTCGGTCATGGTCTGGCCGCGCGTCGGCGCGCCGTTGATCTTGACGATGAAGTCACCGGCCTGAATGCCAGCCTTCGACGCAGGCGTGTCGTCGATCGGCGAGACGACCTTGATGAAGCCGTCTTCGGAGCCGACTTCGATGCCCAGGCCGCCGAATTCGCCGCTGGTGCTTTCCTGCAACTCGGTGAAATCTTCCGGGCCCAGGTAAGCGGAGTGCGGATCAAGGTTGCTGAGCATGCCCTTGATCGCGTTTTCCAGCAGGGTCTTGTCGTCCACCGGCTCGACATACGCGGCTTTGATCCGGTCCATGACCTCGGCAAAGGTGCGCAACTCTTCCAGCGGCAACGGTGCCTTGGAGGTCGCAGCAGTGCCTGCTGGAGCGACAGCCGGAGCCGGTTGTGCGGCGAACGCCAGAGGCGCGCCGATCACCAGGGCGATCGTCAGGGCCAGCGAGGTAAGGCGGGACAAATGCAGCATGTCGAACGAACTCCTTAATTAGGCGGTGCGCTTATCCTTGCGCACGACACCATTGCGCCGGATCACTCGGGTGACCCTGCTGACGAATTGCGAAATACAGCGCTGGCGTGTCCTGACCGCCACTGTTACCGACAGTGGAGATGGACTCACCGGCTTTTACCACGTCACCGGCCGACTTGAGCAGCGTCTGGTTGTGACCGTAAAGACTCAGAAAACCGTTGCCGTGATCGAGAATCACCAAAAGCCCGGCACCACGCAACCAGTCGGCGAACACCACGCGCCCGCCGTGTACGGCATGCACCTGGCTGCCGGCGGAGGCGCTGATCATCACGCCGTCCCACTTGGTCCGGGCGTCGTCACCACGGGTTTCACCGAAACGTGCCAATAGTCGACCATCAACCGGCCAAGGAAGTTTTCCCCGGGTTGCGGCAAAAGGGCCACCGAAGGTCTCGCCGCTGCTGGAAACCAGTGCGCCGGGTGTTGATCTGGCGGGTTTTCGTGGGGCGTCGCTGTTTTCAGCTTCGGCCTCACGTAAACGCTTTTTTTCCGCTTCCTGCTGGGCGATCAGCGCTTTCTGCCGCGCTTCTTCTGCCTCACGAGCCTGGCGGGCCAGGGTTTCTTCAATGGTTTTAAGGACTTTAGACAGGTCTGCCTGATCCTGCTCGCGAGTGGCCAGTTTCTGGTCGCGCGCTTTTACGTCGTCGTTCAGCTTGGCGAGAACCTGCTGGCGTTCCTTGCGAACCTTGTCGAGCTCTTCGCGCTGGGTATCAAGGCTGCTTTTCTGCACCAGCAATTGCGCCTGCTGCAAGCCGATGTCTTTTTCGACATTGGCCAGTTGGCGCAGGGTTTCGTTGAAATTCTTCAGCTGCTCCAGGCGGGCCTGGCTCAGGTAATCGTAATAGGTGAGGGTGCGGGCGAATTTCTCGGGATTCTGCTGGTTGAGCAGCAGTTTGAGGTATTCCTGGCGACCGTTCTGGTAGGCGGCGCGGGCCTGGATGGCGATCAGTCGTTGCTGTTCAGTGCGCGCGCTCTGGAGTTTTTTTTTCTCCGCATCGAGCCGCTGCAACTCGGATTCGCTTTTCTGCAGTTCTTTCTGCAGGGCATCGACCTGCTTCTGCAGTTTGCCCATCTCGGTTTCGGTGCCCTTGAGCTCTTTTTGCACGCCGGACTTTTCTTCCTGGAGCTTGCCCAGCAGCTTCTTCAGCTCGGCAATGTCCTGACGCGTGGCATCCAGCTGCTGTTGGGTTTGCGCGCGCTCGTCAGCAAAGGCCGGTTGGAGCAGGCAGGTCAGAGCGATGGCAATCAGGACGCGAAGCATAGGGGCGGGCGGCACCAGGGTAAGGGACGGCCTAGTATGCCCGCCCGACGCTGCAAAAAAAACGCCCAATTGGGCTTGTGTGATAACTGGCCTGAAAAACACCACAAACCAATGTAGGAGTGACCTGTGGCGAGGGGATTCATCCCCGATGGGTGGCGAAGCCGCCCTAAAACCGAACGCCGCGGTATGTCAGGTACACCGCGTGTGTTGGTATTACGGCTGCTGCGCAGCCGATCGGGGATAAATCCCCTCACCACAAACCCATTCCCACAGGTTTTTTCAGCGTTTTAGCCGGCGCGGTTTACACAAGAATCGAGGTCCCCGTCATTTCCGCCGGTTTTTCCAGGCCCAGCAGCTTGAGCATGGTCGGCGCCACGTCCGCCAGTACGCCGCCTTCACGGACCTTGAGGTCACGCTTGCCGACATAAATGAACGGCACCGGCTCGGTGGTGTGCGCGGTGTGCGCTTGCCCGGTGGACTCGTCAGCCATTTGCTCGACGTTGCCGTGGTCGGCGGTGATCAGCGCTTCGCCGCCAACCTTTTCCAGGGCCTCGACGATGCGGCCGACACAGGTGTCCAGGCATTCAACGGCTTTCACCGCCGCGTCGAACACGCCGCTGTGGCCGACCATATCGCCGTTGGCGTAGTTGACCACGATCACGTCGTAGCGCTGGTTTTCGATGGCATCGACGATACGGTCGGTGACTTCCGGCGCGCTCATTTCCGGCTGCAAGTCGTACGTGGCGACTTTCGGTGACGGGATCAGGATGCGCTCTTCGCCCGGAAACGGTTCTTCACGGCCGCCGGAGAAGAAGAAGGTCACGTGGGCGTATTTCTCGGTTTCGGCGATGCGCAGTTGGGTTTTGCCGTTCTTCGCCAGATAGTCGCCGAGGACGTTTTCCAGGCTGCCCGGGGCGAAAGCTGCAGGGGCCGGGATGCTCGCGGCGTATTGGGTCAGGCCGACGTACTGCACTTTCGGCTGGCGTGCGCGCTCGAATTCCTTGAAACCGTCCTCGACAAATACTCGGCTCAGTTCGCGTGCGCGGTCGGCGCGGAAGTTCATGAACACTACGGCGTCGCCGTCTTCGACCTTGACTGGCTCGCCGATGCTGGTGGCTTTGACGAATTCGTCGCTCTCGCCACGGGCATAGGCGGCTTCCAGACCTTCCTGCGCAGTGGCGGCGTTGAATTCGCCGTTACCGTCAACGATCAGGTTGTAGGCCTGGGCCACGCGATCCCAGCGGTTGTCACGGTCCATGGCGAAGTAGCGGCCGATGATGCTGGCGATGCGGCCCTTGCCGAGTGCCTGGAACGTTGCGTCGAGCAATTCGATCGACGACGCGGCGCTTTTCGGCGGCGTGTCGCGGCCGTCGAGGAAGGCATGCAGATAAATTTTTTCGGCGCCGCGCTTGAAGGCCAGTTCGGCCATGGCGATCAGATGATCCTGGTGGCTGTGTACGCCGCCATCCGACAGCAGGCCCATGAAGTGCACGGCTTTGCCGGCGGCCACGGCTTTATCCACAGCGGCGCAGATGGTCGGGTTCTCGAAGAACTCGCCGTCGCGGATCGCTTTGGTCACGCGAGTGAAGTCCTGATACACCACACGACCAGCCCCGAGGTTCATGTGGCCGACTTCGGAGTTGCCCATCTGGCCGTCCGGCAGGCCGACGTCCATGCCGCTCCCCGAGATCAAGCCGTTCGGCACGGTGGCCGAAAGGCGATCCAGCACAGGCTTCTTCGCCGCAAAAACGGCGTTGGACTCGGGGCTGTCGCTGTGACCGAAGCCGTCGAGAATGATCAGGACCAAAGGTTTAGGCGTGGTAGTCATGGAATCCACTCGTGGCTAATAAAGAAGAGGGCGATGGAAAAGGGAGTTGGAGTTTAAAGCGAAGTTCCGACGGCGTCACCGCCGGACGGGGTTTGGCCCACCATAGTGGCTGTGTATACTGGCCGACATTTTAACGCCCTGGAACCTCCTTCGATGGTTGCTCACCTGATTGAATTTGCCACTAACCACTACATTCTTGTCGGTATCTTCGTCGTACTGCTGGCTCTGCTGCTGGCGCACACGATGCAGGGCGGCGGTAAAAGCCTGAGCACCGGTGAGCTGACCGCTCTGGTCAACAAAGATGCTGGCGTGGTGGTGGACATCCGTCCGGCCAAGGATTTCGCTGCCGGCCACATCGTTGGCGCCGTGAACATTCCACAGGACAAACTGGCTGCGCGCATCGCCGAGCTGGAAAAACACAAGGCCAAGACCATCATTCTGGTCGACGCTTTGGGCCAGACCGCCGGCACCCACGCCCGCGAGCTGATGAAATCCGGCTTCACCGCCGCCAAGCTGTCCGGCGGGATTTCCAGCTGGAAAGGCGACAACCTGCCGCTGGTGAAATAAATGAGCGAAGTCATCGTCTACTCCAGCGATTACTGCCCTTATTGCATGCGAGCCAAGCAACTGCTCGCGAACAAAGGTGTGGCCTTCGAAGAGATCAAGGTCGATGGCAAGCCGCAGGTGCGTGCCGCCATGGCCCAGAAAGCGGGGCGCACGTCCGTGCCGCAGATCTGGATCGGCAGCCAGCACGTCGGCGGTTGTGACGATTTATTTGCCTTGGAGCGCGCCGGCAAGCTCGACGCGCTGCTCAAGGCCTGAACGGCTGCACCCACGTACAGCAATCCCTAAAAGACCCAAGATCAGAAAGGATCTGAGATGACTGACCAACAGAACACTGCAGCCAGCGAAGAAGAAACCGCACCGCAATTCTCCTTGCAGCGCATCTACGTACGCGACTTGTCCTTCGAAGCCCCGAAAAGCCCGGCGATCTTTCGTCAGCAGTGGGATCCGAGCGTCGGTCTGGATCTGAATACTCGCCAGAAAGAGCTCGAAGGCGATTTCTTTGAAGTCGTGCTGACCCTGTCTGTAACCGTGAAAAACGGTGACGAAGTGGCCTTCATCGCTGAAGTGCAACAGGCCGGTATCTTCCTGATCAAGAACCTCGACCCGGCGTCGATGAGCCACACTCTGGGTGCGTTCTGCCCGAACATCCTGTTCCCTTACGCTCGCGAAACCCTGGACAGCCTGGTCACCCGCGGTTCGTTCCCGGCGCTGATGCTGGCCCCGGTGAACTTCGACGCCCTGTACGCGCAAGAGCTGCAGCGCATGCAGGAAAGCGGCGAGACCCCGACCGTTCAATAAATGGTAGAGCCACAACGAAAAAAGCGCCGTAACAGGCGCTTTTTTCTTGGCTTTTGATTCTGTAGGAGCTGCCGAAGGCTGCGATCTTTCGATTTTTGCATCTAAGAGCAGGATCAAAAGATCGCAGCCTTCGGCAGCTCCTACAGGGGACTGCGTGTTACTTGAAGTCGTTCTGGCGCCAGGCTTCGTACACGGCGACTGCCACGGTGTTGGACAGGTTCAGGCTGCGGCAGCCTTCGCGCATCGGCAGACGCAAGCGTTGTTCAGCGGGCAGGGCGTCCAGCACTTCTGGCGGCAGGCCACGGCTTTCAGGGCCGAAGATGAACGCATCGCCCGGTACGAATGCGGCATCGTGAAACGGCCGCGAACCCTTGGTGGTGAACGCAAACAGCCGTGGGTGGCCCAGGCTTTCCAGGCAACTGGCGAGGTCGGCGTGGCGTTGCAGCGTGGCATATTCGTGGTAGTCGAGACCGGCGCGGCGCAGGCGCTTGTCGTCCATCTCGAAACCCAGCGGTTCGATCAAATGCAGGTGGCAGCCACTGTTGGCGCACAGCCTGATAACGTTGCCGGTATTCGGCGGAATTTCTGGTTGAAAAAGGATGACGTGAAACATGCACGGCTCCGAAGGTAAAGATGAGCGGCATTCTACGCCGCCTGTGGACAACCGTTCGAAACTATTCCCGCGGGTGATCGGTTCGCTGGCGATTGTCGGCGTGATGATCGGTTTGATGATCGGCCGTCTGACCACGCCGGATCCGACTGTCTTGCAGCAGGTCGAGGTTACGGATCAAGGGCTGGTGGTGTGGTTCAACAATGAACCGAAGCTGCACGGCGAAATCATCGATGGCACCGTGGCGTTGTTGTTCCAGGCCGAAGGCAAGGCGCAGAAAGGCCAGCTCAGGCTCAACGGCAAGGACGTTAACTGGCGTACGCGATTGAGTGATGGTGGGTTGTTGCTGACGGTGCTGGCAGCGCGGCCGCTGCAGGGTGACTGGGCCGCCAAAGAGGTCGATGACCGCTGGCGGCTGGAGATTCATCTCCGGGAGCAATAAAAGCGGGAATCCCTGACCTGCCTGTATCAGGGTTCCCAAAACGGGATGGACTTCGCTTTGCAGCGTCGGTCCGGTGTAAAGAGGGAACCCCCGGCCTGCCTGTACCAAGGATCCCAAAAGGGTGGACGCAACGCGCTGCGGTGTGCGCCCGGTGTAAAGAGGGGAATCCCCGGCCTGCCTGTACCAAGGTCCCCGAAACGGGTGGTGAATCGAATCACCTGTGAGAGGTAGTGCAGGGGGCGTGCCAGTTTTTAATCTGATGAAACAAAAAAGCTGATGAGAAACACGAAAGCCCCGGAATTCGGGGCTTTCGTGTTTTTGGTGTTGTTGTTCGTCGATGATTTTTACTGGCAATCTGAACTGAAGGTTATGCTCGATTGCGGTTCAAAGTGCCTTACTGTGGTGCACTCGGGCCTTAAAAACATCGCGAGCAGGCTCACTCCTACAATTGGAAGGCGTTCCACTGTAGGCGTGAGCCTGCTCGCGATTGGATCTGACATTCAGCGAAGAACTTGGGGCTTAGCCCTCATCCCCTTCATCATCATCCCCGCCATCAACCTTCATTCCCAATTCCTTGATCTTGCGCGTCAGGGTATTACGCCCCCAACCCAGCAAAACCGCGGCATCCCGGCGACGGCCAGCGGTATGTTTCAGCGCCGTCTCGATCATGATCCGCTCAAACGCCGGCACCGCGCTGTCGAGCAGGCTCGACTGGCCGCGTGCCAACGCCTGATCGGCCCACTGGCGCAACGCTTGCTCCCAGTTGGTCACCGGCGCCGAGTCCTGCGGCAGGTTGAGCAACTCCGGCGGTAGGTCGCTGATGTGCACCTCGCGCCCGGACGCCATCACCGTGATCCAGCGGCAGGTGTTCTCCAGCTGGCGTACGTTGCCGCCCCACGGCAGGTTTTTCAGGTATTCCTCGGTTTCGCTTTTCAGCAGTTTCGGCTCGACCGCCAGTTCCTGCGCGGCGCGGCTGAGGAAATGCTTGGCCAGGGTCGGGATGTCTTCGCGACGGTCCGACAGGCGCGGGATGTGGATGCGGATCACGTTGAGGCGGTGGAACAAGTCCTCACGGAATTTTCCGGCATGCACCAGGGTTTCCAGATTTTGGTGTGTCGCGGCAATGATCCGCACATCGACCTTGACCGGGACATGGCCGCCGACGCGGTAGAACTCGCCGTCGGCCAATACGCGTAACAGACGCGTCTGAGTATCGGCCGGCATGTCGCCGATTTCATCAAGGAACAGCGTGCCGCCATCGGCCTGCTCAAAGCGTCCGCGACGCAAGTTGGCCGCGCCGGTAAACGCGCCTTTCTCGTGGCCGAACAGCTCGGACTCCATCAGGTCCTTGGGGATTGCCGCCATGTTCAATGCGATGAACGGCGAGGCCGCGCGCGGGCTGTGGCGATGCAGGGCGTGGGCGACCAGTTCTTTACCGGTGCCGGATTCGCCGTTGATCAGCACGGTGATGTTGGAGTGGCTCAAGCGGCCGATGGCGCGAAACACTTCCTGCATCGCCGGCGCTTCGCCGATGATTTCCGGGGTGCGGGTCAGCGCGGGCACCACTTCCAGGCCTTGCTGCTCTTGCGCGTGCTGATTGGCACGTTTGACCAGCGACACCGCCTCATCCACGTCGAATGGCTTGGGCAGGTACTCGAATGCGCCACCTTGATAGGAGGCGACAGCGCTGTCCAGATCGGAGTGAGCGGTCATGATGATGACCGGCAACCGTGGATGTTGCTCACGGATCCGCGCCAGCAGATCGAGACCGCTGGCACCTGGCATGCGGATATCGGAAATGATCACATCCGGTTGCTGGCGGGCCAGACGACTCATCACGCCATCGGCGCTGTCGAAGCTCTGCGTGGTCATGCCTTCCTGCTGCAAGGCCTTTTCCAGAACCCAACGGATAGAACGGTCGTCATCGACGATCCACACGGTTTCACTACGGCTCATGTCGATGTGGCTCCTTGTTCCAGTGGCAGAAAGATCGAGAACGTGGTGTGGCCGGGGTGGCTGTCACACTCGATCAGGCCCTGGTGCTGGCTGATGATGTTCTGGGTAATGGCCAGGCCGAGTCCGGTACCGTCCGGACGGCCGCTGACCATGGGAAAGAAAATGGTTTCCTGGAGTTCCGCCGGAATGCCCGGGCCGTTGTCGATGATCTCGATCTTGGTCACCAGACGATGGCGAACGTGGCCGATGGTGAACTGGCGCATGGTCCGGGAGCGCAGGCTGATGCGGCCCAGGCGCAACTCGTTCTGGCTGCTGATCGCCTGCATCGCATTGCGCACGATATTCAGCACGGCTTGAATCATTTGTTCGCGGTCGATCAATACGTCGGGAATGCTCGGGTCGTAGTCGCGCACCAGGGTGATGCAGCCCTGGCTTTCCGCTTCGACCAGTTGGCAGACGCGCTCGAGCACTTCGTGAACGTTGCACATGGCCAGCGACGGCAACTTGTTCGAACCGAGCATGCGGTCGACCAGATTGCGCAGGCGGTCAGCCTCTTCAATAATCACGTTGGTGTAGTCGCGCAGGCTGTCTTCCGGTAGCTCCCGGGCCAGCAGTTGCGCGGCGCCACGAATACCGCCGAGCGGGTTCTTGATCTCATGGGCGAGGCCGCGCACCAGCATCTTGCTGGTTTCCTGCTTCGACAGCTGCGCCTCTTCCTTGGTGATCCGCAGCAGGCGGTCACGCGGGTGGACTTCCAGCAAAAGCAGGGTCGCGCCGTTGCTGAGGATCGGCGTCACCGCGTAATCCACGGTCAGGGTCTGGCCGGTGAGTGCAGTGAGCATTGCTTCGCGCTTGGTGAACGGATGCGCCTGTTCCACTGCCTGGCGCAAGGAATTGAGCGCCTCGGTGGATTCGGTGAACAGCTCGCTGATGAACTGCCCATGGCTGCGCTGCCCGCTGATGGCCAGCAGCATCTCCGCCGCCGGGTTCATGTACTCAAGGCGCAATTCGGCATCGAGCAAAATGGTGGCGGTGGTCAGGTTGTCGAGCAGCAAACGTGGGATTGCGTCGCTAATGGTCATCAGAGCCTCTTTTGGGGGCGGAGCGTGCGCAAGTAACAAGCGTCGGTATCGGGAAAATGCAAAAACCAAACCAAGGCTCCGAAAAGAAGCGTTCAACCCCTGAAACGGGCGTTTGACGCTCGTTTGCGTGGCAGTCGGCCAGCCTTCACGGGTACTTTCGAACCAAAATGGGTTGGAATGTGAGTACGGTGCAGTCTATTGCACCAATATAGTGCGCAAAGCTGAATGGTGTTAGAAGAAACGCAGGAAGGGGTTTTTCGGTTCTGGCGGTTTGTCTTTCAGCGGACATTCCGGACGCACGCCGTAGTCCTCGGTCACGCAAGGTTTGACCTGGCGTTTCTGCGCCAGCGAGATGCGCAGCATGTGGAAGGGCTGGTTGGCGGTGCGTTCGACTATTCGGCCTTGTGCGTCAAGAATCTCGATTGAAAGGCTGTGGCTGCCACGGTCGATATTGCTCAGAGGGAAGACCGGACTGAGCCCAGGCTCGCCAGTGGCCTGGCCGTCGAGCAACAGACGATAGCGATGTCCCGCTTGCAAGCCAGGCTCGCTGGTGACGCTGACAATCAACTCGCCGGCGCTGCTGCGAATGGTCGCGTCCGGCTCGGGCACCAGAACGCGCAGCATGTCGTAATGGAACAGTGGTTGTTCCGGGGATTTCTTTGCGGTGGTAATCGGCCGGGCAGCGGTTGGATTGGCTGGCATGCGATTGCTGGTCGCCAGCGGCACCCGTTTGGCGTTGCCGCGCGGCTGGTCGGTGTAGACGCGGTTGCCTTGGGCATCGACATAGGTGAAGACCTCTGCCGTGGCGTGCAGCGTCGTCATCGCCAACGCGGCCATCAACACGGCACGGATCATGGCTTGTGCACCCGCTGCACAGTAAAGACCGCCGACGGACTCTGCTGGATGATCGCCTCGCCGTCGATGACCTGCACGGCGAGACGATGCTCGCCACGGTCGACATTAACCAATTGCAGGATCGGCACGTTGCTCGGCTGGCCGTAGGGTTCATCGTCCAGCACCAGTCTTAACTGATGCGGCGCTTGCAGGCGCGGCTTGATCAGCACGTTGACCGTGAAGGTGCCGTTGTTGGCGCGCAGGGCCTCTTCGGTGGGCAGGCCGGTCAGCTCCAGCACCTCATAGGTATTGCGCGCAGGCGCACGGCTGGCCGCGTCCGACGACGGCGCACTCTGTGCCTGAGGCTGGACGCTATTGAGCGGCGGCAACGCCACCGGCTGCGCCTTCACGCCGTCCGGCGCATGATCGCTGTAGACCGTGTTGCCGCTGGCGTCGGTGTATTTGTAGATCTGCGCGCTGGCGGGCAGGGCGATCAGCAGCAGGATGTAGAGAAAGGTGCGACCCATGAAATCGACCGGAAACGAAAACGATGGGTTGCAGCATAGGCCAGTCGCGGCGGTTGGCCCAACTCGCTACATATCCAGAGATGTATTCAAGCACTGCAATTCCCACAGTGGATTTACGTCAAGTCATAAATTGCGGGCAATAAAAAAGGCCTCCCGAAGGAGGCCTCTTTTTGTCACGCCGCGTGCCGCAGCGCTACCGGATCAGCAGCTGTAGTACAGCTCATATTCCAGTGGGTGTACGAAGGTGCGGACCTTGATTTCTTCTTCGGATTTCAGCGCGATGTAAGCGTCGATGAAGTCGTCGGAGAACACGCCGCCCTTGGTCAGGAACGCACGGCCCTTGTCCAGCTCTTCCAGGGCTTCTTTCAGGCTGCCGCAAACTTGTGGGATCTCTTTCGCCTCTTCAGGCGGCAGGTCGTACAGGTTTTTGTCAGCGGCATCGCCTGGGTGGATCTTGTTCTGGATACCGTCCAGGCCGGCCATCAGCAGAGCTGCGAAAGCCAGGTACGGGTTGGCAGCCGGATCCGGGAAACGTGCTTCGATACGACGGCCGCGTGGGCTGTTGACGTAAGGAATACGGATCGAGGCGGAACGGTTGCGAGCCGAGTAGGCCAGCATTACCGGAGCTTCGAAGCCTGGCACCAGACGCTTGTAGGAGTTGGTGGCCGGGTTGGTGAAGCCGTTCAGGGCCTTACCGTGCTTGATGATGCCGCCGATGAAGTACAGAGCGGTTTCGGACAGGCCGGCATAACCTTCGCCAGCGAAGGTGTTCTTGCCATCTTTGGCGATGGACATGTGTACGTGCATACCCGAACCGTTGTCACCGTACAGTGGCTTCGGCATGAAGGTAGCGGTGCGGCCGTAGGCATCGGCAACGTTGTGGACAACGTATTTCAGAGTCTGAACTTCGTCAGCTTTCTTCACCAGGGTGTTGAACTTGACACCGATTTCGTTCTGACCGGCAGTCGCCACTTCGTGGTGGTGAACTTCAACGGTCTGGCCCATTTCTTCCAGTGCGTTGCACATGGCAGTACGGATTTCGTGGTCGTGGTCGAACGGCGGAACCGGGAAGTAGCCACCTTTGACGCCTGGACGGTGGCCTTTGTTGCCGCCTTCGATGTCCTGGTCGGACATCCACGAACCTTGTTCGGAGTAGATCTTGAACATCGAGCCGGAGATGTCCGACTTGAACTTCACTTCGTCGAAGATGAAGAATTCTGGCTCTGGGCCGGCGAAGACGGTGTCACCGATACCGGTGGTCTTCAGGTATTCCTCGGCGCGGTGGGCGATGGCGCGTGGGTCACGATCGTAACCTTGCATGGTCGACGGTTCGATGATGTCGCAGACCAGGATCAGGGTCGCGTCTTCGGTGAACGGGTCGAGGACGGCAGTTTCGTCGTCCGGCAGCAGGATCATGTCGGAGGCTTCGATGCCTTTCCAGCCAGCGATGGAGGAACCGTCGAACATCTTGCCGACTTCGAAGAAGTCGTCTTCCAGCGCATCGCGAGCCGGCATGGTCACGTGGTGCTGAGTGCCTTTGGTGTCCGTGAAGCGCAGATCAATCCACTTGACGTCATGATCTTTGATGAGTTGAACCGACTTCGACATAGTGTCCTCCGGGTGAATTAGGGCTGGTAGTGGATGCCCTTAATAGTGGTGATGCCGGCGCGAATACTCTGCCAAGGCAACCTGCCTCACAAGGGAGCAAATTGCATGCCAGTGCCCCAGCATGGGTTTTTTGCCCCAAATTCACGCTTATTAAGGTGCAAGGCGTCTTAAAGCTGAAATTATCGCCCTTTAATGTAGCGTCATAATCGATAAATGACCTGTTTTGGTGCATGCAAAACCTTCTGCACATTAACTGGTTAAACCTTGAGCAATTTCCGCTATAATCCGCGCCCCCCTTTTTCGGCTGGCCCTGCGCGCGCTGTTTTCATGAAACTAATCGTAAAAGTCTTCCCCGAGATCACCATCAAGAGTCGACCTGTCCGGACGAAATTTATCCGCCAGTTGGCCAAAAACATCCGCGCCGTGCTCCGCGATCTGGACCCGGCCGTGGTGGTGAACGGTGTGTGGGACAACCTCGAGCTGGAAACCCGCGTTACCGACCCCAAAGCCTTGAAAGAGATGGGTGAGCGCCTGACTTGCATGCCAGGCATCGCGCACTTTTTGCAGATCGACGAGTACCCGCTGGGTGACTTCGACGACATCACCGAAAAGTGCAAGCAGCACTACGGCGCTGCGCTGGCCGGGAAGATTTTCTCGGTGCGCTGCAAGCGTGCAGGCAAGCATGCGTTCAGCTCGATGGACGTCGAAAAATACGTCGGCAGCAAGTTGCGTCGTGAGTGCGGCGCTGCCGGAATCGACTTGAAACAGCCGGAAATCGAAGTCCGCATCGAAGTTCGCGACAAACGGTTGTTTGTGATCCACAGCCAGCACAACGGCATCGGCGGTTACCCGCTCGGCGCCCTGGAGCAGACCCTGGTATTGATGTCCGGCGGCTTTGACTCGACCGTTGCGGCCTACCAGATCATGCGCCGCGGCCTGATGGCGCACTTCTGCTTCTTCAATCTGGGCGGTCGTGCCCACGAATTGGGCGTGATGGAAGTCGCGCATTTCATCTGGAAGAAGTACGGAAGCTCGCAACGCGTGCTATTTGTCAGTGTTCCGTTCGAAGAAGTACTGGGCGAAATTCTCGGCAAAGTCGATAACAGTCATATGGGCGTCGTATTGAAGCGTATGATGTTGCGCGCGTCTTCGGCCATTGCCGACCGACTGCACATCGATGCGCTGGTCACTGGCGAGGCGATCTCCCAGGTGTCGAGCCAGACGCTGCCGAACCTGTCGGTGATCGACTGCGTGACCGACAAGCTGGTCCTGCGCCCACTGATCGTCGCGCACAAACAGGACATCATCGACACGGCCAACGAGATCGGCACCGCCGATTTCGCCCGGCACATGCCGGAATACTGCGGCGTCATCTCGGTCAATCCGAAGACTGCCGCCAAGCGTGGCCGCGTCGAACACGAAGAACAGGAATTCGACATGGCGGTGCTCGAGCGTGCGCTCGCCAACGCCAAACTGGTTGCAATCGATCGCGTCATCGACGAATTGGGCCAGGATTTGCAGATTGAAGAAGTCGGCGAAGCGCTGGCCGGTCAGATCGTCATCGACATCCGTCACCCGGATGCCGCTGAAGACGAACCGCTGGAGCTTGCCGGCATAGAGGTACAGACGATGCCGTTCTATGCAGTGAACGCACGTTTCAAGGAACTGGACCCTACTCGCCAGTACCTGCTGTATTGCGACAAAGGCGTGATGAGTCGCCTGCATGCTCACCATTTGCTCAGTGAGGGGCATGCCAATGTGCGCGTTTATCGACCGAGCTAAGTGCCCGGGGCTGTTTGCCTGTGGCCTGCGTCACCGGCCCCCCGACACCGCCGTCAAGCTGTAACGGCCATGCCGGACACTACTGCTAATCGCTGCCAAGACTTGTCAGCAAACCGAATCCTCTGATCGAGATACACAAGTGATCGAAAATCTACGTAACATCGCCATCATTGCCCACGTTGACCATGGTAAAACCACCCTGGTAGACAAACTCCTGCGTCAATCCGGCACTCTGGAGCGCAACGAGCTCAACGACGAGCGCGTGATGGACTCCAACGACCAGGAAAAAGAGCGCGGTATTACCATTCTGGCGAAAAACACCGCCATCAACTGGAACGGCTACCACATCAACATCGTGGACACCCCGGGCCACGCCGACTTCGGCGGCGAAGTTGAACGCGTAATGTCGATGGTTGACTCCGTTCTGCTGCTGGTTGACGCTCAAGACGGCCCTATGCCGCAAACCCGTTTCGTGACCAAGAAGGCTTTCGAAGCCGGCCTGCGTCCAATCGTGGTAATCAACAAGGTTGACCGTCCAGGCGCGCGTCCGGACTGGGTTCTGGACCAGATCTTCGACCTGTTCGACAACCTCGGTGCTACCGAAGAACAACTGGACTTCCAGGTTGTTTACGCCTCGGCCCTGAACGGCATTGCCGGTCTGGATCACACCGCCATGGCTGAAGACATGACCCCGCTGTACCAAGCGGTAGTCGACCACGTTCCGCCTCCGGCCGTTGACCGTGACGGTGCGTTCCAGATGCAGATCTCCGCTCTGGACTACAACAGCTTCTTGGGTGTTATCGGTGTTGGCCGTATCGCTCGTGGTCGCGTCAAGCCGAACACTCCGGTTGTGGCTATCGGTGCCGACGGCAAACGCCGCAACGGCCGTATCCTGAAACTGATGGGTCACCACGGTCTGCACCGCGTTGACGTTGAAGAAGCTGCAGCAGGCGATATCGTTTGCATCAGCGGTATGGACTCGCTGTTCATCTCCGACACTCTGTGCCACCCGGACACTGTCGAGGCGATGAAGCCTCTGACCGTTGACGAGCCAACCGTTTCCATGACCTTCCAGGTAAACGACTCGCCATTCTGCGGTAAAGAAGGCAAGTTCGTGACCTCCCGTAACATCAAGGATCGCCTGGACAAAGAGCTGCTGTACAACGTTGCTCTGAAAGTTGAAGAAGGCGACACCGCTGACAAGTTCAAGGTTTCCGGCCGTGGTGAACTGCACCTCTCGGTACTGATCGAAACCATGCGTCGCGAAGGCTTCGAGCTGGCCCTGGGCCGTCCGGAAGTGATCATTCGTGAAGTTGACGGCGTCAAGCAAGAACCGTTCGAAAACGTGACCATCGACATCCCTGAAGAAGCGCAGGGCAAGGTCATGGAAGAGATGGGTCTGCGTAAGGGCGACCTGAGCAACATGGTGCCGGATGGCAAGGGCCGTGTTCGTCTGGAATACAACATCCCTGCTCGTGGTCTGATTGGTTTCCGTAACCAGTTCCTGACCCTGACCAACGGTGCTGGCATCCTGACCTCGATCTTCGATCGTTATGACACCGTGAAGTCGGGCCACATGTCCGGCCGTCAGAACGGCGTTCTGGTTTCGGTTGAAACCGGCAAGGCTCTGACCTACTCGCTGGAAACCCTGCAGGCTCGTGGCAAGCTGTTCGTAGAACACGGTCAAGAGATCTACAACGGTCAAATCGTTGGTCAGAACAGCCGCGACAACGACCTGGGTGTGAACCCAACCAAAGGCAAGAAGCTCGACAACATGCGTGCTTCGGGTAAAGACGAAACCATCGCTCTGGTTCCACCAGTGAAGTTCACTCTGGAACAAGCTCTGGAATACATCCAGGAAGACGAGCTGTGCGAAGTTACTCCTAAGTCCATCCGTCTTCGCAAGAAGATCCTGGACGAAAGCGAGCGTACCCGCGCTGCCAAGAAAGCCAAGGCGTAAGATTTAGCCAGGCTTAAAAAACGCCCCCGGTCGCGAGACCGGGGGCGTTTTTGTTTGTCTGGGATTTAACTGAGGTCTTTACGGTGTTTGTGCTGGCCTCTTCGCGAGCAGGCTCGCTCCCACAGGGGAATGCATTTCAATGTGGGAGCGAGCCTGCTCGCGAAGGCGGCCGATCAGCCGCCGAAAACTTCAGAGGAGATCAAAACTTCTCGATCGCCCGGAAATTCTGCTCGCGCACCACTTCCTTCGGCTTGTACGCGCAATACCCTGGCCGCGGGCCGATCTTCGGGTGATTGCGGCAAGTGTCCGGGCGCTTGTCATAAATGGTGCACAGGCGGCTCTTACGATCCAGGTAGTAGCAGTCGTTGTTGCTCATGCGCTGGAGAGTGAAGATCCCCGACTTCTGATTGAAGCGCTCGACCAGACCTTCCTTTTGCAGGCGCTTGGCGATGTTCTTCGGCGGATCGCCCAGTTCGAACTCGTCGACCACACCGATGCGCACCAGGTCCTTGATCTTCACCTCGACCGGCAGCGTGCAGCAGCTGGAGATGCAGGAACCGCACATAGGGGCCGAATATTTGGCCCACGTATCGAGACGGTCAATCTCGGCGGCGGCAATCAGGTTGGGCTTCATCATCGGGAGTTACCAGGCGTGTGTGCATCAGGGCGCGCGATCATACCGGGACTGGTGGATTTTTGAACAACCTTTCGCCAGATTTTTTCTCGATGCAGGCACATTGCCGGACAATTCGGCACGGCCCCTGCATTCATTAGCCCATACGCCAGGGTAATGCCGGGCCATCTCACCGTCTCAGGAAAAACTGCCGAACCAGAGCCGCTACCGTCGGTCAGACCGTCTAGGCTCAGACAATTCCCCGCTCGCTCGAGGTCCTATTGATGACTCAAGAACCACTAGTTCGCGAAGCAGAGGTGGCCGCATTCCGCGACGCCGTCCTGACCAAACTCACCTACGCGGTGGGCAAAGACCCCGATCACGCCTTCGACCATGACTGGTTCGAAGCCATCGCTTTGGCTGCGCGCGATCACATGGTCGAACACTGGATGGACCACACCCGGCAGATTTACCGCAAAGGCCAGAAACGGGTGTATTACCTCTCGCTGGAGTTTCTCATCGGCCGTTTGCTCTATGACAGCCTGAGCAACCTAGGCCTGCTCGACGTCGCCCGTGAAGCGTTGACCGAACTCGGTGTCGATCTGGAACGCATTCGTTTGCTGGAGCCGGATGCGGCGCTCGGCAACGGTGGCCTAGGCCGACTGGCGGCGTGCTTCATGGAAAGCATGTCGACCCTTGGCATCGCCGGCCACGGCTACGGCATTCGTTATGAGCACGGTTTGTTCCGCCAAGCGATCGTCGACGGCTGGCAGCAAGAACAGACCGAGCACTGGCTGGATTTCGGCAACCCATGGGAGTTCGAACGGCCAGAAGTCGTTTACAGCATCGGCTTTGGCGGCAGTGTCGAAACCGTCACCGATGCTGGCGGCAAAACCAAACAAGTCTGGTCGCCCGCAGAAACCGTCCGCGCAATTGCCTATGACACGCCCGTGGTCGGCTGGCGTGGAGCGAGCGTCAACACCTTGCGGTTGTGGCGTGCCCGGGCCATGGAAGATTTGCACCTGGAGCGCTTCAATGCCGGTGACCACTTGGGCGCCGTTGCCGAAGTGGCCCGCGCTGAAAGCATCTCCCGCGTGCTTTACCCGGCGGACAGCACTGAAGCGGGGCAGGAATTGCGTCTGCGCCAGGAATATTTTTTCGTCGCTGCCTCCTTGCAGGATTTGCTGCGCCGTCATCGCAACATGCACACCTCGGTGCTGACCCTCGGCGATCACGCCGCGATCCAGCTCAACGACACTCACCCCTCGATTGCCGTTGCAGAACTGATGCGCCAGCTGGTCGACGTTTACGACGTGGCTTGGGATGCGGCGTGGCAAGTGACCGTCGATACCCTGTCGTACACAAACCACACGCTGTTGCCGGAAGCACTGGAGACCTGGCCGGTCGGCCTGATGGAACGCATGCTGCCGCGGCACATGCAGATCATCTACCTGATCAACGCCCAGCACATCGATTCGCTGCGGGCCAAGGGCATTCACGATTTCGACGTGTTGCGCGCGGTCTCGCTGATCGAAGAAGACAACGGCCGTCGCGTGCGCATGGGCAACCTCGCATTCCTCGGTTCGCACAGCGTCAACGGCGTGTCCGGTCTGCACACGCAACTGATGCGCAAGACCGTGTTTGCCGAACTGCACAAGCTCTACCCGGAGCGCATCAATAACAAAACCAACGGCATTACCTTCCGCCGCTGGTTGTTCCAGGCCAACTCTGAACTGACCTCAATGCTGGTCGATTCTCTGGGCCCGGATGTGCTGGATAACCCCGAAGAACGCTTGCTCGATCTGGAACCGTTCGCCGAGAAAACCGCCTTCCGCAAAGCCTTTGCCGAGCAGCGCTTGCATAGCAAAAAAGCCCTGGCCTATCTGATTCACGAACGTCTGGGGATCGCGGTCAATCCGGCGGCGATGTTCGATGTGCAGGTCAAACGGATCCACGAATACAAACGTCAGTTGCTTAACCTGCTGCACACCGTGGCGCTGTATCAGGCCATTCGTGCTGAGCCTGAAGTCGACTGGGTGCCGCGAGTGAAAATCTTCGCCGGTAAAGCGGCCGCGAGTTATCACCAGGCCAAACTGATCATCAAACTGACCAACGACATCGCGCGGGTGGTGAACAACGACCCGACGGTGCGTGGTTTGCTGAAGGTAGTGTTCCTGCCCAATTACAACGTCAGTCTGGCGGAGAGCATCATCCCGGCGGCGGATTTGTCCGAGCAGATTTCCACTGCCGGGTTCGAAGCGTCGGGTACCAGTAACATGAAGTTCGGTCTCAACGGCGCGCTGACCATCGGCACGCTGGACGGTGCCAACGTGGAAATGTGCGAGCGCATCGGTGCCGAGCACATGTTCATCTTCGGCCTCAGTGCCCAGCAGGTTGAAGCACGTAAACAGAACCACGAATTCAGCGCCGCACCGGACATTGCCGCCTCCCATCGTCTGAACGATGTGCTGCAAGCGATTCGCAGCGGGGTGTTCTCGCCGGACGACACGTCGCGCTATACCGGGCTGATCGATTCGCTGGTGGACTACGACCGCTTTCTTGTCTGCGCCGACTTCGATTCCTACTGGGAAGCGCAGAAGCGTGTTGAAGAGCACTGGCACGACAGCAACAACTGGTGGCGTTCGGCGGTGCTCAACACTGCGCGAATGGGCTGGTTCTCGTCTGACCGGACGATTCGCGAGTACGCCACCGACATCTGGAAAGCGCTGGAGTAACTTTCCGCAACAATTGTGCGCAAGGCCCAACGTTTGTTGGGCCGGATCGATATACTGAGCGCCGGTTACCGGCAGCCTCAGTCACCGCATATCACTGAAAGGATTGAACCCTGTGGCGAGGGGATTTATCCCCGATGGACAGCGCAGCTGTCCCAAGATTCTTGGGGCCGCTTCGCACCCCATCGGGGATGAATCCCCTCGCCACAAAGGCTCACTCCTACAGGGGTTTGTGCCTAGACTGATGCAATCGCCGGACTCGCCCCGCCTTGGGGCTGCTTAGGGATATCGACCATGCAATGGATGTTCATGTTGATCGGGCTGGTGCTTGGCTGGCTGCTCGATGAGTCGTTCAGCTCGGCGCTGTTGGGCGCGTTGCTGGGTTTGGCGATCGGGCAGACACTGCGTATTGCTCGGTTGGGCTCGCAGGCTGCTGAACAGCAGCGTCAATTTGAACAGGCGAAAGTCGCCTTGCAGGCCGTCGAGCAGCGTCTGTTTTTGCTGGAAGGCGCGCCGCTCCGTGCCGCACCACCACCGAGCGCGACAGCGGCCGCCGAGCCTGTCGTCGAACCCGTCAAAGTTGCCGAAGAGGCCCCGGCATCAGCCCCTGAACTGGTCTGGGAACTGCCACCCGAACTCGAACCAATATCCGCCGTCGCCCGGCAAACCGGCCAACCGCTGCCGGACGATGTCTGGCGCCTGGACGCGGTTACGTCTGAGCCTGAACCCCGACAACCTGCCGAACCCCGTGGCCCGAACCTCATCGAGCGCGGTATCAGCGCCGCCCGCAACTGGCTGTTCGGCGGCAACACCGTGCTGCGTGTCGGCGTGGTGCTGCTGTTCTTCGGTCTGGCGTTCCTGTTGCGCTATGCCACTGAAGGCATGGTTGTGCCGATCGAGTTGCGCTACGCCGGGGTCGCGGCGGCGGCGCTGGGCCTGCTGGCGCTGGGCTGGTGGCTAAGACATCGCAACAGCAATTACGCGTTGATGCTGCAAGGCACCGGGATCGCGGTGCTGTACCTGACGGTGTTTGCGGCGATGCGTTTGCACCCGTTGCTTGATCCTTCGGCGGCACTTGGCTTGCTGGTCGTGGTGACGGTGTTCTCGGCGATTCTGGCGATCACGCAAGACTCACTGGCGCTGGCGGCGGTAGCCGCACTGGGCGGTTTCGCTGCGCCGATCCTGACGTCCACTGGTGCTGGCAACCACGTCGCACTGTTCAGTTATTTCGCGTTGCTCAACGCTGGCATCCTCGCCATCGCCTGGTTCAAGGCCTGGCGTCTGCTCAACCTGATCGGCTTCGTCGGCACCTTCGGCATCGGTTTCGCCTGGGGCCTGCGTTCGTACATGCCGGAGTTGTTGTGGAGCACCGAGCCGTTCCTGATTCTGTTCTTCCTGATGTACCTCGCCATCGGCCTGCTGTTCGCCCGGCGCAAGTTGCTCGACATGCCCGACGCCCCGGCAGACGGCGACCGTGAGGCGCTGCTGCACTGGTCGACGCGCAAGGGCGATTACGTCGACGGGACGATGCTGTTCGGACCGCCGATTGTGGGCTTCGGACTGCAATTCGCGCTGGTTCAGCATCTGGAATTCGCCGCCGCGTTCAGTGCGCTGGCGCTGGGCATGATCTATATGGCGCTGGCCAAGGTGTTGATGGGCGGCCGCGCTGTGTTGCTGGGCGAAACCTGTCTGGCGCTTGGGGTGATTTTCGCCAGCCTGGCGATTCCGCTGGGGCTCGATGCGCGCTGGACGTCGGCGGCGTGGGCGGTGGAAGGTGCAGGGATTTTCTGGCTTGGTTTGCGTCAGCATCGACCGTTCGCCCGGGCCTTTGCCTTGCTGTTGCAACTCGGCTCGGCGCTGGCGTTCCTCAGTCAGTTGCACGTCGGCGAAAGCAGTTTGCTCGACGCTGCGCCGCTGGGCGCGTTGATGCTCGGCCTGGCGTTGCTGTTCAGCTTCTACCGATTGCGCCAAGCCTCGCCGGAGCAAACGTCACCGTGGGAGCGCCAAGGCCTGCCGGTGTTGGCGTGTCTGGGGCTGACTTTCCTTTATCTGTTGGCGCCGCTGTTCTTCTTCGTTCAGGGCACGGCGATCAGTTGGGCGCTGGCAGGTTTAGCGACGTTGTTTTTCGGGCTGCGCCTGCACTCACGCACGTTCCTGTTCACCGCGTTTGCCGTGCAACTGCTCGGCGGCGCGTTGTTCCTGTTGCGTCTGCAAGGCGCGGGTGAGGATTCGGCGGCGGTGTTCAGCGCTGGCTGGAGCGGCTTGCTCAGTGCGTCGCTGATTGGTCTGGCGCTGATCGCCGGCATGTTGCTGGCGGCCCGCGACGAAATGGTGCGCGGCGATGTGCGTCTGCTGCGCGGCTTGTCGGTGGTGCTGTTGGCCGGTCTGGTGCTGATCAATCTGGCGGTGCTGTTCGTGTTGCCGTGGCAGACCGCGAGCGCGGTGTGGGGCGCCAGTGGTCTGTTGATCATCTGGCTGAGTCTGTACCTCAAGCAGCGTGTGAGTTTTGTTTTCGGTCTGCTGTTGCAGTTGATCGGTGGCGCGGCGTTTCTGCTGGCGGGTCCCGAGTTGCTCGGGCCGCTGTCCAGCGAAGGGCTGAAGCCGTTTGCCCATGGCGGCTTCTGGACGCCGCTGGTGCTGGGGCTGGCCGCAATGATCGGCGCGTGGCGTCTGCAACTGGGTAATCACGCTTCGGCGTTTGATGTGCTGAGCTTGCAGCGCTTGTCCGAAGTCTTGCTGGTATGGGGCGCCGGCTGGTGGACGCTGGCGTGGGTCAGCGAAGTGCTGCGGTTTGCGCCATTGAATCTACAGGGCACGCTTTTGTTGTTGGTCGCGGCACTGAGTGTCGCACTCTGGACGTTGTTGTCTCAGCGTCTGAAATGGCCGGCGCTGGGCCTGCTCTGCACCGTGCTGATTCCGGCAGCGGGATTGATGTTATTGGCAGCGTGGCATTCGCGTTATCACCCGGCGGCAGATTTCGGCTGGTTGGCGTGGGCGCTGGTATTCGCCGTGCACTTCTTCAGCCTGCGACGGTTGGAATCGATGCTGCCGGCCCGTGCTCTGAGCACTGCGCATGTGCTCGGCTGCTGGTTGCTCATCGGCGTGCTGGCGCTGGAATTGCGCTACGGCTTGCTGCTGTTGTCCGAGCAATACAACGCCTGGCGCTGGCTGGGCTGGGCGATTCTGCCGAGCCTGTATCTGCTGATGGCAGCCGCGCCGCGTAACTGGCCGTGGCCGGTGGCAGCATTTTCTCGCGAATACCGTTTGTACGCGGCAGCACCGCTGGCGGTGCTGATGCTTGGCTGGTTCTGGCTGGCCAACGGCGTCAGCGATGGCAACGCCGAACCGCTGCCGTACGTGCCGCTGCTCAACCCGCTGGAACTGGGTCTGTTGTTCGCCTTGTTTGGTGTTTATGTCTGGTCGCGCAGTGCCGTGTCGCAACTGTCGATCCGCCAAGACTACGCCGATTACGCCACGCAACTGGTCGCCGGAGTTTCGCTGTTCGCCTTTTGCACGGCACTGGTCACCCGCGCTGCGCATCATTGGGCGGGCATTCCGTTCGAGCTGGATCAACTGCTGGAATCGATGCTGGTGCAGGCCGGGTTGTCCATCGTCTGGACGCTGATGGCGTTGGGGCTGATGATCGGCGGGCATCTGCGTCACCGTCGTGAGGTGTGGCTGATCGGCGCGGCGCTGATTGCGCTGGTGGTGGCCAAACTGATTTTTGTCGAACTGAGCAACCGTGGCGGTCTCGCCCGGATCGTCTCGTTTATCGGCGTCGGCGTGTTGCTGCTGGTGGTCGGCTATTTTGCTCCGCTGCCGCCTAAACGCGTCGAAGCCGAGCCGGCGGCGGACAAGCCTGTCCCGGAAACCGAAGGAGTTTCATCTTGAGTTGCATGCGAAATCTGGGGTGGTTGGCGTTGGGTGTGGTGATGGCCGTCGGCGCCCAGGAAAAACCGGCGGACTTTGCCACGCAAGTGCCGCTGACGGTGAGCGGCAATGGTCCGTGGTATCGCCTCGAACTACCACTGAGCGCGCAATTGCAGGCGCGCCAGACCGATCTCAGCGATCTGCGCGTGTTCAACGCCGCCGGTGAAGCGCAGGCCTATGCCCTGGCCCGCGAATCGGCGCAGAGCCGCGACGACGGCCAGTTGCATGACGTCAAATGGTTCCCGCTGTACAACGCCGCCGACGCCACTGAGCGCGCGCCGAACGTACGTGTGCAATCCACCACTACTGGCACGTTGGTTGAAGTGCAACCGTCCAGTCAGCTGGAGGCCGGTGAAGAAGTGCTGCGTGGCTGGCTGCTCGATGCCAGCGCGATCAAGGCGCCGCTGCAACAGTTGATCCTCGACTGGACCAGCGAGCGCGATGGCTTCCAGCGTTTCAGCATCGAGGCCAGCGACGACTTGCAGCACTGGCAGCCGTGGGGCGCAGGGCAGGTGGCGCGGCTGACCTTTTCCGATGAGCGTATCGAACAGCACGAAGTGACGTTGCCGGGGCAGTCCGCACGCTATTTGCGCTTGCTGTGGGAATCGCCGAATTCGGCACCGACCCTGACCTCGGCGCAACTGAAAAGCAGCGACCCGCGCAACGTGCCGCTGCCGTTGGTCTGGTCGCAAGAACTGGCCGGCAGCAGCACCAAGGCTGGTGAATACACCTGGCAAATGCCGATGGGGCTGAACATCGAGCGGGTGCAGGTTGAGTTGAAACAACCGAACAGTCTCGCGCCAGTGACGTTGGCGGGGCGGCGCGAGAGCAGCCTGCCGTGGCAGACATTGAGCAGCGGTTTGCTGTATCGCCTGACTCAGAATGGTCAGGACGTGGTGCAGAATGAATTACAGCTTTACGGGCAAACCGTACAGCAACTGAAACTGACGGTCGATGAACGTGGCGGCGGTTTGGGGGAGCAGGCGCCCAGTCTGAAATACGCGGTGCGGGCGACCCAGGTGATCTTTCTCGCACGCGGGGACGGGCCGTACAGCCTGGCGCTGGGCAATCCGAGTGTGAAAACGGCGAACCTGCCGTTGTCGACGCTGATCCCGGATTTCAAGCCGGAGAAACTGGCGACGCTGGGTAAGGCGACGATTGAAGGTGCACCAGTGGCCACGCAGACTTCGACGGCAACCACGGCGGCAGTGGCTGAGACTAATTGGAAGAAGATCGGCTTGTGGGCGGTGTTGTTGCTGAGCGTGGTGTTTCTTGGGGCGATGGCGTTCAGCTTGTTGCGCAAGCCTCCTGCCAAATCCTGAAAAGGCCGGTGCTGCGCACCCGATCGCGAGCAGGCTCACTCCTACAATTGATTGCATTTCTCCAGATGGAATGCGATCCCTGTAGGAGTGAGCCTGCTCGCGATAGCGGTCTCCCAGCCAACAAAAGTCCGCAAACGGTCGCTTCACTCAACCACCACCCGTCCCGAACCGGTCTACGCTAAATCCGCTACCTGAACTCTCCACCGACAATCACGTCTCATGCAGGCAAATACACCCCAACGCACGTTACCGGGCGTCTTCGCTCGCTACGTTTTCAGACTCCCTGTAAACTGCGCGGGTTTTTAGCCCCCCATTCCACCGGAGCCGTCCATGTCCCGCGTTACCTTGAGTCGCTATTTGATTGAGCAGACCCGCAGCAACAACACTCCTGCCGATCTGCGCTTCCTGATCGAAGTGGTGGCGCGTGCCTGCAAGGAAATCAGCCACGCCGTGTCCAAAGGCGCCCTGGGTGGTGTTCTGGGCAGCATGGGCACTGAAAACGTGCAAGGCGAAGTGCAGAAGAAACTCGACGTGATCTCCAACGAGATTCTGCTCGAAGCCAACGAATGGGGCGGTCACCTGGCCGGCATGGCGTCCGAAGAAATGGACAACGCCTACCAGATCCCGGGCAAATACCCGAAAGGCGCCTATCTGCTGGTATTCGACCCACTGGACGGCTCGTCGAACATCGACATTAACGCTCCGGTCGGCACCATCTTCTCGGTACTGCGTTGCCCGAACGAATACCTGAGCCAGAACGAGCCGCTGAACGAAAAGGCCTTTCTGCAGCCAGGCACTCAGCAAGTTGCTGCCGGTTACGCCATCTATGGCCCACAGACCATGCTGGTGCTGACCCTGGGCGACGGCGTCAAAGGCTTCACCCTGGACCGCGAAATGGGCAGCTTTGTGCTGACCCACGAAGACATCACCATTCCTGAATCCACCCAGGAATTCGCCATCAACATGTCCAACCAGCGTCACTGGGAAGCTCCGGTACAACGTTATGTTGGCGAATTGCTGGCCGGCGAAGAAGGTCCGCTGAAGAAGAACTACAACATGCGTTGGGTCGCGGCGATGGTTGCCGACGTTCACCGCATCCTGACCCGTGGCGGTCTGTTCATGTACCCGCGCGACAGCCGTGAGCCATCCAAGCCAGGCAAACTGCGTCTGATGTACGAAGCCAACCCGATGTCGTTCCTCGTGGAGCAGGCGGGCGGCGCGTCCACCGACGGTCACCAGCGCATCCTCGACATTCAGCCGGAAGGCCTGCACCAGCGTGTAGCGGTGTTCCTCGGCTCGAAAGAAGAAGTCGCACGCGCTACGGCTTACCACAAGGAATAAACCATGAACGCGCCCTGGCAGCCGTTGCTCGATTGGTGGTTCGGACATGCCGAATCACCGGACGACATTTCGGCTGACAAGGGCAAGTTGTGGTTCGGTAAGCGAGACAGCCAAGACCTCGAAGCGCGTGAGCGTTTCGGGGTCTTTGTCGATCAGGCCCTGGCCGGCGAATTGACCGAGTGGACGCAACGTCCCGAAGGTTGGCTGGCGGTGGTGCTGTTGCTTGATCAACTGCCGCGAATGATTTTTCGCGACACCCCCAAAGCCTTCTCCGGCGATCTGCGTGCGCAGAAGCTTGTCGCACAAGGCATTGCCGCGGATTTTGATCGGCAGTTGAAACCGATTCAGCGCGTATTCATTTATCTGGTGTTTGAACACTGCGAAAACCTCGCGGTGCAGAACGAAGCGGTTTCGCGGTTTATCGATCTGGTGGCTGAACAGCCGGAGGCGCAGCGCGCGGTGTTTGCCGACAATCTGGATTATGCCGAGCGGCATCAGAAAGTGATTGCGCGGTTTGGTCGGTTCCCGCATCGCAATGCGGTGTTGGGGCGGGAATCTACGGCTGAGGAGTTGGTGTTTCTCGGTCAGCCTGGATCAAGATTTTAGTTTGCTCAAATTAATGTGCCGGGCTGAGTCCAGTTCATCTAGCTCCAGAAAAATGTCTTCAGCGTTTGTATAGTTTCCGCGATCGATTTCTTCGCTACCCAGCGCAAGAATTGCCAAGAATGTAATTTGATCTGGATGAACACCATTGTGGTTCTTGTTCATCTGGCAAAACTCCTGATGTTTGTATTGAAGGCATTCTGCGTCATGGAGGCCGTCTTCGCGAGCAGGCTCGCTCCCACAGGTTTGTTCGGTGTTTACACAATTTGTGTTCCACCACAAAACACTGTGGGAGCGAGCCTGCTCGCGAAGAGGCCTGTGGCAGCGTCTTAAATGCGGAAGCTGCCGACCAATTGCTTGAGACGCGCCGCCTGCTGCTCCAGATCCGAACAAGCCCGCAACGTCGCCTGCAAGTTCTCCACACCTTCCTGATTCAGTGTGTTGATCTCATTGATGTCGACGTTGATCGACTCGACCACAGCGGTCTGTTCTTCGGTTGCAGTGGCCACCGACTGGTTCATCCCGTCGATTTCGCCAATGCGCTGGGTCACGCTGCCCAGGCGTTCGCCAGCCTGATTGGCGATGCCGACGCTGCTTTCGCTCTCGCGCTGGCTCTCGGTCATGATGCTGACCGCCTGACGCGCACCGACTTGCAGCTCTTCGATCATCTTCTGCACTTGCTGCGCCGAATCCTGGGTGCGGTGCGCGAGGTTGCGGACTTCGTCGGCGACCACGGCGAATCCACGGCCAGCCTCACCGGCGCGCGCGGCTTCGATCGCGGCGTTCAGCGCCAGCAGGTTGGTCTGCTGCGAGATGCTGGTGATCACTTCCAGAATCTGGCCGATGTTCACCGTGTTGCTGTTCAGGGTTTCGATGTTGCCGCACGAATCGCTGATCTTCGCCGACAGCTGTTGCATCGCCTGGATGGTTTTATCCACCACCTGCTGGCCGTCGACCGCCAGGCTGCGCGCATCGCTGGAGTGCTGCGAGGCGAGGGCGGCGTTCTGGGCGATTTCCTGCGCAGCGGCGCCGAGCTGGTTGATCGCCGCAGCGACGCTGTTGGTGCGAGTGGCTTGCTGGTCGGAGTTGTACATCGACGAATTCGATGCTGCGACCACGCGCAGGGCGACTTCGTTGACTTGCCCGGTGGCCGAGGACACTTCACGGATCGAGGTGTGGATACGCTCGACGAAGCGGTTGAACGAAGTGCCCAGCGCGCCGAATTCGTCGTTGCCGTGAATCACCAGACGTTTGGTCAGGTCGCCTTCACCTTCGGCGATGTCGTGCATGGCGCGGCCCATGGTCAGCAGCGGCTGCATCAACACGCGGATCAGCATGCCGAGCAGGGCGATGATGATCACCACGGCAATGACCATGGCGATCAGCGCCGAGGTGCGGAATTCGCTGAGCATCGAGAACGCGGTGTCTTTATCCAGCACCAGCGCCACGTACCAGTCGGCCGACGGCACGCCGTTGACGCGGGTGAAGGAGATCAGTTGGGTCTTGCCGTCGAACTCGACTTCTTTCAGGCCCGGGCTGACTTTCGGCGCGCCGTTGGGGTAGGCCTCGGCGAGAGTCTTGAGCACCAGTTTGCTGTCCGGGTGGATCAGGATTTTACCCTCGGCGCTGACGATGAACGCGTGGCCATGGCCGCCGAAGTTCAGCGAGTTGATGATCGCGCTGACACTGGTCAGGTCGATGTCGGCACCGGCCACACCAATCATCTGGCCCTGGCGCTGTACCGGAGTGGCGACGGTGATCACCAGTTTGCCCGACGAGGCGGCAATGTACGGCTCGGTGACGATGGTCTGCTGCGCGCTGTTGGCCGCTTTGTACCAGCCACGGGCACGTGGATCGTAATCCGGCGCGCGGTTGCCGGCGGGCACGGAGAACATCACGCCGTCAGCCCCGCCGAAGTAGCTCAGCTGGAAATTACCGGTGTAGGCGGGCAGGTCGATGATGCGTTTCAGGCTGGCCGGTGCGTTACCGTCGGCAGCGACTTGCTGGGACAGCGATTGCAGCAATTGAATGCGGCTTTCCAGCCAGGTCTGGATGTTGCTGGTGGTCAGGCTGCCCAGCTCCTGCATCGAGGCTTCGGTGCTGCTGCTCAGGGCTTCGCGTTGTCGATAGTCGTTGAAGAAAATGAAACAGGCGAACGCAACGGCC
Source organism: Pseudomonas sp. TH06 (assembly GCF_016651305.1). GTDB lineage: Bacteria > Pseudomonadota > Gammaproteobacteria > Pseudomonadales > Pseudomonadaceae > Aquipseudomonas. The sequence goes on along the minus strand of NZ_JAEKEC010000001.1, from coordinate 1,057,866 downwards.
ACCACAAGGGCGGCAGCCAACAAGATCTTGTGGCTGAATTTCATGTTTCTGGTCATCGAATGAACTACCGCGAAGGGGCTGGTCAAGAAAGGGCGGCAATTTGCCACACTCGGGGGCTTTGCGCTGCTCTTATTTCGACCGCGGCGCGCCAAAGATTAGGCGTCTTTTATGAAATGCGACGAAATGCTCAATAGCCCTACAAAGTGTCTGATTTATCGACAAATGCCGGACGAGTGGAAGGATAAATAGCCCTCGGTCGAGGGAACCAGATGAGGGTTTTCTCTTCTAAGCTTCTGGTTGGCACCATGCCATCCCCCCTCGTTCCAGGAGTTACACCATGTCGCTGCGATCCCTCGCCCTGCTGTCGTTTTGCGTGCTGTTGGCCGCATGCAGCAAGGTCAATCAGGAAAACTACTCGAAACTGTCTGCCGGCATGGCCAAGGCCGAAGTGGAAACGTTGCTCGGTAAACCGGCCGATTGTTCCGGTGCGCTCGGCATGTCCAGTTGCACCTGGGGCGACAAGAACAGCTTTATCAGCGTGCAGTACGCCGGTGACAAAGTGCTGATGTTTTCCGGCCAAGGCCTGAAGTAAACCGGGGCTTCGCGCCCACGGAGAAGAAAAATGAAGCGGTTATTGTTAATCCTTTTTGCTGGCCTGGTACTGGCCGGCTGCGCCAGTTCCGGCGTGGATCCGTTGGCGCCGAAGACCGTCAACAGCGTCAATCTCAAACGTTACCAGGGCACCTGGTATGAGCTGGCGCGTCTGCCGATGTACTTCCAGCGCAATTGCGCGCAATCCGAGGCCCGTTACACCCTCAAGCCCGATGGCAACGTTGCGGTGTTCAATCGCTGCATGACCACGGACTGGCAGTGGGAAGAGGTCAAGGGCACGGCTTATCCACAGGTGCCGGGCAAGACCGACAAGTTGTGGGTCGAGTTCGATACCTGGTTCTCGCGGTTGATTCCGGGTGTGGCGAAGGGCGAATACTGGGTGCTGTACGTCAGCGACGACTACAAGACCGCCATTGTCGGTGATCCAAGTCGCAAGTACTTGTGGCTGCTGTCGCGTACACCGACCGTCAACGGTGTGGTGCGTGAAGAGCTGCTGAGCAAGGCGCGGCAACAGGGCTACGACACCACGCGACTGATCTGGCGAGCGTCGGATCGGCAGATGGCCAAGACTTCGAATTAAGAACACTGCAAAACCAATGTAGGAGTGAGCCTGCTCGCGATAGCGATGTGTCAGCCACATATTTATGTCTGATACACCGTTATCGCGAGCAGGCTCACTCCTACATTTGGTTATGTGTCAGCCTAAAAGGTCGCGCAGGACTTGGGTGAATGCGCGAGCGCTGTCCTCTTCCCCGGCATGCCGGCCATCGCGCACCACCCACTGGCCGTTGACCAGCACGTCACGCACTTGGCGATCCCCGCCAGCAAACAACCAGCGATTCAAAATCCCGTCACCACTGGCGGTCGCCAGATACGGATCGTTGCCATCGAGCACAATCCAGTCCGCACGCTTGCCGACTTCCAGCGCACCAATCGGTTGCCCCAGCGCCTGCGCACCGCCATCCAGCGCCGCGTCGTAAAGCGTACGGCCGACCATCGGCTGATCCGCGCCATACAAACGGTTACGCCGCTGATCACGCAGACGCTGACCGTATTCCAGCCAACGCAATTCCTCGACCACGCTGAGTGACACATGACTGTCGGAACCGATGCCCATGCGTCCGCCCTGAGCGAGGAAATCCACGGCCGGGAAAATCCCGTCGCCCAGATTCGCTTCGGTGGTCAGGCACAGCCCGGCAATGGCGCGACTCTTGGCCATCAGCGTGACTTCTTCCGGGTTGGCGTGGGTGGCGTGGACCAGGCACCAGCGCTGATCGACTTCAGTGTTTTCATAGAGCCATTGCAGTGGGCGACGACCACTCCAGCTCAGGCAATCGTCGACTTCCTTCTGTTGTTCGGCAATGTGGATGTGTACCGGGCATTGCTTGTCGCTGGCAGCCAATACTTCGCTGATCTGCTGCGGAGTCACCGCGCGCAACGAGTGGAAGCACAGACCCAGTGATTGCGCCTTTTGCTGCGCCAGTAATGGCTGCAAGCGCGATTGCAGATTCAGATAGTTTTCGGTGCTGTTGATAAAACGGCGCTGGCCGTCGTTGGGTGTCTGGCCGCCGAAACCGGAGTGGCTGTAAAGCACCGGCAGCAGGGTCAGACCGATGCCGCTTTCACTGGCGGCCTGACTGATACGCAACGCCAGTTCTGCCGGATCCGCATACGGCTGGCCGTTGCTGTCGTGGTGCACGTAATGGAATTCGGCGACCGATGTGTAACCGGCCTTGAGCATTTCGATGTATAGCTGACGGGCGATGACGCCAAGTTGCTCCGGACTGATTTTTCCGACGAGCCGATACATCAGATCGCGCCAGGTCCAGAAACTGTCGTTCGGGTTGCCGGCCACTTCAGCCAGCCCGGCCATGGCGCGCTGGAAGGCGTGGGAGTGCAGGTTGGGCATCCCCGGCAGCAACGGACCGCTCAACCGTTCGGCGCCATCTGCGGTGGAATCGGCCTGGATTTGGGTCAGCAGGCCCTCGGCGCTGACCTCAAGACGTACATTGTTGGCCCATCCGTTAGGCAGCAGCGCGCGTTCGGCAAAGAAAGCGGACATGGTTCAGCACCCCATCGTGTGTTATTTGTATATACATATACAGACGTTTGCCTGCCCGGTAAACTCCGGCAAGCTAGCAACCTCTACCGACGAACAAGGATCAACCGTGCCGACTCCGCCTCCAGTTTCCCCGTTGGCCGCGAACATGGGCGACAGTCCGGCGCCCTTGTACGCCCGCGTCAAACAGATGATCACCCAGCAGATCGACAGCGGTAACTGGCCGCCGCACTACCGCGTGCCGTCGGAGAGCGAGCTGGTCAATCAGCTTGGCTTCAGCCGCATGACCATCAACCGTGCATTGCGTGAGATGACCGCCGACGGTCTGTTGGTGCGTATGCAAGGTGTCGGTACGTTCGTCGCCGAGCCGAAGAGCCAGTCCGCCTTGTTCGAAGTGCACAACATTGCCGACGAAATCGCCTCACGCGGTCACCGCCATACTTGTACGGTCATCACCCTCGAAGAAGAGGCCGCCGGTTCCGAGCGCGCCCTGGCGCTGGACATGCGTGAAGGGCAGAAGGTTTTCCACTCGCTGATCGTGCATTACGAAAACGACATTCCGGTGCAAATCGAAGACCGTTTCGTCAATGCGCTGGTCGCCCCGGAATACCTCAAGCAGGACTTCACCCTGCAAACGCCCTATGCCTATCTCAATCAGGTCGCGCCATTGACCGAAGGCGAGCATGTGGTCGAGGCGATTCTTGCCGAGCCGTCCGAGTGCAAGTTGCTGCAGATCGAGAAAGGCGAGCCTTGCCTGTTGATCCGTCGCCGTACCTGGTCGGGTCGTCAGCCAGTAACGGCTGCACGTTTGATTCACCCGGGTTCTCGTCATCGTCTGGAAGGACGCTTTCATAAATGAGCAGTGAAGTGAAAGTTTTACGCGCCGAAGGCTACCCGCGCATGCCGTGGAAAAACGGCGGCGGCAGCACTGAAGAAATCACCCGTGACGCGGGTGCCGGTCTGGATGGTTTCGGCTGGCGGCTGTCGATTGCCGACATCGCCGAGTCAGGCGGCTTCTCCACATTCGCCGGATACCAGCGCGTGATCACGGTGTTGCAAGGCGATGGCATGACCTTGTGTGTCGACGGTGACGATACTCGTCCGTTGTTACCGCTGGACCCATTCGCTTTCAGTGGCGAGAGCCAGGTGTCCTGCACGTTGCTCGGTGGCGCGATTCGCGACTTCAACCTGATTTATGCGCCGCAACGTTACAGCGCGCGGTTGCAGTGGCTGGACGGTGAACAGCGGTTTTTCAGTTCGGCATCGACTGTGTTGGTGTTCAGTGTCAGTGAACTGCTGCAAGTGCAGGTCGGTGACAGCGCTGCGCAACTTGGCCGGCATGATTGCATGCAACTGGACGGTAACACCGGGCTGGTTGAGGTCACCAGCAATGCCGCTTGCTGCGTGATCGAACTCCTCCAAAACTGAACACAACCCCTGTGGTGAGGGGATTTATCCCCGATGGGCTGCGCAGCAGCCCCGCTTCTTCTTAATTGAAAATGGGGCCGCTTCGCGACCCATCGGGGATAAATCCCCTCACCACAAAAGCCACCCCACTCCTGTTCCCCAATGCGCACCAACTTGTTACCGAACGCCCCAGCGTGGCGCAAAAACCCATTCTCGTAACAACCATCAGCCTTTCGCAAAATCCCTCACGAAAAATTTCATTAACGCCAGAACCCTTGTTTCAGGCGCTCTCCAGCCCTGTCCGCGATTTTTCTTGAACGCCCCTCCAACAAGTTGGCCGCTTGATTGCATATGCTTGTATGTACAAGTAAAGACGTATGCGTATAAGTCCGCAGCGTCCACTGATTCGCTTGTCGCGCATTGAAGCGCACAGGCTGCTTGCCCACTGCCAGGGTTGGTTTGAATTGATCGCTGAGGAGTCTTTTTCGTGACTGACAATAAGCCTACTAAATACCGCAACGTCGAGATCCGCGCTGCCCGCGGCAACAAGCTGACCGCCAAGAGCTGGCTGACCGAAGCGCCGCTGCGGATGCTGATGAACAACCTCGACCCGGAAGTCGCCGAGAACCCTAAAGAACTGGTGGTCTACGGTGGCATCGGTCGTGCGGCACGTAACTGGGAATGCTACGACAAGATCGTCGAGAGCCTGACCAACCTGAACGACGACGAGACCCTGCTGGTGCAATCCGGCAAGCCGATCGGCGTGTTCAAGACTCACAGCAATGCCCCGCGCGTACTGATCGCCAACTCCAACCTGGTTCCACACTGGGCGAGCTGGGAACACTTCAACGAACTCGACGCCAAAGGCCTGGCCATGTACGGCCAGATGACTGCGGGCAGCTGGATCTACATCGGCAGCCAGGGCATCGTTCAGGGCACTTACGAAACCTTCGTTGAAGCCGGTCGCCAGCACTACAACGACAACCTCACCGGCAAGTGGGTGTTGACCGCCGGTCTTGGTGGCATGGGTGGCGCACAACCTCTGGCTGCAACCCTGGCCGGTGCTTGCTCGCTGAACATCGAGTGCCAGCAGGTCAGCATCGATTTCCGCCTGAAAAGCCGTTACGTCGACGAGCAAGCCAAAGACCTCGACGACGCCCTGGCGCGCATCGACAAATACACCAAAGAAGGCAAAGCGATCTCCATCGCGCTGCTGGGTAACGCGGCAGAAATCCTGCCGGAACTGGTCAAGCGCGGCGTGCGCCCGGACATGGTCACCGACCAGACCAGCGCCCACGATCCATTGAACGGTTACCTGCCAGCCGGCTGGACCTGGGACGAATACCGTGCCCGCGCCAAGACCGAGCCGGCCGCTGTGATCAAAGCCGCCAAGCAGTCGATGGCCGTGCACGTCAAAGCCATGCTGGAATTCCAGAAGCAGGGCATTCCGACCTTCGACTACGGCAACAACATCCGTCAGATGGCGCAGGAAGAAGGCGTCGAAAACGCGTTCGATTTCCCTGGCTTCGTACCGGCCTACATTCGTCCGCTGTTCTGCCGTGGCATCGGCCCGTTCCGCTGGGCGGCGCTGTCGGGTGATCCGCAAGACATCTACAAAACCGACGCCAAGGTCAAAGAACTGATCCCGGACGACGCGCACCTGCACAACTGGCTGGACATGGCCCGCGAGCGCATCAGCTTCCAGGGTCTGCCGGCGCGTATCTGCTGGGTTGGCCTGGGTCTGCGCGCCAAGCTCGGTCTGGCGTTCAACGAAATGGTCCGTAGCGGCGAACTGTCGGCGCCCATCGTGATCGGTCGCGACCACCTCGACTCCGGCTCGGTCGCCAGCCCGAACCGTGAAACCGAATCGATGCAGGACGGTTCCGACGCAGTGTCCGACTGGCCGCTGCTCAACGCTTTGCTCAACACCGCGAGCGGCGCGACCTGGGTTTCCCTGCACCACGGCGGCGGCGTCGGCATGGGCTTCTCGCAGCACTCGGGCATGGTGATTGTCTGCGACGGTACTGACGAAGCGGCCGAGCGCATTGCGCGCGTGCTGCACAACGACCCGGCCACCGGCGTCATGCGTCATGCCGATGCCGGTTACCAGATCGCCATCGACTGCGCCAAGGAGCAGGGCCTGAACCTGCCGATGATTACCGGTCAATAAACGCAAAACCCTGTAGGAGTGAGCCTGCTCGCGATAAGGCCGGCACATTCAGCAAATGTGCTGACTGACACACCGCAATCGCGAGCAGGCTCACTCCTACAAAAGCCAAAACAAGAACAAAACCCGGAACAATCCACAGAGGTTGAATCATGGCTGTTAACACCGATCGTGCAGGCAACAAACCGTTGATCGAAAGGCGTTCGATCGACTACATCCCGGAAGCGGAAAGACACGGTCGTCTGTTTAGCCAGTTCACCCTGTGGATGGGTGCCAACCTGCAAATCACCGCGATTGTCACCGGGGCCCTGGCCGTGGTGCTGGGCGGTGATGTGTTCTGGTCGTTGATCGGTCTGTTGATCGGTCAACTGCTCGGCGGCGGGGTGATGGCGCTGCATGCGGCTCAAGGGCCGAAGCTCGGGCTGCCGCAGATGATTTCCAGCCGCGTGCAGTTTGGCGTGTATGGCGCGGCCATCCCGATCGTGCTGGTGTGCCTGATGTACCTCGGCTTCACCGCCACCGGTACGGTGCTTTCCGGTCAGGCGCTGGGCCAGTTGTTTGGCGTCAGCGACACCGTGGGTATCCTGCTGTTCGCCAGTGTCATCGTGGTGGTCACGGTACTCGGTTATCGGGTGATCCACTGGATCGGACGTGTCGCCAGTGTCGTTGGTGTGATCGCCTTCGTTTATCTGTTCAGCCGGCTGATCAGTCAGGTTGATGTGGGCGCACTCCTGCAGATCCGTCACTTCAGCTGGAGCAGTTTCCTGCTCGCGGTATCGCTTGCCGCGTCGTGGCAGATCGCTTTCGGCCCTTACGTGGCTGACTATTCCCGTTACCTGCCGAGCAAGACCTCGGCGGTAAAAACCTTCTTCGCCGCCGGTGCCGGCTCTGTGGTTGGCGCACAAGTGGCGATGATCCTCGGCGTGTTCGCCGCAGCGTCCTCCAACGGCCAGTTCGCCGGTCATGAGGTTGCTTACATCGTCGGTCTGGGCGGCGCCGGTGCCACCGCTGCGCTGCTGTACTTCAGCATCGCGTTCGGCAAGGTGACCATCTCCACGCTGAATTCCTACGGCAGCTTCATGTGCATCGCGACCATCATCAGCGGCTTCCGTGGTCACCTGACCGTTACGCGCATGCAACGTCTGGTGTTCGTGCTGGTGATCGTTGGCGCAGCAACCCTGATTGCCTTGCTCGGTCAGCACTCGTTCCTTGGTGCGTTCAAGTCTTTCATCCTGTTCCTGCTCGCCTTCTTCACACCGTGGAGTGCGATCAACCTGGTGGACTACTACTGCATCACCCGCGAGCGCTACGACGTGCCGGCGCTGGCCGATCCGAACGGTCGCTACGGCCGCTGGAACATCCTCGGGATCAGCGTCTATGTGTTCGGCGTGCTGGTGCAGCTGCCGTTTATCTCCACCAAGTTCTACACCGGTCCGCTGGTGGCAGCGCTGGGTGATGTGGATATCTCCTGGATCATCGGTCTGGTGTTGCCCGCCGCCGTGTATTACGTGTGCGCGAAAAAATGGCACAGCACGGTACCTGATCAACTGATTCTGCCGGTCGAGCAGAACAGCCATGCACAACCTGAAAAAAGCGGGGCCAGTCGCGTAGCGGCGCAGGCCTGATTGGACGTGGACAGGGCTGGATGCCTCTTGACTGCCGTAAGCCCAATTCATGATTAGGAGCGTCACGACAATGAAATCGAACAAGACCCTGCTGACCACATTGCTTTCCATGGGCCTGCTCGCCAGTGCCGGCGCCACTCAGGCCGCCGGCTGGTGCGAATCGGGCAAACCGGTGAAATTCGCCGGGCTGAACTGGGAAAGCGGCATGCTGCTGACCGACGTGCTGCAAGTGGTGCTGGAAAAAGGTTACGACTGCAAGACCGACAGCCTGCCAGGCAACTCCATCACCATGGAAAACGCCCTGAGCAGTAACGATATTCAAGTGTTCGCCGAAGAGTGGGTCGGCCGCAGCGAGGTCTGGAACAAGGCCGAGAAGGCCGGCAAGGTTGTCGGTGTCGGCGCGCCAGTGGTTGGCGCGGTGGAAGGCTGGTACGTGCCGCGCTACGTGATCGAAGGCGACGCCAAGCGCAAGCTTGAGCCGAAAGCCCCTGACCTGAAAAACATCGCTGACCTGGGCAAATACTCCGCTGTGTTCAAGGACGCCGAAGAGCCATCCAAGGGCCGTTTCTACAACTGCCCGGCCGGCTGGACTTGTGAGCTGGACAACAGCGAAATGCTCAAGAGCTACGGTCTGGAAAACAGCTACACCAACTTCCGTCCGGGCACCGGCCCGGCACTGGATGCTGCGGTGCTGTCGAGCTACAAACGTGGTGAACCGATCCTGTTCTACTACTGGTCGCCAACCCCGCTGATGGGCCAGGTCGATCTGGTCAAGCTCGAAGAAAAACCGGGCGTCGACAAGAGTGTAAGCATCAAGGTCGGTCTGTCGAAAACCTTCCACGAACAAGCGCCAGAGCTGGTGGCCGTGCTGGAAAAGGTCAACCTGCCGATCGACCTGCTGAACCAGAACCTGGGCCGCATGGCGAAGGAACGTATCGAGTCGCCAAAACTGGCGAAAATCTTCCTCAAGGAACATCCTGAGGTCTGGCATGCGTGGGTCAGTGACGACGCAGCCAAGAAAATCGACGCGGCGCTGTAGGTCGATACCTCCCGGCTAACCGCGAGGCTGGCCGGGAGATATGCCGTAAACGCTTGATTGAGATTTCTGATTGAGAGCCGCTTATGTTTCCCGAAAGCTTTACCTTTTCCATCGCCGACTGGGTCAACGGTTGGGTCGATTCGCTGGTCACCAACTACGGTGATGTGTTCCGCCATATCTCCGACACCCTGCTGTGGGCCATCGTCAACCTTGAAGGCCTGCTGCGCGCGGCGCCGTGGTGGTTGATGCTGGCGATCGTCGGTGTCATCGCCTGGCATGCCACGCGCAAAGTGCTGACCACGGCAGTCATCGTCGGTTTGCTGTTCCTCGTTGGCGCTGTCGGCCTGTGGGACAAGCTCATGCAGACGCTGGCGCTGATGATGGTCGCGACAATCATTTCGGTGCTGATCGGCATCCCGCTGGGGATTCTTTCGGCGCGCAGCAATCGCCTGCGTTCGGTGCTGATGCCGCTGCTCGACATCATGCAGACCATGCCGAGTTTCGTGTACCTGATCCCGGTGCTGATGTTGTTCGGCCTGGGCAAGGTGCCGGCGATTTTCGCCACCGTCATTTACGCCGCTCCACCGCTGATTCGACTGACCGATCTGGGTATTCGCCAGGTTGACGGCGAGGTCATGGAAGCGATCAACGCCTTCGGTGCCAACCGCTGGCAGCAACTGTTCGGCGTGCAACTGCCGCTGGCCCTGCCAAGCATCATGGCCGGGATCAACCAGACGACCATGATGGCCCTGTCGATGGTGGTGATCGCCTCGATGATCGGCGCCCGTGGTCTGGGTGAAGATGTGTTGGTGGGGATTCAGACCCTCAACGTCGGGCGCGGTCTTGAGGCCGGTCTGGCGATCGTGATTCTCGCAGTGGTCATCGACCGCATTACTCAGGCGTACGGTCGGCCACGGCATGAGGTGAGCAAATGAACAACGCAACCGTGAGCAAGATCGAAGTCAAAAACGTCTTCAAGATTTTCGGCAACCGCGCCAAGGATGCGTTGGCCATGGTCGGTCAGGGCAAGACCAAGGATCAGGTGCTGAACGAAACCGGTTGTGTGGTCGGCGTTAACGACCTGTCGCTGAGCATTGGCACCGGCGAAATCTTCGTGATCATGGGCCTGTCCGGCTCGGGCAAATCGACGCTGGTGCGCCACTTCAATCGCCTGATCGACCCGACCAGCGGCGCGATCCTCGTCGATGGCGTAGACATCCTGCAATACGACATGGAAGCCCTGCGCGAATTTCGCCGGCACAAGATCAGCATGGTGTTCCAGAGCTTCGGCCTGCTGCCGCACAAGACCGTCCTCGACAACGTCGCCTACGGCTTGAAGGTGCGCGGCGAGAGCAAGCAAATGTGCTCGGAACGCGCGCTGCACTGGATCAACACCGTGGGCCTCAAGGGCTACGAAAACAAATACCCGCACCAGCTCTCCGGCGGCATGCGCCAGCGTGTCGGCCTGGCCCGGGCCTTGGCGGCGGACACCGACATCATCCTGATGGACGAGGCGTTCAGTGCGCTGGATCCGCTGATCCGCGCGGAAATGCAGGATCAGTTGCTGGAGCTGCAAAAAACTCTGCACAAGACCATCGTCTTCATCACCCACGACCTCGACGAGGCCGTGCGTATCGGCAATCGCATCGCGATCCTCAAGGATGGCCGTCTGATTCAGGTCGGCACGCCGCGGGAGATCCTGCATTCACCGGCGGATGAGTACGTCGACCGGTTCGTGCAGCGGCGGGCGGCGGTGGTTTGAAATGGATTGCCTTTGTGGCGAGGGGATTTATCCCCGATGGGTGGCGAAGCCGCCCCCAAACATTGCATGCGGTGCACCTGAAACATCCTGGCTGCAGGTTTTGGGGCTGCTGCGCAGCCCATCGGGGATAAATCCCCTCGCCACAGGGTGCATCAACAGAATTGGTATGAGGTTTTAGATGTCCCAGGCTGAAAAAATCGTCATCACCGGCAGCCCCCTGCGTTGGCAGGACGTGGTTGCCGTCGCCCGTCATGGCGCGCAACTGGAACTGTCGAACGAGACCTGGGCGCGCATCGAAAACGCCCAGGCCATCGTCCAGCGCATCGTCGAAAGCGGTGAGCGCGCCTATGGCGTCAACACCGGTCTGGGCGGCCTGTCCAACGTCTCGCTCAAGGACGAACAGCTCAGCCAGCTCTCGCGTAATACCCTGCTCAGCCACGCCTGTGGCGTCGGCCCGGTACTCGCCGACGAGCAGACCCGCGCAATCATCTGCGCCGCCATTCACAACTACAGCCACGGCAAATCCGGGATTCATCGCCGGGTGGTCGAAGGTCTGCTGGCGCTGCTCAATCGCGGCATCACCCCGCAAGTGCCGTCGCAAGGTTCGGTGGGTTACCTGACGCACATGGCGCACATCGGCATCACGCTGCTGGGCGTCGGTAATGTCAGCTATCGCGGGCAAATCACTTCTGCGCAACAAGCGCTGGCCGAAGAAGGCCTGCAACCGGTGCAACTCGGTGCGAAGGATGGTTTGTGCCTGGTCAACGGCACGCCGTGCATGACCGGCCTCAGCTGTCTGGCGATTGCCGACGCGACGCGTCTGGTGCAGTGGGCCGACGTCATCGGTGCCATGAGCTTCGAAGCGCAACGCGGGCAGATCGACGCGTTCGATGCCGAGATCATCGCGCTCAAGCCACATCCGGGCATGCAGCACGTCGGCATCAACCTGCGTGCGTTGCTCGATGGCAGTGAAGTGATTGCGTCGAGCAGAGGCATTCGTACGCAGGACGCGCTGAGCATTCGCTCGATCCCGCAGGTGCATGGCGCCGCACGCGATCAACTGGATCATGCGATCAAACAGGTCGAAGCCGAACTCAACGGTTGCACCGATAACCCGCTGTTACTCGGCACGCCGGAGAATTTCCGGGTGATGTCGCAAGCCAATCCACACGGGCAATCGGTGGCGATGGCAGCGGATCTGCTGGCCATCGCCATGGCCGAAATCGGCTCGATTGCCGAGCGTCGTCTCGATCGTCTGGTCAACCCGCACGTCAGCGGTCTGCCGGCGTTTCTGGTGGCCAATCCGGGCGTGAACTCCGGGATGATGATCGTGCAATACGTCGCCGCGTCGCTGTGTGCGGAAAACCGCCAATTGGCGCAACCAGCGGTGCTCGACAACTACATCACTTCAGGCCTGCAGGAAGACCATTTGAGCATGGGCACCAACGCCGCGCTCAAGCTGCACCGTGCACTGGAAAACTGCACGCAGATCCTCGCCATCGAATATCTGCTGGCGGCGCAGGCGTTTGAATTCCTCAAGGAACAACGCTTCGGCGCCGGCACTGATGTGGCGTGGCGACTGCTGCGTGAAAAGGTCCCGGCCTACGATCAGGATCGTTGGCTGGCGCCGGACATCGCCGCCGCTGCGAGCGTGTTGAAAGACCCGAATCTGCCGCACAACGTGTTACCGAATTTGCACTGACAACTACCCATACCAGCGTGCCAAGGCGTGGATCGTCCACAAGATGAGATACGACGGATAACGGAATGCTCCGGAGCGACTGGTAGTTAATAACAATGTTCAAAAGGAGCATTTTAATGACTGCGCTGAACCTGATTCCCGGCCAACTGAGCCTGGCCCAACTGCGTGACGTCTTCCAGAATCCGGTCAAACTGAGCCTCGACAACAGCGCCTCGGCGCAAATCGAAGCCAGTGTGGCCTGCGTCGAGCAGATCCTCGCCGAGAACCGCACCGCCTACGGCATCAACACCGGTTTTGGCCTGCTGGCCTCGACCCGCATCGCCAGCGAAGACCTGGAAAACCTGCAGCGCTCGCTGGTGCTGTCCCACGCCGCCGGCGTCGGCCAGCCGATCAGCGATGAGCTGGTACGCCTGATCATGGTGCTCAAGGTCAACAGCCTCAGCCGTGGTTTCTCCGGTATCCGCCGCGTGGTGATCGATGCGCTGATCGCGCTGATCAATGCCGAGGTTTACCCGCACATTCCATTGAAGGGCTCGGTGGGTGCTTCCGGCGATCTGGCGCCGCTGGCGCACATGTCGCTGGTGCTGCTGGGCGAGGGCAAGGCGCGCTACAAGGGCGAGTGGATGGAAGCCACTGAAGCGCTGAAAGTCGCCGGCCTGACGCCGCTGACCCTGGCGGCCAAAGAAGGTCTGGCGCTGCTGAACGGCACGCAGGTTTCCACGGCGTTTGCGCTGCGTGGTCTGTTTGAAGGTGAAGATTTGTTTGCCGGCGCAATTGCGCTGGGTGGCCTTACTGTTGAGGCGGTACTCGGTTCGCGCTCGCCGTTCGACGCACGCATTCACGCGGCTCGCGGCCAGAAAGGTCAGATCGATGCCGCCGCCGCTTATCGTGATCTGCTCGGCGAGCGCAGCGAAGTCTCCGACTCGCACCAGAACTGCGAAAAGGTCCAGGACCCGTACTCGCTACGTTGCCAGCCACAAGTCATGGGCGCCTGCCTGACCCAGTTCCGTCAGGCCGCTGAAGTGCTGGCGGTCGAAGCCAACGCCGTGTCGGATAACCCATTGGTATTCGCGGCTGAGGGCGACGTGATTTCCGGCGGCAACTTCCACGCCGAACCGGTGGCCATGGCGGCTGACAACATGGCCCTGGCGATTGCCGAAATCGGCTCGCTGAGCGAACGCCGTATCTCGCTGATGATGGACAAGCACATGTCGCAACTGCCGCCGTTCCTGGTGGCCAATGGCGGCGTGAACTCCGGTTTCATGATTGCTCAGGTAACCGCAGCGGCACTGGCCAGCGAAAACAAGGCGCTGTCCCATCCGCATTCGGTCGACAGCCTGCCGACTTCAGCTAACCAGGAAGACCACGTATCCATGGCCCCGGCGGCTGGCAAGCGCCTGTGGGAAATGGCTGAGAACACTCGCGGGATTCTCGCGGTGGAATGGCTGGCGGCGGTGCAGGGTCTGGACCTGCGCAACGGTCTGAAGACTTCGGGGAAGCTCGAGCAGGCCCGGGCGATTTTGCGTAAGGAAGTGCCGTTCTATGAGAAAGACCGCTTCTTTGCGCCGGACATCAATGCGGCGACTGAGCTGTTGGCGTCGCGGTGCCTGACTGAACTGGTTCCGGCCAAACTTTTGCCTAGCCTGTGATGGACTCTTCGCGAGCAGGCTCGCTCCCACAGGGTTACGCATTCCAAATGTGGGAGCGAGCCTGCTCGCGAAATCGATTTTGAATACTGTGGAGACTAAGGGATGAAAACCCTCTGGCAACACTGCCACGTCGCAACCATGGCGCAAGGCGTCTACTCGATCATCGAGGATGCGGCCATTGTGACGTCCGGTGCGCTCATCGAGTGGATCGGCCCGCGTGATCAATTGCCGTCCGGCGAATACCCGGACGTCAATGATCTGCAAGGCGCATGGGTCACCCCCGGCTTGATCGACTGCCACACCCATACGGTGTTCGGCGGCAACCGCAGCGGTGAATTCGAAAAACGCCTGCAAGGCGTCAGCTACGCCGAAATCGCCGCACAGGGTGGCGGTATCGCCAGCACCGTGCGCGCCACTCGCGAAGCGACTGAAGACGAGCTGTTCACCAGCGCCGCCAAACGCCTGAAAAGTCTGATGCGCGACGGCGTGACCACCGTCGAAATGAAATCCGGCTACGGCCTCGATCTGGCCAACGAACGCAAGATCCTCCGGGTCATCCGGCGCTTGGCCAAAGAGTTGCCGATCAGCGTGCGCAGCACCTGTCTCGCCGCTCACGCGTTGCCACCGGAATACAAGGATCGCGCTGACGATTACATCGATCTGATCTGCACCGAGATGCTGCCGGCACTGGCCGCCGAAGGTCTGGTCGATGCGGTGGATGCATTTTGCGAATACCTGGCGTTCTCGCCGGAGCAGGTCGAACGTGTGTTTGTCGCTGCACAAAAACTCGGTCTGCCGGTGAAACTGCACGCCGAACAACTGTCGTCGCTGCACGGCTCCAGCCTCGCTGCGCGCTATCACGCGTTGTCCGCCGATCACCTGGAGTTCATGGATGAGGCTGACGCCATCGCCATGGCCGCATCCGATACCGTCGCGGTGCTGCTGCCGGGCGCGTTCTATTTCCTGCGTGAAACCCAGTTGCCGCCGATGGACGCCCTGCGCAAGCACAACGTAAAGATCGCCATCGCCAGCGACCTCAACCCCGGCACCTCGCCAGCGCTATCGTTGCGCCTGATGCTGAACATGGCCTGCACCTGTTTTCGCATGACCCCGGAAGAAGCCCTGGCCGGCGCGACGATTCACGCCGCGCAAGCGCTGGGCATGGCCGCCACCCACGGTTCGCTGGAAGTCGGCAAGGTTGCCGATTTTGTTGCCTGGCACATCGATCGCCCGGCGGATCTGGCTTACTGGCTCGGTGGTGATCTGGACAAACGCGTCGTGCGTCACGGCGTCGAATCAAGTCTGTAGGAGAGCGGTTGTGGATAAGGTTCTGAGCTTCAAACAAGGTCGCGTGCCGTTGCTGATCAGCATGCCGCATGCCGGTGTGCGTTTGACCCCGGTGGTCGAGGCCGGACTGATCGCAGACGCAAAAAGCCTGCCGGACACCGACTGGCATATTCCGCAGCTCTACGATTTTGCTGAAGAACTGGGCGCCAGCACCCTGGCCGCCGAATATTCGCGCTTCGTCATCGACCTGAATCGACCGTCCGATGACAAGCCGCTGTACGCCGGCGCCACCACCGGGTTGTACCCGGCGACGTTGTTCGATGGCATCCCGCTGTTCAAGGAAGGGCTGGAGCCCTCGAAAGAAGAGCGCGCGACTTACCTGGAGCAAATCTGGACGCCGTATCACCGCACCTTGCAGGAAGAGCTGGCGCGGCTGAAAGCTGAATTCGGCTATGCATTGCTGTTCGATGCGCATTCGATCCGCTCGATCATCCCGCACCTGTTCGACGGCAAGCTGCCGGACTTCAACCTCGGCACCTTCAACGGCGCCAGCTGCGATCCACAACTGGCCACGCAACTGGAAGCGATCTGCGCGCGTTACGGCGATTACAGCCATGTGCTCAACGGGCGTTTCAAGGGCGGCCACATCACTCGCCATTACGGCAACCCGGCCGAGAACATCCACGCTGTGCAGCTGGAACTGGGCCAGTGCACCTACATGGAAGAGTTCGAACCGTTCCGCTATCGCCCTGATCTGGCCGAGCCGACGCGGGTGGTCCTCAAGGAGTTGCTGCAAGGCTACCTGGCTTGGGGGCAAAAGCACTACGCGCAAAAATAGCGCCTGGCACCCAACCCTTGTAGGAGTGAGCCTGCTCGCGATAGCGGTGTGTCAGTCGCTGAAATATTGCCTGAACCAACGCCATCGCGAGCAGGCTCACTCCTACAAGTTTTTGTGTGCAGCAGACTGTGGTGCATGTCTGACAAGCGGTGACAGCGAGCGAGCATGCTCATTGACGTAAATCGGGTTTATGATGCCCAACGGCAGAATAATAGAAGTCCCCTCAGGGATGACCTCGACCCCTTACGGAGCGCGCAATGCAGACTTTGTTTCCGCAGATCAAACCTCACGCCCGGCACGATCTGGCTGTCGATGACACCCATACACTGTACGTCGACGAAAGCGGTTCACCAGAAGGCTTGCCGGTCGTATTCATCCACGGCGGCCCCGGCGCCGGTTGCGACGCGCAGAGCCGTCGCTATTTCGATCCGAACCTGTATCGCATTGTCACCTTCGACCAGCGCGGCTGTGGCCGCTCCACGCCGCACGCCAGCCTGGAAAACAACACCACCTGGGATCTGGTCGCCGACCTCGAGCGCATCCGCAAACACCTGGGCATCGACAAATGGGTGCTGTTTGGCGGCTCGTGGGGTTCGACCCTGGCGCTGGCCTACGCGCAAACCCACCCTGAGCGCGTACATGGCCTGATCCTGCGGGGGATCTTTCTCTGCCGCCCGCAAGAAATCGAGTGGTTCTATCAGGCCGGCGCCAGTCGTCTGTTCCCTGATTACTGGCAGGACTACATTGCGCCGATCCCGCTGGACGAGCGCAACGACCTGCTCAGCGCCTTCCATAAACGCCTGACCGGCAACGACCAGATCGCCCAGATGCACGCGGCCAAAGCCTGGTCGACCTGGGAAGGTCGCACCGCGACCCTGCGGCCGAATCCGCTGGTGGTCGATCGCTTCTCCGAGCCACAACGCGCCTTGTCGATTGCGCGGATCGAATGCCACTACTTCACCAACAATGCGTTCCTTGAGCCGAATCAACTGATTCGCGACATGGGCAAGATCGCCCATCTGCCGGGCGTGATCATTCACGGTCGTTACGACGTGATCTGCCCGCTCGACAATGCCTGGGAATTACACCAGGCCTGGCCGAACAGCGAGCTGCAAGTGATCCGCGATGCCGGTCATGCCGCGTCTGAACCGGGCATCACCGATGCACTGGTACGCGCCGCGAGCAAAATGGCCCGGCGCTTGCTCGATCTGCCGCCCGAAGAAGCATGAAGGGGCTTTTACAGCGCGTGCAGGGTGCGCGAGTCGAAGTGGCAGGCGAGGTGGTTGGCGCGGTTGATCAGGGTTTGCTGGTGCTGGTAGCGGTCGAACCCGACGACACGCGCGCGAGCGCCGACAAACTTCTGCATAAGCTGCTTAACTATCGTGTATTCAGCGACGCCGAGGGCAAGATGAACTTGTCCCTGGCGGATGTTGGCGGCGGGTTGCTGCTGGTCTCTCAGTTCACCCTGGCTGCCGACACCAAAAGCGGGTTACGCCCTAGCTTTTCCACCGCGGCGCCACCGGCCCTTGGCGAGGAATTGTTCGACTATCTATTAGGCAAAGCGAAACAGGTGCATGGCACTGTGGCATCAGGTAGATTCGGCGCCGATATGCAGGTGCATTTGGTCAACGATGGCCCGGTTACCTTTTTGTTACAGACCTGAAAGCACCTGAAACACCTTTTTAGGAAATTTCGACTGTTTTTAGGGTGTTTTCGCGATAAATACTTTGTTACCCCTGATGCGTTGTCATGCGGGCTACTAGATAATCGCGCGCTACGGGGATCAGCGTTCGTTGGTCCATTTTGACTTAGGTAGAGACTTGTCCGGATCCGATTGGGGAATCATTTTGCCCCAGCGGAGTCGGAACAATGCTCGCCAACCTGGCATATAGATAGCTGGCCGTTGGTTTATTGATCTGTTTTCGGCGAGGGTTGCTCGTGATTGTTAGTCCCTGTAATGCAGCAAAATTGTCTGCCAAACGCATGCGAAGTGCCCTGGTAGCGGGTTCGGCGCTCCTGTGCCTGCTCAGCGCCGGTCAGCTTTGGGCGTTCAATCTTGACGATGTATCGACCAAGGCCAAAGAGCTTGCCGGGCAGAAATTCGAAGCCCCGCGCAGCAACCTGCCGAACGAATTCCGCGATATGAAGTTCGCGGACTATCAGAAAATCCGCTTCCTCACCGAAAAGGCTGAGTGGGCTGATCAGAAGACCCCGTTCAAACTGTCCTTCTATCACCAGGGTATGCACTTCGATACACCGGTGAAAATCAACGAAATCACGGCGAATACCGTCGAAGAGATCAAATACGATCCTTCCCGTTTCGATTTCGGCGACCTGAAATTTGATCCAAAGGCCACTGAACAACTGGGTTATGCCGGTTTCCGTGTGCTGTACCCGATCAACAAGGCCGACAAGCAAGACGAAATCATGACCATGCTCGGCGCGAGCTACTTCCGCGTCGTCGGCAAGGGTCACACCTACGGTCTGTCGGCTCGTGGCCTGGCCATTGATACCGCGCTGCCGTCGGGTGAAGAATTCCCGCGTTTCCGCGAGTTCTGGATTCAGCAGCCGAAGCCGGGTGACAAGCACCTGGTGATCTTTGCGCTGCTCGACTCGCCGCGTGCCACCGGTGCCTATCGTCTGATTCTGCGTCCGGGCAGCGACACCATTGTCGACGTCAAGGCGCAGGTGTTCCTGCGTGACAAGGTCGGCAAACTGGGCATCGCGCCGCTGACCAGCATGTTCCTGTTCGGCGCCAACCAGCCGTCGAAAGTCCTCAACTATCGTCGTGAACTGCACGACTCCAGTGGTCTGTCGATCCATGCCGGCAACGGCGAGTGGATCTGGCGTCCGCTGAACAACCCGAAACACCTGGCCGTGAGCAACTTCAGCGTCGAGAACCCGCGTGGTTTCGGTCTGCTGCAACGTGGCCGCGATTTCAGCCACTACGAAGACCTCGACGACCGCTACGACAAGCGCCCAAGCGCCTGGATCGAGCCGAAGGGCGAGTGGGGCAAGGGCACTGTTGATCTGGTAGAGATTCCGACCGCCGATGAAACCAACGACAACATCGTTGCCTTCTGGAGCCCGGAAACCATGCCGGAGCCAGGCAAGCCTCTGGACTTCGCCTACCGCCTGCACTGGACCATGGACGAAGCGGCGATTCACGCGCCAGACAGCGCCTGGGTTTCGCAGACACTGCGTTCGACCGGTGACGTCAAGCAATCGAACCTGATCCGTCAGCCGGATGGCAGCGTTGCCTACCTGGTCGACTTCGAAGGTCCATCGCTGGCGGCTCTGACCCCGGACGCCGACGTGCGCAGCCAGGTCAGTGTTGGCGACAACGCCGAACTGGTTGAAAACAGCGTGCGCTACAACCCTGAAACCAAGGGCTGGCGTTTGACCCTGCGGATGAAAATCAAGGACGCGAGCAAGTCGACCGAGATGCGTGCCGCGCTGGTGCAGCCTGTCGTGACCGCCGATCTGGCGAAATCGGTGCCGGCGTCCAATTCGTCCGTCGCCAAGGCCGACAAGGTCGCTGCCAAGCAACAAGAGAAACTCGACAAGGAAGCCAAGGCAGCCGAGGCCAAACAGGCTGACGCCAAGCCTGTAGCAGATGCCAAGGACAAGGCCAACAAAGACGCCAAGCAGCCAGCGGCTGCGGACGCGGCCCCAGCCACACCGGAATCGGCACCGACTGAAGAAGTCCTGACCGAGACCTGGAGCTATCAGTTGCCTGCCGATGAGTAACTCTCAAGTACAGCCAGAGACTCTGTCCGAGTATCTGGCGCATCTGCCGATGACCGACGAGCAGCGCGCGGAACTCGCGGGCTGCCAGTCGTTCAGCGAGCTGCACCAACGCTTGTCGTCCTCGACGTTCGACGCCCCTGCCGAAGCCGCCCAGGCTTCGGTGGGCAAGCGCCTGATCCTGAGCACCGCCGAAGAGCTTGAAGACGCGGAGATGCTGGTGCTTGACGCCAGCGGTCGCGTCAGCATGAAGGCGACGCCGCCGATCCGTCGGACCAAAGTCGTGCCGGAGCCATGGCGCACCAATATTCTGGTGCGTGGCTGGCGCCGCCTGACCGGCCGCACCAACCCGCCGCAACCGCCGAAGGACGAGAACGTCCTGCCGGCAGCGCGCTGGCGCACCGTCGGTTCGATCCGTCGCTACATTCTGTTGCTGCTGATGCTTGGGCAGACCATCGTCGCCGGCTGGTACATGAAAGGCATCATGCCGTACCAGGGCTGGTCGTTCGTCGATCTCGACGAAGTCCTGCATCAACCGCTGATGCAAACAGCCACGCAAGTGCTGCCGTATGCATTGCAAACCAGCATCCTGATTCTGTTCGGGATTCTGTTCTGCTGGGTTTCGGCTGGTTTCTGGACCGCGCTGATGGGCTTCCTTGAGCTGCTCACCGGTCACGATAAATACCGTATCTCCGGCAAAAGCGCCGGTAACGAGCCGATTGCCAAGGACGCACGCACCGCACTGGTCATGCCGATCTGCAACGAAGATGTGCCGCGTGTATTCGCCGGTCTGCGGGCGACGTTCGAATCGGTTGCCGCCACTGGTGATCTGGATCGCTTCGACTTCTTCGTTCTCAGCGACAGTAACGACACCGACATCTGTGTCGCCGAGCAACAGGCCTGGCTGGACGTCTGCCGTGAAGCCAAAGGCTTCGGCAAGATCTTCTACCGCCGCCGTCGCCGTCGTGTGAAACGCAAGAGCGGCAACCTCGACGACTTCTGCCGTCGTTGGGGCGGTGACTACAAGTACATGGTCGTGCTCGATGCTGACTCGGTGATGAGCGGCGAGTGCCTGACCAGTCTGGTGCGCCTGATGGAAGCCACGCCGGACGCCGGGATCATCCAGACCGCGCCGCGTGCGTCGGGCATGGACACTCTGTATGCACGCATGCAGCAGTTCGCCACCCGCGTTTACGGCCCGCTGTTTACTGCCGGTCTGCACTTCTGGCAGTTGGGTGAATCCCACTACTGGGGTCACAACGCGATCATTCGCATGAAGCCGTTCATCGACCACTGCGCCCTGGCGCCGTTGCCGGGCAAAGGCGCGTTTTCCGGTGCGATCCTGTCTCACGACTTCGTTGAAGCCGCGCTGATGCGCCGTGCCGGCTGGGGCGTGTGGATTGCCTATGACCTGCCGGGCAGCTACGAAGAACTGCCGCCGAACCTGCTGGATGAACTCAAGCGTGACCGTCGCTGGTGCCACGGCAACCTGATGAACTTCCGTCTGTTCCTGGTTAAAGGCATGCACCCGGTGCACCGTGCGGTGTTCCTGACCGGCGTGATGTCTTACCTGTCGGCGCCGTTATGGTTCTTCTTCCTGGTGCTGTCGACCGCGCTGTTGGCGGTGAACACCCTGATGGAGCCGCAGTACTTCCTTGAACCGCGTCAGCTCTATCCGCTGTGGCCACAATGGCACCCGGACAAGGCGATCGCGCTGTTCTCGACGACCATTGTGCTGCTGTTCCTGCCGAAACTGTTGAGCATCATCCTGATCTGGGCCAAGGGCGCGAAAGAGTTCGGCGGCAAGTTCAAGGTGACCCTGTCGATGCTGCTGGAGATGCTGTTCTCCATGCTGCTGGCGCCGGTGCGGATGATTTTCCACACCCGTTTCGTGCTGGCCGCGTTCCTTGGCTGGGCGGCGACCTGGAACTCGCCGCAACGTGACGACGACTCGACGCCTTGGAGCGAAGCGGTCAAGCGCCACGGCCCGCAAACCTTGTTGGGTTTCTGCTGGGCGCTGCTGGTGATCTGGCTGAACCCGAGCTTCCTCTGGTGGCTGGTGCCAATCGTCGGTTCGCTGATGCTGTCGATCCCGGTATCGGTGATCTCCAGCCGTGTCGGTCTGGGCCTGAAGTCCCGTGACGAGAGCCTGTTCCTCATCCCTGAGGAATACAATCCGCCACAGGCCTTGCTGGCGACCGATCAGTACACCCATGAAAATCGTTACCACGCCCTCAACGACGGCTTCGTCCGTGCGGTGGTCGATCCACAGCAGAACGCTCTGGCGTGCTCGCTGGCGACTTCCCGTCACGGTCAGGCCGAGCCGATCGAGTGGCTGCGTCAGGAACGTGTCCGTCACGCCCTGAAAGTGGGGCCGGCGGCGTTGAGCAATCACGAACGCCTGCAACTGCTGAGCGATCCTGTGGCTCTGGCGCGACTGCACGAGCTGGTCTGGGCGGAAGGTCACGCTGAGTGGCTGGATGCATGGCGGGCTTCGGTGAAAGCTGATCCGCATGCGCCGCTGTTGCCGTTGCGACCGCTGAGCATGCAGGCGCAACCGGCCTGATAAAGAAACCCCGCTAATCAGCGGGGTTTTTTTTAATTCTACGGCCCGACCCATAACAACAATTCCCGGCAAAAAACCTTGTGCAAACGGACGAGTGCGTTAGCATCCGTCCCCGAATTGGCGCACCCGGGCTTTTTGGCCCGCCTCTGTTGGTTTTCGCGCCGCAAACGCAATGGTTTTGGGGACTTGAAGATGAAGAAGTATCTGTCGATGCTGCTGGTCGGCGTCACGGCACTGGTTGCAGTCAATGCGGCGCATGCTGGTGCCATCGATGACGCGGTCAAGCGCGGCACGTTGAAAGTCGGTATGGATCCGACCTACATGCCGTTCGAAATGACCAACAAGCGCGGCGAAATCATCGGTTTCGAAGTCGACATCCTCAAAGCCATGACCAAGGCCATGGGCGTCAAGCTGGAGCTGGTCTCCACCGGTTACGACGGCATCATCCCGGCCTTGATGACCGACAAGTTCGACATGATCGGCAGCGGCATGACCCTGACTCAGGAGCGCAACCTGCGCCTCAACTTCAGCGAACCGTTCATCGTTGTCGGCCAGACCCTGCTGATCCGCAAGGAGCTGGAAGGCACCATCAAGTCCTACAAAGACCTGAACACCGCCGACTACCGCATCACCTCCAAGCTCGGCACCACCGGCGAAATGGTCGCCAAGAAGCTGATCGCCAAAGCCAAATACCACGGCTACGACAACGAGCAAGAAGCGGTGCTCGACGTGGTCAACGGCAAGGCTGACGCCTTTATCTATGACGCGCCGTACAACGTTGTGGCAGTGAACAAGGTCGGCGCCGGCAAACTGGTGTTCCTCGACAAGCCATTCACCTACGAGCCGCTGGCCTTCGGTCTGAAGAAGGGTGACTACGACAGCCTCAACTTTATCAACAACTTCCTGCACCAGATCCACGAAGACGGCACCTACGATCGCATCCATGACAAGTGGTTCAAGAGCACCGAGTGGCTCAAGGACATGGAATAACGCCGGTCAGTCAGACCGCGTCGCCTCAATCGCGAGCAGGCTCACTCCTACAGGGGAATGCATTCCAATGTGGGAGTGAGCCTGCTCGCGATGAGGGCCTTGTAAGCAACACAAAATCCGGAACCTGCAATGAAACATAAAAAAGCCCAATGGCCCTGGCACGTGCTGACTGTGCTGGTGCTGATCGGCCTCGCCGGCGCGTTGTATTACGCGACGTCGCTGATGTCCTACGAATGGCGCTGGAACCGTGTGCCGCAGTACTTCGCCTATCAGGCCGAGGAAACCCAGCGCGCCGCCGACATTTCCACGGTCAGCGAACTGGTGCGCAAGGGCGGCAGCGCGCAAGTCACCCTGCGCAATGACGCCGGTGACGAGCAGCACCTGACCGTCGACGAAAACAGCCTGCAATTCGCTCAGGGCGACGATGTCGCGGAAGGCGACGTCGTGGGCGTGACCCGGCATTGGGCGGCAGGGCCGCTGTTGTGGGGGCTGTGGACGACGCTCTGGCTATCGGTGGTCTCCGGGATTCTGGGTCTGCTGATCGGTCTGGTCACCGGGCTGTGCCGCTTGTCGAGCAACCCGACCCTGCGTGACCTGTCGAGCATCTACGTCGAACTGGTGCGCGGTACGCCGCTGCTGGTGCAGATCTTCATTTTCTACTTCTTCATCGGCACGGTGATGAATCTGTCCCGCGAGTTCGCCGGGATCGCCGCGCTGTCGCTGTTCACCGGCGCCTACGTGGCCGAGATCATCCGTTCCGGCGTGCAATCGATTGCACGCGGCCAGAACGAAGCGGCGCGTTCGCTCGGCCTGAGTGCCGGCCAGTCGATGCGTCATGTGGTGCTGCCGCAAGCGTTCAAACGCGTGCTGCCGCCATTGGCCGGGCAGTTCATCAGTCTGGTCAAGGACACCTCGCTGGTGTCGGTGATCGCCATCACCGAACTGCTGAAAAGCGGTCGTGAAGTCATCACCACCTCGTTCTCGCCGTTCGAGATTCTGTTCTGCGTCGCCGGCCTGTACCTGTTGATCAACCTGCCGCTGTCGAAAATCGCCAGCCGACTTGAGCGGAGGCTCGCGCAAAGTGATTGAAGTCCGCGATCTGGTAAAAGTTTTCGACACTCGTGGCCAGGTGGTGCGTGCGGTGGATAACGTCAGCACGACAGTCGCCAAGGGCGAAGTGCTGGTGGTCATCGGCCCCTCCGGCTCCGGCAAGTCGACCTTCCTGCGCTGCCTCAATGGTCTGGAAGAATTCGATTCCGGCTCGGTGAGCATCGACGGCCTGCAACTGGCCGACCCGAAAACCGACGTCAACGCCTACCGCCGCGAAGTCGGCATGGTGTTCCAGCACTTCAACCTGTTCCCGCACATGACCGTGCTGGAAAACCTCTGTCTGGCGCAGAAAGTCGTGCGCAAGCGCGGCAAGAAAGAGCGCGAAGCCAAGGCCATGGAGTTGCTGAAGAAGGTCGGCATCGCACAGAAGGCCAACGAGTTTCCGTCACGCCTGTCTGGCGGACAGCAGCAGCGCGTGGCGATTGCCCGGGCGCTGGCGATGGAGCCGAAGGTCATGCTGTTCGATGAGCCGACTTCGGCGCTCGACCCGGAAATGGTCGGCGAAGTGCTGGATGTGATGAAAAATCTGGCCGTGGAAGGCATGACCATGGTCTGCGTGACCCACGAAATGGGGTTCGCTCGGGAAGTAGCGGATCGTGTGCTGTTCTTCGATCACGGCAAATTGCTCGAAGATGCCGCGCCGGCAGAGTTCTTTGATGCGCCGAAGGATCCACGGGCTCAGGCCTTCCTGCGTCAGGTCCTTTAAAAAGCAGCGGCCTGGGGGCCGCTAATCGCGAGCAGGCTCACTCCTACAGTGGTTTTGTGTTGTTGCACAAAAGGTGTAAACACCGCAAAACCTGTAGGAGTGAGCCTGCTCGCGATAGCATCACCTCGGTCCACAGCGAACCGAGGTGGATGAATCACCTCAAACCTTGAAGCGACCCACCAGCATCTGCAGATGCGTCCCCAGCCGCGCCAGCTCAACGCTAGACGCCGCTGTCTCTTCACTCGCCGCCGACGTCTGATCCGACACATCGCGCACATTCAACACGCTACGGTTGATCTCTTCAGCCACCGCACTCTGCTGCTCGGCCGCCGCCGCAATCTGCTGGTTCATCGCCTGAATCGCTGAAACCGTGCGGGTGATGCTTTCCAGCGAGCCACCGGCACGACGGGTCAGCTCGACGCTGCTATCGGTCAGGGTGCGGCTGTTGTCCATGATCGTTGCGACTTGCTGAGTGCCGTTTTGCAGGCCGACGATCAGCTCTTCAATCTCTTCGGTGGACTTCTGGGTGCGCTGGGCGAGGCTGCGCACTTCGTCGGCAACCACGGCAAAACCACGTCCGGCTTCACCGGCACGGGCGGCCTCAATGGCAGCGTTGAGGGCCAGCAGGTTGGTTTGCTGGGCTACGGACTTGATCACGTCGAGGACGCTGCCGATCTTGTCGCTTTCGCGCTTGAGCTCGCTCATGGCTTCGGTGGAGTGACCGACTTCAACGGCCAGACGTTCGATCTGCGCGATGGCTTCGCCGACCACTTTGTCGCCTTCGCGAGCTTGCTGGTCGGCGGCGACGGCGGCTTCGGACGCTTCCTCGGCGTTGCGCGCGACTTCCTGCACGGTGGCGGCCATTTCGTTCATGGCGGTGGCGACCTGGTCGGTCTCGATTTTCTGATTGTTGACCCCGGCGCTGGTCTGTTCGGTCACCGCCGACAGCTCTTCGGCAGCGCTGGCGATCTGGGTGACGCCATCGCTGATCCCGCCGATCAAGTCGCGCAGGCCTTGGGTCATGCTTTGCATCGAACGTTGCAGCTGACCGAGTTCATCGCGGCGCTGGGAGACCAGGTTGTGGGTCAGGTCACCGGCTGCGACGCGTTCGGCGACTTTCAGGGTCTGGTTCAGCGGAATGATGATCTGCCGGGTGATCGCCCAAGCCGCCAGCAGACCGAAGGCCACGGCCAGCAGAGTAGCGATGATCAGCATGTTCTTGGCGTGAGCGGCATCGGTGTCGCGCACCACGGTCTGCGATTCGGTGAGCTTTTTACTGACGTCGAGCAGGATGTCGCCCTGAGTCGACATGCGCGCCTGGGCCTTGGCATTGTTGACCTGCGAGTCGCGGAACTGAGCAACCGCCGCACGGTAGGCCTTGATCGAGTCGGTTGCCTGTTGCAGGTTGGCGATATGCTGTTCCGGCAGTTTCGATGGCAGGCTTTCGAGGTTTTTCAGGGCATTGTCGATGGCGTCCAGCGCCGGCTGCTCAGCATCGGCCTTGCCGCTGTAGGTGTAGCCGCGCACCTGATAGCGAGCCTGTTGCAGCAGTTTGCTCAGTTCGATCACGCTGTTGAATTGAGCGACGCTATCACCCTGCAGCATGGATTTTTCCACTTCTGCGACTTTCGCCACGGCGTTGTCGGCACTGGCGCCGAGCTTGCTGCGGGCGTCTTCGCGTTGCACGGTGGCTTGGGTCATGTCGGCAAAGGCGCGCTTGTATTCAGCAACGGCAGCCAGTTGCTGATCGACCATCGCCGCGTCGGACGGTTGTTCAATCAGGCTGCGCGCAGTTTGCAGACCACTGTCGAGTTTGCTCAGCAGTTCATTAACCGCGCCCGGGCCTTGTTCGCCACGGCGTGCTTCATAGTCCAGGCGCGCCAGGCGCAGGTCTTTGGTCAGCTCGTTGAGGCTGGAGATGAAACCGAGCTTGTCGCCACGGCTGATGATGCCGCTCATACCGGTCCAGCCGGTGAAGGTGATCAACAGCGTCAGCAACAGCACCAGGCCGAAACCGATTCCCAGCTTGCGTTTGACGCTGACGTTCCCAAGATTCTCGGCTAACCAACGGTACATGCGACGACTCCCCTCGGACCACTAATTGGACTTATGGGGACTGTATCGGCTGAGTGATGGCAATCTGTAACACCATTTGTCCGGCAGTCCTGAGGCTCGCTGGAATGCTGGAATGCTGGAATGCTGGAATGCTGGAATGTAGGAGCTGCCGCAGGCTGCGATCTTTTGATCTTGCTTTAACAAGACAACATCAAGAGATCGCAGCCTGCGGCAGCTCCTACAGGGGATCGGTGTGACGCTTAGAAGAGGCGGGCGAGCAGGGCGGTAACGGCGGTTTCGACGCGCAGGATGCGATCGCCCAGTTGCACCGGTTGCAGGCCGGACTTGGCCAGCAGGTCGATTTCGTAAGGGATCCAGCCACCCTCCGGGCCGATGGCCAGAGTCACCGGTTCGCTGAGTGCACGCGGGCAGGGCGGATAGTTACCGGGATGGCCGACGAGGCCAAGGGTGCCTTCGGTAATCGCCGGCAGCCGATCTTCGACAAACGGCTTGAAGCGCTTCTCGATGACGACTTCCGGCAGCACGGTATCCCGGGCCTGTTCCAGACCGAGGATCAAATTTTCGCGAATCGCGTCAGGCTCAAGAAACGGTGTCTGCCAAAAACTCTTCTCGACCCGGTAGCTGTTGACCAGAATCACCTTCGAAACGCCCATGGTCGCCACGGTCTGAAAGATCCGACGGAGCATTTTCGGACGCGGCAGGGCCAGCACCAGGGTCAACGGCAGTTTGGCCGGCGGTGGCTGATCGAGGCTGACGCGCAGTTCAGCCTCACCCGCCTCCAGCCGCAACAACTCAGCCGAGCCCATCAGCCCGTTGATCCGGCCAACGCGCAGGCTGTCACCGACTTCCGAACGGTGAACTTCCTGCATGTGGGTCAGACGACGATCACGCAAGACCACGCGGTCAGCCGCAATGAAATCGGCCTCTTCGAGCAACAGCAGGTTCATGCCTGGGTCGCTGGCGGCTGGTCGTTGTGATCGTCGGCGGTTTCGTCCGGGCGTTCGCGTTTGCTGATCAGGCCACCGAACAGAATGCCGATTTCAAACAGCATCCACATCGGCACAGCCAGCAGCGTCTGCGAAAAGATGTCCGGCGGCGTCAGGATCATGCCGACCACGAAGCAGCCGATGATTACGTACGGGCGGATTTTCTTCAGGTATTTGACGTCGACCACGCCGATCCATACCAGCAGCACTACGGCCACCGGGATTTCAAACGCCACGCCGAAGGCGAAGAACAGCGTCATGACGAAATCGAGGTAGCTGGCGATGTCGGTCATCATTTCCACGCCGGCCGGGGTGGCGGCGGCGAAGAACTTGAAGATCAGCGGGAACACGAAGTAATAAGCGAATGCCATGCCGGTGTAGAACAGCAGGATGCTGGAGACCAGCAACGGCACAGCGATGCGCTTCTCATGCTTGTACAGGCCAGGCGCAATGAAGCCCCAGATCTGATGCAGGATCACCGGAATCGCAAGGAACAGCGAGACCATCATCGTCAGTTTCAGCGGCGTCAGGAACGGCGACGACACGTCGGTGGCGATCATCGTTGCGCCGACCGGCAGGTACTGGCGCAGCGGCGTCGAGACGAAGGTGTAGATCTGCTGGGTGAAGGCGAACAGCCCGGCGAAGATGATGAAGATCGCCGCCACGCAACGCAGCAGACGGGTGCGCAACTCGGTGAGGTGCGAAACCAGCGGCATGTGCTGGTCGTTTTCGGGGAGGCTAGGGCCTGTCATCGGTCATTTCCTGTGTCGCGCCGAGCCCGTATTTGCGCAGGGCAAGGCACGAGGCGCGTAGTTTGGCGTTTCAAATAAGCAACGAGTAACGCAGCCCTGCGCAAATACGGGCCGGCCCTTCGGGTTGTGCCTGAAAGCGGGCCAGGCTGCGTTGTAGTCCTTGGAAAGGTAAAACACATTCCCTTCGGACTACGCCTTGCCTGGCCCGCTTTCAGGCGACAACGCGACACAGGAAATGACCGATGACAGGCCCTTGTCATGGGGCTCGCGGCGGCAAAGTGGTGTCGTGAGGCGCTGGTGTGATCGGCGCGGCGTTGGGCGCAACGTGTTCAACCGAAGCTTCTGCGGCAACGGGCACAGGTTCTGTCGGCGCTACAACGGCAGCAGGTGCTGGTGTTGGCGCTGGTGCAGGTGCAGCAGGTGCAGCAGGCGCGGTTGGCGCATGAATCGTCTGCTGTCCGACATGTTCAACTTCAACCGGCGTCGGCTCCTGCTGAACCGGCTGGAAAATCTTCCGCGCCTCTTGCTCCAGCGACAGAATGTGCTCGTTGTGCAGTTGCCGACGAATCTCGTCGGCACCGATTTCACGTTCAACTTCCTGTTTGATCGCGTTGAAGCTGCGCTTCAGCCGACCGACCCACAGGCCAGCAGTGCGCGCAGCGCCCGGCAGACGCTCGGGGCCGAGCACCAGCAAGGCAACGAGGCCGACGAGCAGCAGTTCAGAGAAGCTGATACCAAACATTAGTCAGTGCTCACACGTCTTTGCGGATCGGCTCTTCGACTTTCTGCGCCTGCACGTCGATGGTGTGCGGCGGGTTGGCCTGAGCGGTGGCTTGCGGCTGTACCGGTGGCACCGGTTGCGCAGGCGTCACGGTTGGATCAGCGGCGGATTTCTCGTCGTCGTTCATGGCTTTGCGAAAGCCCTTGATCGATTCGCCGACGTCGGTGCCGAGGTTTTTCAGTTTCTTGGTGCCGAACACCAGCACCACGACAACCAGAATGACGATCCAGTGTTTCCAGTCAAAAATGCCCATGTTGCTGTTCCTCTCTAAAAATTGTTCAGGCGGACGGACGCGAGGCTTTCTCGACGTGTCCGGACAGGCCGAAGCGACGATCCAGTTCATCCAGCACGGCCTGCGGATGCTGCCCCAGTTGGGCGAGCATGACCATGCTGTGGAACCACAGGTCGGCGGTCTCGTAGATCACGTCGCTGCAGTCGCCGCTGATGGCGGCGTCCTTGGCGGCAATAATGGTTTCGACCGACTCTTCGCCGACTTTCTCCAGAATCTTGTTCAAGCCCTTGTGATACAGACTAGCTACATATGAGCTGTCGGCAGCAGCGCCCTTGCGCTCTTCAAGCACCTGAGCGAGGCGGGTCAGGGTGTCACTCATGTTTGTGTCCTGCGGAGTAGATTGCGTGCGGGTCTTTCAAAACCGGATCGACGGTTTTCCAGTCGCCGTTTTCGAAGACACGGTAAAAGCAGCTTTGACGGCCGGTATGGCAAGCGATGTCGCCGATCTGTTCAACCATCAGGATGATCACGTCGGCGTCACAGTCCAGACGCATTTCATGCAGGGTCTGCACATGGCCGGACTCTTCGCCCTTGCGCCACAGCTTGCCACGGGAACGTGACCAGTAGATTGCACGGTTTTCCGCGG
Source organism: Pseudomonas sp. TH06 (assembly GCF_016651305.1). Lineage (GTDB taxonomy): Bacteria > Pseudomonadota > Gammaproteobacteria > Pseudomonadales > Pseudomonadaceae > Aquipseudomonas. The sequence goes on along the minus strand of NZ_JAEKEC010000001.1, from coordinate 1,027,127 downwards.
CGGTCAGTTCGAGCGCTTCGCGGTTCATCCAGGCCATCATCAGCACGCGTCCGGTCTTGTGATCCTGGGCAATCGCCGGCACCAGGCCATCAGCGTCCCACTTGATCTCGTCCAGCCAGTTTTTCATCTTCGACTCCGACAGCGAACCCACACTTCAATAGTCGGGTTCAGGCGTTGAAACAGTGTGCCAGCCGATCACGGAACTGGCTATCGGCGAACGACCAGATACAAGCCGACTGCCACCATGATTCCCGCCGGCCAATGCCCCAATTCATGCATCGGGCCACCGGCGGCGAGGATCGTGCCGCCCGCCAGATGGGCGCTGCCGAGCAGGCGCAGGAACCAGTCGTCCTTGCGTTTGTGCCATGGTGGTGGCGGGTCGTTGGCGTGCGGTTGGGACATGCGTTCGAGCAGGTCACGGGCCATGTTGGCCAGATGCGGAATCTGTTCGAACTGGCTCTGTACGTTGCCGAGCAAGGCTTTCGGGCTGACGCGCTCGCGCATCCAGCGTTCGAGGAACGGCTGCGCGGTGTTCCACAGATCCAGATCCGGATAGAGCTGACGACCGAGACCTTCGATGTTCAACAAGGTCTTTTGCAGCAGCACCAGTTGCGGCTGCACTTCCATGTTGAAGCGTCGTGCGGTCTGGAACAGGCGCATCAGCACCTGGCCAAATGAAATATCTTTTAACGGTTTTTCGAAGATCGGCTCGCAGACGGTGCGGATCGCCGCTTCGAATTCGTTGAGCTTGGTCTCTGCCGGCACCCAGCCCGAGTCGATGTGCAACTGCGCCACGCGACGGTAGTCACGCTTGAAGAAAGCGAACAGGTTGCGCGCCAGATAATCCTGATCTTCCGGGGTCAGGCTGCCGACGATGCCGCAGTCGATCGCGATGTACTGCGGGCTCCACGGGTTGACGGTGCTGACGAAGATATTGCCCGGGTGCATGTCGGCGTGGAAGAAACTGTCGCGGAACACCTGGGTGAAGAAGATCTCCACGCCGCGCTCGGCGAGCATTTTCATGTCGGTGCGCTGGTCGGCGAGGGTCGCCAGATCCGTTACCTGAATCCCGTAGATGCGCTCCATCACCAGCACTTTCGGCCGGCACCAGTCCCAATAGACTTGCGGCACGTAGAGCAGCGGCGAACCTTCGAAGTTGCGCTTCAACTGGCTGGCATTCGCCGCCTCGCGCAGCAGGTCGAGTTCGTCGTAGATGGTTTTTTCGTAGTCCTGAACCACGTCCACCGGGTGCAGCAGGCGGGCGTCGGCCGAGACTTTTTCGGCGGCGCGGGCGAGGATGAACAGCCACGCCAGATCCTGGGCGATGATCGGCTTCAGACCCGGGCGGATTACCTTCACCACGACTTCTTCACCGCTTTTCAGCTGCGCGGCATGCACCTGCGCGACCGAGGCCGAGGCCAGTGGTTCAACGTCGAAACGGCTGAACACGTCGCTGATCTTCTTGCCCAGCTGCTCTTCGATCAGCTTGATCGAGAGCTGCGAATCGAACGGCGGCACGCGATCCTGCAAGCGCATCAGCTCATCGGCAATGTCTTCCGGCAGCAGGTCACGGCGAGTTGAGAGGATCTGCCCGAACTTGATGAAAATCGGCCCGAGATCCTGCAACGCCAGGCGCAAACGCGCGCCACGGGCCAGCTCCAGCGGCTTGCGCGGAAACCAGCGCCATGGCAGCACGTAACGCAGCGCCAGCAGAAACCAGGGCAGCGGCAGATCGAACAGCAGATCATCGAGACGGTAACGGATCACGACGCGCTGGATGCGCAACAGACGGCGGACGGCAAGCAGCTTCATGCGTTATCGCTTGGGTCGAGGGATCGGGAAAGGCGCTCGAAACGCGCCTCGAGGCGTTCCAGATCAAGTTTGATCCGGTCCAGTTCGCTGAACCGCGCTTCGGCTTCGCGCTGCCCGACGAGGGTGCGCGATTCTTCGGCGAGGTATTCGGCGAGATTCTGGTTGAGGCTGGCAAATCCTTGTTGATACCAGCGGGCGCGGCTGCGCAGGTGGCCACCGACCAGTTGCGTGGCGACCGGGCCGAGCCAGCGCGAGAGTTCGTACTCCCAATCCAGCTCGAGATCCTGCAGCACGCCGGCCAGTTCCAGCAGCACGCCGCTGTCGCCATCAAGCTCGACTTCCGGGGCGTGCAGCACCGCCGTCTTGTCCTTGCTCACGGCCAGTTTGATCAGGCTGGAAGCCGGCGCACGCAAGGTGCAGTCGACACCGGTTTCCCAGTGCGAAGCCAGCATCAGGCCTTCATCGCTCGGCAGGATGAACAGTTGCAACGCCGGGTTGCGGCAATCCACGGCAATCACCTTGCCGGTCAGATGCGCCAGCCGCGGCAGCGCCGTGCTGTCGAGACGCAGCACCCGGTTCAGCCCGAGTTCGACGCTGGCGAGCAGCCCGGTGAGCAACATCAGGGCTTGATGCCGCGGTGCAGGGCGACGATGCCTGCGGTCATGTTGTGATAGGTCACGCGGTCGAAACCAGCGTCGACCATCATCGACTTCAGGGTTTCCTGATTCGGGTGCATGCGGATCGATTCGGCCAGGTAGCGATAGCTTTCCGAGTCGTTGGTGATCAGCTTGCCCATCAGCGGCATGAAAGCGAACGAGTAGGCGTCGTAGGCTTTCGACATCAGTGCGTTGGTCGGCTTGGAGAACTCCAGCACCAGCAGACGACCGCCGGGCTTGAGCACGCGCAGCATCGAGCGCAGCGCGTCTTCCTTGTGCGTCACGTTGCGCAGGCCGAAGGCGATGGTCACGCAGTCGAAGTGGTTGTCCGGGAACGGCAGTTTTTCCGCGTCCGCCTGAACGAATTCAACGTTGCCCGACACACCCAGATCCAGCAGGCGGTCACGACCGACCTTGAGCATCGATTCGTTGATGTCGGCCAATACGACCTGACCGGTAGGGCCAACCAGGTGCGAAAACTTTTTGGTCAGGTCGCCAGTGCCACCGGCAATATCCAGTACGCGGTTACCGCTGCGCACGCCCGACAGTTCGATCGCAAAACGCTTCCACAGACGGTGCATGCCGCCCGACAGAAGGTCGTTCATCAGGTCGTACTTGGCGGCTACCGAGTGGAAAACCTCAGCGACTTTTTCCGCTTTCTGGCTTTCCGGAACGTTTTTGAAGCCGAAGTGAGTGGTGGGTTCGGCATCGCTGCCTTTGCGCTGATCAGTCATATCGCTGTCACCAAAAGAGAATGCGCGACATTCTAATCCCCAAGCCATGCTTTGTCTTGGAATGGCTAAAGGTAAGATGGGCAACCTTCGGGACGATTTGCCGCAGATGCGGTCAAGATTTACCGACAAGCATTCATCGTCATCTTCAAAAAACAGGAGTCATTCAATGGCCAAAATCAGTGTTGAGCGTGCGCACAGCCTGGGCAAGGAAGCCGCCCGCGAGAAGGCCGACAAACTGGCGCAGAAACTCTCCGAGCAATATGGTCTGGAGCCGCAGTGGTCGGGCGACACCCTGAACCTCAAGCGCTCGGGCGTGAAGGGTGCGGTGCACGTGGCGGAAGACTCGATCAAGGTCGACGTGGAACTGGGCCTGATGATGTCGGCCATGAGCGGCATGATCAAAGCCGAGATCGAGAAGGCACTCGACAAAGCGCTGGTCTGAAACACGATCCCCTGTAGGAGTGAGCCTGCTCGCGATAGCGGTCTGTCAGTCAAATTTCTTTGAATGACAGACCGCTATCGCGAGCAGGCTCACTCCTACATTTTTTTGCGCTGCACCCGGGCTTTTATGTCAGTTGTTAGGGTGCCGTTTCTAATTTTTCTGCCTACTTTGTGCCTGAGCCCGACAAACCTGCGGGCAGTTCCTCAAACCTTCTGCGCGTGAGGTGCACCATGGCCAAAGTTATTTTGAAGAAAAAAATCGACGCTTCGACTTCTGCTCTGAGCGACGTCAAATCCTATGCCCGCAAGATCTGGCTGGCAGGCCTGGGTGCCTACGCCAAGGTCGGCCAAGAGGGCAGCGAGTACTTTCAAGAGTTGATCAAGGCTGGTCAAACTGTTGAAAAGAAAGGCAAAAAAGTAGTTACCGAAAAACTCGAAGCGGCCAACGCCGAGATCGACGATGCCAAGAGCGAAGTCAGTTCTTTCAAAGGTCGTGTCGAAGTTCAGCTCGACAAGGTCGAGAAGGCGTTCGACTCCCGTGTAGCAAGCGCCTTGAATCGTATCGGCATTCCGTCTAAACATGACGTTGAGACACTCTCTGCTAAGCTCGATGAGCTGACGGCATTGCTCGAACGCGTCGCGCGTAAATCTTAAGGAGAACGGGATGGCTGGTAAAAAGAACACCGATAAAGAAGGCAGCTCGTGGATTGGGAAGGTCGAAGACTACTCCCGTAAAATCTGGCTGGCTGGTTTAGGCGTGTACTCGAAGATCGACACTGACGGCAGCAAGCTCTTCGATACATTGGTCAAAGACGGCGAGAAAGCCGAGAAGCTCACCAAGTCCGCAGTCGGCAAAAAAGTCGATGCCGCCAAGGATTCCGCTTCTTCGGCCAAATCGCGCATCAGCGGCGTGAAAGATCGCGCACTGGGCAAGTGGGACGAGCTGGAAGGGGCTTTCGACAAGCGCCTGAACAGCGCGATTTCGCGCCTGGGCGTACCGAGCCGCAACGAAGTGAAAGCTCTGCACAGCAAGGTAGAAAACCTGACCAAGCAGATCGAAAAACTGACTGGCGAGAAGACCCGTCCGGTAGCGGCGAAAGCTGCTGCGGCAAAACCGGCAGCGAAAACTGCAGCGGCTAAACCAGCGGCGAAAACCGCGGCCAAGCCATTGGTAAAAGCGGCAGCTAAACCTGCAGCGAAAGCAGCCGCCAAGCCCGCAGCCAAAACTGCCGCTGCCAAGCCTGCCGCCAAAGCAGCGGCCAAACCGGTCGCCGCCAAAGCCGCAGCCAAACCTGCTGCCAAAACTGCAGCGAAGCCAGCTGCAAAACCAGCCGCCAAGCCAGCAGCGAAAACCGCTGCCGCCAAACCGGCTGCCAAGCCAGCGGCCAAACCCGCTGCGGCGAAAAAACCGGCAGCGAAAAAACCGGCCGCGCCGAAACCGGCAGCACCTGCCGCCGTCAAACCTGCCACTGCGGCAGCTCCGGTCAGCACGTCGAACTCCGCCGCTGCACCGACTCCGGCGGCGACCCCGACTGCTGCATCGACGCCGTCGACGCCAACCAGTCAGTCCTGATTTTTTCAGGGCAAAACAAAACGTCCGGCCTGTGAAGGTCGGGCGTTTTTGTTTGTGCAGATAATCTCAAACCACTGCGAATCCCTGTAGGAGTGAGCCTGCTCGCGATAGCTGTCTATCCGTCAAAAGGGTGTCGACTGACAGATCGCTATCGAGAGCAGGCTCACTCCTACAGGGTATGGGTTGGCTCAGATTATTCGTGATCTTCGAGGTACTGCAGGGCCATCCGCTCGGTCGCCACTTTCACCGATGGCAACAGATGCGGTGCCACCAGCATCATGATCTGATAAACCACCAACCGAACCTCACCCTCACGATCCAGAATCCGCTGATAGTCCAGTGAAAACAGCAAGGTCATGGTGATCTGCTCCACCAGTTGCCCCAGCGCCTGGGTATCACTGACCAACTGCCCCGACGCCTTCAACCGCGCCAGCAAAGACGCCAGCGTGCGCTTTAGCGCGTTGAGCAAATGACGAATCCCTTTCGCCAGTTTCGGCAGCCGTCCGGCCAGGTTCGACAGGTCCTGAAACAGGAACCGGTACTGCGCCAGTCGCTCGACGATCAAATGCAAAAACAGCCAGTAATCCTCCGGTGCCAGTTCAACATCCGAGGGCGGATCGAGCAGCGGTGCCAGTTCATTCTGGAAGCGCTCGAACAAGCCGAGTATCAGCGGCTCCTTGCCGTGGAAGTGGTAGTAGAGGTTGCCGGGGCTGATCCCCATTTCGTTGGCCACCTCCATGGTGGAGACGTTCGGCTCGCCCTTTTCGTTGAACAGTTGCAGAGCACATTCGAGAATCCGGTCGCGGGTTTTCATCCAGTCTTCTTAGAAAAGTTCGGTTAAGCGTCAGCGCACACGCACGTATGTACCGGGCGCCGCCTCCATCGGTGGATAGTTCGGGTTGCCGAGAGTCATCTGGGTTTCATGCTGGGCGCCCGAGCGTTGTTGAATCCATTCCAGCCACTGCGGCCACCAGCTGCCGTCGACGTGTTTGGCGTCGTAGTACCAGGCGCGTGGGTCGCTGCTCATCTTGCCGTTCTCGACGTACGCGGCTTTCGGGTTGCTCGGCGGGTTGAGGATGCTTTGCACGTGGCCGCTATTGGACAGCACGAAACGGCGCTCGCCACCCAGCAGCAAGGTTGAGCGATACACCGCGTCCCACGGCGTGATGTGGTCGTTCATGCCGGCGACGCTGAAGCTGTCGACGGTGACCTTTTGCAGGTCGATCGGCGTACCGCACACTTCCAGCCCACCCGGATGGGTCAGCGGGTTGTGTTTGAAGAAGTCCAACAGGTCACCGTGAAACGCGGCGGGCAGACGAGTGTTGTCGTTATTCCAGTAAAGGATGTCGAAGGCGGGCGGTTCTTTGCCCAGCAGGTAGTTGTTGACGAAGTAACTCCAGATCAAATCGTTCGGACGCATCCAGGCGAAGACCTTGGCCATGTCGCGACCGTCCAGCACGCCCTTTTGATAAGAGCGGCGCTTGGCGGCTTCGAGGGTTTGCTCATCGGCAAACAACGTGGCAGAGGTTTCGATCTCGCTGTCGAGCAGGCTGACCAGATACGTCGCGCTGGAGATGCGCCGCAACTGCCGTTTGGCCTGTAAATGACCCTGCAAGGCTGCGATGGTCAGCCCGCCAGCGCAGGCGCCCATCAAGTTGACCTCGCGGGCGCCGGTGATCGCCCGGCACACGTTCATCGCCTCTTCAACCGCTTCGACGTAGGTCGACAGACCCCACTCGCGATGACGCACATCGGGGTTGCGCCAGCTGATCATGAAAGTCTGCAAGCCGTTCTTCAGGGCGTACTGGACGAAGCTGTTGTGTGGACTCAGGTCGAATATGTAGTACTTGTTGATTTGCGGCGGCACCACCAGCAGTGGCTTGGCGTACTGCTTTTCGCTCATTGGCTTGTACTGGATCAGCTCCAGCAGTTCGTTGCGAAACACCACCGAGCCGGTGGTGGTGGCAACGGTCTTGCCGACCTCGAATGCCTGGCGGGTGACTTGGCGTGGCAAGCCGTCGTTGTGCAGCAGGTCATCGAACAGATGACTGAGGCCGCGCACCAGACTGTTGCCGCCGGAGTTGAACAGCTCCTTGATCGCCAGCGGGTTGAGCAGGGTGTTTGACGGCGCCACGGCGTCGTTGAGCAGGGTAAAGGCAAAGTGTGCACGGGCGCGGTCGTCCGGGTTCATGTTGCTGTCATCGATCCAGCTCTTGACCTGTTTCTGCCAGGCCAGATACGCCTGCAGGCTGCGCCGGTAGAACGGATTGAGGCTCCACGCCGGGTCGGCGAAGCGGGTGTCCTGCGGATTGGTCGGGTGCAGGGTTTCGCCCAGCAGCACGCGGCCCAACTGGCCGCCGAGTTTCAAGGCGTGCTTCGCGCTGTGAATCGGATTGCGCAGGCCATGGGCGGCGACGCTGCGCAAGGTCGAGATCAAATCCCGCCCACGCAGGCCGGTGATCGCACTTTGTGCGTTGATGAACACGGCGGGGCTGGGCACTACGCCCGTCGCTGGTTTGTCGCGCATGACTCAACACTCCTTCGTCTTCAGGCCAAAAACAAACTCACCGAACCAGAACACCATAGACGCTGTTGCGGGTTGCTGCCTGCGCGGCGTCCTGCCGCGCACTTTGTAGAAAGTCCTGCATAAAGCCTGCCGCCGCGGTCAACCGCCCAGCGGTGTCGGATGCGGATGCATCACGGCGCGTTGACGCTCCTCCTGGAGGAATTTCATGATGATCGGCGCCACTGCTTCGGCGCGGGTAATCAGGAACAGATGACCGTCGTCGATGATGTGCAGTTGGGCGTTGGGAATGCGCCAGGCGAGCATGCGCATGTTGATCAATGGAATCAGCGGATCGTCGTCACCGGCCAGCACCAGCGTGGGTTGATGGATCTTGTGCAGCCAGTGAATGCTGGTCCAGCCGAGGCCTGCAAACAGTTGCCAGTAGTAACCGAGCTTGCCCGCCGAACGCACTTTCGCCGCGTGGCTGGCGGCCAGCGTCGGGTCGCGGCGGAACGAGCCGCCGTAGATCAATGGCGCGATGCGGATGACATGGGATGGCTGGATGTAGCGCCGGGGGCTGGCCATCATCCATAGCACTTTCGGTTTGCCCGGCACCATCACCGCACCGGCAGCGGTCGCCGCCAGCACCAGTTTCTTGCAGCGTTCGGGGTAGTCGTAGGCGAATTGCTGCGCGAGTGCGCCGCCCCACGACACGCCGATGACGTTGACCTGACCGTAGTCGAGGTAATCGAGCATCCGCGAGGTCAGCTTGGCCAGCCCGGGAAAGCGATACGGCCGGTTCGGCGTCGAGGAGCCGCCGACACCGGGCACGTCGAATGCGATCACTTCCAGATCCGGGTCCAGTGCCGCGACGAACGGAAACACCAGCTCCAGGTTGGCGCCGATGCCGTTGAAAATCAGCAAGGGCGTCAAGTGAGGCTTGCCGGGGCGTACCGCCGTGCGGAGGGTCTGGCCATCCAGATCGACGGTACGGAATATGAACGGTTGCGGCATGCTTCAGGCCCTGTGGATTTTAAGTACACCCGATTCCGTGTAGGAGTGAGCCATGTGGCGAGGGGATTTATCCCCGTTCGGCTGCGCAGCAGTCGCAAAATCCTCACACGCGGTTGTTCAGAAATACCGCGTCAGCTGGTTTTGGGGCCGCTTCGCTGCCCATCGGGGATAAATCCCCTCGCCACAGTTTCACCCCACAATTTGGGGGATCGAGGTGTGTCAGTTACCGCTCGTGAACGTAAGTGCCCGGCGAGGCTTCACCGGCCGGATACGCCTTATTGCCCAGTTTCAGCGGGGCCTTTTTCAGGTTGCCCGAGCGCTCGGCTTGCCACGCCTGCCAGTACAGCCACCAGGAATCGGTGTGCTTGGTCGAGTTCTCTTGCCAGTCATCGGCATTGGCCGCCATCTCCTCGCCGGTCATGTAACGCGATTTCGGGTTGCCCGGCGGGTTGAGAATGCTCTGGATATGGCCGCTGCTCGATAACACGAACTCGACCTTGCCACCGAACAGCTGCGCCGACTTGTAGCAGGACTTCCACGGGGTGATGTGGTCATTGGTGCCGGCCAGCGAGAAGATGTCGGCCGTGACCTGCTTGAGGTCGATCGGTGTGCCGCACACTTCCAGTGCATTGGGGCGAATCAGTGGGTTGTTTTTGAACATTTCGATCAAGTCGCCGTGGAACGCGGCCGGCAACCGTGTGGTGTCGTTGTTCCAGAACAGGATGTCGAACACCGGCGGCTCGTTGCCGAGCAGGTAGTTGTTGACCCAGTAGTTCCAGATCAGGTCGTTGGGACGCATCCACGCGAAGACCTTGGCCATGTCTTTGCCTTCGAGCACGCCGGCCTGATACGAATGGCGCTTGGCGGTCTCCAGGGTCTGTTCGTCGACGAACAGGGCGACGTCGCTGTCCAGCGTGGTGTCGAGCACGCTGACCAGCAGGGTGAGGGCGTTGACCTTCTTCTCGCCGATTGCGGCGTAGTGGCCGAGCAGGGCGGTGCAGGTGATGCCGCCGGAGCAGGCGCCGAGCATGTTCACATCTTTGCTGCCGGTGATCGCGGTGACCACATCGACCGCTTCTTTCAGCGCATCAATGTACGTCGACAGACCCCACTCGCGCTGCGCCTTGGTCGGGTTGCGCCAACTGACGATGAACGTCTGCACGTTGTTGCGCAGGCAGAAGCGCGCCAGGCTCTTGTCCGGGCTGAGGTCGAAAACATAGAACTTGTTGATCTGCGGCGGCACCACCAGCAATGGACGCTCATGGACCTGCTCGGTGATCGGTTTGTACTGGATCAGCTCCAGCACGTCGTTGCGAAACACCACCGCGCCTTCGGTGACACCGAGGCTCTTGCCGACCTCGAACGCGCCCATATTGACCTGGCTCGGCATGCCGCCGTTGTGTACCAGATCCTTGGCCAGATGCGAGAGGCCGTCGAGCAGGCTTTTGCCGCCGGTTTCGAAGAAACGTTTGACCGCAGCAGGGTTGGCCGCCGTGTTGGTCGGGGCCATGGCTTCGGTCATCAGGTTGATCACGAAGTGGCCGCGCGCGATGTCTTTGGGTGACAGGCTGCTGTCATCGATCCAGGAATGGAGTTCCTTGCGCCATGCCAGGTAAGTTTGCAGATAACGTTTGTACAGCGGGTTTTGACTCCACGCCGGATCGGCAAAGCGACGGTCATCGCCGGCCGGTTGCAGCTCGGATTTGCCGAACAACACGTTCTTCAGTTCGAGGCCGAAATGGGTGACGTGTTTGACACTATGGATCGGTTGTTTGATGGCCTGTTTCAGCACCATACGAGCAGAGGCCAGCAGATCCTTTCCGCGTAGCCCAACGACGGGATTAAGCCCCAGGGTGTTTTCCGAGGCTTGGTACTTCAGGTCATCGTTATTCTTGTTACTCATCTACGACGCTCCATTGTCCTGAGACGAGTACCCGGTTTTCTGCTGTGCAGTTCCACAGCCAATGCCAGGTACTACTGCTCGGGTGACCGTTAATTCTGCATAGCTGCTTTACAGTCGTAGAGCACTGCAGGGAACTTGCCAGCTCCATTGGTTACCCGAGTTTAATTTTTTTCGCAAGCAGGCCGATCCTCGGCCACACAGCGGAGCATTCAAACAGATGAATTTAGAAAATGCCCTCTAATGAGCGCAAGGCTCGGGCTAGAGCATCAGCTTGACGATCGACTCGTCCGGGTCGCGGGTTTTTCCGGCGGCTTTGAGCTCGGCCAGATAATCGGCCCAGAGTGCGTCATAACGTCGCCCCAGCTCGTAGAGATAATCCCAGGTGAACAAGCCGCTGTCGTGACCGTCGTCGAAGGTCAGTTTCAGTGCGTAGTGACCGGCCGGTTCCAGCTTGCTCAGACCAACGTTGAGCTTGCCGAATTGCAGGATCGGTTTGCCGTGGCCCTGGACCTCGGCGGAGGGGGAATGCACGCGCAGAAATTCGGCGGGCAAGGTGTATTCCTCGCCGGACGCGTAGGTGAGCGTCAGGGTTTTCGAGGCTTTGTGCAGTTTGATGTCGGTAGGAATAGTAGTCATTGCAGGTCATCCGACTAGATGGAACACCCTGTAGGAGCTGCCGAAGGCTGCGATCTTTTGATCTTGTCTTTTAAAAATCAAAGTCAAAAGATCGCAGCCTGCGGCAGCTCCTACAGGGAAGGTGACCTACAGGATATAACGGGACAGGTCTTCGTTCTGCGCCAATTCACCGAGGTGGCTGTTGACGTACTCGGCGTCGATCAGGATCGGCTTCTCGTCGTGCGTGCTGGCCATATCACCGGCGCTGAACGACACCTCTTCGAGCAGACGCTCAAGCAGGGTGTGCAGACGACGGGCACCGATGTTCTCGGTCTTCTCGTTGACCTGCCAGGCGATCTCGGCAATGCGCTTGATGCCTTCAGGCTGGAACTGGATGTTCAGGCCTTCGGTTTTCAGCAGTGCGCAGTATTGCTCGGTGAGCGAGGCGTGCGGTTCGCTGAGGATGCGCTCGAAGTCTTCCGGGGTCAGCGCCTTGAGTTCGACGCGGATCGGCAGACGGCCTTGCAGTTCCGGCACCAGATCGCTTGGCTTGCTCAGGTGGAACGCGCCGGAAGCGATGAACAGGATGTGGTCAGTCTTGACCATGCCCAGTTTGGTATTGACGGTGCAGCCTTCGATCAGCGGCAGCAGGTCGCGCTGCACGCCTTCACGGGACACATCGGCGCCACCGACGTTACCGCGCTTGGCAACTTTGTCGATCTCGTCGATGAACACGATGCCGTGCTGTTCAACCGCTTCCAGCGCCTTGGCCTTCAGCTCTTCTTCATTGACCAGACGCCCGGCTTCTTCGTCGCGCACCAGCTTCAGCGCTTCTTTGACCTTGAGCTTGCGGGACTTCTTCTTGCCCTTGCCCATGTTGGCAAACAGGCTTTGCAACTGGTTGGTCATCTCTTCCATGCCTGGCGGCGTGGCGATTTCGATGCCGGACACTTCGGCGACTTCGATTTCGATTTCCTTGTCGTCCAGCTGACCTTCGCGCAGGCGCTTGCGGAACAGCTGACGGGTGTTGGAATCCGAGCTTGGAGCTTCTTCGTTGCTGAAGCCCATGCGTGCCGGCGGCAGCAGCGCGTCGAGGATACGGTCCTCGGCGGCGTCTTCGGCGCGGTGGCGCACGCGGGTCATTTCCTGCTCGCGCAGCATCTTGATCGCCGCGTCGGCCAGATCACGGATGATCGACTCGACGTCACGACCGACGTAACCGACTTCGGTGAACTTGGTCGCTTCGACTTTGATGAACGGCGCGTTGGCCAGTTTTGCCAGGCGACGGGCGATCTCGGTTTTACCGACGCCGGTCGGGCCGATCATCAGGATGTTCTTCGGGGTCACTTCAACGCGCAGCTCTTCAGGCAGCTGCATGCGGCGCCAGCGGTTGCGCAGGGCAATCGCGACGGCGCGCTTGGCATCGTCCTGGCCGATGATGTGGCGGTTGAGTTCGTGGACGATTTCGCGGGGAGTCATGGACATAATAATTGACGGTCCTCAAGCAGAAAAAAGCCGTGGCACAGGGCCGACTCAGGCTTCTTCAGCGAGATCCTGCTCCTCAATGGTCTGAGTGTGGTTGGTGAATACACAGATGTCGGCGGCGATACCCAAAGCGGTTTCGACGATTTCACGGGCCGACAGATCAGTCTTTTTCAGCAGGGCGCTGGCGGCAGCCTGCGCATAGCCGCCGCCGGAACCCATGGCGATCAGACCGTTTTCCGGTTCGACCACGTCACCGTTGCCGGTAATGATCAGGGACGCGTCTTTGTTGGCGACCGCGAGCATGGCTTCGAGGCGGCTCAGGGAACGGTCGGTGCGCCATTCTTTGGCGAGTTCGACAGCGGCGCGGATCAGGTGGCCCTGATGTTTCTCAAGCTGGCCTTCGAAACGTTCGAAAAGGGTAAAGGCGTCGGCGGTGGCACCGGCGAAACCGGCGATGACCTGGCCGTGGTACAGGCGACGAACTTTTTTCGCGTTGCCTTTCATCACGGTATTGCCGAGAGAAACCTGGCCGTCGCCGCCCATGACGACTTTGCCGTGACGGCGGACTGAAACGATGGTGGTCAAGGGAAGAGTCTCCACACAGCGGGGCGAAAGTGCCTTATGCCCATTCATATGGGGGTGCTGGAGAGGATTTCAACCGGGGAGGGCAATGGGAGACGAATGGCGTGTGATGACTGTGGCGAGGGGATTTATCCCCGATGGGGCGCGAAGCGGCCCTGAAACCTGCAATTGCAGTCGGTCTGACACACCGCGAATGCTGGATATACGACTGCTGCGCAGCCGGTCGGGGATAAATCCCCTCACCACAGGGATTGTGGGCAGCCTCAGAGTGAGGTGCCCACGGGAGACAATCAGCGGCTTTGGCGTTGTTGTAACAACAGGTTGCTGAAACCGGCGCCAGCCAGTTGTTTCTGTGCCGTTGTCAGCTGTTCGCGGTTGCTGAACGGGCCGACCAGTACGCGATACCAGGTTTCATCCTTCACTGTGCCGGACTCAACCGCCACCGCCTGACCAAGCAGAATGATCTGCGCACGGACTTTGTCGGCATCGGTTTCCTTGCGGAACGAACCCGCCTGCAGGAAGAACTTGGTCACGGGTGCCGCTTTGGCCACCGGTGGCGCTGGCGGCGGGGTAATTCCGGCCAGTGCCGCTTGAGCGCGTGCAGTGTCGATTTTTGCCGCTTCCGCCGGAGTGACCGGAGTCGTCGGCACTTGCGGCGTCGGCAGGGTTTTCTCCGGCACGGCGTCCGGCGGCACGATCACTTCCGATTCCGGCAGCAGCGTGTAGAAGTCGTACTTCGGCTTCACCGGTTGCGTCGGGCTCGGCGGGGTCTTGTTGGCCTCGGCGATCTTCGACGCTTTCTGCTGTTGCGCCTGTTCGACCTTTTCACGCTTGACCGTGTCGCTGCCCTTGCCCGGCTCCAGTTTCATCAGGAACACGATGAACGCGCCGACCGTCAGGCCGATGGCCATCCACAGCCAACCCGGAATCGGTTGCTTCGCAGGAGCTTGGTAACGGCTGGCGCCACGCTTGGGTGCAGGTTTTTTCTTGGCAGCCAACTTACATACGCTCCAGAGTTTCCAGACCCAACAGCTCCAGGCCTTGCTTGAGGGTGCGGCCGGTCAGCGCGGCCAGGCGCAGACGGCTCTGCATCTGGGCCGGGGTTTCGGCGGCGAGGATCGGGCAGTTCTCGTAGAAGCTGGAGAACAGACCGGCAACGTCGTACAGGTAGGTGCAGAGGATGTGCGGCGTGCCTTTGTCGGACACGTTGTTCAGCACTTCGCCGAACTGCGCCAGTTTCGCCGCCAACTCTTGCTCGTGCGCCGCTTCGAGAACGATCTGGCCGTCGACTTCACTGAAGTCCTTGCCCAGTTTGCGGAACACACCGGCCACGCGGGTGTAGGCGTACAGCAGGTACGGCGCAGTGTTGCCTTCGAAGTTCAGCATCAGGTCGAAGTTGAAGCTGTAGTCGCTGGTGCGATGCTTGGACAGGTCGGCGTATTTCACCGCGCCGATGCCGACGACTTTGGCGATGTTGCGCAGTTCGTCTTCGGCAAGCTCCGGGTTCTTCTCTTTCACCAGGTTGTAGGCGCGTTCCTGCGCTTCGGTCAGCAGATCGATCAGTTTTACGGTGCCGCCGTCACGGGTCTTGAACGGGCGGCCATCGGCGCCGTTCATGGTGCCGAAGCCCATGTGCTCCATCTCCATCGGATGAGTCACAAAACCGGCCTTGCGCGCCACGGCGAACACTTGCTGGAAATGCAGGGCCTGGCGCTGATCGACGAAGTACAGCGCGCGATCGGCTTTCAGCTTGCCGCTGCGGTAGCGCACGGCCGCCAGGTCAGTGGTGGCGTACAGGTAGCCGCCGTCGGCCTTGACGATGATCACCGGCAGCGGGTCGCCGTCGGCGTTCTTGAACTCGTCGAGAAATACGCACTGGGCGCCGTTGCTTTCGACCAGCATGCCGGCGGCTTTCAGGTCGTTGACCACGTTGATCAGGTCGTCGTTGTAGGCGCTTTCGCCCATCACGTCGGCCATGGTCAGTTTGACGTTTAGCAGCTCGTAGATCTTCTGGCAGTGCGACAGCGAGATGTCCTTGAACTTGGTCCACAGCGCCAGGCACTCCGCATCGCCGGCCTGCAGCTTGACCACCAGACCACGGGCGCGGTCGGCAAACTCTTCGGACTCGTCGAAGCGCTGCTTGGCGGCGCGGTAGAAGTTTTCCAGATCGGACAGCTCGTCGCTGGTGATCGGGTTTTCCTGCAGATAGGCCATCAGCATGCCGAACTGCGTGCCCCAGTCGCCGACGTGGTTCTGACGAATCACTTCGTCGCCGAGGAACTCGAGAACGCGGGCTACACCGTCACCGATGATGGTCGAACGCAGGTGGCCAACGTGCATTTCCTTGGCCAGGTTTGGCGCCGACAGGTCGACCACGGTGCGCTGCGAAGGACCAGCCTTGCGTACGCCAACGTGAGCGTCGGCCAGCGCGGCGTCGAGGCGCGAAGCCAGCGCCTGGGTATTCTGGAAGAAGTTGATGAAGCCGGGGCCGGCGATTTCGGCCTTGGTAACGTTCTCGTCAGCCGGCAGCGCGGCGATGATTTTTTCCGCCAGATCGCGTGGCTTCATGCCGGCAGGCTTGGCCAGCATCATCGCGATGTTGCTGGCGAAGTCGCCGTGGGTCTTGTCCCGGGCGTTCTCCACCTGGATCGCCGGCGACAGGCCTTCAGGCAACACACCTTCGTTGACGAGTTGGGTGAGGGCTTGTTGGATCAGCTGGCGAATGGTGTCTTTCATGGTCTTCTCTTTCGACCGCAAGCGCGGCGGCGCATCGATGCGCGGGTGGAAAAACTGGGCATTATCCGTTGCGAAGACGGGCTTGCCAACCTTAGCAGGCAGGTTATGGATATGTGGTGACATTAAGATCAAAAGATCGCAGCCTTCGGCAGCTCCTACGCAGGGATGTGCATTTTCCTGTAGGAGCTGCCGAAGGCTGCGATCTCTTGATCTTCAATACAAATCGACGGGGTCGACATCCAGCGACCAGCGCACCGCCCGCCCGCTCGGCATCTGCTCCAGCACCAGCAGCCAACTGGCGAGCAATCGATGCAGCGGTGCCCGCGCCGTCGCCTGCAACAAAAGTTGCGCACGATAGCGCCCGGCGCGACGCTCCATCGGCGCCGGCACTGGCCCCAGCAGTTCAATCCCGCTCAGCCCCTGCTCGACCAGCAAACGCTCGGCCTCACTGCACGCCTCGTCAAGAAAACCTTCCGCTTGCCCCGGTTTGTGCGCTTCGGCGCGTAACAACGCCAGATGCGCGAACGGCGGCAGACCCGCGGCGCGACGCTCGCTCAAGGCCTGCTCGGCAAAGGCGAAATAACCCTGCTCGGTCAGTTGCACCAATAAAGGGTGGTCGGCGAGGTGGGTCTGGATGATCACCTTGCCCGGCTCCTCCGCCCGTCCGGCACGGCCCGCGACCTGCACGATCAACTGCGCCATGCGTTCGCTGGCGCGGAAGTCACCGGAGAACAATCCGCCGTCGGCATCGAGAATCGACACCAGCGTCACCCGTGGAAAGTGATGCCCCTTGGCCAACATCTGCGTGCCGACCAGGATGCACGGCTGGCCTTTCTGAATCGTGGCGAACAACTGATTCATCGCGTCCTTGCGCGAAGTGCTGTCGCGATCGACCCGCAGCACCGGGTAATCGGGGAACAGAATGGCCAGACGCTCTTCGGCCCGCTCGGTGCCGGCGCCGACCGGGCGCAGATCGACCTTATTGCACTTCGGGCATTGGCGCGGTGTGCGTTCAACGTAACCGCAGTGGTGGCAGCGCAGTTCGCCGTAACGCTGGTGCACGGTCATTCGCGCATCACAACGCGAACACTCGGACATCCAGCCGCAATCGTGGCACAGCAACGTTGGCGCAAAGCCGCGACGGTTGAGGAACACCAGCACCTGTTGCCCATTCGCCAGCGTCTGGCCGATGGCTTGCTGCATCGGCCCGGAAATACCGCTGTCCAACGGACGGCTTTTCACGTCCAGGCGCAGGAAACGCGGCTGCTTTGCACCGCCTGCGCGTTCATTCAGGCGCAACAGGCCGTAACGACCGGTGTAGGCGTTGTGCAGGCTTTCCAGCGACGGCGTCGCGGAGCCGAGGACGATCGGGATGTTTTCCTGGCGCGCACGCACCAGTGCCAGATCCCGGGCGTGATAGCGCAGACCTTCCTGCTGTTTATAAGAGCCGTCGTGTTCTTCGTCGATGATGATCAGTCCCGGATTCTTCATCGGGGTGAACAGCGCCGAGCGGGTGCCGATAATAATGTCCGCCTCGCCATCACGCGCCGCGAGCCAGGCTTCGAGGCGTTCGCGATCATTGACGGCCGAGTGCAGCAGGGCGATGCGCGCATTGAAGCGTTGTTCGAAACGGGCGAGGGTCTGCGGGCCGAGGTTGATCTCCGGGATCAGCACCAGCGCCTGCTTGCCCGCTTCGAGGGTCTCGCGGATCAACTGCAAATAGACTTCGGTCTTGCCGCTGCCAGTGACACCCGCCAGCAGGAAGGCGTGATAACTGTCGAAACCGGCACGAATCGCTTCATAGGCGGCGCGTTGCTCGGCATTGAGGGGCAATTCCGGTTGCGCGAGCCAATGCTCATGACGCACGCCGGGTGCATGGCGGCGGATTTCCACCTGCACCAGATTTTTCGCCAGCAGCAAATCGAGGCTGTCCTTGCTCAACATCAGTTTGCTCAGCAACTGATGGGCGACGCCGTGCGGGTGCTGGGCCAGTGTTGTCAGCGCTTCACGCTGGCGCGGCGCACGGGCGATACGCGGATCGTCAACGCTGGCGCCCGGCACCACTGACCAGAAACGCTCCTGTCGGGCCTCGGCCAGTTCGCCCTGACGCAGCAGCACCGGCAGCGCCCAGCTCAAGGTGTCGCCGAGGCTGTGCTGGTAATACTGGGACGTCCACAGGCACAGTTTGAACAGCGCCGGTGGCAATGGCGGCGTGGCATCGAGCAAGGCCAGCGCAGGTTTCAGTTTTTCCACCGGCACTTCGCTGGTGTCCGTGATCTCGACCAGAATCCCGATCATCTCGCGCCGGCCAAACGGTACGCGCAGGCGCATGCCTGGCTGCAATTGCTCGCGCAGCACACCGGCCGGCGCTCGATAGTCGAACAGGCGGCGCAGGGGTGAAGGCAAGGCAAGGCGCAGAATGGCGTCGGGCACGCGGGGGGGATCTCTATAAACAAAACAGGGGCATGACGCATACCTATGTAGGAGTGAGCCTGCTCGCGATAGCGGTTTGTCATTCAACATTTATGTCGTCTGATACACCGCTATCGCGAGCAGGCTCACTCCTACAGGATCGCGTATTGGACCGGGAGCCTAGCAGACGGTCGGTCTAAGGGACAGCTTGCGCGATTGACATTGTCTGGTAGAATCCGCGGCCTAATTACGTGCGGTATTCAACAATAGTGTTGAGTGGCGGCACGCTAGCCTGAGGAAGACATCATGAAAGCTGATATTCATCCAACATACGAAGTCACCGCAGTTACCTGCAGCTGTGGCAACAAGTTCGAAACTCGTTCGAACCTGGCCAAGCCTCTGGCGATCGACGTTTGCAACGAATGCCACCCGTTCTACACCGGTAAGCAAAAGACTCTGGACACTGGCGGCCGCGTTCAGCGCTTCGCCGACCGTTTCGGTGCTTTCGGCAAGAAACCTGCTCCAGCAGCAGAGTAAGGTTGAAGAGCCCGATGGGCTTTTCCTCACTGCTGAAAAAGGCGTCCCTCGCGGGCGCCTTTTTTATGTCCGCGATTTGGCTGTCCGGCGCGCAAGCCTTTTGCCCGACGCCTTCGGAAATGACCACGGTGACGGTGCAGCGCGTGGTCGATGGCGATACCGTGCGCCTGACCGACGGTCGCAGTGTGCGCATGATCGGCCTCAACACGCCTGAACTGGGCAAGCAGGGGCGCAGCGATGAACCGTTTGCCGTGGCGGCACGCAAACGCCTTGAGGCGCTGGTGGCCGATAGCGGTGGACGAGTCGGTTTGCGCCTTGGCAAGCAAGCCAAAGACCATTACGGGCGTACGCTCGCTCACCTCTATAACGTCAGCGGCGCCAGTATCGAAGCGCAAATGCTCGCTGATGGCCTGGGTTTTCAGGTCGCTGTGGCGCCGAATGTCGATCTGGTTGCCTGTCAGCAAGCCGCTGAGCGCAGCGCGCGGCAGGCCGGTCGGGGCCTCTGGCGGCAGTCTCCTGTACTGAAAGCAGAGCAAATCCAGCGCTCGGGTTTTGCCGTGGTCAGCGGTCGTGTGAGCAAGGTGCAGCGCAATCGCGGTGGAATCTGGATCGAGTTGCAGGACTCACTTGTATTGCGCGTTGCACCCAATCTGGTCGGACAATTCGACAGTGCTCGCCTGCAATCACTAAAAGGCAAGCAGATCGAGGCCCGTGGCTGGGTGGTGGATCGTTCGCGGCGTGGTGGATTGCAAGCGGGTCAGCCGCGTTGGTTGCTGCCACTGACTGATCCTTCCATGCTGCAAAGTGCACGCTGAAGAAAAATTGTAGACATTTTTTCTGTCGATTGTGAACAGTCAAGCCCTTGTGCGCCGTGGCTCTTGGCCCAAAGTCGTAGGACAGGGCGCTTGACAGGGGTGACTGCTCAGTCTTGTGGGGACTTTGCGAGGCGCGTATCCTCGCTGACCAGTCTGTCCAACAGTAAAAAGCGGAATGCCAAAATGTCTGATCTGAAAACTGCCGCTCTCGAATATCATGCCAATCCTCGTCCAGGGAAGCTGAGTGTCGAGCTCACCAAGGCCACTGCTACCGCCCGCGACCTGTCGCTGGCCTACAGCCCCGGCGTAGCTGAACCAGTACGTGAGATCGCTCGCGATCCTGAACTGGCCTACAAATACACCGGCAAGGGCAACCTGGTTGCAGTCATTTCCGATGGCACCGCGATTCTGGGTCTGGGTAACCTCGGCCCACTGGCCTCCAAGCCAGTGATGGAAGGCAAAGGCGTGCTGTTCAAGCGCTTCGCCGGTATCGACGTTTTCGACATCGAAGTCGACTCCGAAAGCCCGCAAGCCTTCATCGACACCGTAAAGCGCATCTCCATCACCTTCGGTGGCATCAACCTGGAAGACATCAAGGCCCCTGAGTGCTTTGAGATCGAGCGCGCTCTGATCGAGCAGTGCGACATTCCGGTGTTCCACGATGACCAGCACGGCACCGCGATCGTGACCGCTGCGGGCATGATCAACGCCCTGGAAATCGCTGGCAAAACCCTGCCGGACGCGAAGATCGTCTGCCTGGGCGCCGGCGCTGCCGCCATCTCCTGCATGAAGTTGCTGGTGAGCATGGGCGCACGCATCGAAAACATCTTCATGGTTGACCGTACCGGCGTGATCCACTCCGGCCGTGACGACCTGAACCAGTACAAAGCCGTGTTCGCCCACGCCACCGACAAGCGCAGCCTGGCTGACGCTCTGCAAGGCGCTGACGTGTTCGTCGGTCTGTCCGGCCCGAACCTGCTGAGCGCGGAAGGCCTGCTGTCGATGGCGGCCAACCCGATCGTCTTCGCTTGCTCGAACCCGGATCCGGAAATCTCCCCGGAACTGGCGCACGCCACCCGTAGCGACGTGATCATGGCCACCGGCCGTTCGGACTACCCGAACCAGGTCAACAACGTACTGGGCTTCCCGTTCATCTTCCGTGGTGCCCTGGACGTTCGCGCCAAGCGCATCAACGAAGAAATGAAAGTGGCTGCCGCCAACGCCCTGCGTGAACTGGCCAAGCTGCCTGTTCCACAGGACGTATGCGATGCCTACGGTGGTGCTCCGCTGGAATTCGGCCGTGAGTACATCATTCCGAAGCCAATGGACAAGCGCCTGATCACTCTGATCTCCGACGCTGTGGCCAAGGCTGCAATCGAGACCGGTGTGGCCACCCTGCCGTATCCGAAGAACTACCCGCTGAAAAGCGTGGATGACGTGTTCAACGGCTAAGCCGATGTAGCGCTTCAAACAAAAGCCCCGGCTCGTGAGAGTCGGGGCTTTTTTGTGCCTGAGGGTTTTGCGGTGCCCGTCAGGGCCTCTTCGCGAGCAGGCTCGCTCCCACCTTGAAACACAATCCTCCTGTGGGAGCGAGCCTGCTCGCGAAGACGTCAGCTCGGCTGATATCTCAAATGGCAGGCAATAAAAAGCCCCGCACTTCTCACGAGGGCGGGGCTTTTTGTTGGCGCTGGATCAGAACAAGTCGATCGGCGCTTGCTCATCTGCTGGCAGCGGACTGCCCGGTGCGGTGCCGTTACCCAGTTCATTCACCGACGGTGGCGTGTCTTCAGACTTGAACAGCTCGAAGTAGGCGCCAGGCGTACTCGGCGTCGCCGCGCGGCCGCTGACCGGATCAACCCGCAGGCTGAGCAGCCCCTCTGGTTCAGGCTGGACGTGAGGCGGCTTGTCCTTGAGCGCTGCCGACATGTAATTCATCCAGATCGGCAGTGCCACAGTGCCGCCGAACTCGCGGCGACCAAGGCTTTCCGGCTGGTCGAAGCCGGTCCACACAGTGGTCACGTAATCGGCGTTGTAACCGGAGAACCAGGCATCTTTCGATTCGTTAGTGGTACCGGTTTTACCGGCGATGTCGCTGCGCCCCATGGCCAGTGCGCGACGGCCGGTGCCGAGCTTGATCACGTCCTGCAACATGCTGTTGAGGATGTACGTGGTGCGACCGTCGACAATCCGCTCGGCCACGGCCGGCGCCTGGGGCGCCGCTGCAGCGCCCGGAGCTTCACCCGGAACCGGTGCGGCATTGACGGTAAAAGACTGTGCGGCCGGCGCCGCAATGCCATCAGTGGCCGAGCCACCCTGCGGCACGGTTGGCGGGTTGGCGACGAACAGCGTGTCGCCATTGCGGCTTTCGATCTTGTCGATGATGTACGGGGTGATCTTGTAGCCGCCGTTGGCGAACGTGCTCCAGCCGGTAGCAATTTCCATCGGCGTCAGGGTCGCGGTGCCCAGCGCCAGCGACAGGTTCGGCGGCAGATCCTGTTTGTTGAAACCGAAGCGGGTGATGTAGTCGATGGTCTTGCCGACGCCCATGGCTTGCAGCAAGCGGATCGACACCAGGTTACGCGACTTGTACAGCGCTTCACGCAGACGGATCGGGCCGAGGAAGGTGTTGGTGTCGTTCTTCGGGCGCCAGACCTTGTCCAGATACTCGTCGACAAACACGATCGGTGCGTCGTTGACCAGCGTGGCGGCGGTGTAGCCGTTATCCAGTGCGGCGCTGTAGACGAACGGCTTGAAGCTCGAACCCGGCTGACGCTTGGCCTGCATGGCGCGGTTGTAGTTGCTTTGCTCGAAAGCAAAACCACCGACCAGCGAGCGGATCGCACCGTTCTGCGGGTCCAGCGAGACGAGCGCGCCTTGCGCCTGAGGAATCTGGCTGAACTTCAGCGAGTTGTCCTTCTGGCGCTGGACGCGAACCAGATCGCCGACCTGCGCGACATCCGACGGCTGACGCGGGGTGGCGCCCATGCTGTTGGTATTGAGGAACGGACGGGCCCATTTCATGGTGTCCCAGGCGACATGCTCTTCGCCGGTGCGGGTCAGCACTTGCAGGCCGTTCTTGTCGACCTGCGTAACGATTGCCGGCTCCAGGCTGCTGATGGTGCGTTGCTTGGTCAGTTCGTTGGCCCAGGCCTCACGGGTCTTGCCCGGCAGGCGCGACTCCGGACCACGGTAGCCATGACGCTGATCGTAGGTCATCAAGCCTTCGTGCAGCGCGGTGTTGGCCATTTCCTGCAGGTTGCTCGGCACCGTGGTGGTGACGCGGAAACCTTCGGTGTAAGCGTCGCTGCCATAACGGCCGACCATTTCGGCGCGGGCCATTTCGGCGATGTACGGTGCGTTCACTTCCGGGGTCGGCACGTGATAGCTGGCGTTCAGCGGCTCGTTGATGGCGGCGGTGTAGTCCGCCTCGCTGATCTTGCCGAGCTTGTACATGCGCCCGAGGATCCAGTCGCGACGCTCTTTACTGCGCGCCGGGTTGGCCAATGGGTTGAAGCGCGAAGGGGCTTTCGGCAGGCCGGCGATCATCGCCATCTGCGCCAGGCTGACGTCGCGGATCGACTTGCCGTAATACACCTGCGCCGCCGCCTCAATGCCATAGGCGCGGTTGCCCAGATAGATCTTGTTGACGTACAGCTCAAGGATTTCGTCCTTGGTCAGCTGCCGTTCGATCTGCAGTGCCAGAAGAATTTCGGTGGTTTTGCGCGAGAAGCTGCGTTCGCTGGTCAGGAAGAAGTTCTTCGCCACCTGCATGGTGATGGTGCTGCCGCCGGACTGAATGTGCCCGCTCTTGACCAGTTGTGTCGCGGCACGCATCAGGCTGCTCGGATCGACGCCATAGTGGTTGGCGAAATTGTCGTCTTCAGCACTTAGTAACGCATTAATGAAATTGGGTGGAATGTCGGCGAAACGGATCGGAGTACGGCGCATTTCGCCAAACTCTGCGATCAACTTGTTATCGCTGCTGTAGACCCGAAGAGGAATCTGCAACTGAATGCTTCTCAGAGCCTCCACGGATGGCAAACCCGGACTAAGGTAAAGATACGCGCCGCTGAGACCTAAAAGCAGTCCGCAGAAAACGGCGACGATGGACCAACCGAAAAATTTCAGCAGACGAATCAAGGCGTTTGGACATCCAGGGCAAGAATGAATTTGGCGACGGGGCTCCGGCAACACACAGAGCCATCCGCGCAGGCAGTAAAAAGCGGAAAAAATCGCTGGGCATTATAAGCACTTTTCTGCTGGGGGCGTCATTTGCGCTTCTGTCAAGACGGGGTGAAGGAACGCAATGCGTATTACAGAGTCCGTAACTCACGGAAAGTCATAGGGAATTGGTAGTGCTGGGACTCTTCAATAAAAAAGCCAATACGTTACTGGGGATCGACATCAGCTCCACCTCGGTGAAGCTGCTGGAACTGAGCCGTCAGGGTGATCGCTATCGTGTCGAGGCGTACGCGGTGGAGCCATTGCCGGCGAACGCCGTGGTCGAAAAGAACATCGCCGAACTCGAAGGCGTCGGCCAGGCATTGACCCGGGTGCTGGTCAAGGCACGCACCGGGCTCAAGAGCGTCGCGGTGGCGGTGGCCGGTTCTGCCGTGATCACCAAAATCATCGAAATGGACGCCGGGCTGTCCGACGACGAGCTGGAAAACCAGCTCAAGATTGAAGCCGACCAATACATTCCCTATCCACTGGACGAGGTCGCCATCGACTTCGAGGTCCAGGGCGTTTCGGCGCGCAACCCTGAACGAGTCAACGTACTGCTCGCCGCCTGTCGCAAGGAAAACGTCGAAGTCCGTGAAGCGGCGCTGGCGCTCGCCGGACTGACGGCGCGCGTGGTCGACGTCGAAGCGTATGCGCTGGAGCGCTCGTTCGGCTTGCTCGCGACGCAACTGGCCGCTTCGCAAGAGCGCCTGACGGTGGCGGTGGTCGATATTGGCGCGACCATGACCACCCTCAGCGTCCTGCACAACGGCAAGATCATCTACACCCGCGAGCAGTTGTTCGGCGGCCGGCAACTGACCGAGGAAATCCAGCGTCGTTATGGCCTGACACTCGAGCAGGCGGGGTTGGCAAAAAAGCAGGGCGGCCTGCCTGATGACTACGTCAGCGATGTGCTGCAGCCGTTTCGCGAAGCACTGGTGCAGCAAGTGTCGCGCTCGTTGCAGTTTTTCTTCGCCTCCGGCCAATACAACGCGGTCGACCACATTCTGCTCGCCGGTGGCACGGCGTCGGTGCCAGGCCTGGACCGGTTGATCGAGCAGCGCCTGAGCACTCCGACGCAAGTGGCCAATCCGTTTTCCGACATGGCCTTGAGCAGCAAGGTCAACGCCGGGGCCCTGGCCAGTGACGCGCCGGCCCTGATGATTGCCTGCGGGCTCGCGCTCAGGAGTTTCGACTGATGGCGCGGATCAACCTGTTGCCCTGGCGCGAGGAGCGCCGCGAAGAGCGGCGCAAACGCTTCATGCTGGCGTTGATCGGCGTGGTGGTCGGTTCGGTGGGGGTGGTGTTCATCGCCGATCAGATCTTCAGCGCCGCCATCGACCGGCAGGTCGCACGCAATGATTACATCGGCAAGCAGATTGCCGTAGTCGACGAACGGATCAAACAGATCAGCGACCTCAAGGCGCACCGTCAGCAACTGGTCGAGCGCATGCGCATCATCCAGGACCTGCAGGGCAACCGGCAGGTCAGCGGACGGATCTTCGATCAACTGGCGCGAACGCTGCCGGACGGCGTTTATTTCACCGACGTGAAAATGGTCGGGAAGACCCTGTCGATCAGCGGCGCGGCCGAGTCGAACAATCGCGTCTCCGAGTTGATGCGCAATCTGGACGCCTCCGACTGGTTCGATGCGCCGAGCCTGACCGAGGTCAAAGCGACTTCCGCCGATCAACTGGAACAGGCCAATGTCTTTCAGTTGACCGTTCGTCAGACTCAGCCGAAGACGCTGGAGGACGAACAATGAAACCGTCCGACTGGCTGGAGAGCTTGCGCAGCATCGACTTCAACGACCTCGACACCAGCAACATCGGCTCCTGGCCAGGGGCGGTCAAAGCCATCGCCGGGGCGCTACTGATGGTGCTGGTGTTGGCGCTTGGCTATAACTTTTTCATCAGTGACATGGAAAATCAGCTCGAGCTCAAGCGCGAGGAGGAGGCGACGCTCAAGGAACAATTCGCCAGCAAGGCGCATATTTCCGCCAATCTGGAGCTGTACACCCAACAGATGAAGGAGATGGAGAACTCCTTCGGCGTGTTGCTGCGACAGTTGCCCAGCGACACCGAGGTGCCGGGCCTGCTGGAAGACATCACGCGTACCGGGTTGGGCAGTGGCCTTGAGTTCGAAGAAATCAAACTGCTCCCGGAGGTCACCCAGCAGTTCTATATCGAACTGCCGATCCAGATCACCGTCACTGGCGCCTATCACGACCTCGCCACTTTCGTCAGTGGTGTGGCCGGGTTGCCGCGCATCGTGACTCTGCACGACTTCGAACTGGCGCCGGCCAATAAAGAGGGCGGGCCGAAACTGCGCATGAGCATCCTCGCCAAGACGTACCGCTATAACGACAAGGGGCTGCAGAAATGAGCCCGATTCGTTATTTCGCACTGGCAGTGGCGTTGCTGACTTTGAGCGGTTGTGGCGATGGCGATGACTTCAGCGATCTCGATGCCTACATGAATGAAGTGCGGTTACGCCCGTCGGGCAAGATCGAACCCACTCCGACATTCCGCTCTTACCCGACCTTCACTTACAGCGCGGCCAACCTGCGCAGTCCGTTTTCGCGCCAGGTGCGCGTCGATCTCGCCGGGCAGAAGCACGGCTCGCGCAACGTCAAGCCCGACCCCAATCGGGTCAAGCAATACCTCGAAGGTTTCAACATCGAGCAGTTCGAGATGGTCGGCACGATTGGCAACGCCACTGGCTCCTTTGCGCTGTTGCGTGGGGCTGGCGGCGTGCATCGCCTGAAGGTCGGTGATTACCTGGGGCGCAACGATGGTCGCATCGTCGCCATCAGTGCCACTCAGGTCGATGTGGTCGAAATCGTCCCCGACGGCGAAGGCGCCTGGCTGGAACGTCCGCGCACCATTCCTTTGAAAGAGCACTCATAGTGGAAGTCGAACAATGAACAGGATTTTCTCCACCCTCGGTCTTTCGCTATGGATAGCGCTGATGTCGCCGATGGTACTCGCGGCCAATCTGAAGGCGCTGGACGTGGCGGCGTTGCCGGGTGACCGCGTCGAGCTGAAACTGTCGTTCGATGGCCCGCCGCCGCAGCCCAAGGGTTACACCACTGATTCGCCGGCGCGAATCGCGCTGGATCTGCCCGGGGTTGCCAGTCAGTTGACCAGCAAGAGCCTCGATCTGGGCAGTGGCAACGCACGCACGGCCACAGTGGTTGAGGCCAGGGATCGCACGCGGCTGATCGTCAATCTCACCCAGCCAGCGCCTTACAACACGCGAGTCGAAGGCAACAATCTGTTCGTCGTGGTGGGGCAGGGCGCGCCGGCAAGCGCTCCACGTCCCGCTGTTGTTGCTCCAGTGCGCGCGACTGCGGCAGCGGCGCCTGCCAAGGTGTTCGTGCCGAAAACCAAAGCCATTCGCGGCGTGGACTTTCAGCGTGGCACGGCAGGTGAGGGCAATGTGGTCATCGACCTGTCCGACCCGACCATCGCCCCGGACATTCAGGAACATGACGGCAAGATAATCCTCAGCTTCGCCCGCACCCAATTGCCCGACAAGCTGCGGGTGCGCCTCGACGTCAAGGATTTCGCCACACCCGTGCAGTTCGTCAACGCTGCAGCTTCCGGCGACCGCGCGATCATCACCGTCGAGCCCAGCGGCACTTTCGACTACTCCACCTATCAGACCGACAACAAGCTGACCGTCAGCATCCGTCCGATGACCGTCGACGATCTGCAAAAGCGCAACGCCGATCGTCAGGCCTACGTCGGCGACAAGCTCTCGCTGAATTTCCAGGACATCGACGTGCGCTCGGTGCTGCAATTGATCGCCGACTTCACCAACCTCAACCTGGTGGCCAGCGACACGGTGCAGGGCGGCATCACTCTGCGTCTGCAAAACGTGCCGTGGGATCAGGCGCTGGACCTAGTGTTGAAAACCAAGGGGCTGGACAAGCGCAAGATCGGCAATGTGCTGCTGGTCGCTCCGGCGGACGAAATCGCCGCCCGCGAGCGCCAAGAACTGGAGTCGCAAAAACAGATCGCCGAATTGGCGCCGCTGCGCCGTGAACTGTTGCAGGTGAACTACGCCAAGGCTGCCGACATCGCCAAGCTGTTCCAGTCGGTGACCAGTGCCGAAGCGAAAATCGACGAGCGCGGCTCGATCACCGTCGATGAGCGGACCAACAACATCATTGCTTATCAGACTCAGGACCGGCTCGACGAGCTGCGGCGAATCGTGGCGCAACTGGATATTCCCGTGCGGCAAGTGATGATCGAGGCGCGGATCGTCGAAGCCAACGTCGATTACGACAAGAGCCTGGGCGTGCGTTGGGGGGGCTCGATTCAGAACAAGGGCAACTGGAACACGTCCGGCGTCAGCAACGGCTCGTCGACCACCATCGGCACCCCGGGCAGCACCAGCACCAACTCGCCGTTCGTCGATATGGGCACCGTCAACAACACCTCGGGGATCGGCATTGCCTTCATCACCGACAACGTTTTGCTCGATCTTGAGCTGACCGCCATGGAGAAGACCGGCAATGGCGAAATCGTTTCGCAGCCCAAGGTGGTGACTTCCGACAAGGAGACCGCGAAGATCCTCAAGGGCACCGAGATTCCCTATCAGGAAGCCAGCTCCAGTGGCGCCACCTCGGTGTCGTTCAAGGAAGCTTCGCTGTCGCTGGAGGTGACGCCGCAAATCACTCCGGACAACCGCATCATCATGGAGGTCAAGGTCACCAAGGACGAACCGGATTACCTGAACAAAGTGCAGGATGTGCCGCCGATCAAGAAGAACGAGGTCAACGCCAAAGTGCTGGTAAACGACGGCGAGACCATCGTGATTGGGGGTGTTTTCTCAAATACTCAAAGCAAGGTCGTAGATAAGGTGCCATTTCTTGGCGATGTGCCGTATCTTGGCCGCCTTTTCCGGCGTGATGTGGTTTCGGAGAAAAAATCCGAGCTGCTGGTATTTCTCACTCCGCGTATCATGAATAACCAGGCGATTGCTGTGAGTCGTTGATTCTGTGCGAAATTTGATTCTTGTAGGACCGATGGGTGCTGGAAAAAGCACCATCGGCCGATTACTGGCCAAAGAGCTGCGCCTGCCGTTCAAAGATTCCGACAAGGAAATTGAACTGCGTACGGGCGCCAATATCCCGTGGATCTTCGACAAGGAAGGCGAGCCCGGCTTTCGCGATCGTGAGCAGGCGATGATCGCCGAGCTGTGCGCGTTCGACGGCGTGGTACTGGCGACCGGCGGCGGTGCGGTGATGCGTGAGGCCAATCGCAAGGCTCTGTATGAGGGTGGTCGCGTGGTGTATCTGCACGCCTCCGTCGAACAGCAGGTCGGCCGCACCTCCCGCGACCGCAATCGGCCGTTGCTGCGCACTGCCGATCCGGCGAAAACCCTGCGTGACCTGCTCGCGATCCGTGATCCGCTTTATCGGGAAATCGCCGATCTGGTGGTGGAAACCGACGAACGGCCGCCGCGCATGGTCGTGCTCGACATTCTCGACCGCCTGGCGCAGCTTCCTCCCCGTTAAAGCATCGCCTGAAATGCGCTATCCTCGGCGTCCTGTCACAGCCCGTCGAGGGTGTGGCGGATGGCGTGCGAGCGGCGTCATACCCGCTATAGGCCGCAGATAACCAATAATTCAGGGCAGGACGCCTGCTTCCATCTTCACTGTGGGGACACATGCAGACACTCAAGGTCGATTTAGGCGAGCGCAGCTACCCGATTCATATCGGCGAAGGTTTGTTGGATCAACCCGAGCTGCTGGCTCCGCATATTTACGGGCGGCAGGTGGCAATCATCTCCAACGAGACCGTTGCGCCGCTCTATCTCGAACGTCTGACTCGCAGCCTTTCGCAGTTTTCGGTGATTTCCGTGGTTCTGCCCGATGGCGAAGCCTTCAAGAACTGGGAAACCCTGCAACTGATCTTTGATGGCTTGCTGACCGCTCGTCATGACCGCCGCACCACGGTAATCGCCCTCGGCGGCGGTGTGATCGGCGACATGGCCGGTTTTGCTGCGGCTTGCTATCAGCGCGGTGTCGATTTCATCCAGATTCCTACCACCTTGTTGTCCCAGGTCGATTCGTCGGTGGGCGGCAAAACCGGGATCAACCATCCGCTGGGCAAGAACATGGTCGGTGCGTTCTATCAGCCGAACGTCGTGCTGATCGATACCGCGTCCCTGAAAACCCTGCCAGAGCGCGAGCTGTCGGCGGGGCTGGCGGAAGTCATCAAGTACGGTCTGATCTGCGACGAACCGTTCCTGACCTGGCTCGAAGACAACGTCGACGCCCTGCGTGCACTGGATCAAAAGGCCCTGACTTATGCCATCGAGCGCTCCTGCGCGGCCAAGGCTGCGGTGGTTGGCGCCGATGAGAAGGAAACCGGCGTACGCGCCACGCTCAATCTCGGCCACACCTTCGGCCACGCCATCGAGACCCACATGGGCTATGGTGTCTGGTTGCATGGTGAGGCGGTCGCGGCTGGCACCGTGATGGCGCTGGAGATGTCTGCGCGTCTCGGCTGGATCAGCGAGCAGGAGCGCGATCGCGGCATTCGTCTGTTCCAGCGCGCCGGTCTGCCGGTGATTCCGCCTGAAGAGATGACCGAAGCCGATTTTCTCGAACACATGGCAATCGACAAAAAAGTGATCGACGGTCGTCTGCGCCTGGTGCTGCTGCGCCGGATGGGCGAAGCGGTAGTGACCGCCGATTATCCGAAAGAGGTTCTACAGGCCACGCTGGGAGCGGATTACCGCGCTCTGGCTCAGCTTAAAGGTTAATAAGATTCCGATGACTAGTTTGCATGCCGACGAGGCGTTCCTCGGCCATTTCCAGTTAAGTCACGACCCCTTCGCGCCGCGGGTGCCGGGCTTCAAATTCTTCCCGGCCCAGCGCAAACCGGTGCTGGGTCAACTGCATCATCTGGCGCGTTACAGCCAGTTGTTGCTGGTGGTCACCGGCCCGCAAGGCAGCGGCAAGACGCTGCTGCGCCAGGCGCTGGTCGCCAGTACCAACAAGCAGTCGGTGCAGAGCGTGGTGGTTTCCGCCCGTGGCGCCGGTGATGCCGCTGGCGTGCTACGCCAAGTGGCGCAGGCGCTGAACCTGGCCCAGGCCGAAGTCGGCGCAATCCTCGATCAGGTGGTGCAACTGGCGCTGACCGGCCAGGAAGTCTATCTGCTGGTGGATGACGCCGAGCAGCTCGACGAATCCGCTCTGGAAGCGCTGATGGCACTGGGTGCCGGTGCGCCGGAAGGTCGCCCGCATGTGTTCCTGTTCGGTGAGTCGTCGCTGATCGCGCAACTTGAGGCTTTGCACCTTGAGGAAGAGCGTTTCCACGTCATCGAATTGCAGCCGTACACCGAAGAAGAGACGCGCGAATATCTCGACCAGCGGCTTGAAGGTGCGGGCCGGGGTGTCGAACTTTTCACCGCGGATCAGATCTCTGATATTCACGAAAGCTCCGAGGGTTGGCCGGGCAACATCAACCAGGTCGCTCGCGATGCTCTGATCGAAGTCATGATTGCCAGCCGCTCTGCGGTCAAGCGTCCAAGTATGGGGTTCAACATGCCGAAGAAACACGTATTGGCGATTTCTGCAGTCGTTGTGGTCGCGGTCGCCGCCGCCTGGCTGATGCCGGGTCGCAACAAGGCGCCAACCACTGGCGCACCGGCCAATGAACAGGCACAACTGCCATTGGGCCAGGGCGCAGCGAATGGCGGCGCGCCAAACGTCGAGTTCGCCGGTAATACCCAGCCGATGCCGTTGCCGCTGGTCGGCAACTCGCAACCGGTCATGCGCGGTCCGTTGGCTGAAGCAGCCGGTGGTATCACTGAAGGCGACGACGGCGTGCCACTGGAAGGTTCCAGCGATACGCCGCCGACCGTTACCACCTCTGCACCGCCTGCCGGCGTTCCAGCCGGCCCAGCACCGACTCCAGTTCCTGTGCCAGCGGCCAAGCCGACCCCGGCACCGACGCAAATCGCCACCGCCAAGCCTGCTCCGGCAGCGCCAGCGGCAAAACCGGCGCCAGTGCCAGCCAAGCCAGTTGCTGCGGCCAAACCGGCCGAGAAGCCGGTTACCGTCGCCAAGGCCGCCGGTGGCAGCTGGTACGCCGGTCAGCCGACCAGCAACTACGTGGTGCAGATCCTCGGCACCAGCTCCGAAGCGACCGCACAAAGCTTCGTCAAGGAACAGGGCGGCGAGTACCGTTATTTCAAGAAAGTGCTCAACGGCAAGCCTCTCTACGTGATCACCTACGGCAACTTCGCCAATCGTGATGCAGCCGTTTCTGCCATCAAGGCCTTGCCAGCGAAGGTTCAGGCTGGTAAACCTTGGCCTCGCACTGTCGCCAGCGTCCAACAGGAACTGGCAACAACTCGCTGAAGATTCGGCGGCCTTACCCAGGCCGCCTCTCCAAGCACCTCAAAATTCTACGAGTGCGCGCCGTCTCTACAGACCGCGTGCCTTGTGGTGTCTGCGTTACAGTAGTCTTTGAGTCGTTGCGGTCAAAATTAAAAAAGTTTTGACTAGCACAGCATATCGCTTTAAACCTTTCACAAATGCGACATAGATTTGCGACAGTTCGTCGTCAAATTTGTGAGCGTCTGTGTCGCTGTGTACAATGACCACCCTTTTGCCCCCGCTAAGCCGGCGTACGTTCGGCGCGGATCGCAAGTGGTTGAATTGAAAAGAAATTTGCCTCGAAAAGAGGCAGCCTGGTGAGAAAGTGTCTATGAAAGCAGGTCTGTACCAACCAGATGAATTCAAGGATAACTGCGGTTTCGGCCTGATAGCCCATATGCAGGGCGAACCCAGTCATACCCTATTGCAAACGGCCATTGAGGCCCTGACCTGCATGACCCACCGCGGTGGGATTAATGCCGACGGCAAGACCGGTGACGGTTGCGGTCTGCTGATTCAAAAGCCTGATGCGTTCCTGCGTGCGATTGCCCAGGAAACCTTCAGCGTCGAGTTGCCCAAGCAATACGCGGTGGGCATGGTTTTCTTCAACCAGGATCCGGCCAAGGCCGAAGCCGCTCGCGAGAACATGAACCGCGAGATCCTCGCTGAAGGCCTGCAACTGATCGGCTGGCGCAAAGTGCCAATCGACACCAGCGTTCTCGGCCGCCTGGCCCTTGAGCGCCTGCCGCAGATCGAGCAGGTGTACATCGGTGGTGAAGGCCTGAGCGATCAGGACATGGCCGTAAAGCTGTTCAGCGCCCGTCGTCGCTCGTCGGTGGCCAACGCCGTCGATTCCGACCACTACATCTGCAGTTTTTCGCACAAGACCATCATTTATAAAGGCCTGATGATGCCGGCCGATCTGGCCGCGTTTTATCCAGACCTGAGTGACGAGCGCCTGCAAACCGCGATCTGCGTGTTCCACCAGCGCTTCTCCACCAACACCCTGCCGAAATGGCCGCTGGCGCAGCCATTCCGCTTCCTCGCCCATAACGGCGAGATCAACACCATCACCGGTAACCGTAACTGGGCGCAGGCCCGTCGGACCAAGTTCACCAACGATCTGATGGATCTGGAAGAACTCGGCCCGCTGGTCAACCGTGTCGGTTCCGACTCGTCGAGCATGGACAACATGCTCGAACTGATGGTCACCGGTGGCATCGACCTGTTCCGTGGCGTGCGGATGATCATTCCGCCTGCGTGGCAGAACGTCGAAACCATGGACCCGGATCTGCGTGCGTTCTACGAGTACAACTCGATGCACATGGAGCCGTGGGACGGCCCGGCCGGCGTGGTAATGACCGACGGTCGTTACGCGGTGTGCCTGCTCGACCGTAACGGTCTGCGCCCGGCGCGCTGGGTCACCACCAAAAACGGTTTCATCACTCTCGCGTCGGAAATCGGTGTGTGGAACTACCAGCCGGAAGACGTGCTCGCCAAGGGCCGCGTCGGTCCTGGCCAGATCTTCGCCGTGGACACCGAAACCGGGCAGATCCTCGACACCGATGCGATCGACAACCGTCTGAAGTCCCGTCATCCGTACAAGCAATGGCTGCGCAAGAATGCCCTGCGCATTCAGGCAACCATGGAAGACAACGATCACGGTTCGGCTTTCTACGACGTCGATCAGCTCAAGCAATACATGAAGATGTATCAGGTCACGTTCGAAGAGCGCGATCAGGTCCTGCGTCCGCTCGGCGAGCAGGGCTACGAAGCCGTTGGCTCGATGGGCGACGACACGCCGATGGCCGTGCTGTCCCAGCGTGTGCGCACGCCGTACGACTATTTCCGTCAGCAGTTCGCGCAGGTCACCAACCCGCCGATCGACCCGCTGCGTGAAGCGATCGTGATGTCGCTGGAAATCTGCCTCGGTGCCGAGCGCAATATCTTCCAGGAGTCGCCGGAACACGCCTCGCGCGTGATCCTCAGCTCGCCAGTGATCTCGCCGGCCAAGTGGCGCTCGCTGATGAATCTCGACCGCCCGGGTTTCGAGCGGCAGATCATCGATCTCAACTACGACGAAAGCGTCGGCCTCGAAGCGGCGATCCGCAATGTTGCCGATCAGGCTGAAGAAGCCGTGCGCGCCGGTCGTACGCAGATCGTTCTGAGCGACCGCCATATCGCTCCGGGCAAACTGCCGATCCACGCCTCCCTGGCGACCGGTGCGGTGCACCACCGTCTGACCGAAAAGGGCCTGCGTTGCGATTCCAACATCCTCGTTGAAACCGCGACCGCCCGTGACCCGCATCACTTCGCGGTGCTGATCGGTTTCGGCGCCTCGGCGGTCTATCCGTTCCTGGCTTACGAAGTGCTGGGCGACCTGATCCGTACCGGTGAAGTCTTGGGCGACCTCTACGAGGTGTTCAAGAACTACCGCAAAGGCATCACCAAAGGCCTGCTGAAAATCCTCTCGAAGATGGGCATTTCGACCATCGCTTCGTACCGTGGTGCGCAGCTGTTCGAGGCCATCGGTCTGTCCGAAGAAGTTTGCGAT
Source organism: Pseudomonas sp. TH06 (assembly GCF_016651305.1). Classification (GTDB taxonomy): domain Bacteria; phylum Pseudomonadota; class Gammaproteobacteria; order Pseudomonadales; family Pseudomonadaceae; genus Aquipseudomonas. The sequence goes on along the minus strand of NZ_JAEKEC010000001.1, from coordinate 992,130 downwards.
CTGAGCTTCCGAGGCGTGCCGAGCCGCATCAAGGGTGCGCGTTTCGTCGACATCGAAGCCGAGCAGAAGGCGTTGGCTGCCGAAGCCTGGAGTCCGCGCAAGCCGATCCAGCAGGGCGGTCTGCTGAAGTTCGTCCACGGTGGCGAATATCACGCCTACAACCCGGACGTGGTCAACACTCTGCAAGCGGCTGTGCAGCAGGGCGACTACGCCAAGTTCAAGGAATACACCTCGCTGGTGGACAACCGTCCGGTGTCGATGATTCGTGACCTGTTCAAGGTCAAGACCCTCGATACGCCGTTGGACATCAGTGAAATCGAACCGCTGGAATCGGTGCTCAAGCGCTTCGACTCCGCCGGTATCTCGCTGGGCGCGCTGTCGCCGGAAGCTCACGAAGCCCTGGCCGAAGCCATGAACCGCCTCGGTGCGCGTTCCAACTCCGGCGAAGGGGGTGAAGATCCGGCGCGCTACGGCACCATCAAAAGCTCGAAAATCAAGCAGGTCGCGACTGGCCGTTTCGGTGTGACGCCGGAATACCTGGTCAACGCCGAGGTGCTGCAGATCAAGGTCGCGCAAGGCGCCAAGCCGGGTGAGGGCGGGCAACTGCCGGGCGGTAAGGTCAACGGGCTGATCGCCAAACTGCGTTACGCAGTACCGGGCGTCACCCTGATTTCGCCGCCGCCGCACCACGACATCTACTCGATCGAAGACTTGTCGCAGCTGATCTTTGACCTCAAGCAGGTCAACCCGAAGGCGCTGGTTTCGGTGAAACTGGTGGCTGAAGCGGGCGTCGGCACCATCGCCGCCGGCGTGGCCAAGGCCTATGCGGACTTGATCACCATCTCCGGCTACGACGGTGGCACCGGTGCTTCGCCGCTGACCTCGATCAAATACGCCGGCGCTCCATGGGAACTCGGCCTTGCCGAAACCCACCAGACCCTGCGCGGCAACGACCTGCGCGGCAAGGTCCGGGTGCAGACCGACGGCGGCCTGAAAACCGGCCTCGACGTGATCAAGGCTGCGATCCTCGGCGCCGAAAGCTTCGGCTTCGGCACCGCGCCGATGATCGCGCTGGGCTGCAAATACCTGCGTATCTGCCACCTGAACAACTGCGCCACTGGCGTTGCGACTCAGAACGAGAAGCTGCGCAAGGATCACTACATCGGTACCGTCGATATGGTGGTGAATTTCTTCACCTACGTCGCCGAAGAAACCCGTGAGTGGCTGGCCAAGCTCGGCGTGCGTTCCCTCGAAGCGCTGATCGGTCGCACCGATCTGCTGGAAATCCTCGAAGGCCAGACCGCCAAGCAAAACCATCTGGATCTGACCCCGCTGCTGGGCAGCGATCACATCCCGGCGGACAAACCTCAGTTCTGCGGTGTTGAGCGCAACCCGCCGTTCGACCAAGGCCTGCTGGCCGAGAAAATGGTCGAGATGGCGACGTCGGCGATCAACGACATGAGCGGTGCCGAGTTCGACCTGGACATCTGCAACTGCGACCGTTCGATCGGCGCCCGGATCTCCGGCGAAATCGCGCGCAAGCACGGCAACCAGGGCATGTCCAAGGCGCCGATCACCTTCCGCTTCAAGGGCACTGCCGGTCAGAGCTTTGGCGTGTGGAACGCCGGCGGTCTGAACATGTACCTGGAAGGCGACGCCAACGACTACGTCGGCAAAGGCATGACCGGTGGCAAGCTGACCATCGTGCCGCCGAAGGGCAGCGTTTATAAGACTCAGGAAAGCGCCATCATCGGCAACACCTGCCTGTACGGCGCGACTGGCGGCAAGCTGTTCGCCGCCGGCACCGCAGGCGAGCGTTTTGCCGTGCGTAACTCCGGTGCCCACACGGTGGTGGAAGGCACTGGCGATCACTGCTGCGAGTACATGACCGGTGGTTTCGTCGCCGTTTTGGGCAAGACCGGTTACAACTTCGGCTCTGGCATGACCGGTGGTTTCGCCTACGTGCTCGACCAGGACAACACCTTCGTTGACCGGGTCAACCACGAACTGGTGGAAATCCAGCGGATCAGCGGCGAAGCGATGGAAGCCTATCGCAGCCACCTGCAAAACGTGCTGAACGAGTACGTCGCGGAAACCGACAGCGAGTGGGGTCGTGAACTCGCCGAAAACCTCGATGACTACCTGCGCCGTTTCTGGCTGGTCAAACCGAAGGCGGCGAGTCTGAAATCTCTGCTCTCCAGTACTCGTGCAAGTCCGCAATAACGGCGCAGCTGCAAGCCACTGGCTTCAAGCGGCAAGCTGAAGCCAGTGCGCGCTCTACCGGACTAATGTGATTTTCTTGCAGCTTGAAGCTAATAGCTTGGAGCTGTCGTGTAAGAGGTTTTGAAGATGGCCGAACGTCTCAGTAACGACTTTCAATTCATCGATGTCGGGCGCAAAGATCCGAAGAAGAAACTGTTGCGTCAACGCAAGAAAGAGTTCGTCGAAATCTACGAACCGTTCAAACCCCAGCAGTCGGCCGATCAGGCCCACCGCTGCCTGGGTTGCGGCAACCCGTATTGCGAATGGAAGTGCCCGGTGCACAACTTCATTCCCAACTGGCTGAAACTGGTGGCCGAGGGCAACATCCTTCAGGCTGCCGAGCTGTCGCACCAGACCAACACCCTGCCGGAAGTCTGTGGCCGGGTGTGTCCGCAGGATCGTCTGTGCGAGGGTGCCTGCACCCTTAACGACGGATTCGGCGCGGTGACCATCGGTTCGGTCGAGAAGTACATCACCGACACTGCGTTCGCCATGGGCTGGCGCCCGGACATGTCCAAGGTCAAGCCGACCGGCAAACGTGTCGCGATCATCGGTGCGGGTCCGGCAGGTCTGGGCTGTGCCGACGTGCTGGTACGCGGCGGCGTGACCCCGGTGGTGTTCGACAAGAACCCGGAAATCGGTGGCTTGCTGACCTTCGGCATCCCCGAGTTCAAGCTGGAAAAGACCGTGCTGAGCAATCGTCGCGAAGTCTTCACCGGCATGGGCATCGAGTTCCGTCTCAACACCGAAGTCGGCAAAGACGTGACCATGGAGCAACTGCTCGCCGAATACGATGCCGTGTTCATGGGCATGGGCACCTACACCTACATGAAGGGCGGTTTTGCCGGTGAGGACCTGCCGGGCGTTTACGACGCACTGGACTTCCTCATCGCCAACGTCAATCGCAACCTGGGCTTTGAAAAGTCGCCGGAAGATTTCGTCGACATGAAGGGCAAGAAGGTTGTGGTACTCGGTGGTGGTGACACGGCGATGGACTGCAACCGCACGTCTATCCGTCAAGGCGCCAAGTCGGTGACCTGCGCTTATCGTCGTGACGAAGCGAACATGCCCGGCTCGCGCAAAGAGGTGAAGAACGCCAAGGAAGAAGGCGTGAAATTCCTCTACAACCGCCAGCCGATCGCCATCGTCGGTGAAGACAAGGTCGAAGGTGTGAAAGTGGTCGAGACCCGTCTCGGCGAGCCGGATGCCCGTGGCCGTCGCAGCCCTGAGCCGATCCCGGGCTCCGAAGAGATCATCCCGGCCGACGCCGTGGTCATCGCCTTCGGTTTCCGCCCGAGCCCGGCGCCGTGGTTCGAACAGTTCGAAATCCAGACCGACAGCCAGGGCCGCGTCGTTGCGCCCGAGCAAGGTCAGTACAAGCACCAGACCAGCAACCCGAAAATCTTTGCCGGTGGCGACATGGTGCGCGGTTCCGACCTGGTGGTGACGGCGATCTTCGAAGGCCGCAACGCCGCCGAAGGGATCCTCGATTACCTGGGCGTCTAACCAGACAACGCAATACCTTGTAGGAGTGAGCCTGCTCGCGATAGCGGCATATCAGTCAATGCATCTGGTGACTGATCTACCGCCATCGCGAGCAGGCTCACTCCTACAGTTGTTTTTGGCTGCTGCAAAGTCAGTATTTCAGCGCGACAAATTGACCCGATAGACAAAAGGCTGACCTGCAACCGTGCCTTTTGTGTCGAGCTCTGAGAAAATGCCCGCACTTTTTTTCCGGATGCCGACATGACTGCCCTGAAGAACGACCGTTTCCTCCGCGCCCTGCTCAAGCAACCCGTAGACGTCACCCCCGTGTGGATGATGCGCCAGGCCGGCCGCTACCTGCCGGAATACCGCGCCAGCCGCGCTCAGGCCGGTGATTTCATGAGCCTGTGCATGAATCCGGAATTCGCCTGCGAAGTCACCATGCAACCGCTCGACCGCTATCCACAACTGGATGCGGCGATCCTGTTCTCCGACATCCTCACCATCCCCGACGCGATGGGCCAAGGCCTGTACTTCGAGACCGGTGAAGGCCCGCGCTTCAAAAAAGTCGTCAGCACCCTCGCTGATATCGAAGCCTTGCCGATTCCTGATCCGCACAAAGACCTTGGCTACGTGATGGACGCCGTCAGCACCATCCGCCGCGAGCTGAATGGCCGTGTGCCGCTGATCGGCTTCTCCGGCAGCCCGTGGACGCTGGCCACTTACATGGTCGAAGGCGGTTCGTCGAAAGACTTCCGCAAGACCAAAGCGATGCTCTACGACAACCCGCAAGCCATGCACCTGCTGCTGGATAAACTGGCGCAGTCGGTGACCTCGTACCTCAACGGCCAGATCATGGCCGGTGCGCAAGCGGTGCAGATCTTCGACACCTGGGGCGGCAACCTGTCGGCGGCGGCGTACCAGGAGTTCTCGCTGGCCTACATGAGGAAAATCGTCAGCGGGCTGATCCGCGAGCACGAAGGTCGCAAAGTGCCGGTAATCCTCTTCACCAAGAACGGCGGCCTGTGGCTGGAAAGCATCGCCGAGGCTGGCGCCGACGCGCTGGGCCTGGACTGGACTTGTGACATCGGCAACGCCCGCGCCCGCGTCGGTGACAAAGTCGCGCTGCAAGGCAACATGGACCCGACCGTACTCTACGCAAAACCGGAAGCGATCCGTACCGAAGTCGGCCGCATTCTGGCCAGCTACGGCAAGGGCAGTGGCCATGTGTTCAACCTCGGCCACGGCATCACGCCTGAGGTCGATCCGGAACACGCCGGTGCGTTCTTGCGTGCGGTGCATGAGCTGTCGGCGCAGTATCACGAGTAACTGACACAGTGGTTGTTGTTTGCCCTGCCCCGGAATCGGGCAGGGCAATTGATTCAATGTTCCGTCGTTGTCCTCCTCGTTTCCCCTCCCTCCCTCCCTCCCTCCCTCTCAGTCTTTATCGGGTACGTATGCGTCCGGGACGTCTTACGTCTGCCGGTTTTCTCCTTGTCTGCTGAATAAAAGTACGTCATTCACGCGAACAAAGTGCCTGCGTCGTGTGATGAATCTCTCAAATCACTAATTGCTATTAATATTATTAGTCGTAAGTTTTTAGTTGTTGGTCGGTGCTGTCTGGAATATCTGTTTGAATAAGGAAGTTTTCAGTTTTCAGGTGGGTAGTGAAGTAACAGTTATCAGATTTATAAAAATCCTATTGATTTGGTCGGTTATTTTTTAGCACTTGAAATGTTTAACAAAATATTTCGTGGTGTTATGGTCTGGCTGTTTATGGGCTGCGAAGTTCTTGCCTGATCGATATTTTTATCCGGCACTTCGATGGTTTTTCGCGACATGTTTTCTCGCTGAATATCATATGGCTACTATTGTGCGCACTGTTTTAGAGCGGTTTTTTTTCGCCTCTGTGCGCTGTGATTGCGATAACGTTCAAAGTTTTTTCTTTGCAAAAAGCAGTTGGCTATTTCGTAAAAGGTGCCTGAAACCCCTTCTATTTCAGGCACGCAGGCTTCTCGAGTAAGATTTTCGTCAAAGCAAAATCGCACCGACACCGATGAGGGCATCACGCCTGGATATCTCTCGCAGAGTGGCTGTGAATGCCGAGATAACAGTTGATGCCGTCAGCGAAGTCTCGATCGTTAGTTTGATTATGGAATATCAGAGGACCAGCTATGTCTCGGCAGCGGCTTGTTCTGGAGAAGGAACTCGTGCGGCAAAAAAACAACGTCGTAAGTGTGTTAATTGGAGAGCAAGATGACGAAAAACATTTCATCAGCGGGGATCCTCGCAGGGTGTGCATCCTCATTGACCCTGCTGGCTTCACTGTTGGCTTCTCAGCAAGTGTCGGCGCATGGCTATATTACCGAGCCGCCTGAGCGAGCTTATTCTTGCCGACTGGGCGTCAATACAAATTGCGGTGGTGCTCAATACGAACCGCACAGTGTGGGAGAGGGGCCTAAAGGTTTCCCGTCTGCGGGGCCGGTCGATGGCAAGATTCCAAGTGCCGAAAACGGTTCGTTTTCCGAGATGGATATTCAAACGGCTACCCGCTGGCATTTGAATGAAATCAAGAACCGCAATGTCGAGTTTGCCTGGAACTACACCGCCGCCCATCGAACCACTCGTTGGGAATACTTCATCACCAAAACCGGCTGGAACCCGAACGAGCCGCTCAAGCGTGCGTCGTTCGATACCACACCGTTTTGCGTGGTGGAGGCCAACGGCGGCTCGCCGATTGCCGGGCCGTCGGGCGGCGCTGGCCCAGGAAAAGAGAAGCACAAGTGCACGATCCCGGCCGATCGCAGTGGGCATCACGTCATTCTCGGTATCTGGACTGTCGATGACACAAAGTCGGCTTTCCATAAAGTCATTGATGTGAACATCACTGCCGATGGCAATACGGGACCGGGTCCGGGACCAGGTCCTGTGGACAGTTGGAATGATGTCGGCAACATCGCCCCGAACAGAACTCTGGGCATCGGCGACAAGGTTAACGCCCGCGCATTCGTAGGCGGAGCTGAAAGCGCTGAATACAGTGTCGGGATCACGATCGATTCAACAGAAGAAGGCCTGCCGCAGAACTGGTCGTACAAACTGGCCGAAAAGGTCAACGCGACCCAGAAACTGATACGTGCCGGTGTACGTGACGCCGAAGGCAATATTGCCCCGGTCAAGGGCACGAATGGCTTGTACGCCAAGGTTGAAAGTGGTGTTACCAGCTATCAGCTGCAAACGGTAATAGTCAGCGATATCGACGCTTACATGCACGTCCACAACATGGCGAGCGAGTTTGTGCTGGACAAAGGCAAAGCCAAAGTCGACCTCACGGTCATGACCAACCGCGAACTGACCGTTGAGGCCACCGTGGTGGATGCCAACAACAAGCAAGTGGGCTATGCGAAACAACTGGTCAATGCCACCACTGCGCCGATCGGCGTTCAGGTAACCAGTTCGCCCGGTGCACATCAGGTATTGCTGGTTGGCAGCAGCAAGGATGGCCGGATCAATCTTCAAGACGCCAAGCGTTTTGAAATGACCGGTACAGCCGGCGGTGGCGATCACGCCTTTGAGTTCCCTGCCGGGATTGGCAGTTACAAGGCCGGTACGAAAGTGCTGCAGCCAAAAAACGGCAAGGTCTATGAGTGCAAGCCGTTCCCGTTCGAAGGCTGGTGCAAATCTTACAGCCCCTCCGCCAATCAGTATGAGCCAGGTATTGGTTCCAACTGGCAGGACGCCTGGATTGCCAGGTAATCCCTAGCCGTTCGACGCCGGACAGCCGTCATGGCTGTTCGGCGTCGTCAGTTGGTATTCGAGGCATACCCTGGATGTGTGGATCGGAACGTGAAGACATGAACAGAAAACCCGTTTTCTCAAGGCAACCCGTGCCTGCGCAGGGATTGCTCACCGACAGGCTTCGATCGTTTGAGTTGAGCCGCCCTTGAAGTTTTTATCGATGGCGCCCTCCAGAAAGACCTCGGTATTTCTCGGCTCGACATTGCTGCTGCCGCTGGTTTGTGGCGGTGTATTGCTGTGGAAGGAGCGCGCCTGGCGCGACACGCTTCCCGTTCTGGCGAACCTTGCGATCAAACCGCCTCCCTCAGTTGACGAACAGGCGCCGTTCAATCCGGGGGCGATTGCTTCGTTGCTGGGGCTGGTAGCGCAAGAGTCACTGGCCCGAAGCAGTGAGGCGTTAGTGCTCAAGGCCAGTTTTGTTTCCAGTACCGGTGACTCCCGAGCGCTGTTGGCCGGCACTGAAGGTGAACGGACCTACCGGCTCGGCGACACCTTGCCGGGCGGCAGTGTGCTGCGCCGCATCGAAGTCGGCCAGGTGGTGTTCTGGCGCAATGGCCGCGAAGAAGTCTTGCCCATCGAAATGTCGACCAAACACTGGTTGTTGCCCATCGAAGGCAGTTCGCCCGACGTTGCTGGCGCAAGCGCCAACCTTTATCTCCAACCCACGCCCTACAGTGGCCAAAGTGATTGATCGCATGACTATGCTCTTCCGGTTTTCTGCACGCCGCGTCTTGCGGTTTCTGGCGTTCGCACCGTTGTTGGTTCAAGGCGTTGTATTGGCCGAAGCGCCGCAATGGCAGTTGTCCATGAAGGATGCGGAGTTGCGCGATGTCGTGCAGGAGATGTCTTCGATACTCGGCTCCACGGTGATTCTTGATCCGCGTGTTCAGGGTCGAATTACCGTGCTTTCCAAACAGCCGCTGGACCGCGAAGGTGTTCGGCGTCTGTTCTTCTCGGTGCTCGATGCCCACGGTTTTGCCGCTGTTGATCAGGGTGATCGCTTGCTGATCATTCCGGCGGGCGAAGCCAAGGCGCGCGCTGGAAACGAAAATGGCCACACGGCGTCGAGCACCGAGTTCGTCACTCAAGTCATCGAGTTGAACGCCAGTGTTGCCGCCGATCTCGCCGGGTTGATTCGTCCGTTGGTGTCCACCAATGGATATATCGGACCCTCCGCTTCGGCCAATGCATTGATCGTTACCGACAGCGCCGGCAACGTCCGCCGCATCAGCGAGATAGTGCGGCAACTGGATTCCGGTGCCAAAAATGCACACGCCGTTGTTGAGTTGCGCTATGGCCTGGCCGTCGAGATTGCCAAAGTCATGGAGCAGTCGATCGGCAAACAGAACCTGGAGTCCGGCAGCCAGGTTATCGCTGATGGCCGCAGCAATCGTCTGGTGATTCTGGGCACACAGGTCGCCCGGCAGCGGTTGATCGATATGGCACGGGCGCTCGATACACCCGCCAACGCCCGCGCGGACAACTCCAGGGTCATACGTCTGCGCCACAGTGACGCCAAGCAGTTGGCCGAGGTGCTCGATTCCATGAGTCAGGGAATGAAAGCGGCCGGTGGTGCGGGCATTGGCAAAGATACTTCGCCGGCCTCCCCTGTGGTGGTCAAGGCCGATGAGAGCCAGAACGCGCTGGTAGTCATTGCCGAGCCGGCGCAGGTGCGCACCATCGAGAATATTGTCCGTCAACTCGACCAGCCACGCGCTCAGGTGCTGATTCATGCCGCGATCGTCGAAATCTCCGGCGACATCAATGAAGCGCTCGGCGTGCAATGGGGCGTGAATGGCGGTGACGTCAAGGGCGGCATCACCTTTCCGGGCGCTGGAAGCACGATTGCCGGGCTCTTGGGTTCGGGAGCCAACGTCAAGTTGCCGGAAGGCGCTGCACTGAAAATCGGCAGTGATCGTTTCGGCGTTCTGGTGACCGCGTTGGCTAGCAATGCCCGTAACAACTTACTGTCGACGCCGAGTCTGCTGACGCTGGACAACCAGCAGGCAGAGATTCTGGTGGGGCAGAACGTGCCGTTCAAGACGGGCTCCTACACCACTTCCAGCAGCGGCTCGGATAATCCCTTTACCACGGTCGAGCGCAAGGACGTCGGCATCAGCCTGAAGATCAAGCCACACATCAACGAGGGCTCGACACTCAGGCTGGAAGTCGAGCAGGAAAACTCCGAAATCGCGCCTGCGGTCAGCGGCCTCACCAGCGAAGACCTGATCACCAACAAGCGCTCGCTCAAGAGCACTATTCTGGCTGATGACGGCGAGATCATCGTGATTGGCGGTTTGATCAAGGACAGCGTACGGACGGTGGAAAGCAGTGTGCCGTTCCTCGGCCGCATTCCGCTGATCGGTGGGCTGTTCCGCTCAAGCAAAGACACCGTGACCAAGACCAATCTCATGGTGTTCCTGCGTCCGACCATCGTCCGCAGCAGAGCGAACCTCGCCGAGATCACCGAGGATCGTTACAACGACCTGCGTCACTTGAGCAAACCGGGCGCGCGGCAGAACAACTCATTGTTGTTGCCACGAGACCCACAACAATTGTTCGAAGGCTCCAACGACAATCAACTGATTGATCTGCGCAAAGACAAGGTGCGAGCACCATGAGTGCGGTGCCGGAGTCCGCTGCTAGATTGCCATTCGGCTTTGCCCGTCGTTTCGGGGTATTGCTCGAAGGCGAGGGGGACGATTTGCGCGTGTTGTTTCGCGATGACACCCCGTTGACTGCACTGGCCGAAGTGCGCCGTTTGAGTCCCCGGGATCTGCCCTGGCAGCGGCTCGACGAACAGACTTTCGCCCTGCGTCTGGCGCAGTGTTATCGCGCCGGAAAAAGCGCCGCCGAGCAAGTCGCACAGGGGCTGGACGATGAACTGGATCTGGTCAGTCTGGCGGATCAGGTACCGCAGACTGCCGACTTGCTGGAGCAGGAGGGCGATGCACCGATCATTCGTCTGATCAACGCGTTGCTCAGCGAAGCCGTCCGCGAAAAAGCCTCTGACGTGCACCTGGAAACGTTCGAACAGTACCTGTCGGTGCGCATGCGGGTCGACGGTCAATTGCGTGAAGTGCTGCGGCCCAAGCGTGAGCTGGCGAATCTTCTGGTGTCACGAATCAAGGTCATGGCCAGGCTGGATATTGCCGAGAAGCGTATTCCTCAGGACGGTCGTATCGCCTTGCGTCTGGCTGGCCACGAGGTTGACGTGCGGGTGTCGACCCTGCCTTCGGCCCATGGCGAGCGAGTGGTTTTGCGTTTGCTCGACAAGCAGGCCGGTCGCCTCGACCTGCAGCGTCTGGGCATGCCGGCCGAGACGCTGGCGCGGTTTCAACAAATGCTTGGCAAACCCCACGGGATCTTTCTGGTCACAGGTCCGACGGGCTCGGGCAAGACCACCAGCCTGTATGCCGCGCTGACTCATCTCAACGATCAGACACGCAATATCCTGACCGTCGAGGATCCGATCGAATATCACCTGCCGGGCATTGGCCAGACCCCGGTCAACCCCAAGGTCGATATGACGTTCGCCCGGGGTTTGCGGGCGATCCTGCGTCAGGATCCGGACGTGGTGATGGTGGGCGAAATTCGTGACCGCGAAACCGCGGAAATTGCTGTGCAGGCTTCCTTGACCGGTCACCTGGTGCTGTCGACCTTGCACACCAACAGCGCGGTGGGCGCAGTGACCCGGTTGCTGGACATGGAAGTCGACGCGTACTTGTTGGCGTCTTCGCTGGTCGGTGTGCTGGCCCAGCGTCTATTGCGCACGCTGTGCTCGGAATGCAAATCACCCTATGTGGCGGACGCGGCCCAGAGCCTGCGGCTCGGCTTGGCGGTCGACGCGGCGCCGCGCCTTTATCGGGCCGTGGGTTGTGAGCATTGCCAGCAGGGGTATCGCGGACGGATCGGCATTTATGAACTGATCAGCGTCAATCCGGCGTTCTCGGAGTTGATCCATCGCGGCGCAAGCGAGCCGGAGCTTCAGCGTGAAGCACGCAACAGCTCCCCGAGCCTGTTTCAGGATGGGCTGCGGCGGGTACTCGATGGCTCGACCAGCCTCGATGAGCTGTTGCGCGTGACCCAGGAGGACTGAGCATGCCGGCATTCGATTATCAGGCGCAGGACCGCAATGGTCGCAGGATCAGAGGCTCGCAAGAGGCGGAAAGTCCCAGGCAGGCGCGTCAGTTATTGCGTGATCGCGGCCTGATGACCACTCACTTGAGGGAGGCCCGACGGGTAAAAAATCCGGCCGGTCGGTTCACCAGTAACGCGCGCTTGAGTGCCAGCGAACTGGCCCTGGTCACACGTCAGCTATCGACGCTGATTCAGGCCTCGTTACCACTGGAAGAAGCCTTGCAAGCGGTAGCCTCGCAGAGTGAAAAACGACGTGTCAGCAGCCTCCTGCTATCGGTGCGCAGTCGTGTCCTTGAAGGCTACGCACTGGCGTCGGCACTCGGCGGATTTCCCAAAGTGTTCCCCGAACTGTATCGCGCCACGGTCGATGCGGGTGAGCGCTCCGGTCATCTGGAGCAGGTACTGGAGCAGTTGGCCGACTACACCGAGGCCCGTCAGCTTTCGCGCCAGCGCATTCAGCTGGCGCTGGTTTATCCACTGATTCTGATGTGCGCATCGCTGGCCATTGTCGGTTTGTTGCTGGCCTACGTGGTGCCCGACGTGGTGAAGATTTTTATCGACAGTGGCCAGCCATTACCGATGCTGACTCGCGGACTAATCGCCCTCAGCGATGGCTTGCGCGGTTATGGCCTGTGGCTGTTTTTGCTGATCTTCGCTTTGGTCGCGGCTGTACGAGCGGCGTTACGTCAGCCCGCCATGCGTTTGCGCTGGCATGCATTGCTGCTGCGCATGCCGCTGCTTGGCGGGGTGTTGCGCGCGACCGAAGCGGCACGGTTCGCCAGTACCTTGGCGATTCTCGGCAAGAGCGCCGTGCCGCTGGTGGATGCTCTGGAAATAGCCGCCGCGGTGATTGCCAACCAGACCGTCCGCGCCCGCATGAGCGATGTCGCCCGCTCTGTTCGTGAGGGCGGCACGCTGGCTCGTGCCCTGGAACGCAGCGGCGATATCCCGCCGATGATGCTGCACATGATCGCCAGTGGCGAGCGCGCGGGTGAACTGGACAGCATGTTGGCGCGAGCCGCCGAGCAACAGGAAAAAACCCTGGCAGCGCGCATCGCACTGGCGGTGAGCCTGTTTGAACCCTTCATGCTGGTAGTGATGGGCGGCGTGGTGTTGCTGATCGTCCTGGCCATCCTGATGCCGATTCTGAGTCTTAATCAACTGGTGAGCTGAACCATGAAACCCTTTGTACATACCGGCGCACGTACCCAACGCGGCTTTACCCTGATCGAAATCATGGTGGTCGTGGTGATCATCGGCATTCTCGGCGCGATCGTCGTCCCGCAGTTCATGAGCCGACCCGATCAGGCCAAGGTCACTGCTGCCAGAACCGATATTCAGGCGATCGCCACGGCGCTGGAAATGTATCGCCTCGACAATCACAACTATCCCTCGACTCAACAAGGGCTCGAAGCGCTCAGCAAACGCCCGACAGGTACACCGACGGCGAAAAACTGGAACCCGCAGGGTTACCTGAAGAAACTCCCGGTCGACCCATGGGGTACGCCTTATCAGTACCTGGGGCAGGGCGTTAAAGGGCCGGGTTATGACCTCTATTCCTTCGGTTCCGATGGCGTCGAAGGTGGGGAAGGGCACGCGGCTGAAATCGGCAATTGGGACAACTGAGGATGAAGCGCAACGCCCGTGGTTTCACGCTGCTGGAGATGCTCGTGGTGATTGTGGTGATCAGCGTGGTGATCGGCATGATCACCCTGGTGGCCGGCGAGAGCCCGGCACGTCAGGCGCGGCAGCAAGCCCTGGTCGTTGCACAGTTACTGAACACCTCACGGGAAAGCGCGGTGCTGGAAGAGCGTGAATACGGCGTACGGCTGGAGCGTGAGAGTTATCAGTTGTTGCGTTTCGAGCGTTCGACCTGGCAGCCAGTCGGCGCGCCAAGTCATTTGCCTGTGGGATTGTTCATGACGCTTGAGCAGGAAGGTCGACCGCTGACCCTGAGCGACCAGTCGGCGCAACCCCAGATTTTGCTGCTCAGCAGTGACGAACTCAGCCCCTTTGTCTTGAGTTTTTCCAGCAAGAGTCAACGTTGGTTGAGTCTTTCCAGTGATGGTCTGAGTGAGCCGGTCATCGATGAAAACTGAGCGCGGATTTACCTTGCTGGAGGTGATGATCGCCCTCGCGATCTTCGCAACCCTGGCCGCCGCCGCCCTGTCGGCCAGTCAGTATGTATTGCAGCAGGGTGCCGGTCTGGAGGAGCGGTTGTTTGCCTCATGGCTGGCGGATAACCAGTTGAGCGAACTGAGCCTGCAACGCAATCTGCCATTGGGCAGTAAACAATTCGTCGTCGCCTTCGCCCAGCGAGAGTGGGTGCTCAGCCAAGTCATTCGAGCGGCAGAAGACCCGCGTCTGCTTGCGGTCGAAATCAGCGTGCGCCGTGGCGACAGTGACAACATCGTGAACCACAGCCAGCGCTGGTTGCAGGCGCGAGATGAATAGACAGTCGGGTTTCACCTTGATCGAGTTGCTGATCGCCATGGCCATTTTCGTTGTGTTGGGGATGGCGTGCTGGCGATTGTTCGACGGAGTTGCCAACGCCGAGCGCAGCAGTGTCGACCATCAGCTGGCTCTGCGCAGCTTGATGCGCGCCGTAGCGGTGATTGAGCGCGATGTGCTGCAGGTGGTGGAGTCGCAGCCGGGGCGGACGATTCTGCTTGATGGCGGTTTGCTGAATTTTCAACGGGGTAACTGGCGCAACCCGCTGGATCAGCCGCGCAGCGAGTTACAGGAAGTCAGTTACACCTTCGAAGGTGAAACGCTGTGGCGTTACAGTCGCGCTGTTGGCCAGGCCGAGGCGCAACGGCAGAAGTTGCTCGAAGGCGTGACTCAGGTGCGTTGGCGGTTGTTCGATGAAAAAAGCGCCTGGCGCAGTGAGTGGCCCGTTGACGCAAAAATGCCGATGGCGCCGCCCCAGGCTGTGGAACTGCAGTTTTCCTCGCCGCGCTTCGGCCAGATCCGCCGCGTGTTCATTTTGCCGCAGGCCGTGCGATGAAGAGCCGTCAGCAAGGCGTTGCATTGATCACGGTGCTGCTGGTGATGAGCCTGGCGTTGTTGCTGGTCGGGAGTTTACTGCGCAGCCATCGCCTCGCCGTGCAAAGCAGTGCGCAGCAACTTCATCAATTGCAGTTGCGTCAGTTGGGGCTGAGCGGTGAAACCCTGGCTCGGCAATACCTGCAGAACCCACAATGGCGAGCGTCCAAAACGATTCAGCTGGGGCAAGAGTGGGGCCAGCGCCGCAGCGCATTCGACATCGACGACGGGCGCGTGCACATCCACATCGAAGACTTGGCCGGGCGCTTCAATATCAATCAGTTGCTCAAGGCCGGTCAGGTCGACCAGATCACGCTCGGGCGCTGGTCGCGGCTGTTGCAGGCGCTGAACCTGAATGCTCCGGATTTGAGCGCTTTGCGCCCGCCCGACGGCCCGGGGCTGCTGTCCGATGTCTCCGGATTACGGTTGCTGCCCGGCGTCGATGCACATTGGCTGGCGCGCATCAAACCGTGGATTGCCGTGCTCCCCAGGGAGGCCACGCTAAACGTCAACACCGCCTCGGCAACGGTTCTCGCGACCCTTGAAGGAATGACCATCGACAGCGCCCGAGCGTTGGTGGCGCAACGTCCTGATGAGGGTTACTCCAGTGTGCAGAACTTCACTCAGGCGCCTGCCATTGAGGGATTGGGTGTGCTCAGCCAAGGGTTGGGCCTGAGCAGTCGCTGGTTTCGCGTAACGGTGGATGCCGAGTTGGGCCAGCGCCGTCTGCGCCTGATCAGCCAATTTGAACGTGATTTGAACAATGGCCGGCTACGACTGCAACAACGAAGTTTCGTGGCCTCGACTGAAAGTGAAATTGCCCAATGAAAACCTGGCTTTACCTGACCGCCGAAGGCTTGTCTGAGGCATCACCCGATTGGCCCTGCTGTTTCTGGCGTGACGACGAGGCGCCGAATCTCATGCCGTTGGCCAACGCAGCGACCGTGTTGGCCGGTGCCAGCGTCATGCTGATACTGCCAATGGAGGTTTGTAGTTGGTGGCTCACCGACGCGAGGCCTAACCGACGACGGCCTTCCGTACAGGCGCTGACGTATGCGATTGAGGACCAATTGGCGCAGGAACTGGACAGCGTTCATGTGGCGGCCGGGCGCTCAGACGCTACGCGACGCTATCCGCTGTTGGTAATCGACCGGCAGTGGCTGGAACAGTTGTTGATCCTGCTGAAGTCCTTGGATATCGAGCCGGCAAGCTGTTTCGTCGATGCCGATCTGCTGCCCGACGATCAGCCTTGTGGCGCTTGGTGGTTCGGGCGCTGGATCGTTGGAGGGGGCCTGCGAGCGAGGCTGGCGCTGACCGATCAAGGACGTGAAACCTTGAAGGAAAATCCGGCATCCCCCGTGCATTGGCTGAACACACCGGGCTCTCCGCTGACAGCGCTCAGCACTGTGTTGGTCAGACAATCCCGGCACGCCATAGACCTGCGTCAGGGCGAATATGCTCAGTCGCAGCGCCGCTTGCCCTGGTCGCTGGTGGGGGTGGCGGTGGGTCTGACGCTCCTGATGCTGTGGGGTTTCACTCAGGCCCGTAGCCATTTTCTTGAACAACAAGCCGGGCTTCTTTACGCCGACAGCGTGGAGCGGTTCAGAGCCATCTATCCGCAGGAAACGCGCATTGTTGACCTGGCTGCGCAATTGCGTGCCTTGCAATCGCAGAGTGATACGAATCAGGAAACCCGTCTGGCGCGTTTGCGCAGCCTTGCCGAACAGGTAATCGGTGGCAGCAGCGTCGAGGTTCAACGCATCGAGTATCGCGCCGGCGAGGGTTGGAAAGTGCAACTGACAGCCAACAGTTTTGCCGAACTTGAGCAGTTGCGGGAGCGCGGCAGACAGAGCGGGATGCCAATCAAGCTCGGCAGTGCCAGCAAAGACCAGAACCGCGTACGGGCAATATTGACGCTGGAGGAGTCGTCCTGAATGAAGTCTTACCTGAAGTTACCGCCAGTCTTGCAGGAAAAATGGCAGCAACTGCCGCGAAGGGATCAGAAAATGCTGGTCTGGCTGGGCATTTTCCTGATCGTCGTGCTGATGTTCAGTGGGCTCTGGCAACCGGCACAACAGCGTCTGGCTGCCGCCGAACGACTTTACCAACAACGGTTGGCGCTGGCGCTACAAGTGCAGCGCGCACTGCCGTCGCAGCAGCGCCCGCCGGTATCCGCGCCGCTCTCCGCCCGGCTCAGTGACAGCGCATTGGCGCAAGGGCTGGACCTGGAACAGTTCGAGGCCGATGACAATGTCCTGCGCATCACCTTGCGGGGCAATGCGCAGACATTACTGAAATGGCTGGAGGCCGTCGAACGCGCCGGTGCTCAATTCGAATCCCTGAGCCTGGATAAAAAAGATCAGTTACTGGAGGCGCAACTGGTGGTTCGTGCCGAGCCATCCTGACAGTCAGGATGGCGCGTTACCCAGCGTTGGCAACTTCGCCAGCTTCAACGCCACCAACAGCGCAACCAGCAACAGCGCGCCGATAAACAGGCCAATGCCGTTCCATCCCCCCAAGTGCCAGAACACCCCGCCTGCCGTCCCGGCGATACTCGAGCCGGCGTAATAGCTGAACAGATACAACGACGACGCCTGCCCCTTGGCCTTCAACGCCCGTCGTCCGATCCAGCTACTCGCCACCGAGTGCGCGCCAAAGAAGCCGAAGGTGAAGATCAACATGCCGACAATCACCAGCAGCAACGGCGTGAACATCGTCAGCGCAAGGCCGGCGAACATCAGCGCAATGGTTGCCCACAACACTTTGCGTCGTCCCAGTTTATCTGCCAGAGAACCGATTTTCGCCGAGCTGTAGATACCCGACAGGTACACCACCGAGAGCAAACCAACGAACACCTGATCGAGGTTGTACGGCGCTGCCAGCAAGCGATAACCGATGTAGTTGAACAGCGTGACAAACGCGCCCATCAGCACGAACGCTTCAAGAAACAGCAGCGGCAAACCGGCATCGCGAAAGTGCATGGTAAAGCCATCAAGCAGACTGCGCGGGTGCAGTGAGCGCGAGCGGAAGTTGCGTGATTCCGGGAGAATCTTCCAGAACACCGCTGCGGCAATCATCGCCAGTCCACCGATCACCAGCATCGCCGTGTGCCAGCTGACGAAGTCGATCAGCACGCCTGTGATCAAGCGCCCGCTCATCCCGCCAATCGCATTGCCACCGATGTACAAGCCCATCGCCAGGCCAATGTGCTGCGGGTGAATTTCTTCGCTCAGATAGGTCATCGCAACGGCTGCCAGGCCGCTCAACGACAAGCCGATCAGCGCGCGCATGATCAGCACACCCTCCCAACTCGGCATCATTGCACTGGCCATGGTGCACAGTGCGGCGGCGAACAATGCAGTGACCATCACCGGTTTGCGCCCGATGCGGTCGGAAATCGGTCCGGTGATCAGCAGGCCGATGGCGAGCATACCCGTGGCGACCGACAGAATCAGGCTGCTCTGCGCGGCGTTGATTCCGTACTCGTGGGACAGCAGCGGCATCATCGGCTGGACGCAGTACAACAAGGCAAACGTCGCAAACCCGCCGCTGAACAGCGCCAGCACCGTGCGCATGAACATCGGCGTGCCTTTTTCGATGTAGATCTCTTGCAGTTCGGCGACGACATCGTCGGCCGCAGCAGGCGGGACTTCATGGGCAAGGGGCGCGACAGCAGTTTTCACTTCAGACCTCGGAGGGCACGGCCAGGCAGGCAATGAAAAAATCATATAGCTGGCTAATATTTCTATCCAATATATTGTTCGACCTGTTTGATAGCTTTAACGACCTAATGGGGTTTCCATGGAATTGCGTCATCTGCGTTACTTCATCGCTGTCGCTGAAGAACTGCATTTCGGCCGCGCCGCACAGGTGCTGGGCATCTCCCAGCCGCCGCTAAGTCAGCAGATTCAGGCGCTGGAGCAAGAGGTCGGCGCGCGCCTGTTCGAACGGACCAATCGTCGGGTCGAGCTGAGTGAGGCTGGCCGACTGTTTCTCGAAGAGGCACGGCTGGTGCTGGCGCAGGTCGACAAAGCCGCGGATGTCGCTCGCCGGGCGCAACTCGGTGAACTGGGTGAACTGAAGATTGGCTTCACTTCGTCGGCGCCGTTCAACTCGACGATCCCGCAGGCGATTTTCGCTTTCCGCCAGCGCTTTCCGGCCGTGCATCTGAACCTTCGGGAGATGAGCAGTACCCAGGTGGCCGAGTCGCTGGTGGACGAGTCGATCGAGGTCGGCATCATGCGTCCGCTGGGTTTGCCGGATTCCTTGAGTGTGGTCGAGCTGATGCGCGAACCTTTGGTGGCGGTACTGAGCGCCAAGCATCCGTTGGCTCAAGGCAGCGAGGATGGCCTGTTTCTTTCGGCGCTGGCGCTGGAACCGTTTGTGTTCTTCCCGCGCAGTTACGGCAGCGGCCTCTACGCGCAACTGTTAAGCCTGGCCCGCGATGCCGGGTTCAGCCCCCACTTCGCCCAGGAAGCGGGGGAAGCGATGACGATTATTGGTTTGGTGGCGGCGGGTCTGGGTGTTTCGGTGCTACCGGCGTCCTATCAACGCATGCGCATCGACGGTGTGGTGTATCGGCCGTTGCTTGATCCGGAGGCGATCTCTGCGGTGTGGCTGGTGCAGCGCAAGGATCAGAAGTCGCCGATGGCCAAGGCTTTTGTCGAGTTGCTCACACGCAAGGTCGAACAAGCCTGACGGGTGCGCCGTCAATGGCTGGCAAGCCAGCTCCCACAAGTTACAGAAGTGTTCACACCCTTTGTGCTCATTTAAAAAACCAATGGGGCGGGCTTGCCTGCGTCTTGTTTTAACTTGTAAATATCCCTTTTTCACATGGGGGTTCTTGGTTTTGACGGGTTCTTTCCATGATTTGTGATGTTTAACATCAGGGGCGGATTATGTTCAAGCTTGTGCTTTCACGGTTTTTCGTCTTTTTGGTAGTTGGCATTCGAAACTGACTTGATGTTTTGAGCTCTACCATTTTGTCGTTTTGAGGGAGTGCTAATTCAATTCTCCGTCAGAGTTTTTTCTAATTAAAGATTTCTGGTTATAGATAAAGTCTGAACGTATTCATTGGGAGTATTTGTCAGCGGGAAGATTCTCATCGAGAACTGTTACAGTGCATCTCATGGTTGTGCGGTCTGACTCTGCGATGACGAGCCATGAATAGGGCGGTTCGCTAAGAGCATTGATTTTACTTTCAATAGAGCTAATCAAACCCTCCAGGGATAGTTCGGTTGTATCAGTTCCTCCTGCTTTTACTGAAACTTTAACTATACGGTATTCTTGGTCGGTATCTTCATCGTCATCTTCTTCAGAACTTTCATTGAAGTCGAAATTCAATGTGCCTTCCCACGACTTATTGGCAGCGTTTTGGTCGCTGGTTGCAGCCTTCATAAGGCTTAAGATTTCATTCTTGAATTTTGAGTTTTCCACAGTAATTATTCCTTTTTAAAATGGAGCTTGATTGATTTTTTTTCAATGTGTTCGTCGCCGGGCTAGTTTGAAGGGAAGCTTTAATTTGAGCACCTGTCAGATCTGACAGGTGTTGAGGTTGTTTAGCTATATTCTGATACCTGTTCAGATTTTCTTGTTATATGTTCGCTCCTGTCATTGCAATGCTTTCCAGTTTCCATATCGATTTACAGAGCTATTTTAAAAAATACGAGATGATAGGTTTTCAGTGCTATTTACCAGCATTTTATTTGCGAAAATATGATTAATTAATCGATGAAAAAGGGCGCCAAAAGGCGCCCTTTTTCATGCTGGAATGCCGTTCCGGCAATCAATTCACTCGCACCAAGTCCCCGCGCAACGTCACCCGTGTCACAAAAATCCCCGCCCGACACTCGTAAGTATTCAAATCCTTGCGCACATGCTGATCGTAATAACTGACTATGTTAGTCACCGCATTCGCCCCGACCCGCTTGGCCTCGGCCTGCAACTTGATCAGGTTCGACTGCAACACCCATTCACAGGAGTCGTGATCGCTCTTGTTGAAGCCGTTGGTCTTCAGATCACTGATCACATCGCGCTGCAACAACCGCTGAGTGCCCTGCGGGCCATTCCCGGCCAGATAAAACTTCACACTGCCATCCAGCCGTCCGGCACGAATCGCGTCGGACAGCACCGTTTCGAAGGGCATGTACATGAGGTTGGTGGCGTGGCTGGCGCTGGGCAGCAGGCTGAAGAGCGTGGCGGCGATCAGGGCTTTCACTTGCATGGTCATCTCCTTGACGGTGAAAGAGAACAGCGAGTGTTTGACCGGTGGGGGCTCGCCGTTCTGGCAGACGCGATGCGTTGGCCTGCCAGACGAGTGTAGATGCAGAAAATGAACAGGGCGCCGAATGGCGCCCTTTGTGTATGGCAGGTAGCAATTTCTCTGGTCAACCTCTGCTTAATGATTAGTTCTGCTTATAAGGGCTGAATTATCGAATTAGAACGTCCGCGCGAATGTCGCGAAGATGTCTTAGAGTCTCTAGCCGCTTTTTGTCGTCGGGGCTAAGGCTTTTCACTTGTTCTGGAGTCAGCTTCAGAAGATCCTGATCGGTATAAGTTGCCATGTTGATCACCGTTTATGGAGGAGTATTACCTCTGCATCGTCTACCTGGCAGCTCAACTTGGCACCTGTAAGAACTAACAGTTTTTTAGACTTTTTTACGATAGCTGCAATTCACAGTGGTTTCGCATGATGCTCGATCTGCGTGTAAAAAAGGGCGCCGAATGGCGCCCTCATTACGAGATGCTGCGCATCAATCCACGTGCGCCAAATCCCCGCGCAGCGCCACGCTCGACACCACCAACCCCGCACGGCACTGGAATTTTTCGGTGTCTTTGTACAAGTCACGCTGGTCGACGCTGGCGATGTTGATCACGGCGTTGGCGTCGGCTTTTTTCGCGGCGTTCTGCAGGGTCGCGAGGGCCGATTGCAGGGCCCAGAAGCAGGCGTCTTCGTCGGATTTGTTCGAGCCGTTGGTCTTGCGGCTGCTGCTGACGGTGTCGAGTTTGCGCACCTGTTTCGGCAGGGGTTCGCCGGCCAGGTAGAACTTCACGCTACCGTCGAGCAGGCCGGCGTCGGTGGCGCGTTTGACGCCTTCGCGAAAGCTCAGATAAGTCGGTTCGTCCGCGCCCTGTTTGATGATGCCCAGGTTGTTCACCGCTTCGATGTCCGGGTTGATCGACAGCTCTTTCAGCACGTTGTCACGCAGGCGGTTGACCCAGCGGTTGTAGTTGCCGTGGATCTTGCCGTCCTTGGCGTCGAGGCCGTAGCTGCTGCGGTAGTCGATTTCGAACGAGGTCGGCGTGAACGGGATATCGACTTCGGCATGGTGGCGGCCGCGCACGGTGATCGCCGCTTTGATCATGCCCGGACGCACCGATTGCACGACCCACTGGCGGTCGTTCAGGGCGGTGACGATGGCACGGCTCATCTGTGGGGCGGTGAAACCGAGGTTTGGCGAAAACTCTTCCTTGGCGTTGTAAACCGGTTTGCTGGTGCAACCGCCGAGCACAAAGGCCAGGGCCAACAGGGCGGCGATGCGGTGAAACTGAGTCATTCCCTTCACTCCAAACGTGTTGCGGTCAGTGCCAGCGGCGGAAAATCAACGAGGTGTTGACGCCACCAAAAGCGAAATTGTTGTTCATCACGTAGTCGTGATGCATCTGGCGGAATTCGCCGCGCAGGTAGTCGAGCTTGCCGCAGTGCGGATCGACCTCGTTGAGGTTGAACGTGTGCACGTACAGGTCGCGATTCATCATCTCGATGCTGAACCACGACTCCAGCGCCCCGCAGGCGCCGAGGGTGTGGCCAAGAAAACTCTTCTGCGAGCTGATCGGCATGCGTTCACCGAACAAACTGCTGGTCGCCAGTGTTTCGGCAATGTCGCCCTGTTCTGTAGCGGTGCCGTGACCATTTACGTAACCGATTGCATCGGGCGTCAGCCCGGCGTCTTCCAGCGCCAGTTCCATGGCGCGGCGCATGGTCACTTGTTCCGGGCGGGTGGTGTGCTGGCCGTCGGCGTTACTGCCGAAGCCAACGATCTCGGCGTGGATGCGCGCGCCGCGAGCAAGGGCGTGTTCCAGCTCTTCGAGCACCAGCATGCCGCCACCTTCACCGATCACCAGGCCGTCGCGGCCCTTGTCGTAGGGGCGCGGACTGGTCTGCGGCGCATCGTTTTTCAGGCTGGTGGCGTAGAGCGCGTCGAAGACCATGGCTTCGGTCGGGCACAGCTCTTCGGCACCGCCAGCAAGCATCAACGGCAAGCGACCGAACTTGATTGCTTCGTACGCGTAGCCGATGCCCTGACTGCCGCTGGTGCAGGCGCTGGAGGTCGGGATCAGGCGCCCGGTGAGACCGAAGAAGATGCTGATATTCGCCGCGGTGGTGTGCGGCATCATCCGCACGTAGGAAT
Source organism: Pseudomonas sp. TH06 (assembly GCF_016651305.1). GTDB lineage: Bacteria > Pseudomonadota > Gammaproteobacteria > Pseudomonadales > Pseudomonadaceae > Aquipseudomonas. The sequence continues at coordinate 968,992 of NZ_JAEKEC010000001.1, read as the reverse complement.
TGGCGTTGAGGCCCTCGGCCACCGAGTTGAGCAGCATGTTGCCGAACGCCTTGATCTCGTCGGTGCTGCCGGTGGACGAGCCGCAGGCCACGCCCATGCGCCCGTCCTTGATCGATTCGTCGCCAAGCAGGCCGGCGTCGGCGAGGGCTTTTTCTGCCGCGCCGACCGCCAGCTTCGATACCCGGCCCATGCTGCGCAGTTGCTTGCGGGTCCAGTGCGCAGGCACGACAAAGTCATCGATGGGCCCGGCCAGACGGGTGTTGAGCTCGCTGAAACGATCCCACTCGTCCATCCGGCGGATGCCGCTGCGGTTGGCCGCAAAGTTGCCGGCGATGGTCTCCCAGTCGCTGCCCAGCGAGGTAATGCCGGCCATGCCGGTGACGACGACGCGCTTCATCAGCACAAGCCTCCGTTGACCGCCAGGACCTGGCGGGTGATGTACGAGGCTTCCGCCGACATCAGGAAATTCACCGCACTGGCCACCTCTTCAGGGGTGCCCATGCGTTGCGCGGGGATCATCTTCATCAGTTCTTCCACCGGCACGTTTTCGTCGAGCATCGCCGTGTCGATCAGGCCCGGCGCGACGCAGTTAACCGTGATTTTGCGCTTGCCCAGTTCGATCGCCAACGCCTTCGCGGCGCCGATCACGCCGGCTTTCGAGGCGCTGTAGTTGACCTGGCCACGGTTGCCGATCAGGCCGGACACCGAGGTGATGCAAACAATCCGACCGGCGGCGCGGCGGCGGATCATCGGCATCATCACCGGGTGCAGGACGTTGTAGAAACCGTCGAGGTTGGTGCGCAGCACCACGTCCCAATCGTCGTCGCTCAGCGCTGGAAACGCACCGTCGCGGGTCAGGCCGGCATTGAGCACCACGCCGTAATAGGCGCCGTGGGTTTCGACATCGGCTTCGAGAATGCTTTTGCAGGCTTCGCGGTCGGCCACGTCGAATTGCAGGACGCGCGCGTTGCGCCCCAGTGCTTCGATTTCGGCCTGCACCGCTTGTGCTTCAGCTACGCCGCTGCGGCAATGCACGACGATGTCATACCCGGCCTGCGCCAGACGCAGGGCAATGGCGCGGCCGATGCCACGGCTGGAGCCGGTGACCAGTACGGATTCAGTCATCGTTCGACTCCCTTTTTTGCACAAGATAATCAGCCGCCTGAGGCGGCCGGAACACATTCAACCGGGCAGTCGCTTCGATGCCGGGGGCGTTGATATGGCATTCGAAAACGCCCATGCCGTTGTCGTCTTCCAGCGAGCGGATGCCGTGGATGGTCAACTCGCTGCCCGCCGGAAACGCAGCAACATTGCACTCGAATTTACGCGTGCCGAGCAGGAAACCCAGCTCCACCGGATTGCCTTTCAGCCGTGCGTGGCAACCGGCAAACGCGGCGACGCTCTGCGCCATCAACTCGATGCCGACCCATGCCGGCAGGCTGCCGTCAGGCAGGTTGAACAGGCCGTCGGGCTTGACCGTGAGGCAGGTGTAAATCTGTTCTTCGTCGAAGCTTGCGATCCTGTCGATCAGGATCATGTCGCCGGCGTGGGGCAGCAGTTCGGCGAGCGGCCAGTCGGTCATGGGGCGTCTCCGATAATCAGGCTGACGTTGTTGCCGCCGAAGGCAAACGAGTTGCTCATCAGGTAGCGGGGAGCAATGGACGTCAGGCGTTCGTTCGCGGTCACCCACTTCAGCGCCGGCAAATCGGGATCGGCCTGGCCATCCCAGACGTGCGGCGGCAAGGCGTGTGCCGGGTTGGCATCGCTCAGGCTCAACCAGCAGAACGCCGCTTCCAGTGCCCCGGCCGCGCCAAGAGTGTGGCCGGTCATGGGTTTGGTCGAAGAGCAGGCCACGCCGTCCGGAAACAGCGTGGCGACTGCGAGGCTTTCCATGGCGTCGTTGTGCTGGGTCGCGGTGCCGTGCAGGTTCAGATAGTTGATCTGCGCAGCTTGCAGTCGGGCGCGGCTCAAGGCTTTTTGCATCGCTTGCAGCGCGCCGCGACCGTTCGGCTCCGGGGCCGAGATATGGTGCGCATCGGAACTGGCACCGGCACCGAGCAGAGCGATGGCCGGGCCGTCGCCACGCTGCTTGCTCATCACGAACAGCACCGCCGCTTCGCCGATGTTGATGCCATTGCGGTTGGCCGAGAACGGATTGCAACGCTCATCCGATACCGCTTCCAGCGACGAGAACCCATTGAGGGTCAGCTTGCACAAGCTGTCGACCCCGCCGCACAGCACCGCGTCGCACAATCCCAGATCGAGCAGACGCTGCGCGCTCATCAAGGCCCGTGCGCTGGAGGTGCACGCGGTGGAAATCACATAGGCCGGGCCGCTCAGTTGCAGCCAGTCGGCGAGGAAATTGGCGGGTGCGCCGAGTTCCTGTTGCCGGTAGTCGTACTCGGCAGGGAACTGCTGCTCAAGAATGTAATGCGCCAGGCCACGGCTGGCCTCGTCGATGCCGGAAGTGCTGGTACCAAGCACCACGCCGACGCGCTCACGGCCGTAGGTCTGGATTGCCCGGTCGATGTCGTCGCGAATCTGCAGCGCAGCCTCCAGAAGCAGTTGGTTGTTGCGGCTGCTCTGGTCGGCCAGCGTCAGCGGGATCGGCGCCAGTTCACCTTGGACGGCGGCCACCGGCAACTCACGACCGGTCATCCAGCCGGACTCGTGGCGCATGCCCGAGCAGTCGCCGGCAAACAGATTGCGCGCCACTTCTGCTTTGTCGCGGCCCAAGGCGCTGATCACACCGAGGGCATTCAGGTAAGCGGTCATGGTGTCGATTCACCGAGGGGGGACACGCGATAGTGCAGGCCTTGTGGCAGGTTCAATTGAAAGCTCAACGGTTGTGCATAACGAATGTTCCAGCGCGTTGGCAGCGAGCGTTTTTCGCCCGTTTGCTGCGCGGTCGGGTAGTTGCGCAGCAGCTCGCCGGACGGCGTCAGGGCGAACAGTAACGCGGCGAACAGCTCCCGGGCTTCAGGATTGGGCGGCAGCAGACCGTCGGCCTGCCAGTGCCCATCGATCAGTTGCTGACGGGCCTGAGGGATGCCCAGCGGGTCCATCATCGACCAGCGGATGCCGGGGCCTTCGCGCTGGATCACCAGCAGCCAGTCCTGGCGTTGCTCGGCTTGTTGGCGCTCGATGTGTAGTTGCAGTGGCAAGGGCAAAGTCGGATTGCATGCGGGCAGCGGCGCCTGGCTGGCGCAACCGCTTAGCAACGCGAACATCATCACCATCAGCCACACCCCAACCCTTGTAGGAGTGAGCCTGCTCGCGATAGCGGTGGCACATTCAAAAAATATGTTGGCTGACCCACCGCTATCGCGAGCAGGCTCACTCCTACAGGTAATGGGGTACATCAGATATCACCTGCCAATGGTTTGCGCGCGACGACGTTGACCAACGTCTCTTCACGCTGCCCGAACGGCTTTGGCTTGCGCAACCCGAACCGCTCCAGCAGGCCAAAATCCTTTGACCGGCTCCACCACAGATACGGGTATGAAACATTGCGCTGGCCGAAATCAAACCCTTGCTCGCGAATCATCTGCAAATACTGCGCAGCGCTTTTCTGCACATGCATCGGATGGCGGAACAGCCAGCGAATCACCCACGTATCGATATAAGCCTCGGTGGATTCGGCGAACAGCAGATACCCGCCTGGCTTGAGCACCCGATAAAACTCGGCGAGGGCCTTTTCCTGCTCGACCAGGTGATGAAAGGTCTGGTGACAGAACAGCAGATCAACACTGGCGTCCGGCACCTGCAGCGTCGCGCAATCGCTGCCAATCAATTCCACCTCCAGACCCTGACGCGCCGCCTCTGCGCCGCTCAATTCAAGGCTGTGCGGATCGGCATCGATGCCGATCAGACGCTGTGGTGCGAAGGTCTGGCGCAGGTAACGAAACGATTTTCCCTGACCGCAACCGGCATCCAACAATACCGGGTTCGTCGGCAGCGACTCGCTGAACAACCCGCGCAGATCGTTGATCGCCACGCGCAACACATGGTGTTGCCAAGTGTGGCTGCGCAGGAACCAGAAACCGAAACGGGTTTCTTCGACGTAGCTGTCGCTCAGGTAATTCATGGGGCGTCCTTTGCACAAAGTTCGGAAATCATCTTCAAACGGCGACGCGCTTCGCTGACGAACGGGTTGCGTTGGTCCCAGGCGTAGCCGGCGAGGATCGAGCAGATCATCCGGCGGATCTCAGGCTGACTGTCCTCATGGAAAATCACGTCCTGAAAGGTCCCGGCGTACCAGCCCTCGACGTAGCAACGGAAAGTGTCGACGCCACGTTTCAACGGCTCGGCGAATTCGCGCTGCCAATCGACCGTTTCCCCCAGCAACTGACGATGCAGAACCGCCGCCGCCATGCTCGCCGAACGCATGGCGATGGTCACGCCGGAAGAGAACACCGGATCAAGAAACTCCGCCGCGTTGCCCAGTAGCGCGAAGCCCGAGCCGTGCAGGGTTTTGACGTTGGCGGCGTACCCGCCGAGGGTGCGTGCCGGGGTGTCCCACACGGCATTGTTCAAGACATTGGCGAGGCTTGGCGTCTCGGCGATAAAACCGCGCAGGCAGGCGTCGAGGTCGGTATCACGACCGTTGAAGTGCTCGGCAGCGGCGACCACGCCTACCGAGCAACGACCGTTGCTGAACGGGATCGTCCAGAACCAGATGTCGCGATGCTGCGGATGGGTGGTAACGAGGATTTTTTCGCGGTCGAACGCCGGGTTGTCGATGTGATCTTCGACATGGGTGAAAACCGCCTGACGCACCGGGAAATTCGACGGTGCTTCCAGGTCGAGCAGGCGCGACAGCACGCGGCCATAGCCGCTGGCATCCAGCACGAAATCCGCCTCGATGCGGTATTCACTGCCGTCTTCACGGCGCACATCGAGTTGCGGTTTTGCCCGGTCGAAATCGACGCTGACGATGGCATCGCCATAGCGGACCTCGGCGCCTTGCAGTGCCGCTTGATCGGCCAGCAACTTGTCGAAGTCGGCGCGCTGAACCTGGAACGTGGTCGGTTTGCCGTCGCTGAAGGTGTCGCTGAAATCGAACGCGCTGTAGCGCTCGCCCCAGGCAAACGCGGCGCCGGTCTTGCGCTGGAATCCGGCGGCGTTGACGGCGTCGAGCATGCCGGCCTCTTCGACGAAATCCAGGCAATGGCTCAGCAGACTTTCGCCGATGGAAAAGCGTGGGAAGTGTTGCCGCTCGATCACCAACACGTCGTGGCCCTTGCGCGTAAGCAGCGCGGCGGCGATGGCGCCGGACGGGCCGGCGCCAATGATCACTACCTGACGGGATTGCATTTCAACGTTGGGCACGTGGGCTCCGGGGCAAGTGACTGTTCACATTCAGCGGCGCGCGATGCAGGCCGATCAGGGCCGGCAGCAGCGTCGCGATCAGGCCCATCAACATCAGCGCGAAGTACAGCGCCGGGGTGATGAGCTGTTGTTGCAGGAGCAAGTTGAGAAAGACGATTTCGCTGAGGCCGCGAATGTTCAACAGCACACTTTCGCGCCAGCGGCTGGCGCCTTCGAACGAGGCGCCGGCCCAGCCGAGACCCAGCCAGTTGCCGAGCAGTTTACTGCCAATCGGCAACAGCAGCAGCGCCGCCCATTGCACGACACCAAGGCTGACGAGGGCGCTATGCACATCGATCTGCACGATGCCGAAAGTGAGAATCAGCGGAATCGCCATCCATGTCTGCAAGCGGCTCATCCAGCGCGCCGGCAATGGCAGCACCAGCGGCACTTTCAGCACGGCCATGCACAGCAGATAACCGATGCCGAAAATCAGTGCGTTGAGTTTGTAGTGCTCGGCCATCACCAGCAGGGCGAAGAAGCCGAGGCTGTAGGTCAGCGGTCGACGCGTACCGAACAGGCGCAGCGCCAAGGGCACGCAAGCGAGGCCCAGCGGCAGTAACAGACTGCTCAGTTGCAGACTGCCTTGAGCGAGCCCGAACAACGTCCAGCAAGTCAGGTCGATCAAAATGGCGGTCTGTACCAGACGTCGGGTGGCGGCGGGCGGGTAATCTATGTGACGCAGATACAGGTACAGCACCGGAATCGCGGTAATGGCGAACACCAGTCCGATGGCCAGCGAGTTGAGCCACGGTTGCGCCGGCAATAACCCGTACGCGACCGCCAGGCCACAGGCGAACGGCACGGCGAAACTCGGCAGGGCGATTTTCACGCTCTGCCGATCCAGTCGCAGGTCGATCACGTCGCTGAGAATGTGCCCGAGCAGCAAGGCGAAACTCAGGCTGTAGAGGTTTTTCAGCCAGTCTGGCGCGATCAGTTCAGCGCCGCTGAGCTGCCAGCCCGGCTCGATCCAGAAGTACATCAACAGCGGCAAACCGAAGCTGGCCAGCAGCAACTGGCTGACGATCGGAATCAGGCCGAAATGTCGACCGACACGCGTGGCGACGGCGAACAGCGCCAATACCAGCAGCCAGAAGCCGACGATCATCATGCTGTCGGCTCCGCGACCGCAGCGGCGTGTTCGTGTCGCCCGGCCCACGGCGCGAGCATGAAACTGAACGCCAGGCCGAGGCTCACCGACAAGCCGAAATTGCTCACCGCCGGGGTACTGGACACCGCCAGCAGACCAAACGAGAGCCACGTCGTCACGGCTGCGAGCAGCGTGCCGAGCAGGCTCACCGCCGCGCCGCCGACCTGCTCACGCATGAGAATCGCGTAATCGACACTGATCGCCGTCACCAACAGCAGGCCGAACAGGCTGAACAGCGTCAATGGCTGACCGAGCCAGCCGAGGCTGGCCAGGCTGCACAGCGCCGCCAGCAGCGGCAGAGCCACAATGCGCAACGCGCCGCCGAAACCGAATGGCAGGATCAGCACCAGCACGATCAACACGCAGGAGGCGAGTTTCAGTTCGGCGGCGCTGATCTGCGTCGCGGCGAAAACACTGTTCAGCTCACCGAGCCGATCGACCAGGACCACGCCCGGCAGATCCAGCGCCTGCACCCGCAGCAACGACGGATTATTCAAGCCTTGCAGGCTGGTCATCGCCGCTACGCCGTCTTCGGTCGGGCCGAGCCACAACGTGCGATACGGTTCACCGAGCGGCCCGGCCAGCGCCGCGTCGATGTCCTCAAGGGGCAGCGTCTGCAACTGTTGCAGCTCGTTTTGCAGGGCGGCCAGTGGCACGCCGAGGTCAAGCAACGGCTGCCAGAACTGCGGCAGTTTGTTCAGTGCGTCGCGCACTTGCTGTTGCTGGCCCGGAGGGCTGACCAGTTGATCGAGTGCCAGATAGCCTTGCAGCTTGTCGAGATTGACCAGTTGTTCCAGACGCTCGCTCAGCGCTGCTTGTCGCGCCAGCAACTCTTGCTGATTGGCCGCGCGCACGAGGAAGAACTGGCTGGTCGGCTGGTGGCCGGTGATCCGCGCGATGGTCTGCGCTTCATCGGTCAGCCGCTGCGGTGCACCGACCCACTGACGAATGTCGTTTTTGCTTTGCAGTTGCACCAGACCGCCGGCACAGAAGGCGATCAGCAGTGCCAGCAACACCGGAGTCCGAACGCGTTCGAGCAGCTTCTCGCGCAGATTGACCAGGCGTTCGGCCAGGTGCAGCGGCCATTGCGCGGGGCGCAGTTCGACGTTTTTCAGCAGCGCCGGCAGCAAGCATACGGCCGACAGATAGGCGCCGAGCAAGCCGGCGGCGGAGAACACGGCGATTTGCGTCAGTGCCGGAAACGGTGTCCACGCCAGCGCCAGATAACCGATGGTGCTGGTGAGCAGGCTCAGGGTCAGCCCGGGCAGCGTCAGGCGCAACGCCGGCCAACTGCGCCACGGCTTGAGGCTCCAGCTCTTCGAAAGGTAATGAAGCGGGTAATCCACCGCCACGCCGATCAGGCTGGAACCAAGCACCAGCGTCATCACGTGCATGTGACCGAACAACGCCACGCACGCGACCGCGCCGAACAACATGCCGACCAGCACCGGCACAAACGCCAGCAACACGCGCCAGCGGCGGAAGGCGAGCAACAACAACAGCAAAATACCGAGCGTCGCGCCGCCCCCGACCCAGGTCATTTCACGGGTCGCTTGCTGCTGACCATTGGCCGCGTAGAGCAAACCGCTGGCGGCGAGCAATTGCACGTCTGCTTTCGCCGCCTGCTCACGGCTGTGTTGCAGCAGGGCGGCGACTTGCAGCGGCAGGTTCATGTCGAACGCGTTGCCCGTGGTGCGCGCCCGCAGCATCACCCAGCTCTTGCCGTCGGCATCGGCCACCAATGCGCCGCTGCCGATATCCAGTTGCACCGCGCCGTGTTTCGGCTGGCTGTTCTGGATGCGTCCGGTCAGGCCCAGCCAGTCGTCCTGGCTCGGCACCAGACTGAAACCGGTAAAGGGGTCGAACAGTGCCTGTACCCGTTGTTGAATGAAGGCGTCGGGGTGTTCGGTGAGGAGTTGCCGATCATCCGCCGAAAGCATCGCCAGCCGTCCTTGCAGCAACTGCGTGCGCAGCGCAGGCAAGTCCGCTTGCAGGTTCCACTGGACCTTTTCGAACAGTCCACTGGCCTGCCATTGCTCGCCCAGGGTCTGCGCCATGGTGACCGCTTGCTGGCGATCGGCGTGCCCGACCAGCACCAGCATTTCGCGGTTGAGCGGTTCCTGCATGCGTTGTTCAGCGCGCAGTTCAAGAGCGTCAGGATGGGTGCCGGGCACCAGTTCCATCAGGTTGGCCGATAGCGGTGCGCCGTCACGCCATTGCCAGCCGGCCAGCGCGACGACTGCCAGCAGCAGGATCAGAAACAGCCAGGGCAGCCTGCGTTCACTCGGCAAAGTCATGTTGCTCCGTGTCGCTCAGCGGTTGGCCGGCGTTGCTGTTCTGCATGCGCAGCACCGTGCTGTCACCCTGGGTTTCCAGCAGCTCGATGGTTTGCACCAGCGCGCCGCCGTCGATATTGATCTGGTTGAACACTTGCTTGAGCAGCAGCGAGCGCGGGGTCAGGGTCAGTTTCCACTGTTGCGCGTCACCGCTCAGCGCCAGTTCGAAATCCCGTTGCAGGCCGCTGCTGTCGCCTTGCAACACGGCGAGGAACAAACGGTTCTGCTCGGCCCCGGCGCTCTTGTTCGGCAGCAGTTGCCAGCCATCGCCGTCACGCCGGGCAATGCCTTTGCCAGTGATGCGGTAATCCTGTTGCAGCGGGGTTTTCAGTAGCCAAAGCAGGCCGTGATTTTTCGCGAGGACGAAGCTGCCCTTGCTGATCAGCGGCTGCGGCAGGGCGCGCAGGTGTTTTTCCTGGATGAACTGGCCGTGAATCACGTCCGGTTTTGCCAGTTGTGCGCTGAGCTGTTGCAGGTCAAAGGCGTTGGCCAGCGTCGATACGGCCAGCAGGGCCAGAGCACCAAGAGTTCTGGAGATCAGGTTCATCGCAGCATCCTTTCCACGGCATCGGTGAAGACTTTCGGCGAGGCCAGTTGCATCTCGCGACTGCTGACCTCGACGGCCACTTGCACGGAGCTGGCGCGGGTCAGGCGTTCGCCGGTCTGTGCGTCCGTGATCAGGTAATGGATCTTCAGGCGGTTTTCCCACTCCACCAGGCTGGCGCGCACGTTCAGACGCTGACCGAACACCGCGCCGCGAACGTAGCGCAGTTGCAGATCGATCACTGGCCAGGCGTAACCCGAGTCGACCATCTGGTTGTAGTTGTGGCCGAGCTTGTCGAGCAACGCGCAGCGCGCCACTTCGAGATACTTGACGTAGTGGCCGTGCCAGACGACGTGCATGGTGTCGACGTCGAAAAACGGCACGAGGATTTCCGTGTCGGCGTGAATCACTCCGGCGCTACGCATGCAGCCTCCAGTGTTGCGCGGCGATGCGTTGCAGGCACAGGCGCAGTTCCCCTTCCAGGGCGCGGTCTTCGATGACCGGCGGGAAGTCCTTGGCCAGTGCTGCGTGCATCGCGGCCAGCGCTGGCGGCAGTGGTCGGGCATCGTCGGCCTGACCCCGCAGCCAGACGCCTTGGTTGGCGGCGAGCAGGGTGGCGGCGGCGACCTGTTCGGTCAGCTCCAGCACACGGATCGCGTCACGGGCGGCGATGGTGCCCATGCTCACCTTGTCTTGATTGTGGCACTCGGTGGAGCGTGAGAAGACGCTGGCCGGCATGGTGTTTTTCAGCGCTTCGGCGGTCCAGGCGCTGGTGCCGATCTGCACAGCCTTGAAGCCGTGGTTGATCATGGCGCGATCCGCCGGGGCGCCGGACAGGTTGCTCGGCAACCCGTGGTTGTAGCGCTCGTCGACCAGCAAGGCGAGCTGACGGTCGAGCAGGTCGGCGACGTTGGCCACCAGGTTTTTCAGGCTGTCCATGGCGAAGGCGATGTGGCCGCCGTAGAAGTGCCCGCCGTGCAGCACACGTTCGGCTTCGGCGTCGATGATCGGGTTGTCGTTGGCGCTGTTGAGTTCGATTTCGATGAACGAACGCAGCCAGTTCAGACTGTCGGCCAGTACGCCGAGCACGTGCGGTGCACAACGCAGCGAATAGCGATCCTGCAAGCGATGCAGCGGAGCGGTCGGTGCATCGATCGCCAGATCCTTGCGCAGCCATGCGGCGACCTGCATTTGCCCCGGATGCGGTTTGGCGGCGAACAGGCGTTCGTCGAAATGCTCCGGATTGCCTTGCAGCGCGACCACGTTGAGCGCGGTGATGCGCGTGGCCAGTTGCAGCAGGTAATCGGCGCGGGCGTAGGCGAGGCAGGCGAGGCCGGTCATCACCGCCGTGCCGTTCATCAATGCCAGCGCTTCTTTCGGGCGCAGCACCAACGGTGTCCAGCCCAGCTCGCGGTGCACATCGGCGGACTGGCGGCGTTCGCCACGGAACATCACTTCGCGCTCACCGGACAGGGTTGCGGCGACGTAGGACAGCGGCGTCAGATCGCCGCTGGCGCCCACCGAACCTTCTTCCGGAATCAGCGGCAGGATGTCGTGTTCGAGAAACCCGTGCAGACGCTCCAGCAGTTCAATCCGCACCCCGGACACGCCGTGGCACAGCGACTGCAATCGTGCCGCCAACACCGCACGGGTGGCTTGCGCATCGAGCAACTTGCCCAGTCCGCAGCCGTGAAAGGTGTAGAGATGACGCGGCAACGCTTCGACGTGATGCAGCGGCACTGCGACCACGCAGGAATCGCCGTAACCGGTGGTCACGCCGTAAATCACGCCTTCCTTGTCCAGCAGCGAGTCGAGGAACCGCGCGCCCTTGGCGATGCGCTCGCGATAGTCGGCGTCGCTCTGCAACTGCACGGGCGCCTGACGGTTGGCCAGGGCCAGCACGTCTTCGATGCGCAAAGGGCGTTCGCCGAAGGTTACCGGCTCATGGGGTGGCGTCGTCATCGGTCTTCCAGAAAGGGTAAAAGTTGAACCATTGGTGCGGGGCTTCGAGGCAATAGTGACTCAGGCGCTGCGCATAGCGGGTGGCCCACTGATGAATGACCTGCTCGCGCTCGCGGCGTGTCCACGTCACGGCATCGGCGAAAGGCTCGAGGGTCAGGCGGTAGTGGCCGTCGGGTTGTTTCAGGCACATCAGTAGATTGACCGGGCATTTCAGCAGGCCGGCGAGCAGCCACGGCCCTTGCGGGAACGGCGCCGGGTGGCCGAGAAAGTCGACGGTGACGCTGCGGCCGCCATGCAGCGGCACGCGGTCGCCGGCGATCGCCAGCCACTCGCCGCGCTCCAGGCGTTCGTGCAGTTGCAGCATGATCACCGGGTCGAGTTCGCTGACCTGAATCAGGCGCAGGTTGGTCGCCCCGGCCTCACCCAACAAACGGTTGAACTGCTCGGCGTGCTTGGTGTGCACCAGCACGTTCATCGTGACCTTTTCGCCGATCTCCGCCAGCGCCCTGCACACTTCGAGATTGCCCAGGTGTGCGCCGACCAGCAGTTGCCCGCGACTGCCACGCAACTGATTGCGCAGCAGGGCCGGGTCAATGATTTCGATCTGTTCGATGCGGATCTTGCCGTTCCACACGTCGAGCTTGTCGAGCATCGAATCGGCGAACGCCATGAACTGGCGAAATACCCGCCAGTGACTTGGGCGCAGATCGTCGCGCCTGCTCCACTCGGCCAGCCGCTGCTGGTACTGCCAGGCACTGCGTCGCGCGGTGCGGCCGAACAGGAAAAAGTACAGGACGATGCCGTACAGCAACGGGCTTAACAGGCGTCGGCCAAGAACCTTGGCAGCGAATGCGGTGAATTTCATCAGGAGGAAACTGCCGCGCTCTTCGCGGTCGGCCCAATGCTTTTTGTCGGCCTCGACCGTCATGGGCGCCACCGCCGCCAGAGGATCACCGGCAAACGCAGCAACATGCCGAAGAACAGCCGGGTGTGCATGCTGGAAATCAGTGCGTTGTCATGAAACAGCCGGAAGTGCGAGACGCCATCCAGCGGGTAATGCACGCTGGTTTGCAGCCAGTGCATCGGCTGATTGCGCCAGGCCAGGCGCACGAGAATGTCCGAGTCGAAATCCATGCGTTTGCCTACCTTGGCCGAATCAATTACGGCCAGCGTCGGCGCCAGCGGATAGACACGAAAGCCGCACATTGAATCGCGGATCTGCAGCGACAGCGTGTTGATCCAGACCATGACGTGGGTCAGGTAACGGGCGTACAAACGGCCCTTGGGCACGCTGTCGTCGAACAGCGGATACCCGCAGATCATCGCTTGAGGATGGGCACGGGATGCCTCGACGAAACGGGCGACGTCGAGCAGGTCATGCTGACCGTCGGCGTCAACCTGCAAGGCATGGCTGAAACCCAGTCGCGAAGCTTCGCGCAGACCGGTCATCACCGCGCCCCCCTTGCCCTGATTGACGGTGAGGCGGACCAGATAGACGTTGTCGCGCTCGGCCAGAGCATCAAGCACTTTCGCGCAGGATGGCGTGCTGGCGTCGTCCACCAGAATGCACGGCAGATGCTGCGCGAGCAGAGCGTCGACCACCGTGCCAATGGCCGTTTCATGGTTATAGACCGGGATTACTGCACAAGGGTTATACATTGTCAGCCCCCAGCAGGATCCGGCCACTGGAGCAGGTCGCGGTGTCGTTGCGGTAGGCGAAATACAATTTGCTGCGCTCGGGATCGAAGCGCAGGTGCAGCTGGATTTCATCGCCGGGGCGCACCAGTTGCTGGAACTTCAGCACTTCCATGCCAACGAACGGGCCGTTCAGGTTGAGTAATTGACGTCCGAGGTTCAGCGCCCATTCTACCTGGACCACGCCGGGTAACACCGGGGCCTTGGGGAAGTGGCCGCTGAAGTACGCCAGATCCGGCGGCACGCTCAGTTGCAGGCTCCATTCACCCTCGGTTTCGATTTGTTCCAGCACTTCAGGGGCTTTCGGCCTTGGTGCGACAAACAGTGCTTCGACATCGGCTTGCGGCAGTTTGCCTTGGCTGTTCAACGGCATTTGCCGCAGCAGGCGCCAGCGCCGGGGCAGGGCGAGGGCTTCGCAATGCTCGCGCAGATGCTGGCGCAGGGTTTCGGTCAGGCTGCGGCGGCCGTGTTCACGCAAGGCAAACAGGCCCGATTCGCTGAGTACCAGCAATGCACCGAGGGATGCACGGTTTTCCTGCACCACGCCCAGCCGTGCTTCGGCGACCCAAGCGTGGGTCATCAGAGCTTGTTCAAGCATCGGCAGGGAAATACGTTTCTCTTCGAGTTTGACGATCCGGTCCAGCCGTCCGAGCAGTTCGAAGCGGCCATCGGCAGCGATCCGCGCAGCGTCGGCGCTGTGTTCGACATGGCCGGCCGGCAGATACGGTGAGGCGATCAGCAGCGCGCCGTCGTTGTCCTGACTTAGTGCGACACCGGCGAACGGCTGCCACAGGGTTTCGCCCTGCCGCCAGGCGATGCCACCGGTTTCCGAGCTGCCGAGGATTTCCGTCGGCCACTGTTGCAGGCGTTGTTGCAGGCTCTGCGCCGCGTCGGCCGGCAGTGCGCCACCCGAGGAGAACACTCGCCGTACAGCGCTGAGGGCCGGCCAGTCGAGGTTGTCGCCCATGCGCTTGAGCAGCGCCGGACTGGCGACCCAGGCGAAGGTTGCATGCTCGCGACTGGCGCGCTGCATGTCCTCGGGGAATGCCAGTTGTTTGCGCACGAATGTTCGCCCCGCACACAGCGGCCAGAGCACGCGAAACAGCAAACCGTAGATGTGCTGGGTGGCGACGCTGCCGATGATGCAGGCCTCAGCGAGATCCGCGCCCCACAATTGCTCCAGTGCTTCGACCTCATTGGCCAGTTGGCGCAGCGTCTTGTCGATACGCTTGGGTTCGCCGCTGGAACCCGAAGTGCACAGGCTCAAACGGCACTCGTCGAGCTTCAGTTCCGCACTGGCCAACGCTGGCTGGTGCAGATCAGCCAGATGACAGTCATCGTTTTGATCGGTCAGCCACAGATCCACCTCGCCCGACCAGCGTTGGCGGGTTTGTGCTTGTAGATCCGCAGGCAGCAATACGCTGACGCCTGCGCGCCAGGCACCGAGCAGGGCAATGGCGAGGTCGGCGGCGTCTTCCAGATGCACGGCCAGTCGGCGTACGCCACGGCTTTGCAGGGCGGCGGCAACAGACAATGCCTGTGCGCACAGCTGCGCGTGATCAAGTGCCGGCGCGTGGCTGATCGCCCGCGTCGGCAAGGCCTTGAGCAGCAGCTGCTCAAGTTTTATCCAGTTCATGTACGGCCTCTTACCCGTTGTCGTATCAGCCATTCAATGGCAAACATCAGGCCGATCAATCCGTAGGAAATCAGGCCGGTGTACAACATCCACCAGTTCAGCGGCGCCCACAGCGTGAGGAGGGCGGCGCACAATCCGTTGCAGAAGAAAAACACGCTCCAGGCCACGGTGACTTTTCGCGTGTAGCGAATGGCAATGTCCGGCAGCTCTGGCTCACGCAAGCGCGCCAGCCGTTCGACCATCGGCGGTCCGTATTTCAGGCTCAGGCTGAACAGCACCAGCATGAAACCGCTGATCAGTACCGGATACCAACGCAGCAATAGCGGGCTGTCGAACAGCGCCAGCAGCAGACAGAAAACGATCGCCACGCACGCCATCCACAGGCTGCCGGGTTTGCGCTCGCCGGTCAGAGCCCGCGCCAGCCACAGGCTGCCCAGCAGCAGGCCGAACTGCCACGGCGCAAAGTGTTCCATGCCGAAATACACCGCAAAGGGGTACAGCAGACCGGCCAGCAGCAGGCCGAGGCCGATCAGACGACTCATGCGGCCGGTTGAACCAGACGGTAGACCGCCTCGACCACGTCACCGACGGTGCGCACCGATTTGAATTCTTCGGCGGCGATTTTCTTGCCGGTCTGGCGCTTGATGTGATCGATCAGATCGACCGCGTCGATGCTGTCGATTTCCAGATCCTGATACAGGTTGGATTCCAGGCTCACACGGGCCGGATCCAGTTCGAACAGCTCGACCAGGGCATCGCGCAGGGTGTTGAAAATGTCGTCACGAGTTTGCATGGTCCGGTCTCAAGCTGCCTGTTTTGCCGTGACGAATGCCGCAAGGCTGGCCACGTTGGTGAAATGGTTACGGGTGTCTTTGGCGTCGGCGTCGATCTTGATGCCGTACTTTTTCTGGATCGCCAGACCCAGCTCCAGCGCGTCGACGGAATCCAGGCCCAGGCCTTCGCCGAACAGCGTCTGGTCGTCGCCGATGTCGTCGACGCTGATGTCTTCGAGACCGAGGGCGTCGATGATCAGCAGTTTGATGTCACGGTGCAGATCGCTCATCTTCGGCGAGCTCCTTGATGAAGTAAGAGTGCAAATAATCGTTGAGCTTGCGCGAGGCCTGCGGTGCGGGCCCCTGCGCGGCGAAAGTCTGTGGGTCTATATCGGCGCCGACGCGAAAACTGAAGTGCACGCGGCGATTGGGGATCCGATACCACGGCTCGGCCTTGGTCAGCGTGGTCGGGCTGACCTTGATGATCACCGGCGTGAGGATTTTCGCACCGCGCAGGGCAATCGCTGCGGCGCCCCGATGAAAGGCCGGTGCCTGTCCCGGCTGAGTACGCGTGCCTTCGGGGAAAATGATCAGGGTCTGGCCGTTTTGCAGCGACTCGGCGGCGGCATCGAGCATGTCCATGCTGCCGTCGTTGCTGATGTATTCGGTGCTGCGCAGCGGGCCACGGGTGAAGGGGTTTTCCCACAGGCTTTTCTTCACCACGCAATTGGCGTGGCGCACCAGGCCGATCAGGAACACCACGTCGATCAGCGACGGGTGGTTGGCGATGATCATCTGCCCTGGCCGGCCGAGGCGTTCGGCGCCCTGAATGTCATAGGTGAGCACGCCGGTGCGGGCCATGAAACGCACGAAAAACCAGAACAGCCGACTGACCGTTTGCCGTGCACGCTGGCGGTGTTTGATGGCATCGCCCGGCAGGCAGCCGAGCAACGGGAAAACCACTAAACGCAGGCACAGCCCGCCGAGCCCGAACAGAGCGAAGCTTGCAGCGGTGGCCAGCAGACGCCAGTAGTAGGCATCGCGGTGCTTCTCGATCACGGGTTGCGTTGCCAGGTCCATACACGATTTTTCCAGGCATGTTGGCAAAGGGTTTGCTGGCCGAGCAGGGTGCGCAGCAGGTTGAGCGCGTGGGGCCAGTGCGCTTTGGACAGTGCTTCGGTGGTGCTGTTCAAGGTCAGCCGCCAGTCGGTACCGGGGGTAAGCAGCAGGCCCAGCGCATAAGGAAACGGCACGTCGTCGATCCACTTCGAATAGGCTTCGGGTGGCTGTTCCTCGGTGATGATCAGCAGTACCGCTGCCGCGCCCTCATTGAGCAGGGCGGCGGCTTCGAGCATGCCGTGTTCAAGGCCGTCGCCCGCAGCGGCAAGGGCGGTCATTTCGCTGGTTTCGCCGCGCATGATCGACCACAGGCCAATGATTGCGTTGTGCACCGAGAGGCTGAACTGGGTTGGCGACAGCGGTTCGTCCCTGGCCAGATCACTGAGGATGTCGTAGGTGCGCGGGGTCTCGCCGTGCCGCGAGACAAACACCAGTGGCAGGTTTTCCCGTCCGTCGGCCAGTGGCCAGCCAACACTGAAAGCCATTCGCGCCAGTCGGCTGAGACGCCGCCGTTGCATGGCCGGTAAAAACGACACATCGGGCGCGGCATCGCTCGCCGGAATGACAACCGGCTGTCGGCTCCAGGCCTGCCAGGCGTCCACGCTGTCGAGCCCCGGGGCCCACGCGCGCCATTGGGCGATGTTGAAGTTGATCACGGATATTTATCCCGCCCCTGCGGGCTTGTATTGACGCATTGAGTCGCCAAAGCCGCGGCGGGCCTGACATGGCGCTTGACGCCGGGTGGCGCGCATTATCCCGGTGCGACGAGTGTGTAGCAAATGCTGGTTACATTTTGCGCAACGAAATGTACCGATCGGTTCGCGGCAGAACTGTCACTTGGCCATTATCCAGATTGCGAGCGGCTTGTCTGTCGGGAATCTCGGCGATTCATGAGGGCTTTTGCTCGGTCTCCACGGGGATATTTGCACCTGACCCTGTAGTCCGTGTCCGTGAAGGTAGCGAAGCGAGGCCGCGCGCATCTACACTCGGTCATTCTTTGATACACGGAGGTTTGGTCATGCGGCGCGTGGTGTTCAATCAGAAAGGTGGCGTAGGCAAATCCAGCATTGCCTGCAATCTGGCGGCGGTCAGCGCGAGCGAGGGTTATCGCACGCTGTTGGTGGACCTCGACGCCCAGGCCAACTCCACTCAGTATCTGACGGGGCTCACCGGCAACGATATCCCGATGGGCATTGCCGATTTCTTCAAACAGACCCTGTCTTCCGGGCCGTTCTCGAAGAAGAATCAGGCCGATATCTACGAAACCCCGTTCGACAACCTGCACATCATCACCGCCACTGCCGAACTCGCCGACTTGCAGCCCAAGCTTGAGGCCAAGCACAAGATCAACAAACTGCGGAAATTGCTCGATGAGCTGGATGGTGAGTACGACCGTATTTATCTCGATACGCCGCCAGCACTGAATTTCTACGCGGTATCGGCGCTGATTGCGGCCGATCGCGTACTGATCCCCTTCGATTGCGACAGTTTTTCACGTCAGGCCTTGTACGGCTTGATGGCGGAAATCGAAGAGCTGAAGGAAGACCACAACGAAGGCCTGGAAGTCGAAGGCATTGTGGTCAACCAGTTTCAGGCCCGCGCCAGTCTGCCGCAGCAGATTCTCGATGAGTTGATTGCCGAAGGTTTGCCGGTGTTGCCGGTGTATCTGACCAGCTCGGTGCGCATGCGCGAATCGCATCAAGCCAGCATCCCGCTGATCCACCTGGATCCACGTCACAAGCTGACCCAGCAGTTCGTCGAGTTGCATAACCTGCTCGAAGATCACTGATATCTGAGTTACACAAATCCCCTGTAGGAGTGAGCCTGCTCGCGATAGCGCCCTTTCAGTCACTCAAGTGTTGGGCTGACAGGACGCCATCGCGAGCAGGCTCACTCCTACAATTGGATTTATGGTGTGTCAGATACTCTGGCTACGTAGCCACGCCATCAACTGCGGCAGTGGAAACGCGCCACTCTGCCGCGCAATCTCCCGACCGTTCTTGAACAGAATCAAACTCGGAATCGAGCGAATCCCCAACTGCGCCGACAACTGCTGATTCGCCTCACTATCGAGCTTGGCCAACCGACACTTGCCCGCCAACTGCGCAGCCGCCTGCTCGAATACTGGCGCAAACGACTTGCACGGCCCGCACCAGTCCGCCCACACATCCACCAATAGCGGCAGGTCGCCCTTGATCTGGCTGGCGTAGTCGCCTTGCTTGAGTTCGAACGGTTTGTTCAGCAGGACTGCGGATTTGCAACGACCGCATTTGGGCTGGTCAGCGAGGCGCTCGGCGGGAATGCGATTTAGGCCGTTGCAGGATGGGCAGGGGATAAGCAGTGGGTCGGTCATGAGCGGTTCTCGGACAGGAAGTCTATAAGACTGTTCTGAGGGCAAAGTCGTGATTATCAAGGAATTGATCTGTAGGGCATTACCTTCTTTGTTTGAGGAGAGGGACTACACGTATCGATGCTTCGGCTGACTATCTGTATTTGATCCAGTCGGTAATCCTTCGCAGTCCTGAATGAAGTATTTCTTGGACCCGTATTCCAATGACCATCAAGACGCTCAAACGCCTTTCACTCATGTATGGAAACGCCTTGAAGGTTGGGACGGCTTGGACGCCGACCGGGGGCTTTGTTGGCTTTGAGAGTGTCTGGCTTGATTCCAGCACGGGACAAAATAGAGTTCTCTATTCTCATTCGCTGCGGCGGCCAGGAAATGAAGAGGAATACGACGCGTTGGTGCGGGCAGCCGACGAAATACTTGAGATTACAGGCGATGACGAGTCCCATCCTTTAATGAGTCTGGTGGATATCATCGGTGACTGGATTGAGGAGTGGGATCACACTCATCACCCAATGCCCAAACCGCCTGGTTACGAAGTGCTGGGATATCTGATGCGCGAACATGGTTTGACCCAGAGCGATTTGCCCGGTGTCGGCCCTCAGTCAGTGGTTTCGGAAATTCTGAGCGGCAAGCGCCAGCTCAACTTACGGCAGGTCCGCTGGCTGGCCGATCACTTCAAACTGCCGGTAGATGTATTCATCTGAAGGGCGTTGCTGAGCCATCCAAACCCTAGGGCTGTTGCACTCTGATAGCATGTCGCGCGGCTTTTTCAGCCGCGCTTTCATCTAAAGGGAATTAACTGTCATGAGCTCTACCCAAGAGGTCACAGCGCCTACCGATTCCACGCCTTACAAAGACGCGAGCATGAGCTGCGGGCACTGCAACTACACGCTCAAGCCGACCTATCACCAAGCGTTCGAGCTGGTTCGGTTGCAGCCCATCAACTGCTATCAGTGCAGTTCGGATCTGTTGCTGGATGAAGCCGACCGTCAGGTGCTGGACAAAAAACTGCAGACAGCCACCCGTATCGGCAAGCTGGCGTTGCTGATTCTGGGGCCGTACTTCTTGATCAGCATGCTCGCGACGCTCTATTTCATGTTCTTCGCCGAGCCGCCGTTTTCCGGGTTCTCGGGCGTGTTGGTTGGCGGTGGGTTAGTAATCGGATTCCTCCTAAAGAGCGCCGCCACGGACAGCGAAGAACGTGATTTCGTACTGTTCAATCAGGGCGAGGGGCCTGCTGTCGAGGCGCAGGCCGCATAACTGATGCTGCGGTCTCGCGAGCGTTATTGTGCTTCCGGGCCGAAGATGCGCTGCTTCCACGCAGCGCTGGCATCGACCAGCGAGTAACCGTCGTTGCAGTTCAATACGATGCCGACGTTCTTGCAGAACACCACGTCGACAATGTTCTGATCGCGGGTGAAATCGGTCAGTCGATCCACCGCCATGAACACTTCGACGTTTTGAATCGCGTAATGCACTTCCCCGCCCCATTGCGAACCATATCCGGAAATCTTCAGCGGCCCGCACAACCGATAGACCGCCGCTGCTTTGCCTTGCGCGGTCTCCAGTTCCCTGAACGGCAGAATGGTAGTCCCCACCAGATGAATAAAGCCGATCGCCCGACTGTCCATGAATGCCAGTGCGGCTCGTTCCGCGTCGTTCAGTTGGCGAAGGGGTTGCGCCTTGGCGATGAAGCGGCGAGTCGACCAGGACAGGGCCACGAGTTTCCAGACGAAGAACACTGCCGGAGAAATGAGCAGGGCGACGATGACCACGAATGCGAGAACTTCAAACGCTGGCTGGCTCATCAGGACGCGCTGACGCTGTTCGACACAGGCCGGCGCTCCCACAGACGCCTGGCCAGATTGACGCCGTAGGCGACGCACAGTCCGCCGCTGACGTATTCCACCCATGCCTGCGCGTTGCTGCGATCAACGTCGGGGTAGCACACGTGCGCCACCAGCCAGGAAATCCCGAACAGCCCCATCATCACCGCGTTGCCGAGCCAGGCTTCGTGCTCCTGATGGCGCCAGTCGGCACAGGCATCGGGCAGGCCTTCGATCTTGAGCAGCCAGTCATACCAGCCTCTCTCCGGATCCACGTCGATATGAGCAATAACGGTCTGGCCTTCCTTGATGTGATTTTCAATTTGTTGCCGGAGCGGAGACTCGACGGACACACGTTTTTTACCGATGGTCATTCCCTCCTCAGGAACCCAGCGATAAACGCCTTGAATACGGTTGACCACGCTGCGCGGCTGATGCTTTTCCAGCGCCATGGGCAGGAAGCCTGCCATGGTCACGAAGAAGAAAGGGACAAACCATTCCTTGGCGGTCAGCCACTCAAAGGCCATCGCCCAGAACAGCAACACGCTTGCCACAACTGCACAGCACCCCAAAAAGCGCCGCAGACACGGCGCGTGCCCGTTCATTTCATACGCGAGGCGTCGACGCTCTTTCTTGCGGGCAGGGCGTTGCCCGAGGATCAGTGTCTCTTCGTCGTCGATACAGGGGCCGGGGATACCGAACGTCCATTGAACGTCAGCCCGCTCGTCGGTCTCGACACGCTGGGCGAACGCCTCGATGTGGTAGCCGTCATTCAGGCGGATCACATAAGCGCGTTTTTTGCCGCAGATGATTTCGGCCTCGTTGTTGCCTTCCTTGTTCAGAAACGGCAGGGCCAGTGCAGGCAGCAATACCGGGAGTTCAGCGATGCGGTGCATGCCGGACCAGTCTTTCATGGTGCCGGTTTTTCGATAGGCGCCGCTGATCAGGTGAACATCGCGCTCGAATGTTTCCTTGGGGTAATAGAGGGCGAGCAACCGGTGTTCTTCGATCGTCGCGCAGCGGGATGGCTCGTCGCGGCGCAGAGCGTTGAGTCTGAACTGACACGCCCAGATGCCGCCGACGTAAATAAGCATTGAAAGCGTTTGAAACAGCGTGATGCCAACGGAAAGATAGCCGAGCACTGCAACGTCCTTGTCCTGTAATGCCGCGCTGTCCGGTACGCGGCGGTGTTCTATGAAGCAAAAGGGTCTGGCAGTGTCACATCGCTCGCCTCACGACGAACAACTGATCTCCAGATGCTTGCCCCACTCCGGCGGCCGCTCGGCGTAGCTTTCCATCCCCGGCTGCGCCTCGAAAGGTTTGCTCAGCACCGCGTGCAGGCGCCGAACCTCGGAGTAGTCGCCCTGTTCAGCGGCATCGATGGCTTTTTGCGCCAGATAATTGCGCAGGATGTACAGCGGATTGACCGCATGCATTCGCGCGCGACGTTGCGCTTGATCAGGCGCGCCATCGCGGGCAACCCGCGCCACGTAGCGCTCGCCCCAGGCATCGAAACCCTTGATATCGACGAAGTCGTCACGCAAGCGGGCGACGGCTTGTTCTGCTGATTCCTCTCCGAGTCGGCGGAAGAACAGCGTGTAGTCGACGCTGCTGTTCTGCATCAATTGCAGCAGGTTTTCCAGCAGATTTTGGTCGTCCTCTTCGGCGGTAGTGAAACCGAGACGACGGCGCATCAGGTCGAGGTAATGGGCCTGGAACATTGGCAAGTACAGGCCGAGCGTTTCGCGCAGGGCTTCGACGCTGATGAACGGCGTCAGCGCCTGCGCAAGGGCGCTGAGGTTCCATTGGCCGATGGGCACCTGATTGCTGAACGAGTAACGGCCCTGATCATCCGAATGGTTGCAGATGAAGTTGGCGTCGAAGTCATCGAGGAAGGCGAACGGGCCGAAGTCGAAAGTGATGCCAAGGATCGACATGTTGTCGGTGTTCATCACACCGTGGCAGAAACCGTAAGCCTGCCATTTGGCGATCAGTTCGGCGTTGCGCTCGACGATCTCGCGGAACATCGCCAGATACGGCTCCGGTTGCTCCAGGCACTCCGGGAAGTGCATCGCCAGCACGTGTTCGCCGAGCTGCTTCTGCTGCTCGGGACGCTTGGTGTAGTAGAAATATTCGAAGTGGCCGAAGCGAATGTGGCTCGGCGCCAGACGCAGCACCATCGCCGCGCGTTCCTGTTTTTCCCGCCAGACCGGGGTGTCGGAGCCGATCACGCAGGCCGCGCGCGAGGACGGAATGTTCAGCGCGTACAGCGCTTCGGAGGCGAGGAACTCGCGGATCGACGAACGCAGCACCGCACGCCCGTCGCCCATGCGCGAAAACGGCGTCTGCCCGGCGCCCTTGAGGTGCAAGTCCCAGTGTTCGCCGGCCTGGTTGTAGACCTCGCCCAGCAGCAGCCCACGACCATCGCCCAGTTGCGGCGTATAGCCGCCGAACTGGTGTCCGGAATAGACCATCGCCCGCGGCTCGGCATCGGCCCACAGTTTGTGGCCGCCAAACAGTTCGGCAAACTCTTGGGTTTCGGCAGTCGCCGGGTCGAGATCCAGCAAAGCCATGGCCGCAGGGCTGGCGACGACCAGACGCGGATTGTCGATCGACTCGGGCAGCACGTGGGCGGAGAACGCATCGCCCAGGCGGGCGAAGCGATTGTCGAAGGTCAGTTCGTCGAGGGCTTTCAAGGGCCTGCTCCAGCAGAATGTCCGAGCATTCTGCTGGGAATAGACCGGTTAGTCGAGTTTGGCCGGCGGCGGCTCTTGCAGCGGCTTCTGTTCGTCGGGCACGGCGACGATGGTTTTGGCTTCCGCCTCGATGGGCACCAACTTGTATTCCTGACCTTGCAGGTTCTTCAAGTAAACCTCCATCTGGCGGAACGAAATGTTGATGTGCTGCTTCTTGAACTCACGGTTGATGAAGCGGTTCACTTCATCGATCACCGGGTTACGGTCGCCGAGGTCACGCACATGCATGCGCAGTTCGTGGTCGAGCGTACTTTCGCCGAAGTTGAGGAAGTACACGTGCGGCTCGGGTTCCTTGAGCACGCGCGGATTGTCCCGGGCAGCCTTGAGCAGCAGTTCCTTGACCAGATCCAGATCCGAGCCGTAATCGACACCGAGTTTTAGCGTCACGCGGGTGATGGTGTCGGTCAGCGACCAGTTGATCAGTTGCCCGGTGATGAACGTCTTGTTCGGGACAATGATGTCCTTGCGGTCGAAGTCGGTGATGGTCGTGGCGCGGATGCGAATCTTGCTCACCGTACCCGACAGGTTGCCGATGGTGATGGTGTCGCCGATCCGCACCGGGCGTTCGAAGAGGATCATGATGCCGGAGATGAAGTTGGCAAAAATCTCCTGCATACCGAAACCGAGGCCGACCGACAGCGCCGCCACCAGCCATTGCAACTTGTCCCAACTGACGCCGAGGGTCGACAGGGTCGAGACGAAACCGACGCCGGCGATCACATACGACAGCAGCGTCGTGGTCGCGTAGGCGCTGCCCTGAGCCAGATTGAGTTTCGACAGCACGAACACTTCGAGCAGGCCGGGCAAGTTGCGCGCCAGGGCGAAGGTGATGCCGATGATGATCAGTGCGCCGAGCATGTCGCCGATGCTGATCGGCACCATGCTCATGTTGGCGCCGGTGCCGCTGGTGTATTCGTAGAGGGTGATGTTGTCGAGGTACGAGAACACCGAAATCAGGTCAGACCAGACCCAGTACAGCGCCGCGATAAAGCCGCCGAGCAGGGCCAGACGGATCAGGCGCAAGGACTGCTCGTTGACCTTTTCGATGTCCAGCGTCGGCTCTTCGATCACTGCTTCGCCATCGCCGGCTTCTCTCGCCGCCTGGCGTTTGGCCAGGGCGCGCTGGTAGGCCAGGCGTCGTGCGGCAACGCTCAGACCACGGACGAAGGTGGCTTCGATCACCAGCCAGAACATCAGCAAATAGAGGGTGTTGATCAGACGGTCGCTGAGTTTCAGCGCGGTGTAGTAGTAGCCGAAGCACACCG
Organism: Pseudomonas sp. TH06; assembly: GCF_016651305.1. GTDB lineage: Bacteria > Pseudomonadota > Gammaproteobacteria > Pseudomonadales > Pseudomonadaceae > Aquipseudomonas. The sequence continues at coordinate 944,210 of NZ_JAEKEC010000001.1, read as the reverse complement.
CGACGAACAGGGCGATCGGCAACAGGGTGAACATCACGCCGACGGCTTTGCGAAACAGCGAGGTGTTTTCGTGGGCCGGGCTGCTGATCAGCAAGCGACTGAGTAACCACGCCATCAAGGCATAACAGGTCAGCACGACAGGCATGCCGAGCACGTCATCGGCCAATGCCGCCGGTTGCAGTTCGGCAACAGCCACCACGGTGACCAGCGCCATGACCACCAGCCCGAGTCGGCGGATCCAGCCCCGCAGGAATTCGACCTGCGGTTTTTCCCAACGGAAGTGCAACTCGGCCACGCCGCCCGGCGCAAGAATCCGGTAGGCGGTGTAGAACACCAGCCACGCCTGGCCCATTTGCAACAGCGCCGCGCCCATGTTGGCGTTCTGCCCGCGGGCGTCGATCTGCAAGGCCAGGCCACACAAGGCCAGACCAAGCGCCACCGGCATCGCCAGCAGAATGTTGATCAGAATCGCCTGCGGCGTATGCCACTGGCTGTCGCGCTTGAAGTGACCAATGTCCTGGTGAACCTTGTTCAACCGTGCATACAAAGCCTTGCGGCGCCACAGCAGAGCACCAATCAGCAGCGCCAGCGGCAGGAACAGCAAGGGCCGCTGAGTCAGGCCGTCAGTCAGCTCGCTCAGGCTTGAAGCCAACGGCAGGGTGTCGACCTGACGTTTCAGGCGCTCCGGCACGCCACGCATCCACTCGATGTCCAGCGGCTTGTTGCTGGGGATCCAGAACATCTGCTCGTCGAGGGTCGCGCGCAGGCTCTGCGCGGTGCTCAGCAGTTGCTTCTGGTTAAGTTGCAGGGTGATCGATTCATTGAGCATCGCGCTCAGTTCGCGATTCAGACGCTCGAGCAGATCGGCACGGGTGTTGGCCAGTTCGAGCAGGCTTTTGCGCAGTTGCGGTGTGACTTGTTCCGGTGGCTGAGTGGACAGCAGGTTGTCGACATAGGCCGACGGATTGCTCAGCTGTTCACGCTGCTGGCTGACGTCAAATTGCCACAGGCGGATGTCGGCGATCTGATCCGCCAGATCGCGGTCGACCTTGAGGCGCGGCAGGGCCTGTTTCTGCTTATAAAGAATCTTCGACAGCAACAGGCTGCCCTTGAGCACGTTGATCTGCTCGTCGAGGGCCGAATCGCTTTGGGTCAGGGTGTCGAGTTGCTGCTTGGTTTGCAGATTCTGTTGAGTGACCTCGTTGAGGCGGTCGGTGCTCTTGAGCAGATAGTCCGACAGCTTGAGGTTGGCCGTGCTTTCGATGGCAAGCAGGCTGCTGCTGCCGGCCTTTTGCGCTTCGATCGATTGCTGGGTGACGGTTTCCTGAGACTGCGCCAGACGCTTCTGGTTGATCAGCGTTTGCAGTTCCTGGATCTCGCGGTCGAGGCGGTCGGACTTCTCCGAGAGCAAGTCATGCAGACTGTTGCCCAGATCCTGCAACTGGTTGTTGCCGGCCAGTTCCTGACGGCGCAGCGGAATCAGTGCGTTCAGCGCGGCCAGCTCGGCGTTGAGCAGGTCACGCTGCTCGGCGCTGACGGCCTTGCCCGCGTCTTTGCCGGACTTGAGGATGTTGTTGATTTGCTGAATACGCGTCTGACTGGCGGAAATTTCTGCCTGGGCGCGCTCGGGTCGAGTCTGCGCGGTAATGATCAGGCTGTTGGCGTCGGCCAGGGCTTTTTGCAGATCGCTTTGCTGGGTCGAACGATCGGTAAGAATCTGCTCCAGCTGCGGGATCGACTCTTTGGGGAACCGCTGCGCTACCGGTACCACCGCTGTCGCCTTGAGGCGCGTCAGTTCGCGATTGTTCTCGATGGTCTGCTTTGGCGCGGTCGCCAGTTGTTGCTTCAGATCGCTGAGTTTTTGCTCGTAATCACGCCGGTTGTTCAGCTGATTGAGCGTGTTCTGCAAGACGGCTTGCAGGGGCTTTTTATCAGCGTCCGGCAGTTTGCTGTCGGCAAGCTTGTCCAGGCTGGCCTGCACGGCTTCGCTGGACGGTGGTTCGGCGGCGTACAGCGGGCCGACAGTAAGACTCAAGCCCAGCAGGGCCGCGAGGAAAAAGGAGCGCAGGGTAGGCATAGAGACCGGTCAAGCAAGTGAGAGTGGACGCAGTTTAGAGGAAGAGCCCGGGACCCGGGCGACTTCCTTCGGGGAATCTGACGCCCACTTTGCCGATCTTGTTCCCGTCCATGACCGCAACCGTCCAGTGGGTGTTGTTCCACTCCACCTGGTCACCGACGATCGGCGCACCGCCGACTTTATGGGCAATGAACGCGCCCAGAGTCATGTCCGGATCGATGCCTTCAGCGGGCAATCCATAAAGCGCTGCAACCGCTTTAAGCTGGGCGTCTCCTTCGAGTACAAAGTCGCCGAAGAAGCGCAGATCGAGGCCTCGTTGCGGTGCCTGGCTGAACAGTTTGCCAAGGGCCGGCAGATTGTGTTCATGGCCGATAACACACAGTAAATCATCGACTTCCAGCACCGTACTACCCGACGGATGGAGCAGTTGCTGACCACGAAACAGCGCCGCGATACGTGTGCCCTCGGGCATTTTCAGCTCACGCAGGGGTGAACCGATGCACCATTTTTCGGCGCCGAGCTTGTAAACGAACAACTCCCACTCGCTGGTGATGTGCACTTCCAGCGCTGATCGGGAAATCGGCGCTGGCTCGGGCGGTACGGTCACCTTGAGCAGTTTCGCCACCCACGGCAGGCTCGTGCCCTGCACCAGCAGCGACACCAGCACGATGAAGAAAGCGAGATTGAAGTACAGCTGCGCGTTCGGCAGCCCGGCCATCAGCGGGAACACCGCGAGAATGATCGGTACGGCGCCGCGCAGACCGACCCAGGAAATAAAGGCTTTCTCGCGGCCATGGAATGCCTTGAACGGCAGCAGGCCGACGATCACCGACAGCGGTCGCGCGAACAGAATCATCCACAGCGCCAGACCAAGGGCGGGCAGGGCGATCGGCAGCAAGTCGTGTGGCGTGACCAACAGCCCCAGCACCAGGAACATGCCGATCTGCGCCAGCCACGCCATGCCATCGAGCATATGCAGAATGCCGTGGCGGCTGCGCACCGGGCGGTTGCCGATGACCAGGCCGCACAGATAAACCGCGAGGAAGCCGCTGCCGTGCAAGGCGTTGGTCAGGGCAAACACCACCAGGCCACCGGCGATCACCAGGATCGGATAAAGGCCGGCCGCGAGGTTGATCCGGTTGACCAGTTGCAGCATCAGCCAGCCACCGCCGAGACCGATCACGCCACCGATGCCGAACTCGCGGATCAGGTGGGTCAACAGGCTCCAGTGCAAACCGGTCTGGCCGCTGGCGAGCATGTCGATCAGGGTCACGGTGAGAAACACCGCCATCGGGTCGTTGCTGCCGGATTCGATTTCCAGGCTGGCGGTCACCCGTTCGTTCAGGCCTTTGCCGCCGAGCAGCGAGAACACCGCCGCAGCGTCTGTCGAACCGACGATGGCGCCGATCAGCAGGCCCTGGATCAGGTTCAGGTCGAACAACCACGCGGCCGCCATACCGGTCAGCCCGGTGGTGATCAATACCCCGACCGTGGCCAGCGACAACGCCGGCCATAACGCCACGCGGAAACTGGACACCCGCGTGCGCAAGCCGCCATCGAGGAGGATCACCGCCAGTGCGAGGTTGCCGACCAGATAGGCCGTCGGGTAGTTATCGAAAATGATCCCGCCGCCATCGACCCCGGCCGCCATGCCGACCGCAAGAATGATGACCAGAATCGGGATGCCGAGACGGGAAGACAGAGAGCTGACAAGGATACTTGCGCCTACCAGCAACGCGCCGATCAAGAACAGGCTGTTGATGGTCGTCGCATTCAAAGGCAGTACTCCAGAAGCGTAAAGACGGGCACAAACTGACCATGCAGTCTGCGTGCCAGCGATTCTAACCTGTTGAAATGTGATGCTGTCAAAAAGCTTTTTGCATTGGCATCACATTGAATGTGCGCCAACTGAAAACTGTGGCGAGGGGATTTATCCGCGTCCGGCGGCGCAGCCGTCGTAAAACCGGTGTATGCGAATTTTCAGATTAAACCGCGTACACCGTTTTTGGGGCTGCTGCGCAACCCAACGGGGATAAATCCCCTCGCCACAAAGGAGTTTCACCAGCCACTGCATGGGTGGATTAAAGGCTAAACCGCCCAACCATGTTGTTCAGGTCCAGCGCCAACCTCGACAGCTCATTGCTCGCCGCACTGGTCTGATTCGCTCCGGTCGCCGATTGCACCGACAGATCGCGGATGTTCACCAGATTGCGATCCACTTCCCGTGCCACTTGAGCCTGCTCTTCGGCGGCGCTGGCGATCACCAGGTTGCGCTCGTTGATTTCGACGATGGCGGTGTTGATGGTGTCCAGCGACATCCCGGCACCGCGAGCAATGTTCAGCGTCGACTCGGCGCGCTCGGTGCTATTGCGCATCGAATCCACGGCGTGTTCGGTGCCGCTCTGAATGCTGCCGATCATGCGCTCGATTTCGCTGGTCGATTGCTGAGTGCGATGCGCCAAAGCACGAACCTCGTCAGCCACCACCGCGAAACCACGACCGGCCTCACCGGCACGTGCCGCTTCAATGGCGGCGTTCAGCGCCAGCAGGTTGGTCTGATCGGCCAGACCACGAATCACATCCAGCACCTTGCCGATGTCACGGGATTCATTGGCCAGATCGCCAATCAGGCTTGCCGTGCTCTGCACATCGGCGCTCATGCGTTCGATGGCGCTGACGGTTTCCTGCACCAGATCGCGACCGTCGCCAGCCGAGGTGGTGGCGTTTTTCGACGCTTCCGACGTGCTGACCGCGTTGCGTGCGACTTCTTCCACAGCACTGGTCATTTCGTTGACGGCGGTCGCCGCCTGTTCGATTTCGTTGTTCTGCTGAGTCAGGCCGCGCGCGCTTTCGTCGGTGACACTGTTCAGTTCTTCAGCCGCCGAAGCCAGCTGCGTGGCCGAGCCGGAAATGCGCTGCAAGGTGTCGCGCAGTTTCGATTGCATCTTCGCCATTGCTGCGAGCAGACGACCCGCTTCGTCACTGCCATCGACATGGATCGGCTGGGTCAGGTTACCTTCGGCGATGGTTTCAGCCGCGTCCAGAGCCTTGTCGATCGGTCGGGTGATGCTGGTGGTCAGCAGCCAGGCGAACAGGAACGTCAGGCCAGTGGCGATCACCAGCAAGGTCACCACCAGATCGAACGCCGAGGAATATTGATCGGCGGCTTGCTGATTGGTCTCGCTGATCTGCTCGCCGTTGATCTGCATCAGACGGTTGAGCACGGTGTTCATTGCTTCGGAGTTGTTGAGCAATTCGGTGTTGAGCAGCGTGCGCAGTTCATCCACCTGATTGTTGCGCGACAGGCTCTTCATGCGGTCTTCGATCTGGCGGTACTGGCCGAGCAGTTGCACGTACTGGTCGTATGCTGCACGTTCCTCGGGGCTGCCGATCAATGGCTCGTAATCGCTCTGGGCTTTACGGATCTGCTGGTTGCGCATATCCAGCAGTTCGACGGTTTTCTGCTGCACGTCCGGTTCACGGTTGACCAACAGGCGATACGACAGCACCCGCAGGCGCAGGGTCAATTGGGTGAATTCGTCGAGGTTCTTGATGCTCGGCACGCTGCTGGACGAGATGTCCTCGGCGGCACCGCGGATTTTGCTCATCTGGTTCAGGGCGAACACCCCGAGAATCAGCATCAGGCCGCCGATCAGAGCGAACCCGGTAAACGCCCGAGGGGCGATATTCATATTGCGAAGGGACATGGGGCGGATACCAAGAGAGGGCCGCATCCATGCGGGCTGAGACTGCTGTATGGGTGACTTATCGGTCATACGACTAAAGTCTTGAGTCAGTGTGCGTATTTGTCGCATCCGGCCCTGATCGACGAAGTGCAGGAACCAGATCGCCAGATCACAGTCTTTTAAACTCGCGAGAACGCTCACCCGCCAGGAAAATCAAGGCTTTGCGCCGGTTAAACCCTGGCATCTGTGGTGACTTTTCTTTATCGTACGCGCCCTTTGAAAAACGCTTGGAAGATCAAAATGTTGGAAGCATCCCTCAGCCAATTGGAACAGCTCGTCAGCGACCTGGTGCAACAGAACCAGGCCCTCTCGCAAACCAACCAGACCCTGTCCACGGAACTGGCCCAGGCCAAGGATGAAAACGAAAGCCTGCAACTGAACCTGATGGAGCAGGAAGAAAAGCACGGCGCCACTGCCGCACGCATTCAGGCCCTGGTTGATCGTGTCAACGCAGGTCCTGTCAGCGCATGAACCACCACTCAGCAGGGGTAAAAGTCGTCTCCATTCTCGGAGAGGACTACTCGATCAAGGCGCCGGCCGGGGAAGAACAGACCCTGCTGGACGCGGCAATGATGCTCAAGGCCGCTTTGGACGACACCAAAAGGAAATACCCGACGCTGATCGGCGACCGCCTGCTGGTGCTGGCGGCGATGAATCTGTGCTCTCAGCAGATCGAAATGAAGAAAAAGCATCAGCAAGAACTCGACCGTTACCAAGAGCAAGTCAGCGCCACGGTCGACACCATCGCCAAGACCATCAATCAGGGTTGATGGGGTTGCGCACAACCAAAGAATAGATTGTCGATTGAGTTGTATACAATCGGCACGGCTGTTGCATTGTTTCGGCCACTTATTCTTTGGGGGTGCTCCATGCAGTTGTGGCGACGCAGTATTCAATGGCAGCTGATTCTCAGCATGGGCACCGCCCTGCTGGTCAGCATCCTGATCGTGGTTGGCATTTATACCCTGGTGGTCAACCGTCTCGCCCAGAGCTATCTGGTCGAACAAGCGCTGCCGTCGAGCATCGAAGCGACGCGCAACGACATCGAGCGCATCCTCGTCCAGCCGCTCACGGCCGCCAAAGACATCGCCAGCAACACCATGGTGCGCGACTGGCTGGCAGCCGGTGAAGACGGCAGCAAAACGGCAGCCTTCGCGCAGTACCTGGAAGGCATCCGCGCCGAACACAAGGCATTTACCGCTTTGATCATCGGCACAGACTCCAATCACTACATCACCGAAAAAGGTCTGGATCGCACCCTCAGTCGCGCCAAACCGGCCGATGCCTGGTTCTATTCTTTCCTCGACAGCAATCAGCCGCGCACCCTGAACATCGACAACGACGGGGCCACTGGAGAACTGGCGCTGTTCATCGATTTGAAGGTCGAGCAGGCCGGCAAAGTGGTTGGCGTTGCCGGGCTTGGACTGAGCATGAAAGAGCTGTCCGAGCTGATTCACAACTTCAGCTTCGGCGAGCGCGGCAAGGTCTATCTCGTGCGTTCCGACGGTTTGATCCAGGTGCATCCCGAGACTCAATTCAGTGGTAAACGCACGCTGACGGAGCAGATCGGTGCATCGGCGGCGCAAGCGGTTCTCGGTCAGAAAAATGCCGTCAGCAGCAGCTTCCAGCGCGATGGCGAAGACTTCCTTGCTTTCAGCCTGCCTTTGCGCGATTTGGGCTGGACGCTGGTGGCCGAAGTGCCGCAGTCGCAGATCTATGCCGAGGCGCGCAAAGCGATGTGGATGAGCGGCGGCATCGGTCTGGCGGTGGCCCTGGTGTGCCTCGCGTTGGTGGTGTGGCTGGCCCAAGGGCTGGTGCGACCGATTCGTCAGGTAACAGCGGCGCTGGTAGCAATCGGTAGCGGCGGTGGAGATTTGACCCATCGGTTAGATTCCAGTCGTGCCGATGAGCTGGGCGATCTCGCCCGCGGCTTCAACCGCTTCCTGGACAGTCAGCGTGGAATGATTGGCGAAGTGTTGACCACCAGCGAGCGCCTGCGCACGGCGGTGGGGCAGGTGGCAAAAGTGGTGGAGAACACCGCCGAGCGTTCTGGCCGCCAGCAGGAAATGACCGACATGGTCGCCACTGCCGTTCATGAAATGGGTTTGACCGTGCAGGAAATTGCGCAGAACGCCGGCAACGCGGCACTTGCTTCGCAAACTGCACGAGATGAAGCGATGCAGGCGCGGGAAGTGGTCGGTGGTTCCATTCGCCATATTGAAAGCATGTCCGATGAGATTGGTTTGGCGGCGGGTGCCGTTGGCGAGCTGGCACATCAAGTAGCGTCGATTGATTCGGTGTTGGCGGTGATTCGCGGCGTGTCCGAACAGACCAATCTGTTAGCGCTCAACGCCGCCATTGAAGCGGCGCGTGCCGGGGATATGGGGCGTGGTTTCGCCGTGGTGGCCGATGAAGTGCGCACCCTGGCGCGACGGACGCAGGCATCCACTGACGAGATTCAGCAGATGATCGGCAGCCTTAAGCAGGGCGCGGAAAACGCCGTGTCGTCGATGCGTACGGGGCAAGCTGCAACCGGCACCGGGGTTGAGTCGAGCCAGCGTACTGGCGCTTCACTGACCGCGATTACCGGGCAGGTCGAGCGCATCAGCGACATGAACCATCAGGTGGCGACGGCGACGGAAGAGCAGTCGGCGGTGACCGAGGAGATCAACCGCAACGTACAGGGGATTTCCGATCTGGCCCGGGCGACGGCGGGGGAGGTTCGGGCGTGTCGTGAGGATTGTCAGATGTTGCAGAAACTGGCGGATGATCTGGCGCGGCAGATGGGTGGGTTCAAGTTGAGCTGAGTTCTACGGTTTTCAGATCAGTCGACGCGCCATAAGTGGCGCATCGGCGCGACGGCGGATCAGGTATTTCATGCCAGAAGAATTTCCCGCCCATAAAATTCGATGCCACCAATCGTCTCCAGGTAGAACACTCGTTTTTCTTTCACGATGCGCATGGTTTGATCGACGGCATAGCTGTCGCCGATTGCCAGTGTTCGGAACATGTCGTTCTGGCTGAAATCCGTGACGCTGCCATAGCTGTTGTTCGGCACGATGACGGTGACCTGATAGCGGTCGCCTCTGCGGGTGTAACGCTTTGCGGTGACCCGCACTGCCTGTGGGTCTATCACGTAATCATTGATTCTGGCGGAAAGCAGAAACTGGTCTTCAGTGAGATTCACATACGGATCGATGTTGGTGACTGACATCTCGTCGCTCAAATCTGCACCGCCATAGACCACTGACCGCCATTGATTGGAGCTGATACGGGCATGTTCTTTGTAAGCAACCCGGTTGCTGGTTTCGTATCGGTCTTCGGCGCAAATAATCTCAAACATTCCTGCCGCCGTCGTAGTAACGGTCGGCGCTCCATTGGCGGGGGAAGTCGTCAGGGTGATCTGCGACTCTTCGTCAGAGGTGCGGTGATGGTTTTTGCTGATGACAATAGATTCGCTGGAATCCTTGTTCGTCCAGACTGTACCGCTGCGCGCAGGTATTTGAGAGATAGAGGCGAGAACGCAATAGTCCAGGGTCACAAGACCTGAAAGTTTGATGGATCGGTCTTCGAGAACATGTTCGCTCATGGCTTTTACTCGGATGAGGTAAGGGGGCGGACGTGTGTCCGTACCTGCCGGGCAACTGCAAACTACATGTCGGGCGAAGATAGCCTATCGTCAGTTTCTGATCTCCACACCTGTAAAACCTGACAGGTGCGAAGACCGTTGAAGTGTGTTGGGGCGCTACATGGGCGATGAGTCAGAACCACGAATCTTGCATGTTCAGACACGTATCATCCCGCGCCTCCAGCAGTGCCAGTTCATGGTGACAAGCCGGTACTTCCCACGTCAGGAAATAGCGTGCCGCCTGCAACTTGCCTTTATAGAAGTCGGCATCCGCCGCATTGCCCTTGACCAACCCTTCCTCGGCGCGAATCGCCTGCTCCAGCCAGCGCCAGCCAATCACCGTGTGTCCGAACACCTTCAGGTACAAAGCCGAGTTCGCCAGGCTGCTGTTGACCTTGCCCTGCGCCAGATCGGTCAGCAAACCAATGGTCACGACTTGCAGACGCGCGACCAGTTTCTCCAGCGGCTCACGCAATGCGCTCAGTGATTCATACGCCGTAGCGCGCTCAGCGGTGTTGGCGATCAACCGAATCAACTGCTTCAGCCCGGCACCACCGTTCTGCGCCAATTTACGTCCGAGCAAGTCCAGCGACTGAATGCCGTGGGTGCCTTCGTGGATCGGATTCAGCCGGTTGTCGCGGTAATACTGCTCCACCGGATATTCGCGGGTGTAGCCGTGGCCGCCAAGGATCTGGATCGCCAGTTCGTTGGCCTTGAGGCAAAACTCAGACGGCCAGGATTTGACGATCGGCGTCAGCAGATCCAGCAACTCGTGCGCCTGTTTGCGCTCGGCTTCAGTCTCCAGCGTCGTGGTGTCATCGAACAGTCGCGCCGCATACAGCCCGAGGTCAAACGCCCCTTCGACGTAGGATTTTTGCGTCAGCAGCATGCGTCTGACATCCGCGTGCTGAATGATCGCCACCGGCGCGGTGCTTGGGTCTTTGCTGTCCGGCACCCGCCCTTGTGGGCGTTCGCGGGCGTATTCCAGCGAATACAGATAACCGGCATAACCGAGCATGACCGCGCCCATGCCGACGCCGATCCGTGCTTCGTTCATCATCTGGAACATGTAGCTCAAGCCGTGATGCGCCTTGCCCACCAGATAGCCGACACACTCGCCGTTATCGCCGAAGTTCAACGCGGTAGAGGTGGTGCCGCGCCAACCCATCTTGTGGAACAGCCCGGCCAGCAACACGTCATTGCGCTGGCCGAGGCTGCCGTCATCGTTGACCAGAAACTTCGGCACGATGAACAGCGAAATACCTTTCACCCCCGGCGGTGCGTCCGGCAGCTTGGCCAGCACCATGTGCACGATGTTTTCCGAGAGCGGGTGATCGCCGCCGGAAATGAAGATCTTGTTGCCTTTGAGGCGATACGTGCCGTCGGACGCAGGCTCGGCACGCGTACGAATATCCGACAGCGATGAACCGGCATGCGGTTCGGTCAGGGCCATGGTGCCGAAGAAACGACCGTCGATCATCGGTTGCAGGAAGCGCTGTTTTTGCTCTTCGGTGCCAAAGCTTTCGATCAGGTTGGCCGCGCCCATGGTCAGGAACGGGTACGACGTTGATGCGGCATTGGCCGACTGGAAATGCGCGAAGCAGGCTTGCGACAGCAGCGTAGGCAGTTGCATGCCACCGGCGTCGAAACTTCTCGCTGCGTTGAGGAATCCGGCCTCGAGGAAGGCATCCACCGCCGGTTTCACCTCGGGAATCAGAATCGCCTTACCGTCCTCGTAGCGCGGCTCGTTCTCGTCGCCCTTGCGGTTGTGCGGCGCGAAGTACTTTTCGGCGATGTTGCGTGCGGTGCCGATGGCGGCGTCGAAAGTCTCGCGGTTGTGCTCGGCAAAACGCTCACGCCGGGTCAGGCCCTCGGCATCAAGGACTTCGTACAGCTCGAAAGCCAGATTGCGGGAACTGAGCAGCGTCTCGGACATGGCGGCTTACCTTTTTTTGGATTGGGCCGAGTCTAGGCGTGCTGATAAAGGCTGAACAGGATGATTGATGGTGGTGATGGAGAGGCGGGGGCAGCACTAATTCAATGTAGGAGTGAGCCTGCTCGCGATAGCGGTCTGTCAGTCAAATAAATGTGTCTGACAGGCCGCTATCGCGAGCAGGCTCACTCCTACAGGGGATTTCATTCCAGGCGACCATTGCGGTCGCCTGGAGTTACAGCGGTTTAGCCGATAGTCATCAGGCTGGCATTACCACCCGCCGCCGCCGTGTTAACGCTCAACGCCCGCTCGATCACCAGACGTTCCAGAGCAATATTGGTCTCGCCTTGGGACAAGCCCTGAACACCAACAATGGCACCGGCACGCTTGGCGATTTGCTGGCAAACGCCGCGCAACTGGTCGGAATGGCCGTGATGCAGAACCGCATCAAACACCACCTCGTCCTTGTTCCAGTCAGAAACCAGCTTGATCCGCGCCTGAATTTCCTTCGGCAGGCGTGCGAACAATGCCTTGCTGATGTCGGACTCCGGCCATACCGCCGAACCGCCGACCGCCAGCACTGCCGCCAGTTGGGTCAACAGATCGCCTTCCACTTCCGCCAGGCACAGCACGTGCTCACGCGGCAGGATTGCGTAGCTGTTCTTCTCACCGGTCGGGCCGGCCAGTACGCGGGTGATGCCGCTTTGCGACTGCGCAGCGTACTGCACGCACAGGGTGCTCAGGTCGGCAAACTTGTTGCTGTCGGCCCAGGCTTTCAGAGCGTTCAGCGGCTTGCTCATGGCGTCGCGCAGGCGAACGTCCGGTGCCACGGCAGCATCACCGCGAGCGAAGGATTGTTCGATCGCATCGGTAGGACGCGTCGACAACAAGCGGTACAGGTACAGCGGGCCGCCGGCTTTCGGGCCAGTGCCCGACAGGCCTTCGCCGCCGAATGGCTGCACGCCGACCACGGCACCGACGATGTTGCGGTTGACGTAGACGTTACCGGCGTTGACGTTGTCGATCACCTTGGCGATGGTCTCGTCGATGCGGGTGTGCACGCCGAGGGTCAGGCCATAACCGGAAGCGTTGATCTGGCCGATCAGTTGATCGATTTCTTTACGCTTGTAGCGCACCACGTGCAGCACCGGACCGAAGATCTCGCGTTGCAGCTCATCGAAGCTTTCCAGTTCGATCAGGGTCGGCATGACGAAGGTGCCGCGTTTGACTTCTTCGGTGTCGGCAATCGCCACCTGGTACACGTTGCGACCTTTGTCGCGCATGCCCTGGATGTGCTTGTCGATGCCAGCCTTGGCTTCGGCGTCGATTACCGGGCCAATGTCCACGGACAGACGCTCAGGGTTGCCGAGACGGCTTTCAGCCATGGCACCTTTGAGCATTTCGATGACGCGATCCGCGGAATCTTCCTGCAAGCACAGCACGCGCAGAGCCGAGCAACGCTGGCCGGCGCTGTCGAAGGCCGAGGACACCACGTCGATCACGACTTGTTCGGTCAGTGCCGAGGAGTCGACGATCATTGCGTTCTGGCCACCGGTTTCGGCGATCAACGGAATCGGACGGCCCTGGTTGTCGAGACGACCGGCAATGTTGCGTTGCAGCAGACGTGCAACTTCGGTGGAGCCGGTGAACATCACGCCTTTGACGCGCTCGTCACCGACCAGACCGGCACCGACGGTTTCACCGCGACCCGGCAGCAGTTGCAGCACGCCTTCCGGAATCCCGGCTTCGAGCAGCAAACGCACGGCCTGTGCGGCAACCAGCGGGGTTTGCTCGGCCGGTTTGGCCAGGACCGGGTTACCGGCAGCCAGTGCTGCAGCGACTTGACCGCTGAAGATTGCCAGCGGGAAGTTCCACGGGCTGATGCACACCACCGGGCCCAGTGGGCGGTGGGCGTCGTTGCTGAAATCGTTGCGTGCCTGCACCGCGTAATAACGCAGGAAGTCGACCGCTTCGCGGACTTCAGCGATGGCGTTGGCGAAGGTCTTGCCGGCTTCGCGGGCCAGCAGGCCCATCAGCGGCTGGATCTCGCCTTCCATCAAATCAGCGGCGCGTTCCAGAATCGCCGCACGTTCGGCTGGCGGGGTGGCCTGCCAGATCGGTGCGGCGTTGAGGGCGCATTGAATGGCGTTGTCGACGTCTTCAACCGTGGCTTCTTGAACGTGGCCGACCACATCACGATGGTCTGCCGGGTTCAGCACCGGCGCAGGCGTCTCAGTGCTGGAAGCGCAACCGAGCATCGGCGCGGCTTTCCAGTCGTTGTGCGCGGTGGCGAGCAATGCGCAGGACAACGAGGCCAGACGATGTTCGTTGGCCATGTCGATGCCGCTGGAGTTGGCACGCTCGGCGCCGTACAGGTCACGCGGCAGCGGAATGCGTGGGTGCGGCAGGCCGAAACCACCTTCGACGGTTGCCATCTGCTCGATCTGCGCAACCGGATCGGCCACCAGTTCCTGAATCGAAATCGACTGGTCGGCGATGCGGTTGACGAACGAAGTGTTCGCGCCGTTTTCCAGCAGGCGACGTACGAGGTACGCCAGCAGGGTTTCGTGGGTGCCGACCGGGGCGTACACGCGGCACGGACGGTTCAGCTTGCCTTCGGAAACTTTGCCTACAACCTGCTCGTACAAAGGCTCGCCCATGCCGTGCAGGCATTGGAATTCGTACTGGCCCGGGTAATAGTTCTGACCGGCGATGTGGTAAATGGCCGACAGGGTGTGGGCGTTATGCGTGGCGAACTGCGGGTAGATGACTTCCGGCACCGACAGCAGTTTGCGTGCGCAAGCGATGTAGGAAACGTCGGTGTACACCTTGCGGGTGTAGACCGGATAGCCTTCCAGGCCTTCGACCTGGGCGCGCTTGATTTCGCTGTCCCAGTACGCGCCTTTCACCAGACGGATCATCAGGCGATGACGGCTGCGGCGAGCCAGGTCGATCACGTAGTCGATCACGTACGGGCAGCGCTTCTGGTAAGCCTGGATCACGAAGCCGATGCCGTTCCAGCCAGTCAGCTGCGGCTCGAAGCACAGGCGCTCAAGCAGATCCAGCGACAGCTCGAGGCGGTCGGCTTCTTCGGCGTCGATGTTCAGGCCGATGTCGTACTGCTTGGCCAGCAGGGTCAGCGACAGCAGGCGCGGATATAGCTCGTCCATCACGCGCTCGTACTGCGCACGGCTGTAACGCGGGTGCAGTGCCGACAGCTTGATGGAAATGCCCGGGCCCTCATAAATCCCACGACCGTGGGAGGCTTTGCCGATCGAGTGAATGGCTTGTTCGTACGACGCCAGATACTTCTGCGCATCGTGTTCAGTCAGCGCCGCTTCACCGAGCATGTCGTAGGAATAACGGAAGCCTTTGGCTTCGAACTTGCTCGCATTGGCCAGTGCTTCGGCGATGGTTTCGCCGGTGACGAACTGCTCGCCCATCAGGCGCATGGCCATGTCGACGCCCTTGCGGATCATCGGTTCGCCGCTCTTGCCGATGATGCGGCTCAGCGACGAGGTCAGGCCGGCTTCGTTGTGCGTCGAGACCAGTTTGCCGGTCAGCAGCAGGCCCCAGGTGGCGGCGTTGACGAACAGCGAAGGGCTGTTGCCCAGGTGCGGCTGCCAGTTGCCGGTGCTGATCTTGTCGCGGATCAGCGCATCGCGAGTGCCTTTGTCCGGGATACGCAGCAGCGCTTCGGCCAGGCACATCAGTGCCACGCCTTCCTGGGACGACAGCGAAAATTCCTGCAGCAGACCTTGAACAATGCCTGCACGACCGCCGGCACTTTTCTGGTTACGCAGTTTTTCGGCGATGGAGGCGGCGAGCTTGTTGGTGGCTTCGGCCATCGGAGCCGGCAGGCGCGCCTGCTCGATCAGCATTGGCACGACTTCCGGCTCAGGGCGACGGTAAGCAGCGGTGATCGAAGCGCGCAGTACCGATTGCGGCAGGATGCTTTCAGCGAATTCGAGGAAGCATTGGTGGGCGTGATCGGTATGCAGTTCGCCAGCGTCGTCGGCGTCCTTGGCGGTCAAACCGTTCAGCTCAGTCAGGGTTGCACCACCCTCGAGTTTTTCCAGGTAATTGAAAATTGCCTGCTTGATCAGCCAGTGCGGTGTGCGATCAATCGAGGTCGCGGCCGCCTTCAGGCGCTCGCGGGTCGGGTCATCGAGTTTGACCCCAAGGGTGGTGGTAGCCATATTTTTATCCTCATGGTTGCCACAGTTGCGTGGCATCAGCTGGCGGCAAGATTAGCCTTGCGCTGAAAGAGGTGCAACCGGGTGCAACCCTTTTTTTGTCGGAATAATAGGCAGCTCGTCAGGAATTATTTTCTGGTACGAAAGTGCTGCTCCTGCTTGGTGCTTTTGCTTCTAGCAAAGGGCCATTAATGCGCTAAAAGGGAGCAAAAACGGGGTGATTGCCGATAAATCCGACTAGGTGCAACTAATTCTCACGAAATTGGTTGCACCTTATTTGATTTGTTGCATAGCATTCGCGCCCTAGGTGCAACCGGGAATAACCCGGTGTACCCGGCTGATGGCTTTCCTGGGGAAACATCAGTCCTGAATGCGCGGGATCCCGGATCGTCTGCCAAACGTCGTCGTTTGCGTGCGGTTCACCACCGCCGCTACATAAAAACAAAGCCAGGGCGTAACTCAATGAGCGTAAGCAATCCAACCCTGATCACGTTCGTGATCTACATCGCAGCAATGGTGCTGATCGGCTTGATGGCCTATCGCTCCACCAACAACCTTTCTGACTATATTCTCGGTGGTCGCAGCCTGGGCAGCGTCGTCACCGCGCTGTCTGCCGGTGCTTCCGACATGAGTGGCTGGTTGTTGATGGGCCTGCCGGGTGCCATCTATATGTCCGGTCTGTCCGAAAGCTGGATCGCCATCGGTCTGATCATCGGTGCCTACCTGAACTGGCTGTTTGTTGCCGGCCGTCTGCGCGTGCAGACCGAGCATAACGGCGACGCCCTGACCCTGCCGGACTACTTCGCCAGCCGTTTTGAAGACAAGAGCGGCCTGCTGCGGATCATCTCGGCCATCGTGATTCTGGTGTTCTTCACCATCTACTGCGCTTCCGGCATCGTGGCCGGCGCCCGTCTGTTCGAAAGCACCTTCGGCATGTCCTACGAGACAGCGCT
Organism: Pseudomonas sp. TH06; assembly: GCF_016651305.1. GTDB lineage: Bacteria > Pseudomonadota > Gammaproteobacteria > Pseudomonadales > Pseudomonadaceae > Aquipseudomonas. Next base: position 927,677 of record NZ_JAEKEC010000001.1, on the reverse strand, counting down.
GTGGGCCGGTGCTGCGGCGACGATTGCCTACACCTTTATCGGTGGTTTCCTCGCGGTGAGCTGGACTGACACCGTACAAGCCACCCTGATGATTTTCGCGCTGATCCTCACGCCGATCATCGTCCTGCTGGCCACCGGCGGCGTCGACACCACGTTCCTGGCGATCGAAGCACAAGATCCAAGCAACTTCGACATGCTCAAAGGCACCACCTTCATCGGCATCATCTCGCTGATGGGCTGGGGTCTGGGTTACTTCGGCCAGCCGCACATCCTCGCGCGTTTCATGGCGGCGGATTCGGTGAAATCGATTGCCAAGGCGCGCCGCATCTCCATGACCTGGATGATCCTGTGCCTGGGCGGCACCGTCGCTGTTGGTTTCTTCGGTATCGCTTACTTCTCGGCCCACCCGGAATTGGCCGGCCCTGTCACCGAGAACCACGAGCGTGTGTTTATCGAACTGGCGAAGATTCTCTTCAACCCATGGATTGCCGGTGTTCTGCTGTCGGCCATTCTGGCTGCAGTCATGAGCACCCTGAGCTGCCAGTTGCTGGTGTGCTCGAGCGCCCTGACCGAAGACTTCTACAAAGCCTTCCTGCGTAAATCCGCCTCGCAAACCGAACTGGTCTGGGTCGGCCGCGCGATGGTATTGCTGGTTGCACTGATTGCGATCGCTCTGGCCGCCAACCCGGAAAACCGTGTACTGGGCCTGGTGTCCTACGCCTGGGCTGGTTTCGGTGCCGCATTCGGTCCGGTTGTACTGATCTCGGTGATCTGGAAAGGCATGACCCGCGACGGCGCACTGGCCGGTATCCTGGTTGGCGCGATCACCGTGGTGGTGTGGAAACATTTCGAGGTGATGGGTCTGTACGAAATCATCCCTGGCTTCATCTTCGCCAGCCTGGCGATCTTCATCGTCAGCAAGCTCGGTTCGCCAAGCAAAGGCATGGTGATGCGCTTCGAAGCGGCGGAAAAAGATTTCAACCTGAACAAGTGATGCACTGAGCTTCGGCTCACCTGAAAACGGCCCGATTCCTACAAGGAACGGGCCGTTTTTTATTGCCTGCAATCTCTGACTCGCCGCGAATCCTTGTAGGAGTGAGCCTGCTCGCGATAGCGTTCTGATATTCAAAGTTGATGTCGACTGATACACCGCAATCGCGAGCAGGCTCACTCCTACAGGGGATGCTGGTGGGTTTGAGGGATTTGTCTGTAGTCGGATACGCTGATTTCAGAAGGATTATTCGACAGAAAAAGTAGGGCAAATCTGATTTTCCAGCCGTCCGTTCAATCACCCTTGCGCCTCATGCAGAATCGCCCGCCCTCACTCTGCAGAGAAACATCGGATGTTCGCGCCTGCCAATCAACCGCGCTTCACGTTGACCCTTGAAGGCGCCCAACACGACCTCAAAGTCCTTGAGTTCACGGGCAAGGAAGCCATCAGCCAACCCTTTCGTTTCGAACTGGAACTGGTCAGTGAGCGGCCGGATCTGGACCTCGAAAGCCTGCTGCACTGTCAGGCGTTTCTGAGCTATGAGACGGACGGTTCCGGTGTACACGGTCAGATTTATCAGGTCGGGCAGGGTGACTCCGGCAAACGTCTGACGCGCTACCACATTAGCCTTGTCCCGCGTCTCACCTACCTCGGACACCGGACCAATCAGCGGATTTTCCAGCATCAAACTGTTCCGCAGATCGTCGCGCAGATTCTCAAGGATCACGCGATCCTGCGCGATGCCTTCGAATTTCGCCTCGGCAGCGAATACCCAGTGCGTGAATATTGCGTGCAATACGCCGAGAGCGATCTGGCGTTCATCCAGCGCCTGTGTGCCGAGGTCGGTATTCATTACCACTTTCAACACAGCCCCGACGCGCACGTACTGGTGTTCGGTGATGACCAGACGGTGTTTCCGCGGTTGGCCGAACCAACGCTCTATCTTCCGGGTAGCGGTATGGCCGGCGGGGCGCCGGCAATCAAGCGCTTCAATGTTCGTGTAGAAACCCGCACCAGCGTCGTAACCCGGCGCGACTACAACTTTGAAAAACCGCGTTTACAACTGCAAAGCGGTATCGACAGCGAGCAGCGGCCGGTGCTCGAGGACTATCACTTTCCCGGTCAATTCAACGATCGTGAAACCGGCAAGCATCTCGCGCAGCGCGCACTTGAAAGGCATGTCGCCGATTACCGTCAGGCCGAGGGTATCAGCGATGAATCCGCACTGGTTTGCGGACATTTCCTGCAACTGACCGAGCATCCACGTCAGGACTGGAATGACCTTTGGTTGCTGACCGCGATTGAACATCGTGGGCGCCAGCCGCAAGTCCTGGAAGAATCGGCGACCAGCGATGAAGAAACCTTCCAAGGCTACCGTAATACCTTTCTTGCAACGCCGTGGGAGGTGTTCTTCCGCCCAGCCCTCGGGCCGGAAAAACCACGGATGCTCGGTTATCAACCTGCCGTCGTTACCGGGCCGAAAGACACGGAAATCCACTGCGACGAATACGGTCGGGTCAAAGTGCAACTGGCCTGGGACCGTGATGGTGAATTGAACGAGCACTCCAGTTGCTGGCTGCGCGTCGCCACCGGTTGGGCCCACGACCGTTACGGCAGCGTGCTGATTCCACGGGTCGGCATGGAGGTGCTGGTCGGTTTTATCGACGCCGATGCCGACAAACCTCTGGTGGTCGGCTGCCTGCCCAACGCCGCCACCCCGGTGCCGCTGGATCTGCCGGCAGACAAGACCCGCAGCATTTTCCGCAGCCAGAGCAGCCCGGGTGGTGGCGGCTACAACGAACTGCGCATCGAGGACAAAAAAGGCGCCGAAGAAATCTACCTGCGCGCCCAGCGCAACTGGACCCAGCATGTATTGCACGATCAACAGGTGCAGGTCGACAACGCGCGCAGCATCGTCGTCACCGGCCTCGCCAAGCATGAGTTGAAGGCTGACGAACAACGCATCACCCACGGCCAGCGCCAAGCTGAAGTGAAACAGGATGATCACCTGACGGTGGTTGGCGACCGGCATATCCGCGTGAGCAGTCAGGCGCTCAATGCCAGTGCGCAATTTCATGTCAGCGCTGGCCAGCAAGTGGTGATCGATGGCGGTGCCAGCGCGACGATTCAAGCAGGCGGGCAGTGGATCAACATCGGTCCCGGCGGAATTTTCAGCAGCGTGCCGATCATGGTCGGTGGTGCGCCGATGGCGACGATGAGTGCCGCGCCGGTTGTGCCGGGGTTGCCGGAGAAACTGATTGCAGCGCCGGCGGCCATTCTGACCGCAGCACAGATCATGAGCTTCAAGGGCGACGCGCCATTCTGTGAAGAATGTGAGCGTTGCAAGGACGGTGTCTGTGCAGCCTGATTTTATAAAGGCTTCGGAGTGGCTGGTGCGTGAGCCGCTGAAATCTTCTGAACAGTTGTTCGCGATCTTCAGTCATGCCAGCAACGTCAGGCCACCGCTGGTAGGGGCGAGTCCGATTTGGGCGAACACGATTTATGCCGAGTGGGATGCCGTGATGCCCTTCGTGGGAATTGTCCCGGCAGACAGTGAGTTTCTTGATTGGGTGGCGACTACGGAGTCTCGCGATTGGGGCTGGTTGGCGGTGTCTTCGGCGAATCTCGAAGTAGTGGTTGAGCATTTTCGCAGCTTGACCCAAGTGTTGATGCCGGATGGCAAAGCGGTATTTTTTCGCTTCTGGGATGGGCGGTTTTTGTTGCCAGTCTTGCAGTCGAAAGCAGCGGATACGGCGCAGCTATTGCCCGTGATCGCGCGCGGGTTGATCAATGGTCAAGCCATTGATATAGGGGGCCGGGCGCAGGTTTCGGGGCAGGTGTTTCCTTGGTGGGCGGTGCCGGAATCGGTGTTGGCTTCGGCGAGTGATGAGGTACGCGTTGGCAATGCCGTGCAGTGGCTGAGCGAGGAGCATCCGGGCCTGTTCGAGGCGTTTCCTGTGCAGGTCTTGCGCTGCAAGCTCAGGCAGCTTATTCAGGTCGCAACGTCGGAAGAATCGTCGCAGTCGGCATTGTTGGAGTATTTGCTGACAGAGTCGGAGTGAGGTTTCCGGGCGAGGGCCTCGGACGTTTCCTTCGAGTCGCGGCGGTTTCCATGAACTGGTGGGCGATGGGGTGCAGGGATAGTCTTGGATTGTCACCGCAGATGCGGCGACAGGGTGTAGGAGCCTTGAGACTAGAAGAGTGCATAAACGTCATTGCCCGATTTACGGCAATCTACGTGCGTCCGTAAGATCATTTGCGGCGGTTATGCGCGGGCACGCTTCGGCGTGGCCGAGTTCTCTGGTCTCGGTACTCCTACCCCGCGCATGGCTGCCACCCAAACCCGTAGGAGGGAAATGGTGGAAGCCCACTTCACTACCAGAGGTTCAAAAGATGACGACGCTCAAGCCCGATCCACCCTACGTAAAACATATCCCTCACCCCGACAACCGCTACATGGCATTGACCAGCAACTGCAGCGACATGCCCACGCTGTTCGTCGACACCCACGCTCCTTCTGATGTCCTGATGGACGCCGCCAACTACCGCATACGCACCGTCGTCCAGGTGCTGGAAAACCTGTGCATGCGCGGCTCGATCGAGTGCGATTCCCTCATCCTCAGCGACTTCGCCAAACTCTGCGCCATCCCGTTGCGCGACGGCTGTGATTTGCTCGACGTCATCGGGCGACGCTTGGGCGCCACGCCTTCCTGATACCGCAAGATCAAAAGATCGCAGCCTTCGGCAGTTCCTGCACGGGATCATCTGTAGGAGCTGTCGAAGGCTGCGATCTTTTCACGTTGAGGTGATCAGTCAGTCCGCGATATAGGGATCCTGAGTCTTGATAAACCGGTCGAATGCCTCTGAGTTGTAGACCTCCAGGCACCCATGAAAGACCACTTTGCTGTTCGAGTATTTGCTGTTTGAGGCTGTCTGGGCATAAGCCTCAAGCATATGGTTTCTGGTTTCCCGGTAAGGATCATGCAGCACTTGCAGCGTGTCTTCATTTTGCACAACGGTGTGCAGGCCTTTGCCCATGAATGAGTAGGCGCCAGCGGACAAACCGATGTCTTTTTCCAGCGCTGAATTTTCTTTGAATGGCTTCAGGATGCAGTGACTCAAGCCGTAGTTCTTGAGCATTTGGCGAGCCTGCGCTCTGTGACTTTCGCCCGAAACGGCGTGCATTGAGCAGGTCAGGCACAGAGAGAAAATAAGTGTGCGACGCATGGGTTTGACTTCCTGTCGAGGTTACTTGCCAGTTAAGCGAGATAAATGACCTGTGGCGAGGGGATTTATCCCCGATGGGCAGCGAAGCGGCCCCAAGACCTGTCATCGCGATGCACCAGACACACCGCGTCGGCAGAATCGGGGCCGCTGCGCAGCCCATCGGGGATAAATCCCCTCGCCACGGGTATTGGGCCAGATTCTTAACGAGTAAGAGGCCACTCGGCCGCCAACCCCTGACTTGCCGGCCGGTAAAAGGTAAACTTTGCGCCCTTCGCAGGAGCAGCCATGAATTATCGTCACGCCTTCCATGCCGGCAATCACGCCGATGTGTTCAAACACCTGACCTTGACCCGCCTCATCGCCCTGATGTCGCGCAAGGAGCAGCCGTTTGCCTATCTCGACAGCCACGCCGGCATCGGTCTGTATGACTTGCAGGGCGATCAGGCCAACCGTACCGGTGAGTACCTGGAAGGCATCGCGCGCTTGTGGGATCAGCCGGATCTGCCGGCGCTGACCGCCGACTACATGAAGGTGCTGCACGAGATGAACCCCGATGGCCAGTTGCGCTATTACCCGGGTTCGCCGGAGCTGGCGCGGCGCCTGACCCGCCCGCAGGATCGGGTGATGCTCAACGAGAAGCACCCGGAAGACGGCGTGCTGCTCAAGGACAACATGGCCGGTGATCGTCGGGTCAAAGTGCATCTGGGCGAGGGCTGGCATGTTGCTCGGGCGATGTTGCCGGTGCAGGAGAAGCGTGCGGTGATGTTGATTGATCCGCCGTTCGAGCAGCTCGATGAAATGCAGCGCTGTGCGGCGTCGTTGAAAGAGGCGATTGGCCGGATGCGTCAAACCGTGGCGGCGATCTGGTATCCGGTGAAGGATCAGCGTGCGTTGCGTCGGTTCTATCAGGACCTGGCCGGTACCGGTGCGCCGAAGTTGTTGCGGGTTGAGCTGCTGGTGCATCCGCTGGATACGCCGAACAGTCTGAACGGTTCGGGCATGGCGATTGCCAATCCGCCGTGGGGGCTGGAGGAAGAATTGCGTGAGCTGCTGCCGTGGTTGTCGAAAAAGCTTGGGCAGACCCAGGGTGGCTGGCAGATGGATTGGTTGATCGCCGAGAGCTGATCAACGGCAAGATCAAAAGATCGCAGCCTGCGGCAGCTCCTACAGGGGTTAGTGACCGTTCACATATGGGTGGACGACACCGAATCCTGTAGGAGCTGCCGCAGGCTGCGATCTTTTGCTTTCAGGCTTTAATTGCCTGCCAAACTCGCTGGCATGCACACGCCGGTGCCGCCGATCCCGCAATAGCCTTCCGGATTTTTCGCCAGATACTGCTGGTGATATGCCTCGGCAAAGTACACGGTCGGTGCCTGTTCGATCTCGGTGCTGATCTCGCCCAGACCTGCTTTCGACAGCTCTGCCTGATAGGTCGCCTTGCTCTTCAGCGCCGCATCCAGGTGCTCAGGCGACGTCGCGTAGATCACCGAGCGGTACTGCGTGCCGATGTCGTTGCCCTGACGCATGCCCTGCGTCGGGTTGTGCAGTTCCCAGAACATCGCCAGCAGTTCTTCGTAGCTGACTTTGGCCTTGTCATACACCACCAGCACCACTTCAGCGTGGCCGGTCAGGCCCGAGCAGACTTCTTCGTAAGTCGGATTCGGGGTGAAGCCGCCGGCATAACCAACGACCGTGCTGACCACACCTTCACGCTGCCAGAAGCGACGTTCGGCGCCCCAGAAACAGCCGAGGCCGAAGATTGCAAAATCGACGTCCTGGAAAAACGGGCCAAGCAGCGGGGTGTCTTCGAAGACGAAATGCTTTTCCGGCAGGGTCATCGCAGTTTCGCGGCCGGGCAGAGCTTGTTCTTTAGTCGGGAGCACGTTTTTGTTCACCAGTATTTCCGAGCGCAGAACCATGATCGTTCCTCTCAGTCAGGATGGGATGTAAAAAATCAGACCGCCAGTGTGCCCAATGATGCCGAGTTAATCACTCCCCAAAATGTGCGGGTACTCGCACACATTGTAGGAGTGAGCCTGCTCGCGATAGCGCTGGGTCAGTCAGAGGATTTGTTGCTGACACACCGCTATCGCGAGCAGGCTCACTCCTACAAGGAATCTGCGATGTTCAGAGGCAGAGCGGGCCGCGCGGGTAGCGCTTCAAGGCCTGGATCAACTCGGCGCCGGGAATCGGCCGGTCGAACAGGTAACCCTGGCCGACGTCGCAACGGTGGCGGCGCAGGAATGCCAGTTGTTCAGCCGTCTCGATACCCTCTGCGACAACCTTGAGCTTGAGGTTGTGAGCCATGGCGATCACCGCGGAGGTGATTTCCATGTCGTCCTGGTTGTCCGGGATTTCGTGGATGAAGCTGCGATCGATCTTGATGATGTCGATCGGGAATTTCTTCAGGTAGCTGAGCGATGAGTAGCCGGTGCCGAAGTCGTCCATGGCCAGGGTCAGGCCCAGGCGCTTGAGCTGATCGAGCTGCAAGTGCGTGTCTTCGGTAGCTTCCAGCAGCAAACCTTCGGTCAACTCCAGTTCGAGCAAATTGGCCGGCAGCGCTTCTTCCTTGAGGATATTGGCGATGGACGCGACCAAGTCCGGATCGGAGAACTGCTTGGGCGAGAGGTTGATCGCCACTTGCAGATTACCCATGCCGGCGGCGGTCAGCGCTTTGCTCATGCGGCAGGCCTGACGGGCGATCCATTTGCCGATCGGAATGATCAGCCCGGTTTCTTCGGCGACGCTGATGAACTGGTCCGGGCGGATCATGCCGCGCTCGGGGTGATTCCAGCGCAACAGCGCTTCCATGCCCAGCAGGCGACCACTGCGCAGGCACAGCTTGGGCTGGTAGAACACATCCAGCTCATTCTGGGTCAGGGCACGACGCAGGTTGTTTTCGACGAACAGCTTGTAGCTGGCCTCGGCGTTCAGTGCTTCGGTGAACACCTGCACCTGATGTTTACCGTTGGCCTTGGCCTTGTGCAGGGCGAGGCCGGCGTTGCGCATCAGGGTTTGCGGATCGCGGCCGTGCAGCGGCGCACAGGCGAGGCCCACGGAGCCGGTGACGCTGATCAACTGGTTGTCGACGAACATCGGCTTGTCGAGAGTCGCCAGCAACTGGTTGGCAATCTGCTGGCCGGTGGCAAGATCGGTGTCGTCGAGCAGCACGGCAAATTCGTTACTGGCGAAACGGGCGAGGCTACCGCTCGGGCTCAGGCTGTTGCGCAGGCGCCGGGCCAGGCTGATCAGCAGTTTGTCGCCGGTCTGATGGCCGAGGCTGTCGTTGATTCGCTTGAAATTGTCGATGTCCACCAGCAGCAGGCTGATCGGGGTATCGCTATCCCGGGCGAAGCGTTCGTCCAGATTGCGGATAAACGCCGGCCGGTTACCGAGGTTGGTCAGGTTGTCGGTGTAGGCCAGACGCTCGATGCGCTGTTGCGCCAGTTTGGTCTGGGTGATGTCTTCGTAGATGCCGATGTAGTGGGTCAACTCGCGGTTGTCGCCATACACCTTGGAGATCGACAACTGGCCCCAGTACGGTTCGAGGTTCTTGCGCCGGCTCTTGAATTCGCCCTGCCAACTGTTGCTCTTGGCCAGCGCGGAGGGCGCGTCGAACAGCAGTTCGCTGAGGTTTTCCAGGGCCGGCAGTTCCGAAAGGCGCTGGCCGTGGACTTCCTCGGTGGTGTACTGGGTGATCGCGGTGAAACTCGGGTTGACGTACTCGACCACGCCGTCGCAGTTGACCAGCAAGAAGGCGTTGGCACTTTGCTCGACCGCACGCTGGAACAGGTGCAGGGCGCTGGTGGCGGTGCGGCGGTTGTGGTTGTTGATGACTTGCGCGAACTGGTCGGCCAGCTCGCCGGCAAAGGCGATTTCGTCGGACTGCCAGGCGCGGGTCACGCCGGTCTGCTCCAGACACAACACACCGACTACCTGGCCGTCGACGCGAATGCTGGCGTCGAGCATCGCGTTGACGTCACGCGGGCGCAGGGCTTCGGCCATCTCGCGGGTACGCGGATCACGCATGGCGTTGTGCGCGTCGATGGCGCGGCTGCTGTGCAGCGCTTCCATGTAGTCGGGGAAGCTGCTGACGTCGATCACGTCCGGCAGAAGGTACTCCTGCGTGGCGCGGTGGTAGGCCGAGATCGGCACCAGTTGCTGGCCTTCGAGGTTCCACAGGCTGGCACAGTCGATTTCATAGATATCGCAGGCGCAGCGGGTGATCAGTTCGGCGGCTTCCTGCAACGAGTTGTGCGTGCTGTAGCGCTGACGGGCGAGCAGCAGAATCAGATCTTGCTGGGCGCGCACCCGTTCGAGATGTTGCAGTTGTTCCTGCTGGGCGCGCTGGTTGAGTTCGAGGGCGATTTGCAGGCGGGAGTTCTGGGTTTCGAGGTCAACGGAAGGCAGTAGCGGCACTTCGTCGAAGAGGTCATCGACCGCCAGCAGATAGCCGCGCAGCAGATGCCGATTGTGTTGTTTGTAGGCTTCGCCAAGTTCGAGGATGCTCAACGCGCCAGCGGCGGTGTGCAGGGTGTAGCGCACCAGATAATGCGGGCTGCCGGCGAGTTGTTGCTGGATCGCGTCGTGCAGTTGGTAACGCGCTTCCGGCTCCATCAGGCTGGCGTAGGGCGAGCCGACCAGTGCGCAGAGTTCGACGGCCGGCTGACCGAACTGGCGTTCGCAGTTTGGATCGAGAAACAGCATCGCCCAGCTGGCTTCATTCAAGCGCTCGAAACGCAGCATGCCGAGCCGCGAGGGCACAGGCAACTGCGTCACTACCTCGGCCGCCATACGGCTGGCGGCATCGGGTTGGCTCTTCATGAAGGGAACTCGCTTGGAAATATGCTGAACGCGCCGGGCTCTCGCCCTCTTTACTGTTGCCTGCGGCAAGGTTGCATCATTGCGGCACCGACTGACAAGAGTGATGAAGGCCAAGTGCTATAAGAATGTGTCGGCTGCGTTGGGCATTTCTCCAGCGCCGTTCGGAAAAGAGCAAAAGATCGCAGCCTGCGGGATTCTGCAGGCGCTACTGAAGGCTGCGATCTATAAAGGCTCAGCGCAGTTTTATGGCGGTCGACTGCAGCTTTTTCCCATCCCGATCATGGTAATTGACCAGAATTTGATCAACCTCAACCACCACATGGGCGAAGTTGTCCTCACTGATCACGGTGCTGGTCAACTCATGCCGATAATCGCCCGCCGCCGTCGTCACCAGTGGCTGGTCAAGAATGAAGGTGGACGCCTTGGCGTACGGCAGCAACTTGCTGTTGCACAGGGGCGAGGAGACGATGGTGTGCACTTCAAAGTCCGAGGCTTCGCTGTGGGTCAGACGTGAGGTCAACGAACCATGCACGTCACCGGAAATGAATACGACGTTCTTGATGTGTCGAGTGCGGATGGTTTCCAGAAGACGCAGACGCTGTTCCGGGAAGGCCTTCCAGGCATCGTCGCCGAGCACTTTGCGATCCGGATAGAACATCACGCTGGTGACCACGAACTTGACCCGCGCCGGGCTGTTGATCAGCCATTTGAGTAGCGCCTGTTCTTGAGCTTCATCGAGGATGCGCCGATCGTCGGCCGACAAGTTGCGCCGAGTACGGCTGTCGGTGACAAACCATTCAATATCGCCGTCGCTGAATTGATACCAGTAATGTTCAAGTTTAGAACGGTTGACTTGGCCGTTATCTGTCAGTTCATGTGCCGGGCTGTGACTGACTTGATACAACTCATAGGCAGCCATGGCGTTGCGGTATAACTCGCCATCGGACTTTCCGGCGTTGGCGGGCCAGTTATCTTCTATCTCGTGATCATCGAGAATCATGTAAGTCGAAGTGCCGGACATTAAATGTTTGATGTTGGGTTGGGAGAAGGCCGCGCGGTATTTGCTGAGTATGTCTTTGTATTCGCGATCCGGTGCTATCAGATTGAGGTCGTCGACATAGATTTGATCACCGGTCATGAGTGTTGCACTGATTGCGGGTTGTGCGCCTTCAATCAATTGACTGATGGACGCAAAGATCCGGTCGCCCAAATGCGGTAACGATGCAATACCGGCGGTCATGCGCAAGTAGCGGCAAGACCCGACGATGTAAGCCTTGGGCTGCATGGCTTTGCTGGAGCGCGTGCGCAGGCGGTAGATCTCCCGTGGCCATTGCAGTGGCAACTCGGCGATAGAGTCTGTGGTGTGCACGGGGTTCATAGGGCTGAACCAGCCGGCCTGATATTCATACTCGGTGTCCGTACTCAAATTATTAAGTACAAGAACTTCCGACATGTCGCGCAATTCGCTCAGTCTGGCGAAGATGGCTTTTGACCATTGTTGTGTTCCGGAAATGCGATAGCGTATTCCGCCAAATACAGGGGCGTTGTTTTGTCGGTTGCCGCGAATAAATATGCGTGCGTGGTTAGTTGTGATGTGGCCGATGATCGGGCCGATAGTCGGTTTCAACATGTCGAATCCATTCGAGTGAGTGCTGCGTAAGTAAGTGGTTTGTGCAAAGTTCGGATAATTAACTTTGCTGTGCCAAGGTTAGTTGCATGGCGAGTAAAAAAGTCGGTACGAAGTTGACTGGAGTTGTGGCTGAAATCAGCGCTACTTGTAGGAAAAATACGCAGGCAGGTTTATTTCGGACAAAAAAAGCCCCGTCAATTGACGGGGTTGAGGTACGAGCGTGTGGCGCTCGAAAACGTGAAACACAAGTGGCCCTCCGTTGCCGGAGGGCCACCTGGGATTACAGCAGGATAGTACGGATGTCCGCCAGCAGGCTGCCCAGACGCTGGGTGAAGCGTGCGGCAGCGGCGCCGTTGATCACACGGTGATCGTAGGACAACGACAGCGGCAGCATCAGTTTCGGCTGGAAGGCTTTGCCGTCCCAGACTGGCTGGATGGTTGCCTTGGAAACACCGAGGATCGCCACTTCCGGCGCGTTGACGATCGGCGTGAAGCCGGTGCCGCCAATGTGGCCGAGGCTGGAAATGGTGAAGCAGGCGCCTTGCATGTCGTCAGCGGTAAGCTTCTTGTCGCGTGCCTTGGCGGCCAGCGCAGCGGCTTCGGCTGCCAGTTGCAACAGACTCTTCTGGTCGACGTTCTTGATGACCGGTACCAGCAGGCCATCCGGGGTGTCGACGGCGAAGCCGATGTTGACGTACTTCTTGCGGATGATCGCTTTGCCGCTTGGCGCCAGCGAACTGTTGAAGTCCGGCAGCTCCTTGAGCATGTGCGCGCACGATTTGAGCAGCAGCGGCAGGATGGTCAGCTTGACGCCGGCCTTCTCTGCAACGGCTTTCTGCGCCACGCGGAACGCTTCCAGCTCGGTGATATCAGCCGAATCGAACTGAGTCACGTGCGGGATGTTCAACCAGCTGCGATGCAGGCTCGACGCGCCGATCTGCATCAGGCGAGTCATCGGTACTTCTTCGATTTCGCCGAAACGGCTGAAATCGACAACCGGGATCGGCGGGATGCCCGCGCCACCGGTTGCGCCCGCTGCAGCGGCCGGTGCTTCCTTGGCCTTCTGCATCATCGCTTTGACGTAAGTCTGCACGTCTTCTTTGAGGATTCGACCGTGCGGGCCGCTGGCGCCGACAGCGTTCAGCTCGACGCCGAACTCACGGGCCAGTTGACGCACGGCAGGACCGGCGTGAACTTTCGCGCCCGGCTTGGCCGGAGCAGCAACCGGAGCGGCAGCAGCAGGTGCAGCGGCAGCCGGAGCAGCAGCGGCTGGAGCACTTGGTGCAGCAGCGGCGGCAGCTGGAGCCGGGGCAGCAGCAGGCGCTGCGCCTTTGACTTTCAGCTTGAGGATCAGGTCGCCAGTACCGACTTCGTCATCCAGCTTGATGGAAACGCTTTCCACCACACCAGCGGCAGGCGATGGGATTTCCATGCTCGCCTTGTCGGATTCCAGAGTGATCAGCGACTGATCGGCTTCAACGCTGTCGCCAGCCTTGACCAACACTTCGATGATCTTGGCTTTGCCAGCCGAACCGATGTCCGGAACGTGGATGTCCTGAACGCTGTCGGCAACCGGTGCTGCTGGAGCGGCTGCCGGAGCAGGCGCAGCAGCAGCGGCCGGTGCAGCAGCCTGAGCCGGAGCGGCAGCAGCAGGGGCCGCAGCACCCGCCACTTCCAGATCCAGAATCAGGTCGCCAGTGCCGACTTCGTCGTTGAGCTTGACGCTGATGGCCTTGACCACGCCAGCGGCAGGCGACGGGATTTCCATGCTCGCCTTGTCGGATTCCAGGGTGATCAACGATTGATCAGCCTCGACTTTATCGCCGACCTTGACCTGGATCTCGATGATCTGCGCTTTGCCCGACGAACCGATGTCCGGCACGTGCACTTGCTGAACCGAAGCGGCAGCAGGAGCAGCGGCTGGTGCGGCGGCGGCAGGAGCGGCAGCCGGTTTTTCTTCGGCCTTTTTAGCAGGTGCAGCCGCCGGAGCAGGGGCCGCTTCAGCGGCGCCCTCGACTTCCAGCTCAAGCAGTTCGTCGCCTTCTTTCAGACGGTCGCCCAGCTTCACTTTCAGGCTTTTGATGACGCCGGCTTTCGGGGCCGGCACTTCCATGCTGGCCTTGTCCGATTCCAGGGTCAGGATGCTCTGGTCGGCTTCGATACGGTCGCCGACCTTCACAAACAGTTCAATTACTTCACCTTCACCGCTGCCGATGTCAGGTACGCGAATGAGTTCGCTCACAAAATGTCTCCTCAGCAGTCCAGTGGGTTGCGTTTTTCCGGGTCGATGCCGAACTTGGTGATGGCTTCAGCCACAACCTTAGGTTCGATATCACCACGGTCAGCCAGTGCTTCCAGGGCTGCCAACACCACGAAATGACGGTCAACTTCGAAGAAATGACGCAGTTTCTTGCGGCTGTCGCTACGGCCGAAACCGTCGGTGCCGAGGACTTTGAATTCCTTGGACGGTACCCACTGACGGATCTGCTCGGCGAACAGCTTCATGTAGTCGGTAGACGCGATGACCGGACCTTTACGGCCGTTCAGGCACTCTTCGACGTAGCTCAGCTTAGGCTTCTGGCCAGGCTTCAGACGGTTGCTGCGTTCTACAGCGAGGCCGTCGCGACGCAGTTCGTTGAAGCTGGTGACGCTCCACACGTCGGCGCCGACGTTGAACTCTTCACGCAGAATCTTCGCCGCTTCACGGACTTCACGCAGGATGGTGCCGGAGCCCATCAGCTGAACGTGGTGCGCCGCATCGCGGGTGTCTTCTTCGAGCAGGTACATGCCTTTCTTGATGCCTTCTTCGGCACCGGCCGGCATGGCTGGCTGCTGGTACGACTCGTTCATCACGGTGATGTAGTAGAAGATGTCCTGTTGCTCTTCGGTCATCTTCTTCATACCGTCCTGAATGATCACCGCCAGCTCGTAGCCGTAGGTTGGATCGTAGGTGCGGCAGTTCGGGATGGTCGCGGCCAGCAGGTGGCTGTGACCGTCTTCGTGTTGCAGACCTTCACCGTTCAGGGTAGTCCGGCCGGCGGTGCCGCCGATCAGGAAGCCACGGGTACGGCTGTCGCCGGCGGCCCAGGCCAGGTCGCCAATACGCTGGAAGCCGAACATCGAGTAGAAGATGTAGAACGGCAGCATCGGCTGGTTGTGGCTGGAGTACGAAGTACCGGCGGCGATGAAGGAACTCATGGCGCCTGCTTCGTTGATGCCTTCTTCAAGGATCTGACCTTTCTGGTCTTCCTTGTAGAACATCACCTGGTCTTTATCGACTGGCTCGTAGAGCTGGCCGACGGACGAGTAGATGCCGAGCTGACGGAACATGCCTTCCATACCGAAGGTACGGGCTTCGTCCGGGATGATCGGAACGATGCGCGGGCCGATTTCCTTGTCCTTGACCAGTTGCGCGAGGATTCGCACGAAAGCCATGGTGGTGGAAATTTCACGGTCGCCGGAACCATCCAGGATGGCTTTAAGAGTGTCCAGATCCGGAGTCGGCACGCTGAAGCTTTGTGCGCGGCGCTGAGGTACGAAACCGCCCAGTGCAGTGCGACGCTCGCTCAGGTAGCGGGCTTCGGCGCTGTTTGGCTCTGGCTTGAAGAACGGCAGGTTCTCCAGTTCTTCGTCCTTGACCGGGATGTCGAAACGATCGCGGAACAACTTCAGGCTGTCGACGTCGACTTTCTTGGTGTTGTGCGCAGTGTTTTTCGCTTCGCCGGCACCGGTGCCATAACCCTTGATGGTCTTGGCGAGGATGACGGTCGGTTGTTCTTTGTGGTTGACCGCTTCGTGGTAAGCCGCATAGACCTTGTACGGGTCGTGGCCGCCACGGTTGAGTTTCCAGATCTCGTCGTCGGACAGATCAGCAACCATCGCCTTCAGTTCAGGCGTGTTGAAGAAGTGCTCGCGAACGAACGCGCCGTCTTTGGCTTTGTAGTTCTGGTACTCGCCGTCGATGACTTCGTCCATGCGACGTTGCAGGATGCCGTCGACGTCTTTGGCCAGCAGTGGGTCCCAGAAACGGCCCCAGATGACTTTGGTCACGTTCCACTGAGCACCGCGGAACACGCCTTCGAGTTCCTGGATGATCTTGCCGTTGCCGCGAACCGGGCCGTCGAGGCGCTGCAGGTTGCAGTTGATGACGAAGATCAGGTTGTCCAGCTTCTCGCGGCCGGCCAGGGAGATTGCGCCCAGCGATTCCGGCTCGTCGCACTCGCCGTCGCCCAGGAAGCACCAGACTTTCTGTTTGCCCGGCTGGATGAAACCGCGGTGTTCCAGGTACTTCATGAAACGTGCCTGGTAGATCGCCTGGATTGGACCCAGACCCATGGAAACGGTCGGGAACTGCCAGAAGTCAGGCATCAGCCAAGGGTGCGGGTAGGACGACAGGCCCTGACCGTCGACTTCCTGGCGGAAGTTGTTCATCTGGTCTTCGGTGATGCGACCTTCCATGAACGCACGGGCGTAAACGCCTGGCGAGGTGTGGCCCTGGAAGTAGATCAGGTCGCCGCCGTGTTCGTCGGTCGGGGCCTGAAAGAAGTAGTTGAAGCCGATGTCATACAGGGTCGCACTGGAAGCGAAGCTGGAGATGTGACCACCCAGGTCAGAATCTTTCAGGTTCGTACGCATTACCATGGCCATCGCGTTCCAGCGTACCAACGAGCGAATGCGGCGTTCCATGAACAGGTCGCCAGGCATGCGTGCTTCGTGGGTAACCGGGATGGTGTTGCGGTAAGGCGTGGTGATGGCGTAAGGGAGTTGCGAGCCGCTGCGGGTCGCGAGTTCACCCATACGGGTCATCAGATAGTGAGCACGGTCTTCGCCTTCTTTGTCGAGAACCGATTCCAGGGCGTCCAGCCATTCCTGGGTTTCGACGGGATCGAGGTCTTGCATGGCTTGCTCCAGGGCGGAAAGGCTTCCAGAATCGGTTGCCTGAGTTTGCGACTGGCCTTGTGGGCAGACGATTTAAAATTCTTGGATTGCCGACAGGTTGTTCCGGCGGCGTGTAGTTTTACTACAAATCTTCCGGCATTTCAGCCTTTCGAATGTATAGACGAGTAGTAAAACTACAGATGAAAGGCTTGTGGCCTCTGACTGCGTTGTGAGAATAATCGTTAAGGTTGGTCGATTACCATTCGGAAAAGGTGAAAGTTTGATGCTGGGTGCTAAAGAAGAAGAAATTTCAGCTATTTCTAACTTTTGTTCGACAGTCCTTCACGTAGCGGGTTTTCATCAATCACTACAAGCGGCCCTTTACACGCCGATCAAGGATAGACCATGACCCTGCCCGTGCTTGCCGAACTGCCTGCCATTCTCCTGCCGTTGGTCAGCCGATCCGAGCAGTCGTTCCGTACGGCTGTCGCCTCGCTTGAAGACGATCACGGCTTCTCCACCTGGACGCCAGAGCGCTGGGCGCAATTCGCCCGCGTCACCGCAGCCAGCGAGTTTGTCATTGAACAGAGCGTTCGTGACCCTTTGATGTTGCTGTCGCTGGTGCAGTCCGGCGAGCTGGACCGGCCGTATGCAGCGGGTGAACTCTGCGCGCAGATTGCCGCCGTGGTGAACGCCGCCGAGAGCGAAGATGAACTCGGTCGCGTACTGCGCCGTCAGCGCACCCGGCATCAGGTGCGCATCATCTGGCGCGACCTGACCCGTCAGGCCGATCTGGTGCAGACCTGCCGCGACCTCTCGGACATGGCCGACGCGACCATCGACCAGGCCTATCAATGGCTGTACAGCCGCCATTGCCAGCAATTCGGCACGCCGACTGGCCGGCGCAGCGGCCTGCCGCAGCAAATGGTTGTTCTCGGCATGGGCAAGCTTGGCGCGGTCGAGTTGAACCTGTCTTCCGACATCGATCTGATCTTCGCCTACCCCGAAGGCGGCGAAACCGTTGGCGTGAAACGTGCGCTGGATAATCAGGAATTCTTCATCCGCCTCGGTCAACGCCTGATCAAGGCCCTCGATCCGATGACTGTCGACGGCTTTGTGTTTCGCGTCGACATGCGCCTGCGGCCGTACGGCTCGTCCGGCGCGCTTGTGCTGAGCTTCAATGCGCTGGAGCAGTATTACCAGGATCAGGGCCGAGACTGGGAACGCTACGCGATGATCAAATCGCGGGTGGTGGCCGGCGATCAGGTTGCTGGCGCGCAATTGCAGGAGATGCTGCGCCCGTTCGTCTATCGACGTTATCTGGACTTCTCGGCCATCGAAGCGCTGCGCACCATGAAGCAGCTGATCCAGCAGGAAGTCCGCCGTAAAGGCATGGCCGACAACATCAAGCTCGGCTCCGGAGGCATCCGCGAAGTCGAGTTTATTGCCCAGGCTTTTCAGCTGATCCATGGCGGGCGCGACTTGAGCCTGCAGCAGCGCCCTCTATTAAAGGTGTTGAGCACGCTGGAAGGGCAGGGTTATCTGCCGCCGGCGGTGATCAGCGAGTTGCGCGAAGGCTACGAATTCCTCCGTTACACCGAACACGCGATTCAGGCCATCGCCGACCGCCAGACCCAAATGCTCCCGGATGGCGCTCAGGATCAGGCGCGCATCGCCTTCATGCTCGGTTTCGCCGACTGGGAGGCTTTCCACGAAAAACTGATGTTCTGGCGCGGCCGCGTGGCCTGGCACTTTGCGCAGGTGATCGCCGATCCCGATCAGGACGAAGGCACCGAAAGCGAAGTGGTGGTCGGCGGTGAATGGCTGCCGCTGTGGGAAGAGGCGCAGGACGAAGAGGCCGCGTGCCGGCAGTTGGAGGAGGGCGGCTTCGCCGACGCGCCCAAGGCGCTGAAAGCACTGGCCGGTTTGCGCAACAGTCCGCAGCTGCGGGCGATGCAGCGCTTGGGCCGTGAACGTCTCGATGCGTTTATCCCGCGCCTGCTTGCGCAAGCGGTCGAGCATGACAACCCGGATCTGGTCCTTGAACGAGTGTTGCCGCTGGTTGAGGCGGTTGCCCGTCGTTCGGCTTATCTAGTGTTGTTGACGGAAAATCCCGGCGCGCTGCGCCGTTTGCTGACGCTGTGCGCGGCGAGCCCGTGGATCGCCGAACAAATCACCCGTTTCCCGCTGCTGCTCGACGAATTGCTCAACGAAGGGCGTCTGTTCAAGCCGCCATTGGCGCCGGAACTCGCTGCCGAATTGCGCGAGCGCCTGACACGGATTCCCGAGGACGACCTCGAACAACAAATGGAGGCCCTGCGCCATTTCAAACTGGCGCACCGCTTGCGCGTCGCCGCCTCGGAAATCGCCGGCAGCCTGCCGTTGATGAAGGTCAGCGATTACCTGACCTGGCTGGCCGAGGCGATTCTCGAGCAGGTGCTGGCCCTGGCCTGGCGCCAGACCGTCGCCAAGTACGGCACGCCGCTGCGCACCGATGGCACCTTGTGCGATCCCGGCTTCATCATTGTCGGTTACGGCAAAGTCGGCGGGATCGAGTTGGGGCATGGTTCGGATCTGGATCTGGTATTTATCCACGACGGTGATCCGCAGGCGGAAACCGACGGGGCGAAGCCGATTGATGGCGCGCAGTTCTTTACCCGGCTGGGGCAGCGGATCATCCACTTGCTGACCGCGCAGACCAACTCCGGCCAGCTCTATGAAGTGGATATGCGCTTGCGACCATCCGGTGCGTCCGGGCTGTTGGTCAGTTCCCTCGGTGCGTTTGCCCGCTATCAGGAAAATGAAGCATGGACGTGGGAGCATCAGGCGTTGGTGCGTGCGCGGGTGCTGGTGGGCAGTCAGGATGTTGGTCAGGCGTTCGAGAAAGTCCGCGCTCAGGTATTGGGCAAGGCGCGGGATCTGGCCAAGCTGCAACAGGAAGTCAGCGAGATGCGCGCGAAGATGCGCGACAACCTCGGCAGCAAGAGCACGGCGGCCGGTACGGCGGCAAATGCCTTCGACGCCACGGCGCCGTTCGATCTCAAGCAGGACGCCGGAGGTATCGTCGATATTGAATTTATGGTGCAATACGCGGCTCTGGCGTGGTCGCCAAGCCACCCGCCATTGCTGCGCTGGACCGATAACATTCGCATTCTGGAAGAGCTGGAACACGAAGGGCTGATGCCTGCCGAAGATGCCAGTCTGTTGCGCGAGGCCTATAAAGCCTACCGCTCCGCCGCCCACCGGCAGGCCTTGCAGAAGGACGCCGGGGTGATTGCAGGCGACCAGTTTGTCGAAGAACGGCGACAGGTTTTGCGGATCTGGAAGGAGTTGGGGCTAAGCTGATCCACAGAATTGTGGCTGATGCGAAACCCTGTAGGAGTGAGCCTGCTCGCGATAGCGGAGTATCAGACAACATCAATGTTGAATGTAACGACCCCATCGCGAGCAGGCTCACTCCTACAAATAGATCTGCGCTGAATCGCAGATGTTGGACCGAATGCAAAACCCTGTGGGAGCGGGCTTGCCCGCGATAGCGGAGTATCAGACAACATCTATGTTGGATGAACGGCTTCATCGCGAGCAGGCTCACTCCTACAGTAGATCTGCGCTGAGTCGCAGTTATGTGAATAGATGCAAAACCATGTGGGAGCGAGCCTGCTCGCGATAGTGGAGTGACAGTCGACAATCATGTTGAAGGTAATGACCCATCGCAAGCAGCCCCGCTCCCTCAGTGATTCTCGAGGCGGGGAGGCGTAAATGCCTCCCCGGTTCGTTTTTGGAAACCACATGAATATTCTGATCGTTGGGCCCAGTTGGGTCGGTGACATGGTGATGGCGCAGACACTGTTTCAGTGTCTCAAGCAACGCCACCCGCAATGCGAAATCGACGTGCTGGCCCCCGAGTGGAGCCGGCCGATCCTTGAGCGCATGCCTGAAGTGCGCAAGGCCTTGAGCTTTCCGCTCGGCCATGGCGCGCTGGAATTGGCGACCCGCCGACGCATCGGCAAATCCCTGCGCGGCCACTACGACCAGGCGATCCTGTTGCCGAACTCGCTGAAGTCGGCGCTGGTGCCGTTCTTCGCCGGCATCCCGAAACGCACGGGCTGGCGCGGCGAATTCCGCTACGGTCTGCTCAATGACGTGCGCACCCTCGACAAAGAACGCTATCCGCTGATGATCGAGCGGTTCATGGCCCTGGCTTACGAGCCGAACGCCGAGCTGCCGAAACCCTATCCGCGCCCGAGCCTGCAAATCGACCCGGTCACCCGCGAGGCCGCGCTGGCCAAATTCGGCCTGACCCTCGACCGCCCGGTGTTGGCCCTGTGCCCCGGCGCCGAGTTCGGTGAATCCAAGCGCTGGCCGTCCGAGCATTACGCCAAAGTCGCCGAAGCGCGGATCCGCGAAGGCTGGCAGGTCTGGCTGTTCGGTTCGAAGAACGATCATGCGGTGGGCGAAGACATCCGCGCGCGGCTGATTCCCGGCCTGCGTGAAGAGTCGGTCAACCTCAGCGGCGGCACTTCGTTGGCCGAAGCCATCGACCTGATGTCCTGCGCCGATTCCGTCGTCTCCAACGACTCCGGCCTGATGCATGTTGCCGCTGCGTTGAATCGCCCGTTGGTGGCGGTGTATGGCTCGACCTCGCCGGGCTTCACGCCGCCGTTGGCCGAACACGTCGAAGTCGTGCGTCTGGGCCTTGATTGCAGCCCGTGTTTCGACCGTACCTGCCGTTTCGGCCATTACAACTGCCTGCGCCAGCTGATGCCGGACGCGGTCAACGATGCCTTGCAGAAATTGCAGGGCTCTGTGGTCGAGGTTCATTAAGTTGCGGGTATTGCTGATCAAGACTTCATCGCTGGGCGACGTGATTCACGCGTTGCCGGCGCTGACCGACGCGGCCCGGGCGATCCCCGGGATCAAGTTCGACTGGGTGGTGGAAGAAGGCTTCGCCGAGATTCCGACCTGGCACCCGGCCGTCGACAAAGTGATTCCGGTGGCGATCCGTCGCTGGCGCAAAAACCTCTGGCAAACCATCACCAGCGGCGAGTGGAAACGCTTCAAACAAAGCGTGCGCGCGAACAAATACGACTTGGTGATCGACGCCCAGGGCCTGCTGAAAAGCGCCTGGCTGACCCGTTACGTCAAAGCCCCGGTGGCCGGCCTCGACAAGGGCTCGGCCCGCGAGCCGATGGCGGCGCGATTCTACGACCGTAAACTGGCCGTGGCCCGTGGTCAGCACGCCGTCGAGCGCGTGCGGCAGTTGTTCGCCATTGCGCTGGGTTACGACCTGCCCAAAGGCCTGGGCGACTATGGCCTCAACGTCGAGCGTCTGGTCGAACTGCCGCGCAAGAACGCGTTCGTGGTGTTCCTGCATGGCACAACGTGGGACACCAAGCACTGGCCGGAAGCTTACTGGCGCGAACTGACCGAGCGCGTCGGTTACCTCGGCGTCGGCGTCAAACTGCCGTGGGGCAATCCGCAAGAGAAGGCCCGTGCCGAGCGTATCGCCGCCGGCTTCAAACACGCCGAAGTCTTGCCGAAACTGAATCTGGCTGGCGTCGGCAAAGTCCTCGCCGGCGCGCAAGCCTGCGTGGCGGTGGACACCGGTCTCGGTCACTTGGCCGCCGCGCTGGACGTGCCGACCATTTCGCTGTTCGGCCCGACCAACCCGGGCCTGACGGGCGCTTACGGCAAACTGCAGATTCATCTGGCCAGCGACTTCCCGTGTGCGCCATGCCTGCAAAAGAAATGTACCTATCAACCGACCGCGCAGGATGCCCGTCAGTTTGACCTGAAGCGTGAACAGCCTCTGTGCTTCACGCGTCTGAACCCCGAGCGTGTCGCCAGCCGACTGAGCACGTTGTTAATGGCTGAGGAGCTGCGCTGATGCAATTGGCATTCGTCCTGTACAAATATTTCCCGTTTGGTGGCTTGCAGCGCGACTTCATGCGCATCGCCCTCGAATGTCAGAAGCGCGGCCATCAGATCCGTGTCTACACGCTGATCTGGGAAGGCGACGTGCCGCCCGGTTTTGAAGTGCTGGTGGCGCCGGTCAAGGCGTTCTTCAATCATCGTCGCAATGAAAAGCTCAGTGCGTGGATGGCAGCGGATCTGGCCAAGCGTCCGGTGGATCGCCTGATCGGCTTCAACAAGATGCCGGGGCTGGACGTCTATTACGCCGCCGACGGCTGCTTCGAAGACAAGGCGCAGAACCTGCGTCACTCGCTTTACCGTCGCTGGGGCCGTTATCGCCACTTCGCCGAATACGAGCGCGCGGTGTTCGCCAAAGACGCGAAAACCGAAGTGCTGATGATTTCCGAAGTGCAGCAGCCGCTGTTCATCAAGCATTACGACACCCCGTTGGAGCGCTTCCACCTGCTGCCGCCAGGCATTGCCCAGGACCGTCGCCGCCCGGCGGATGCCGATGACATTCGCGCCGGTTTCCGCGCCGAATTCAACCTCAAGGACGATGACCTGCTGCTGGTGCAGATCGGCTCGGGGTTCAAGACCAAAGGCGTTGATCGCAGCCTGAAAGCGCTGGCCGCACTGCCTGCGGATTTGAAGAAACGCACCCGGCTGTTTGTAATCGGCCAGGATGACCCCAAATTGTTCCAGATGCAGAGCGCGACTTTGGGCTTGGGCGACAACGTAACGTTCCTCAAGGGCCGCAGCGATATTCCGCGGTTCCTGCTCGGCGCCGACCTGTTGATCCACCCGGCCTACAACGAAAACACCGGTACGGTATTGCTCGAAGCCTTGGTCTCCGGCCTGCCGGTGCTGGTCAGCGCGGTCTGCGGTTACGCCCACTACATTGCCGAGGCGGATGCCGGGCGAGTGCTGGACGAGCCGTTCGATCAAGCGCAACTGACCCAATACCTGACCGACATGTTGAACGACGACGCTGCACGCGCGGCCTGGAGCCGCAACGGTCTGGCCTTCGCCGAGACGGCCGACCTTTACAGCATGCCGCAGCGCGCGGCCGATGTGATTCTGGCGGAGCACGCTTAAATGAAGTTGATGCTGGCTGAACCGTTCAAGAGCCTCTGGGCCGGACGCGACCCGTTCGCCGAAGTCGAGGGCTTGCAGGGCGAGGTTTACCGCGAGCTGGAAGCCCGCCGGACGCTGCGCACGGAAGTCGATGGCAACGGTTTCTTCGTGAAGATTCACCGCGGCATCGGCTGGGGTGAAATCTTCAAGAACCTGCTGACCGCCAAACTGCCGGTACTCGGCGCGGGTCAGGAGTGGAAAGCGATCCAGCGTTTGCAGGAAGTCGGCGTGCCGACCATGACCGCCGTGGCGTATGGCGAAAAGGGCAGCAATCCGGCGGATCAGCATTCGTTCATCGTCACCGAAGAACTGGCGCCGACCATCAGCCTTGAAGATTTCAGCATCGACTGGGCCAAGCAGCCGCCTGAGCCTACGCTCAAGCGCGCGCTGATTGCTGAGGTGGCGCGCATGACCGGCATGATGCACCGCGCCGGAGTCAACCACCGCGACTGCTACATCTGCCACTTTCTGCTGCACACCGACAAACCGGTCACGCCGCAGGATTTCAAGCTCTCGGTAATCGATCTGCACCGCGCCCAGACTCGTCCCAACATCACTCAACGCTGGCGCAACAAGGACCTGGCGGCGCTGTATTTTTCCGCGCTGGACATCGGTCTGACCCGTCGCGACAAGCTGCGTTTCCTCAAAGGCTACTTCCAGCAACCGCTGCGCCAGATCCTGGCTGAAGAAGCGCCGCTGCTGAACTGGCTGGAAGGCAAGGCCAACAAGCTCTATGCGCGCAAGCAGCGTTACGGGGATGCGCTCTGATGGCGGGTTGGACTCTTGAGCCGCAGTACAGCGATCTCGCCGAAGACTTCGGCAGCCTCCAGGCGGTATTCGCCCTGCAAGGCGAGCGGCTGACCCGCGATCCGTTGTCCGAAGTCATTCGCGTGCAGCGCAACGGCGTCAACTATTACGTCAAGCGCTACGTCGGTGCCGGCAAGGGCTTGCGCCGCTACCTCGGCAAGCCGCGAGTGAAGATGGAGTGGCAAAACCTCAAACGCTTCGCCAAGTGGGGCATTCCCACCGCTGAAGTGGTGGCCTGGGGCCTGGAGCGACGCGGTGCGGCGTACGACCGTGGGGCGATGATCACCCGCGAACTGCCGCATACCGAAGACCTCGCGGCCTTCGCCGAGCGCAAGGATCCCAAACTCAAGGATCGCGCCTGGGTCGATGGCATCAGCCGGCAGTTGGCGGGTTACACCCGAACGATGCATGATCAGCGCTTTACCCATAACGATCTGAAATGGCGCAACCTGTTGATCGACGATCAGGCGCGCGTGTTTCTCATCGATTGCCCCAACGGCGAGTTCTGGCGCGGCTTCTGGCTGAAGTATCGGATCACCAAGGATCTGGCCTGTCTCGACAAACTCGCCAAATATCACCTGTCCAATACCCAGCGCCTGCGTTTCTATATGCAATACCGCCAGTGCGATCGGCTGAATGTGGCCGACAAGAAACGGATTCGGCACGTGGTGAGATTTTTCGAGGGACGTGAATGACTGATTTTCTGGCCGAAGAAGACCGTACGCTGCTTGAGCGTCACGGTCTGGGCACTTTTGACGCGCTGTGGGCCAAGCAGCTTGAGGCGGTGGACGAGCCCAATACCGCCCGTGGCGGCTGGAGCAGCGTCTTTCGTCTGGATCTGGAAGGCCAGGGGTACTACCTCAAGCGCCAGAGCAATTACCTGACCCGCACCTTGCACGCGCCGTTTGGCGAGCCGAGCTTTGCTCGCGAGTTTCGCAATATCAGTCGCTATCGCAAGCTGGGTATTCCCGCGCTGCAAGCGGCATTTTTTGGCGAGCGCAAAGTCGATGGCGAGGTCAGGGCTATCCTGTTGACGCGCGCGCTGGATGGCTGGAACGATCTGGAGTCGCTACTGGCGCGCTGGCCACAGCTCACCCCTGCACAGCAATCGGCGATTCTCAAAGCCTGCGGGTTGCTCGCGCGGCATCTGCATGGCGTGCGTCAGGTGCATGGCTGTTTCTATCCAAAACACATTTTTCTGCAGGCCAGCGGTGACGGGTATCAGGCGCAATTGATCGACCTGGAAAAAACCCGGCCACTGTTGTTCGGCATGCGTGACCGGATCAAGGATCTGGAGCCGCTGCAACGCCGGGCTCCGGAGTGGAGCGAGGCGCAGTTGCGTGAATTGCTCGCGGCTTATCTCGACCAGCCGACCGACAGCTCGTTGCTCGACAGCTGGCTCGCCCGGCTGACCGCGCGCCGTAGTCACAAGGAGACCCGCTGATGCAATTGTCCGAGCTGGCCGCTGCCGGGCGCACCCCGCAATTGCCGCTGACAATAACGCTGGCCGATGCGGCCGGCACTGCCGACTTACAGTTGCTGAGCTTGTTGCGTGTCCTGCCGGGGCAGCGCTACGTCGGTGCCGGCGTCTGGCGTGGGCGTCCGGTGCTGGCCAAATTGCTGGTCGGCAGCAAGGCGGCCCGGGATTTTCAGCGAGAGCTGGAAGGCGTGCGCTTGCTGGCAGCTCAAGGCCTGACGACTCCGTTGCTGCTGGCTGATGGTCTGAAGAACGGTGAGGGCGGCTGGCTCCTGTTCGATTTTCTTGAGGGCGCTGAAAGCCTCGGCGACGCCTGGACGAAAGTCGAGGCGCTGCCGATGTTGGCGGATGAGCAATCCGCGGTGCTGGCCGAGGCGCTGGGTGCGATTGGCCAGTTGCACGGTAAAGGGCTTTGGCAGGAGGACCTGCACCTGGACAATCTGCTGCGTCACAGCGGACAGTTGTATTTGATCGATGGTGCGGGCATTTGTGTCGAAACCGCCGGACAGCCGCTGTCACGGCAGAAAGTCCTGGAAAATCTCGGTGTGTTTTTCGCCCAGTTACCCAAGGCGCTTGAACCGTTCACCGAAGAACTGCTGGTGTATTACTTGCTGAGCAACAGCGAGCACGCGCTGCCGCTGGAAGCCTTGCAGAAACAGATCGACAAGGTACGTCGCTGGCGCCTGAAGGATTACCTGATCAAGGTTGGTCGCGAATGCACGCTGTTCAGCGTTCGCCGTGGAGCCTTTGGTCTGCGCGCGATCCGTCGCGAGGAAGAGACGGCGATGCTGCCGGTGCTGGGGCAGGCCGATCAGTTGCTGGACAAGGGGCATCTCTACAAGACCGGCGGCGCCGCGAGCGTCGGCAAGGTTGACGTGGAGGGACGCACGCTGGTGATCAAACGCTACAACATCAAGGGCTTCGCCCACTGGCTCAAGCGTTTCTGGCGCCCGAGTCGTGCCTGGCATTCGTGGCGTGAAGGCAATCGTCTGGCATTTCTGGGGATCGCCACGCCCAAGCCGTTGGCGGTGCTGGAAAAGCGCTTTTTGTGGCTGCGCAGCCGTGCCTATCTGGTCACCGAGTTTCTGTCGGGGCCGGACATCATCGAGCGCTTTGCGCCGTATGTGGATAGTGGCGATGCGCCGGAAGCGGAGTTGCAGGCGCTGGATCAGTTGTTTGCCCGGTTGATTGCCGAGCGCATCAGTCATGGCGACTTCAAGGGCCATAACCTGTTCTGGCAGAACGACCGCTGGGCGCTGATCGATCTCGATTCGATGTGCCAGCACGGCTCGGTGAACACCTTTTCAGGTGCCTATGCGCGGGATCGTGCGCGCTTCATGCGTAACTGGCCGCAGAGCAGCGCTCTGTACCAGGTGATCGATCAACGCTTGCCTAAAGACATCTCCAGCGCTGCCTGAACTCTTCAGCCCCTCTGTAGGAGCTGTCGAGTGAAACGAGGCTGCGATCTTTTGATTCTGTTTTTCGAGATCAAAAGATCGCAGCGTGCCGCAGCTTCTACATGGATGCTGTGCGGCATTTAGCGATGAGAACTCCCTGCCTTGTAAATAGAGGACAAGATCCACTGAATTGTCCTACAGCTTCATCAGAAGCCATGAACTGTGCCCGCTTCAGTCCCGGTGCTAGTTTGCCTGACGACAATGGAGGGCAACTTTTGATGATCAAAAAGGCTGTGATGCTGGGCGTTTTTTCATGGGGTTTATCAGGCTGTGGCAGTGTCCTGACTGTGTTGCAGGATGATGCCGATGTCGCCCGGGACATGCGCAAGCAAAAAACCTACTGCCAATCCATTCCGCGTGTTTACAGCGGTCTGGCCTACGACTTCTGCGTACTGAACGCACCGCCAGATCCCAGTGGATTCCTGGTGCCGTTCGTCTTGCTTGATCTGCCATTGTCAGGTGTGGCCGACACGATTGTGCTGCCCTATTCGATTTATCGTCAGGCGACTGACGGCAATCTCGGTATTTACTGGCGCAAGAGCGGTTATTGAACCCGCAGGCAAGGTTTATCGGATCCATTCGCCCTGGGGCAATTCGCACAGGGTAATTCCCATCACGTTTACGCTATAATCCCGCCCTTTAGCTGTTCCTCGCCCTTGGCGAGGGCACATCAATTTTCAAGGCGCATCGCGCCTGCATGCAGACTAAAGAGGCTAGACCCCTGTGGCATTGACGATTCTTGGCCTGTCCGGCGCCCTTAGCCATGATCCTTCAGCGGCCTTGTACATCGACGGCAAGCTGGTGGCGGCGGCTGAAGAAGAGCGCTTCGTACGCGATAAGCATGCAAAAAACCGCATGCCCTACGAGTCGGCGAAGTTCTGTCTTGAGCAGGCCGGTATCAAACCGTCCGACGTTGACGTGGTAGCGATCCCGTTCGC
The DNA here is from genome assembly GCF_016651305.1 of Pseudomonas sp. TH06. GTDB lineage: Bacteria > Pseudomonadota > Gammaproteobacteria > Pseudomonadales > Pseudomonadaceae > Aquipseudomonas. Next base: position 899,401 of record NZ_JAEKEC010000001.1, on the reverse strand, counting down.
TCCGATCAGTCTGTTCGGCAAGGCCCGTTGGCAGTACGCCAAACGTTACTGGTACGCCCCGGACCGCGCACTCGACGCGATCCTGATGGGTAACCGTCGTTATAAGCGCTATCGCAACAAGATCGTCTGGTGCCTGGAGCAATTGGGTTTTGATCCGAAGAAGATCAAGATCGAACCGGTTGAACACCATCTGGCCCACGCTTCCAGCGCTTACCACTGCTCGGGTTTCAAAGAAAAAACCGCGATCCTCGGTATCGACGGCAAGGGCGAGTACGCCACGACCTTCTTCGGTTATGGCGAAAACGGCAAGATCCACAAGATCAAGGAATTCTTCGATCCGGACTCCCTCGGCGGCCTTTACGGCGCGATCACCGAGTTTCTCGGTTTCGATATGCTCGACGGTGAGTTCAAGGTCATGGGCATGGCGCCGTACGGCGACGCCAGCAAATACGATTTCTCGCGTCTGGCTTCGTTCGAAAACGGCGAACTGGTGATCAACACTGACTACGCCAACGTGATCGGTCTGCGTCGCTACAAGGAGAAGGGCAAGGGTTACTACTTCTCACCGAAGCTGATCGAATGGCTGGGTCCGAAGCGCGAAGGCGACATCGCCGACGAGCCTTACATCCACTACGCCGCAAGCATTCAAGCGCTGTTCGAAAAAATTGCGCTGCAGATGATCGACCACTATCTGGGCGACGTGCTTAAGGAAACCGGCAAGCTGGCCTACGCTGGCGGCTGTGCGTTGAACGTCAAGCTCAACCAGAAAATCATCGCTCGCGACGACGTCAAAGAGCTATTTGTGCAACCGGCGTCCGGCGATGCCGGTACTGCGGTCGGTGCTGCGGCTTATGTATCCCACGCCCGTGGCGTGCCGGTCGAGAAGATGGAACACGTCTACCTCGGCCCGTCGTACAGCAACGAAGATGTGATCGCCGCTTGTGCCCGTCACGAGAACAAGCCAGCCTGGCGCAAACTCGACAACATGCCGGAGCAGATCGCCAAAATCATGGTTGAAGGCAATCCGGTGGCCTGGTTCCAGGGACGCATGGAGTTCGGTCCGCGCGCACTGGGCGGTCGCTCTATCATTGGCTGCCCGAGCGTGGCCGGTGTGGCTGATCGTATCAACCACCAGATCAAGTTCCGCGAGCGCTGGAGGCCTTTCTGCCCGTCGATGCTCGACACCGTCGCGCCACAGATGATCAAGATCGATCACCCGGCGCCATTCATGACCTTCACTTTCGAAGTGGCTGAAGAGTGGAAAACCCGCGTGCCGGAAGTCGTCCACGAAGATGGCACTTCCCGGGCCCAGGTGCTCAAGCGCGAATATAACCCGCGTTACTACGACATGATGAAGGCGCTGGAAAACCTGACCGGCAACGGCGTGTCGCTGAATACCTCGCTCAACCGTCGTGGGGAGCCGATGATCTGCTCGCCGACCGACGCGCTGAACATGTTTTTCGGCTCCGATCTGGAATACTTGATCATGGAAGATATTCTGGTCGTAAAAGAGGGTGTAAAAGGATACGGACTTGACTGAAACACTGATCAGCGTCGTGATTCCCGCTTACAACTATGCGCGAACCTTGCCTCGTGCAGTGGAGTCGGTATTGGCGCAGCTGGATGATGCGACGGCAGATCTTTTGGTCATCGACGATGGGTCGACGGACGAAACGCCCGAGGTAGTAGAGAAACTTCTGCTCAAGCACGGCGGGCGTTTTCGTGCATTGCGCAAAAGCAATGGCGGGCTGTCTTCAGTTCGAAATTGGGGGCTTGAAGAGACGACGGGGCAGTACCTGATATTTCTCGATTCCGATGACGAAATGGCCCCCGGTGCTTTGGCTGCGTTGTCGCAACACATTGCCAGCAATCCTCAGAGCCTGATGGTCATCGGTGCGCACTGGTCAGTGTTCGCTGACGGCAGACGCAGCTTGCAGGCAGCCAAGCCGTTGCATTCGACTCCCCGTCAGCGTTTGCAGGGTTATCTGCTGGACAAGACCGTATCGATTTCCAATGGTGCCTGCGCGATGCATCGCGATGTATTCGCTGCGGGTAATTACCCGGAACATCTACGCAACGTCGAAGACCTGCCGGTGTTTGCCCAGGTGCTGGCGCGTTTCCCTTGCACCGTTCTCGATCAGCCTCTGGCATTGATCTACAAGCATGCCGACAGCATGCGCCACGATTTGCGCCAAAGTCTTGCTGCGGGCACGGAGCAGGTCGTCAGCGAAGTGTTTTCCAGTCGGCGCATGCCGGCAGAGATGCAGGATTTGCGTCAGGCATTTCTGGCGCAGCGCTGCCTGTCGCTGTTTCGCGATTGCTATTCCCACGGCGAATACGCGTTGGCTAAAGGCTTTTATTTTCAGGCGTTGCGTGCAGACTGGCGCACGTTTTCGCGCTGGTCTTACACTCGCAAGGCTTTGCGGTTGTTGTTTCGGTAAGCGGTTCGCGAAAGCATGCGCGTACCACGTAACGGGTGTCATTGAGGTGGCTGAGTGAAAGGTACGGGCGTTAAAGTGGCAACTCGAGTCTCCAGAATCATCGATGAATACCCGGTATGGCTGGCTTTCCTGGGCAGTGTGCTGTTATCGCTGATTGCGGTCATGGGTACCGCGACAGTCGGGCGAGATGCCGCGCTGTATATCGATATTGCACAACAAGTCACCGAGCATGGGCCCAATGTAGCCTGGGCTTCCTTCGACTGGCCGTGGTTTTCCTTTCTGCTCGCCGGCACGCATCTGATCCTGCATCTGCCCTTGGAACTGAGCGCCTATCTTTGGTGTGGTCTCTTCTTCGCCGGTACCAGTGCATTGATGGTGGACTGCGTACGTCAGCGTTCTGCGCACGTCACCCGCTGGGCGTGTCTGGTGGTGCTGGCAATGCCAGCGGTCAATGCCTTTCGAAATGACATCATCCGTGAATGCGGTTTCTGGTTTTTCTGCACGCTAACGCTGTGGCTCGCGTTGCGCTGGCAGGCTCGCGGCGGCTGGTTGCGTGCAGCGCTGATCCATCTGGCTATTGTAGCGGCGGCGTTGTTCCGACTGGAGGCCTTGCTGCTGGTGCCGGCCCTGGCACTGTGGCAATTGCCTAGCCTGTGGTCATCGACCCGGCGCGTGCAATTCCTTCAGTTCTCGTTACTGCCGATTCTGGGTTTGTTGATCGTCTCGGTGTCAGGTGTGCTTCTGTCTGCGCGCGTGATGCTTTATCTGGACATGATTGCGCCCCATAGCGTGCTGTCCTCGTTTCAGATGCTGTGCGATCAATTTGCCAATTCGCTCATCAATAAATACTCCCAGGATGAGGCTGGCAGGATCATTTTTTTCGGCATCCTGGCGGCCATTGCCATCAGCTTTGTGAAATTGATGGGGCCTTTTGCGGTGCCGTTCATCCTGCGCCGGAACTGGGGGGTACTGGGCATCTACTGGCGCGACTATCGTCCCTTTGCCTGGGCGGCGCTGCTGTATCTGGTGGTGTTGGTGCTGTTCTTTCTCAAGCAACAGTTCATGAATGCCCGGTATCTGAGTTTCTTGAACCTGTTGGTTGTGCCTGTGCTGGCGCTGGGGCTGGCGGCGTTTGTTCGCGAGTTCCCGCGCTGGGGCAAGTGGCTGGTTATCGTGGGCTTATTGGTGATGCTGTCGAACGTCATCTCCACCGGGGCTGGCAAGACCCACTATGTCGAGGCCGGGCGCTGGATGTCCTCCCATGTCGAGCCGGGTGCACCGACGTACTTCGGGGACGGGCGGATCAGCTATTACGCCGGTCGCGGATACGTGTTGCCCGTTCTGACCCAGGAAGAGGCGATGTCTGCGGCCCATGCCGGCGACTATCGCTATTTCGTGGTTGAGGCAAAGGGTGACGAACCCTGGCTGAAGGGATGGCTGGAGGCGCACAAGTTGCGCATCCTCGAGCACTTTTCCAATCGCAAAGGTGCGACGGTGGTGGTCATCGGCCGCTAAGGTTCAACCCAACAGCGGACGCAGGCGCGAGATCAGTGGCGCTTGCCGGTTGCTCGGCAGGGCCTGCCGGTAGCCTTCGATAAAGGTGTCGCCAGCGTCCTGGCCCAGCAACCATTGACGATCTTCTTTATAGCGCAGCAAGTGAGCGAAGTTGCGCAGGCGTTTGCTGTCGCTGAGTGCGCGCCTCTGGCAGCGCAGGTCGGCGATGTCGATCAGGCCCAGTTGGTTATCGGGGGTGAGCACGACGTTGCCAAAGTGCAGTGATCGAAAATACACGCCTTTTTCGTGCAGTTGAGCGAAATATCCGCCCAGTTGGAACCTCAACGAATCATTCCCTTTGCTGCTGTCTTGCAACTGGCGCACGGTATCGCCGGCCAGCGGGCTGTAATAGACGCCATCGCGCTCGATGCTCGGAATGCGATACACCGCGATGACGGTCGGACAGAGAATGCCGCGCTGCTCCAGTGCCCGGGTGTTGTCGGCAAAGCGCTGCGCATAGGGGTAGAACAGCGCCGAACTGAGCAGCCGCTTGCGACGGAACAGCTTGAGCATGCGTCCATCGGCCAATCTGAGCACCTTGTCGCCGGAACCGTCGGCTTCCAATACGTGTGCACCTTCGCGCAGTGCCTCGTAAGTGCTGTGGTCAATCGATTGCATGTCTGGCTCCCCATCATTAGCGGGGTATCTTAACCGACTTGGTCAAAGGCTGGCTTGCAGTCATGTTTATCGGGGGAAAAACGCGTGTGATATCATCCCCGCCTCACTGAATTGTGCGGATCACCATGAGCAGTCCTGAACCGAAAGCCCAGTCAACGCTGGCGATCTATTTCCGCCTTTTGGCTTACGTGCGGCCTTACGCCGGTCTCTTCCTTCTCAGCATCGTCGGGTTTCTGATCTTCGCATCGACTCAACCGATGCTCGCTTACATCCTCAAGTACTTTGTTGATGGCCTGGCCAACCCAGAGGCCAGCCTGTTTCCGGGCAACCCTTATCTGGGCAAGTTGCAATTGCTCGAAACCGTGCCGCTGATGATCGTGTTCATTGCGCTGTTGCAGGGCGTGGGTTCGTATCTTGGCAACTTCTTCCTGGCCCGGGTTTCCCTGGGCCTGGTGCATGACCTGCGGGTCGTGCTGTTCAACAAGTTGCTGGAGTTGCCCAACCGGTTCTTTGACAAGAACAACTCCGGCCACCTGATTTCCAGGATCACGTTCAACGTGACGATGGTCACCGGCGCTGCGACTGACGCGATCAAAGTGGTCATCCGTGAAGGCATGACCGTGATTTTCCTGTTCTGCACCCTGTTGTGGATGAACTGGAAGCTCACGCTGGTGATGGTGGCTATCCTGCCGGTCATCGGCATCATGGTGAACAGCACCAGCAAGAAATTCCGCAAGCAAAGTAAAAAGATCCAGGTGTCGATGGGCAACGTTACGCACGTCGCCTCCGAGACGATTCATGGTTATCGCGTCGTGCGCAGTTTCGGCGGCGAAGTCTACGAAAAAGACCGCTTTCGCGACGCCAGCCAGAGCAATACCGACAAGCAACTGACGATGACCAAGACCGGCGCCGTCTACACGCCGATGCTGCAACTGGTGACGTACAGCGCCATGGCCGTGGTCATGTTCCTTGTGCTGTACCTTCGCGGTGATGCATCGCCGGGCGATCTGGTGGCTTACATCACCATGGCCGGTCTGTTGCCAAAGCCTATTCGCCAGCTCTCCGAAGTCAGCTCGACCATTCAGAAAGGTGTGGCCGGTGCCGAGAGTATTTTCGAGCAGCTCGATGAGCCGGCAGAAGTCGATCAAGGCACGGTCGAGCGCGATCGCCTTGATGGCCGACTGGAGGTGCGCAATCTGAGCTTCCAGTACCCGGACACCGACAAAAAGGTGCTCAACGACATCAGCTTTGTCGTCGAACCTGGGCAAATGGTTGCTCTGGTCGGCCGTTCCGGTAGCGGCAAGTCCACTCTGGCCGGGCTGATCCCGCGTTTTTATCAGCATGAACACGGGCAGATTCTGCTCGATGGCGTAGAAGTGCAGGATTTCACCCTGCGCAGTCTGCGTCGCCAGATTGCGCTGGTGACCCAGGCGGTGACGTTGTTCAACGATACCGTGACCAACAACATCGCTTACGGCGATCTGGCCGGCGCGCCTTTCGAGGAAGTCAAACGCGCGGCGTCCGAGGCCTATGCCGACGAGTTCATCGTCAAGATGCCTCAGGGCTATGAAACCATGGTCGGCGAGAACGGTGTGCTGCTGTCCGGTGGCCAGCGTCAGCGCATTGCTATCGCCCGGGCCCTGCTCAAGGATGCGCCACTGCTGATTCTCGACGAGGCCACTTCTGCACTGGATACCGAGTCGGAGCGGCATATTCAGGCAGCGCTGGACCATGTGGTGCAGAACCGCACGACGCTGGTGATCGCGCACCGCTTGAGCACCATCGAGAAGGCCGATCTGATTCTGGTCATGGACGAAGGCCGGATCGTCGAGCGCGGCACCCACACACAACTGCTGGAGCAGAACGGCTATTACTCGCGCCTGCATGCCAAAGAGTTTGAAGAGGGTGACGAGCTGCAGCCGGCCCACGTGACCAACGTATGCTGACGGTGTTTCGCAGCTTTCGTGAACGTGGCTGGACCGAAATTGACCGGGACGCCTACGCTCAAGCCTGGCGGCGTTTCGGTGGCAGCTTTGCGACGCATCCCGAGGTGGTTGAGCGACTGTCGACATTCGTCGGGATCGAGCTGCGCTATCTGGGCTGGATCGTTGATGGTGAGGTGGTTGCCGCGATCCCTTGCTGGGGGCGGCACGTGGCCTTGTCCAAGGAAGTCCTCAAGCGCGAAGGCAAGCGCGGCTTGCTCGACATGGGCAATGCGGAAATCATCCTGCCGATCGCGCCGGATGTCGTCGTGCCGGTTCGCCAGCGCATGGCCTATGTTTCCCAGCTCAATGCCGAGCAGATCAGCACCCTGAAACCGCAACCGGAGGGCCTGGCCCTGGCCCGGCTGCCGGAAGAGTATTCGAAGAAGTTTCGCTACAACCAGCGTCGCGAACAGCGTTTGCTGGAGGAGGCGGGTGGGGCGCTGGTGCCGATGGCGGAGTTTTCTCCGGCAGAGCAAGCGCAGGCATATGCCGATCTGTTCGAGCGTCGCTGGGGCTTTGCGGTGCCAGGCAAGGCCGGGCTCGTCGAGGTCTTCACGTTGTTGCGCGAGTTCATGACCGGTTCTGTTGCCATGCTTGAGTCGGCGCCGGTGGCGATTCAGGTTCTGTACCGTGTCGAGGCGCCGCAATGGGTGTCGCTGGAGTACATCAACGGTGGCGTCGACCCGCAGAGTCGCGAGTTCAGCCCCGGCAGCGTACTGAGTTTCGTCAACACCCAGCAGGCCTGGGCTGACGCGCAGGCGCTGGGCAAGCCGCTGCGTTATTCATTCGGTCGTGCCGACCGTGAATACAAGGATCGCTGGTGCCACACGGTGCCGGTCTACAAGGTCTGACCCCATGAGCGCTCGCAAGCAACAACTTCTCAAGGCCCATCGCCGCAGTAAGCGTCTTTTCCTCGTTGCCTTTCTGCTGGCGCTGTTGCTGATCGGGGTGTTGATTGGCTGGTGGTTGCTGCCGTTGTTGCTGGTGCTGGCCTGGGTCGCCCACGAAGCGTGGTTTGCCGATCATCTGTTCTATCGGCCCGGCGACGATTATCAATACGTGTTTCCTGCGGACGCGGCGCGTCAAGCCGTGAGTCTGGATGGCGACGTGGTGCGTTTGAGCGAACCGCTGGCGCCGGGCGAGACGCTGGTACTCGAACTTGAGTTGAAGGCCAATTGGCTGGGGCGCTGGCTCGATCCCCATGTTCAGGTGGGCGATGATCGTCAGGACTTCGAACGTGGGGTCAAAGGTCGGCGCTTCCTTAATCTTTCCGGGCAGGCAGACGCATTGGCTCAAGGCGCACTGGCGCTGCGTGGCGGATACTGCACGACGGCGCGCACGGGCACTTTGTGGGTGATGGCCAACCCTGACTACAGCCGCCAGCGCGTGATGGTCATTGCGCCTCACGCCGATGATGCGGAGCTTGCGGCATTCGGTCTTTACAGCCGTAGCGAAGACGCCAGTATCGTCACTCTCACCCAGGGTGAGATCGAGGCCGAAGACTTCCAGCGTCTGGGCCTCGATCAAGCCGCAGCCGCGCGCTTGAAGGGGCGCCTGCGCAGTTGGGACAGTCTGGTGATTCCCCTGTGGGGTGGTGTGCCGGCAGAGTGTTGCGTGCAGTTGGGTTACTACTGCCTGCAATTGCCGGCAATGGCCGCCGAGCCGACCCAGGCGTTTGGCTCACGCGAGTCGCTGGAAAACGATGTGCGCAGCGTGCGCCGCCACAACCCGCTGACCTTGCCTGGTGACATTGACGGGCAGCCGACCTGGCAGAATCTGATCGGCGACCTGACGGCCCTGCTGGAGCACTATCGTCCAGAAGTGCTGGTGACACCGCACCCGGAACTGGACCCGCATAGTGATCACGTCGCCGCTACTCAGGCGCTGCTTGAGGCCGTTGGCCGCAGCAGCTGGAAGCCGACGACTCTGTTGATGTACGCCAATCATCTGCATGACAACGACCGCTGGCCGATGGGGCCGGCCGGTGCCGGCATCGCGCTGCCGCCGGCCATCGAACCTTTGCCGGCCGATCGTTTGTGGAGCCCGCTGCTGTCAGCCGACGTGCAACTGGACAAGGCCATGGCGCTGGCCATGGAGCACGACTTGCAGGGCGGGCAAGTGTTCAAGCGGCAATTGCGCCGCTGGATCCAGCAGGGACTGGCGGGGCGCCGCTGGCCTGTCACGGGTAGTAACGAATTTTTCCGCAAGGCTGTCCGACGCCACGAATTGTTCTGGGTGCGCGACCTTTCAGATTGAGGCGGACGGCGCTTTACCCTGTGTTAATATCGCGCCCCTGTTCATTTTGTATGTGGGTTGCTCCATGAAGTTGTCCATGCCGCGTTTCGATCAAGCCCCGGTCTTGGTAGTCGGCGATGTCATGCTCGACCGCTACTGGCATGGCGGAACCTCACGGATTTCCCCTGAGGCGCCGGTGCCGGTCGTTAAGGTCGAGCAAATCGAAGACCGTCCGGGCGGTGCCGCGAACGTTGCCTTGAACATTGCCGCGCTGGGCGCGCCGGCGTCCCTGGTCGGTGTGACCGGCGACGACGAAGCCGCCGACAGCCTGAGCAACAGTCTCAAAGGCGCGGGCGTTCGTGCCCTGTTTCAGCGCATCGCGCACCAGCCAACCATCGTCAAGCTGCGGGTCATGAGCCGGCACCAGCAACTGCTGCGTATCGACTTTGAAGAACCGTTCGCCACTGACGCCCTGGCCCTTGGCTCGCAGGTCGACGATCTGCTCGAAGGCATCAAGGTCCTGGTGTTGTCCGACTACGGCAAGGGCGCGCTGAAAAACCATCAGGCGCTGATCCAGGCCGCCCGGGCGAAAAACATCCCGGTGCTGGCCGACCCGAAGGGCAAGGACTTCTCGATCTACCGTGGCGCCAGCCTGATCACCCCGAACCTCAGTGAGTTCGAAGCCATCGTCGGCGGTTGCGCCGATGAGCACGAACTGGTGAGCAAGGGCGCAACCCTGATGCACGATCTCGACCTCGGTGCGCTGCTGGTGACCCGAGGCGAGCACGGTATGACCCTGCTGCGTCCGGATCATCCGGCGCTGCACCTGCCGGCCCGTGCCCGTGAAGTGTTCGATGTCACCGGCGCCGGTGACACGGTGATTTCGACCCTGGCCGCGGCCATTGCTGCCGGCGAAGAGCTTCCGCACGCCGTGGCGCTCGCCAATCTGGCCGCCGGCATCGTCGTCGGCAAGCTCGGTACCGCGGCCATCAGCGCCCCGGAACTGCGTCGCGCCATTCAGCGCGAAGAAGGCTCCGAGCGCGGTGTGCTGGGCCTCGAGCAGTTGCTGCTGGCGGTAGCTGACGCCCGTGCGCACAACGAGAAGATCGTCTTCACCAATGGCTGCTTCGACATCCTGCATGCCGGCCACGTGACTTATCTGGAGCAGGCGCGAGCCCAGGGCGATCGTCTGATCGTCGCGGTCAACGACGATGCGTCCGTCAGCCGTTTGAAAGGGCCGGGGCGCCCGATCAACAGTGTTGACCGGCGCATGGCGGTGCTGGCCGGGCTCGGGGCTGTGGACTGGGTCATCAGCTTTGCTGAAGGCACACCGGAAAACCTGCTGCGCGAGGTCAAGCCGGACGTGTTGGTCAAGGGCGGCGATTACGGGATCGACCAAGTGGTCGGCGCCGATATCGTGACGGCTTATGGCGGCACCGTGAAAGTGCTGGGTCTGGTGGAAAATAGCTCGACAACTGCGATTGTCGAAAAAATCCGCAGTCGTTGATCAGATGAATTTTTACCGTTGTGTACTGCGTGTGAACGGATTTTGCCTTGGGGATCTAACCGTTTCCGTTGATGTTGGCAGGTTTGAATCCGATGCGCTTGCCTGCCTACGTCGCGTGGTCAATTAACCTATGAAAGTCATGCTCCTGGTGATGGACGAGCAGCGGGTCATTCTCGACCGGCTCTACGACATCGTGCAGCAGAACTGTGATGAATGTGTCATCTACCGTCTGAGCAAACAGCAACAGATGAACCTCGGGCCATTTCTGGCCTCGGTCGATTACCAGGCTTTCGACCGCGTGGTGATCTTCTCCCGGGTCAAGCGCCTGGCCCCGCAATTGCGGGTGCTCAAGTGCATTCCCGGGCTGATCTTCCTCGAACACGACGCCTACCAGAACTACATGCCTGCGAGTAAGTATCGGGGCGTGTATTCGCGCCTCTACAGCCGTCTGCCGAGCTGCCGGGCGCTGGTCTCCGGTGCGGTGGTCGCGCGCAAGATGCTCGCCGAAGGCATCGACACGGTGTTCGTCTCCAAGGGTTACGACGAGCAAATGCTGCGCAATACCGGCGCCGAGCGGGACATCCCTATCGGTTTTCTCGGCAGCCTGAAAAGTACCGAGTATGCCGAACGCAAGGCTCTGCTCGAATCGCTGTCGAAGCGAACGGGGATGCTGGTGACGCGCACGAAGTCGGGCTCGGAGTATCTCGAAACGCTCAATCGCATCAGGATCTTTGTCAGTGCCGATATCGGCATGAACGAGTTCATGATCAAGAACTTCGAAGCCATGGCCTGCGGCTGTGTGCTGCTGGCCTGGAGCCAGGGCGAAGAAGACCGGTTGCTCGGTTTCGAAGACATGCACAACACCGTGTTTTATCGCAGCGAAGACGAGGCGGTGGAAAAGATCAAACTGTTGCAGGACAACCCTGAGTTGGCAGATCGCATCGCCAGCAATGGTCAGGCCTTTGCACAGAGCCGCTATTCATTCGCTCGGGTTGGCCAGGCCCTCGCCACTGAAATCCAGCGCGAGATGCGCCCATGGCAGCCGCCATCGGCGTTCACGCGGTTCTGGGTGAAGCTGCGTCACGGGATGAAGGTACCGGTCTGAATGATGGACGAACACATGGCGCTGGATGCGCTGCCCGGTGGTGACCAGTCTGTGTTGGGCGCGTTGCCCGAGGCGTTGCGCGAGTGCCTGAGTCGCGCAGTGCGGGTCATCCTGATTGCCAACAATCCGGCCATCACGGCGGCAGATGTTCAGGCGCTGAACATTGGCGTTGATGACGTCGTCGTCAGCTTCAATACCTGCATCAAGGCTCCGCTGCTCAACGCGCAAAGCGTCAATGTCTTTGTGCACGGCTACAACGCCCCGGATGCGTATTTTTTCGGTCTGCCTTACGGGGCAGACGTACAGCGACTGATCAATCAGGCGAGCGAGCGTTGTTTCACTCTGCTGGTCGGTTGCGCAGCACCGATGTGCCCGTTACCAAGGGTGGCGATGTACTGGGATCGCATCCCGTTGCCGCCGCTGTGGAACTATCCGGTCGACCGGCCGGGTGGCAAGCGTTACGTCGGGCCCACGACCGGTTTCAACACGCTGGTGTTGCTCGACTGGTTGCGCGCCCAACCCGGTTATACCTATCAACTGCTGACCCTGGGTTTTTCCAACGAAGCCGGCAAGCTGTGGGGTGGTCACGCCTGGGATTACGAGCGCAACTGGCTGCAGCAGTCGGACGTTATCGTGGTGCCTCTGCAACCCCGTCGCTGGTGGCAAAAGCTGTTCCGCCAGAAATAAGCGATAACGTGTTGCCGGCCAGGCCCGAACTACTTTCAAAAGGTGCTGTTGAGTGTTGAAAATTGCCGTGGCATTTTTCGGGATTCCGAGAAACTCGCCGATTTGCTTTCCCTCCATCGAACAGAACGTCTTGGCGCAGTTGCCTGCGGGCAGCGAAGTACAGTGCTTTTATCACCTGTACAAAATCGATGAAGTGCAGAACTCGCGCTCCGGCGAAAAAGGCGAGCTGGCGGCGGACAACTATCAGCCGTTCGAATCGATGACCGGGACGCTGACGTCAACCGAAGGCGTGCTGGAGCGCTGGGATTTCGAGCAGGTCAAGGCACAGGGCGACACCTGGGCCGATGACTTCGCGTCGCTGCGTAACCTGATCTATCAGCTCAATTCGCTGCACACCGTGACCACGATGATCGAGGCCTTCGATCCGGATTTCGTGGTGTTCGTGCGGCCGGACAACTTCTTCCACAACCCGCTGCCTGCTTATGTGTTCAATCATCCAGAGGCCCGGCGGCACAATGCCTACATTCCGGACTGGCAGTGGTGGGGCGGGCTGAATGACCGCTTTGCCATTTGCGGGCGCGACACTTACGTCGCCTACGGCAAGCGGATCGAGCGCATCTTCGAGTTCTGCAAGGCGACGGGAAGAAAGCTGCATTCCGAGCGTTTGCTCAAATATGTATTGCAGCAAGTCGATGCGAGAATTTGCACACTGCCGACTCAAGCATCACGGGTGCGCATTACCGGTGCATTTGCCGAAGAGTCGTTCTCGCCCAAGCGCGGCATGGGCAAGCGCGAAAACCGTTATTTCCATTTCTTCGCGACTTTGCGCACGTGGCTGGATCGTCGCCGCTAGGCGGCTATTTGCTCGCACGTTGTTTGCCAATGCCGACCAGGCGTAACGCCTTGATGCTCAATTGCTTGAGCCCCTGGCGTGGGGCCTTTGCCGGTTGCAGGCCCTGTTGCACCAGCCAGTCTTTCCAGCGAATCCGTTCTTCGCGCACCACCCAGCCCTGCTGGGTCGCGAAGCTCTCTGCGAGGTAAAGTCCGCGGGTGCTGGCCGGCACGAGTTTGTCGCGCTTGAGGGTATAGAGCTCGGCCAGTGGTGCGCCGTCTTTGAGTGGCATCAGGTAGAGGTCAGGGCGTTTACGGTCGAGCCGTGCCACCAGTTGATCACCCTCCAGACGTTCGTCGACATGGAACAGGCTCAGGGATTTGGCTTCCTTGGGCACGTCCAGGCGCAGGTCGTAGATCAATTGCAGCGACGCGGTCGGCAAATGCACATAGGCTCGTGGTCGTTCCAGCAATTGCAGATTGGCGCACCGAATCGGCCGAGCCGAGCCCGACAACGGTGTCAGCCGAAACGGCAGGGCTTCGCGGTAATGCAGCGCGGATGAGTAGGGCGCCGGCAGCCACGTGTCGTTGAAACGCCCGCCGAGCCAGCCTTCCGGGGTTTCCAGCAAACACTCTTCGGCGATTTCCTGAATGGCCGTGTGCAGCGGGATATTCAGTTCGTGGGCCGGTACGTAACCGGAAATCAGCTTAAGCACCACGTCGCCGCGATCCTGCCGCCGCTGACGCACCAGTACCCAGTAATCGCGATTCTGCCAATGCAGGGTCAGGCGCACCGAGACCCCGAGATTCGCCAGCTCCAGTGAAAAGCGCTCGGCATCCGCGACACTCACCGGTTTGCGTCGCTGCAAGGTCTGCGCGAAGTTCAGCGGCATGCCGACGCTCTGATAGGTCAGGCCTTCGGGGGTTGCTTCGACGAACAGCGGCAGGGTCTTGAAGTTGCTCGGGTTCTTTCTGATGAGCGTGCGCGGCATATCGGCTCCTGCTTAAGGCCGCGGGGCGGCGTCAGTGACCACGAAGGACCTGGGCAACGGTCGCAACGTTATGGGCGAGGTGCAGCGGATTGATCGTCCCGACAATAGCACTGGCTACGCCCGGCTGGGAAAACAGCAATTCGAAGCTGGCACGCACCGGGTCCACGCCTGGGCTCAGGCACACGTGACCGCTGGCCAGGGCTTTTTTCACCAGAATGGCTTTGCCGTGGGCAGCAGCATAGTCAATGACTGCCTTCTCGTTCTGTTCGTTCAGATTGTAGGTGACCATCGCGCAGTCGCCCTGCTCCAGTGCTTTCAGGCCACCTTCGACGGTTTTGCCGGAGAAACCGAAGCCGCGAATCTTGCCCTCAGCCTTGAGCGCCGCGAGTGTGGCGTAAACCTCTTCGTGCTCAAGGATCGCCAGGTCGTTGCCATCGGAATGGACCAGGACCAGGTCGATAAAATCGGTTTCAAGACGTTGCAGGCTGCGTTCCACCGACAGGCGCGTGTGGGCAGCGCTGAAGTCGTGACGTGACTCGCCGTTGGCAAACTCTTCGCCGACCTTGCTGACGATCACCCAGTCCTGACGCTGGCCGCGCAGCAGCGGGCCGAGGCGCTCTTCGCTGCGGCCATAGGCCGGCGCGGTGTCGATCAGGTTGATGCCCAGATCCTGCGCTTGCCGGAGCAGCATGCGCGCCGCCTCGTCGTCAGGGATCTGAAAACCGTTAGGGTATTTCACGCCTTGATCGCGGCCAAGCTTGACCGTGCCCAGGCCCAGTGGCGAGACCATGAGGCCGGTGCTGCCCAGCGGGCGATGGAGATCGTGCAGGGTTGGCAGGCTCATGGCAGCAGTTGCTCCCAGGCCGGCACGCCCAGCGGTGGTTTTGGCAGGGGTGGCAGAGGTTCGGTGGCTTGCGGCTGGATGCCGTCGCGTTCCAGAGCAGCGATCACGCGGTCGGCAAAGTCTGGCGCCAGCGCCAGTTTGGTCGGCCAGCCCACCAGCAAGCGGCCCTCTTCAGCGAGGAAGGCATTGTCCGGGCGGGTCAGGCCGGTTTGCAGCGGCTCGGCACGGTCGACGCGCAAGGTCGCCCATTGCGTGGTGCTGAGGTCGATCCACGGCAGCAACTGCGCGATTTCTTTTTGTGCGGTGGCAATCTGCTCGGCGGGCTCGCGGTTCACACCTTCGCTTTCGGCGATGTCGCCGCCCATGTACCAGACCCATTGGCCATCCGCCGCCGGATGCGTGGTGACGGTGATGCGCGGTTTGGTGCCGCCGCCCAGGCAGTGGGCGTAAAGCGGTTTGAGGCCCGGGCCTTTGGCGATGATCATGTGCAGTGGCCGGCGTTGCATGGCCGGTCGGCTCAGGCCCAGGTGCTCGAGCAACTCGGCTGTACCGGCGCCGGCACTGAGGACGATGCGCTGGGCGCGGATCTCGCGGCCGTCGACTTTCAGGCCGACCAGCACGCCCGCTTCCAGCAGCGGCTCGATGGTTTGCCCGGCGAGCAAGCCGTCGCCAGCCAGATCGGCCAGGCGTTGAATCAGGCTCGGCACATCAACCACCAGTTCCGCGAGGCGGTAGACCTTGCCCTTGAAGCGTTTGTCTTGCAGGGCAGGCGGCAACTGATCGCCCTTGACCTGATCGACACGGCCACGCACGGCTTTGCTGGCGAAGAAACTGGTGAGGTTGCCAGCGAGGGTGCCCGGCGACCACAGGTAATGCGCTTCGGAGAGCAGGCGCACGCCGGACAGGTCCAGCTCACCGTTACCGGCCAGCGCTTCACGCCAGCGGCGCGGCATGTCGGCGATGGCTTCCGAGGCGCCGGTCAGCGCACCATGCAGCGCGTACTTGGCGCCGCCGTGGATGATGCCCTGGGACTTCACGCTCTGCCCGCCGCCGAGGCTGGCGCTTTCCACCAGCACGGTCGAAAAACCCTGACCGCGCAGACGCGCGTTCAGCCAGAGGCCGGCGACACCAGCGCCGACAATCAGAACGTCGGTGGAAATAACGGATGGCATGCAACGACCTCAGTGTTCAAGACGAGGGCGCAGTATACAGACTCGGGAAAGAGGCGGATTTGTCGATGATCAACAGCGACGCCGGAAACCTGTAGGAGTGAGCCTGCTCGCGATGGCTGTCTGTCATTCAACATTTATGTCGTCTGATACACCGCTATCACGAGCAGGCTCACTCCTACAAGGAGATGTGGTTTACCGTCAGTGCCCGGCGGTTTTGGAAAAGAGCTGGATGACGACCACGCCGAGGACAATCAGCGCCATCCCGAGCATCGCCGGGATATCCAGTTTCTGCCCATAGATAAACAGCGCCGCCACGCTGACCATGACGATGCCCATGCCGGCCCACACCGCATAGGCAACGCCCACCGGCACGGTGCGCACCACCAGCGTCAGCATCCAGAATGCGATGCCGTAGCCGACGATCACCAGAATCAGCGGCAGCGGTGTGCTGATGCCCTTGACCGCTTTCATCGAAACGGTGGCTATCACTTCGGCGCAAATGGCAATGGCCAGATAGACGTAGGCGTTCATGTTCAATCCTCAAGTGAAACGTTGCTTTCTGTGGTGGGCATTCTAGTGCTTCCGCAGATGCGGTAAAGTCATTACCTATCTGTTCTAGAGATGGGTTGGTGAATCAACGTGCAATGGAATCTCGATCAGCTACGGGTGTTTGTCGACGTCGCCGAACTGCGCTCGTTTTCTGCCGTCGCACGTCGTCAGCGCAAGGCACAATCGGCGATCAGCAGCGCCATCGCCCTGCTCGAAGACGATCTCGGGGTCAGCCTGTTCGAGCGTAGCAGTGGTCGTCAGCCGAGCCTTACCGAAGCGGGGGAGGCATTGCTTGAAGAAGCCCGGGAAGTGCTGCGCCAATGCGAGCGCCTCAACGGTCGAGCCATGGCAATGATGCGCGGGCAGGAAGCGCAGTTGCGTGTGGCGCAGGATGAGGCGATGCCCTATCAGGCGCTGGTGGAAAGTTTTGGCGCGCTGGCCGAGCAATTTCCCAGCCTGGAAGTGCAATTGACCAGCGCGGCTCAAGGCGAGGTCGCACGCAAACTGGTCGAGCGCCGCGCCGATCTCGGGCTGTTGTTCTATCACGACGAAATCCCCGAAGCGCTGGAGCGGCGGGTGCTCGGCAGTGTGGAAATGGTCACGGTCTGCGGTATCAATCATCCGTTGGCGTCGCAGTCCTACGTTACCTGTGAGCAACTGGCGCAACACCGGCAGTTGTTGATGTCGACGCAAACCAGCGTTTATCCCGGCAACGAGCCGGCCAGCCCGCAGGTGTGGCGTGCCGACAGTTTTTACGTGATGGCCGAATGGCTGGTGCGTGATCTTGGCTGGGCGTGGCTGCCACGCCATGTCGTGCAGTACTCGGCGTATCACGGCCTGATGGTGGAGCTGGACAGCGAATGGACGCCGCCGGCGCTGGTGGTGGAACTGGTCTGGCGCCGCGACGAGCCGTTAGGGCCGGCAGCGCGTTGGCTAGCCGAACGTTTTGCCGTGCACTTGCGGGCGATCGGCGACAAAAGTCGATAAACTCCGCCGCCATGAATAGAACTCTCTACACCGCGCTGTTTTACCTGGGGCTGCCATTGGTGGCGATTCGGCTGTGGCTGCGCTCGCGCAAGGCACCGGCGTATGCCAAGCGGATTGGCGAACGTTTTTCCTACGGGATGTCACCGCTGCAACCCGGCGGCATCTGGGTGCACGCGGTGTCAGTGGGCGAAAGCATCGCTGCCGCGCCGATGATCCGCGCCTTGCTGCAACGTTATCCGACGCTGCCGATCACCGTGACCTGCATGACCCCGACCGGTTCGGAGCGCATTCATGCACTGTTCGCCAATGAGCCGCGCATCCAGCATTGCTACCTGCCATACGACTTGCCGTGTGCGGCGGGGCGTTTTCTTGATCGGGTGCAGCCCAAGCTCGCGGTGATCATGGAAACCGAGTTGTGGCCTAACCACATTCATCAATGCGCCAAACGCGGAATTCCCGTGGCGCTGGCCAACGGCCGATTGTCCGAGCGCTCGGCCAAGGGCTACGGCCGCTTCAGCAAGCTGACCGCACCGATGCTCGCCGAGATGAGTTTTTTTGCCGTGCAGACCGAGGCGGAAGCGCAGCGCTTCCGTGATCTCGGCGCACGAGCCGAGACAGTCGAAGTCACCGGCTCGATAAAATTCGACCTGACCATCGACCCGCAGCTGCTGCAACGAGCCGCCGAGTTGCGTGGCCAATGGCAGGCGCTGGAGCGTCCGGTGTGGATCGCTGCGAGCACCCACGAAGGCGAAGACGAGGTGGTGCTGGACGCCCATCGTCGCTTGCTCGCGAACTATCCGAATGCGCTGTTGATTCTGGTGCCACGTCATCCGGAGCGTTTCAACTCGGTGTTTGAGTTGTGCCAGCGCGAAGGTTTTGCCACGGTGCGTCGCTCTACCGGCGCCAATGTCGATGCGCAAACCTCAGTGCTGCTCGGCGACACCATGGGCGAGTTGCTGTTTCTCTATGCCTTGGCTGACAGCGCATTTGTTGGCGGCAGCCTGGTGCCGAACGGCGGACACAACCTGCTGGAACCTGCAGCGCTGGCGAAACCGGTGGTGAGTGGTCCGCACTTGTTCAACTTCCTCGACATCGCCGCGCAATTGCGCGAAGCCGGCGCGTTGGCCGAGGTGGATGATGCCGAAGGGCTGGCGGTGGAAGTGCAGCGCCTGTTTGAGTTGCCGCGTGATGCGCAGCGCATGGCCGAAGCCGGGCTGGCGGTGATGCGCCGCAATCAGGGCGCGTTGCAGCGTTTGCTGGATGGCTTGGGCCGATTGATCAACTGAGGAGCACTCAACCCTGTGGCGAGGGGATTTATCCCCGATGGGCTGCGAAGCGGCCCCAAACTCATTCACCGCGTTACCATTACCGGATTTACGACCGCTGCGCAGTCGGTCGGGGATAAATCCCCTCACCACATCTGGCAGCATCTACATATCCATGTAGGCACTGCCAAAGGCTGCGGGTTTTTGCTTTTAAGGCCTTGCCTTGAGCTGCGCCTCGGCTGCCTTGGCCAGATCCGGTGGCAGGAAGTCCTTGTCCGGGTTGTAGTCAGCTTTCAGGTACCGCGTCAGATCCTGCAAGTCCCCCGGGTTCAACGTCCCCGCCGCCTGCTTCAAACGCAGGTTGTCGAGGATGTAGTCATAGCGGGTGTTGTTGTAGTTGCGCACCGAGGTGTACAGCTGACGCTGGGCATCGAGCACGTCGACGATGTTGCGCGTACCGACCTGATAACCAATTTCCGTTGCTTCCACCGCGCTCTGGTTGGAGATGATCGACTGACGGCGGGCCTGCACCTGCTCAACGTCGGTGTTCACCGCGCGGTGCAGATTGCGGGTGTTTTCGACGATCTGCCGACGCAGCGATTCGCGCTGCTGTTCGCTCTGGTTCAGTTGCTCGTAAGACTGGCGTACTTGCGAACTGGTCAGGCCGCCGCTGTAGATCGGGATGTTCAGTTGCAGGCCCAGCGTGCTTTGTTCGACGTTGCCACGGTACGGCGTGCCGAAGGCATTCGGGTTGGCGAAACCGAGCGCATCGTTGTCGCCTTTTTCGTATTTGGCCACGGCGTCGAGGGTCGGCAAGTGGCCGGCCTTGCGCTGCTTCAGAGTCTGTTCTGCCGAACTGACGGCGAAGTTGCTGGCCAGCAGATTGAGGTTCTGTTTCGCCGCCGTATCGACCCACGCCTTGGCGTCGTTCGGCGCTGGCGGCAGGATCGGCAACGTGTGAACGATGCCTTGAATCGCGTTGTACTGGCGGTTGGTCAGGGTGATCAGCGCTTCGAACGCATCATCGACCTGGCGCTGGGCGACGATCCGGTTGGCTCGCGCGGTGTCGTAACTGGCCTGCGATTGCAGCACATCGGTCTTGTCCGACAGGCCGACATCGAAGCGCTCGTTGGACTGGTCGAGCTGGCGCTTGAACGCGGCTTCTTCTGCCTTGGTCGATGCCAGGTTGTCCTGGCTGCGCAGCACATTGAAGTAGTCTTCGGCCGATTGCAGGATCAGGTTCTGTTCGGTCGCCGACAGTTGCAGTGCAGCCTGCTCGTTGACGTCTTTGGCGGCTTGATACTGGAACCAGCGATCAGCGCGAAACAACGGTTGCGCCAACGTGGCCTGATACGAGTGGGCGCTGCGATTGGCGATAGCCGAAGGCTGGTCGATCGACGTGCGCACGTCGGCGACTTCGGCACCGCCGGACAGATTCGGCAGCAAACCGGCGCGGGCCTGTGGCACCACTTCCTTCTGCGCACCGTACTGGGCGCGGGCGGCGGCCAGATCGGCGTTGTTGTCGACCGCTTCCTGATAGACGCTGACCAGATCGGTTTTGCTCGACAAGGGCGCTTCTGCTGCCCAGGCCATTGCGTTGGACGCACAAGACACGGCAAGAGCCAGTGAAAGTTTGCGCAGCATGAGGCGATCCCTAGCATGAATATTATGGAAATAATGTGCGCGCCAAGGCTACGGCGCGGCCCCCACAGCGTCAAGGCGCAGCGGGGCTAGGCGAGTGTAGTTGTGCATTGCAGCGGCAACAATCCTGCAAGTCCTGCCAATTGCGCCATTCATCATGGTGTTTGCCGCGGTGTTGGCGTTCTTTGCCGGTTGTGTCTAGACTGGCCGGGTTCTTGTCGGGGTGCCTTGCTATGAGGCTGAGATCGAATAATTTCGGATCCCGTTGAACCTGATCAGGTTAGCGCCTGCGTAGGGAACAAGATTTCTCGTCACCCGGCGAGTCCTCTTGTGCTTCGTCCGGGAAATTGTTCGACAATCGAACGCTCGACGACGATGCACAGCACCAGTCCTGGTGCGTCCGTGCCTTTCAGGTTCTGCTCCGACAATCCACTGCCTGGATGCTGTCTGGAGAGCCCGTGATGACTACAAAATCTAAAAACGCGATCAACCTGAGTGACTCGGCCAAGGTCGACGAGCAATCGGTCAAGCCGTTCACCCGTTCGCAAAAAATCTACGTTCAGGGCTCCCGTCCGGACATCCGCGTGCCAATGCGCGAAATCACCCTTGATGTGACCCCGACCGACTTCGGCGGCGAAATCAACGCACCGGTCACCGTCTACGACACCTCCGGCCCGTACACAGACCCCAACGTCGTCATCGATGTGCGTAAAGGTCTCGGCGATGTGCGTTCGGCGTGGATCGACGACCGTGGCGACACCGAGCGCCTGCCGGGCCTGAGCTCGAACTTCGGCCAGCAGCGTCTGGCGGATGCGGAACTGACCAAACTGCGTTTCGCCCACGTCAACAACCCGCGTCGCGCCAAGGCCGGGGCCAACGTCAGCCAGATGCATTACGCGCGCCAAGGCATCATCACCGCCGAGATGGAATACGTCGCCATCCGCGAAAACATGAAGCTGCAAGAGGCCCGTGCCGCTGGGCTGTTGAGCCAGCAACACGCCGGCCACAGCTTCGGCGCAAGCATCCCGAAAGAAATCACTGCCGAATTCGTCCGCGAAGAAATCGCCCGCGGCCGCGCGATCATTCCGGCCAACATCAACCACGTCGAGCTGGAACCGATGATCATCGGCCGTAACTTCCTGGTGAAGATCAACGGCAACATCGGCAACAGCGCGTTGGGTTCGTCCATAGAAGAAGAAGTGGCGAAACTGACCTGGGGCATTCGCTGGGGGTCGGACACCGTGATGGACTTGTCCACTGGTAAACACATCCACGAAACCCGAGAATGGATCATCCGCAACTCGCCAGTGCCGATCGGCACCGTGCCGATTTATCAGGCGCTGGAGAAGGTTAACGGCGTCGCTGAAGACCTGACCTGGGAGCTGTTCCGCGACACGCTGATCGAACAGGCCGAGCAAGGTGTCGACTACTTCACCATCCACGCCGGCGTGTTGCTGCGTTATGTGCCGCTGACCGCCAAACGTGTGACTGGCATTGTTTCCCGTGGCGGTTCGATCATGGCCAAGTGGTGCCTGGCGCACCACAAAGAGAACTTCCTCTACACCCATTTCGACGAAATCTGCGAAATCATGAAGGCCTACGACGTCAGCTTCTCGCTGGGCGATGGTCTGCGTCCGGGCTCGATTGCCGACGCCAACGACGAAGCGCAGTTCGGCGAACTGGAAACCCTCGGCGAGCTGACCAAGATCGCCTGGAAACACGACGTGCAGTGCATGATCGAAGGCCCTGGCCACGTGCCGATGCAGTTGATCAAAGAGAACATGGACAAGCAGCTGGAGTGCTGCGACGAGGCGCCGTTCTACACCCTCGGCCCGCTGACCACCGACATCGCACCGGGTTACGACCACATCACCTCCGGTATCGGTGCGGCGATGATCGGCTGGTTCGGTTGCGCGATGCTCTGCTACGTGACGCCGAAAGAGCACTTGGGCCTGCCGAACAAGGATGACGTGAAGACCGGGATCATCACCTACAAGATCGCGGCGCATGCGGCGGACTTGGCCAAAGGGCATCCGGGCGCACAGATTCGCGACAACGCCTTGAGCAAGGCGCGTTTCGAATTCCGTTGGGAAGACCAGTTCAACCTCGGACTGGATCCGGACACCGCCCGTTCGTACCACGATGAAACCCTGCCGAAGGATTCGGCGAAGGTCGCGCACTTCTGTTCGATGTGCGGGCCGAAATTCTGCTCGATGAAGATCACTCAGGAAGTCCGCGAATATGCGGCCAACCAGCGGATCGAAGCGGTCGACGTGGACGTCGCCCAAGGCCTGGCGGAACAGGCCGAGCGGTTCAAGAAGGAAGGCAGTCAGCTGTACAAAAAAGTCTGATCCCTAGCTGATCTTTTGTGGTGAGGGGATTTATCCCCGATGGGTTGCGAAGCGGCCCCAAAATCTGAGAATGCGGTACATCTGAAAGACCCGGTTCTCAAAGTTGCGACTGCTGCGCAGTCGATCGGGGCGGTGCGACGTTTCGCTAAATCCCCTCGCCACAAGAGGGCAGCTTGATCAACACAACAACAAATGTCCCTCTGAGATGACACCCTTGAGCATTCAACCCAGCACCTATTCCCCCGACCTCGCCGTGCCCGCCGACAAGCGTGTATTCGGCGGTCGCGATCTGTTTTCCCTGTGGTTTTCCCTCGGCATCGGCCTGATGGTCTTGCAGACCGGTGCGTTGCTGGCGCCGGGTCTGGGCCTGTCCGGCTCGTTGCTGGCAATCTTCCTCGGCACACTGGTCGGCGTTTTGCTGTTGGCCGCTGTCGGCGTGATCGGCAGCGACACCGGTCTGTCGTCGATGGCCGCCCTCAAACTCAGCCTCGGCCGCAAAGGCGCGAGCTTGCCAGCGCTGCTCAACTTGCTGCAACTGATCGGCTGGGGCTCCTTCGAAATCATCGTCATGCGCGACGCCGCCAGCCTGCTGGGCACGCGCGCTTTCGGCGAGCACTCACTGTGGGCCTATCCGCTGCTGTGGACCTTGTTTTTCGGCACGCTGGCGACCTTGCTTGCCGTGAGCGGGCCGCTGACATTCGTCCGCAAGATCCTGCGCAAGTGGGGAATCTGGCTGTTGCTCGGTGCGTGCCTCTGGCTGACCTGGAACCTGTTCGCCAAGGCTGACCTGGCGGCGCTGTGGGCGCAGGCCGGTGACGGTTCGATGCCGTTCGCCGTGGGCTTCGACATCGCCATTGCGATGCCGCTGTCGTGGCTGCCGCTGATCGCCGACTACTCGCGTTTCGGCAAGCGTGCGAAGAACGTTTTCGGTGGTACCGCGATCGGCTTCTTTATCGGCAATTTCTGGTTGATGAGCCTTGGCGTTGCCTACACACTGGCGTTCGCGCCGAGCGGTGAAGTCAATGCATTGCTGCTGGCCCTGGCCGGCGCCGGTCTGGGCATTCCGCTGCTGCTGATTCTGCTCGACGAGTCGGAAAACGCCTTCGCCGACATTCACTCGGCAGCGGTGTCCAGCGGGATTCTGTTGCGCTTCAAAGTCGAGCACCTGGCCTTGGCCATCGGCGTGATCTGCACGCTGATTGCATTGCTGGCGCCATTGGCGCAGTACCAGAATTTCCTGTTGCTGATCGGCTCGGTGTTTGCGCCGCTGTTTGGCGTGGTGCTGGTGGATCACTTCATTCTGCGCAAGCGCAGCGCTCAGGTTGCATCAGCCGCATTGCGCTGGCCGGCGCTGTTGGCGTGGCTGGGTGGCGTGAGCACCTACCACTTGCTGGCGAATCTGTATCCGGATGTCGGTGCAACCCTGCCGGCGCTGGTGCTGGCAGGGCTGTTGCAGTTCGTGCTGGGCCGGGCCTTCAGTTACGGCCGGGAAACAGCTCAGGCTTGAGGATGCCGTTCAGGCGTGGATAAGGAATCTTCAGTTCGACGTGGCCCAGCGCGTAAGGCGCGATGGTGGTCACGTCGTACTTGAGGATCACGCCGCCATAGGTCAGTGCCACGTTCTGGGTTTTCACGAACGGCCAGTTCTTGACGAACTCCGGTTCCTGATCGAGCTTGGTGCTGATCAACCAGCTGTTATGCGCCACTTGCGCAGCCTTCCAGAATGCGTCTTCCTGACCTGGCAGCAGCATGTCGGACAGGTTCAGCACCTTGTGCTGCTGGCGCGAATAGTTGATGAAGCCGCGACCCGGTGTGCCATGGGCGCCGCCGGTGTCGAGGTAACTCGACAACTCGACGATCACCAAGCCGTCATGCTGCTCGCGTACTTTCGCTTGCAGGTAGCTGCTGTTGCGCGGGCCGGCCGTGGCCAGAAACTGCTCGCGATAGGCCGCCAGGGTCGGTGCGACCGGCGCGTTTTTCTCGGTGCGGGTCATTTGCAGCAGACGTTTTTCGATGATCCCGTCCAGTGCCGGTTCCGCCGGGAAGCGCAACGTATCGATGTTCACCAGTGGGCAATCAGGGTTGGAACAGCCGGGTTTCAGTTGTTCCGACGCATCGCGGGTGGTCTCCAGCGGCGTGCGGTAGTTGGGCTGGAACAGGCTGGCGCAGGCGCCCAGAGTCAGGGCGATGGCGGCCACGGAGGCAATTTTGAAAAGCGACATGGGCGTCCTTTCGAAAGCAGGGGAAGGCAAAAAGATATCCGCTTCGACTCTCGCAGAAGCAGTCAGTTCGCCACTAAGCTAATTAGAGTGGGTTTCGCCTCCACCGTCCATCCCGCTGACGGTAAAGGGGCTGCATCAAATGGTGCGGGCGCGTTAGGATGGCGCGAAGTCGAGGTTGCCGGTAACGCAGGGAACCTCGTAATGGATTCGCCGTAAACGAGGATGCTCATGACTGATTTTGCCAACTCCACGCCGACCACTGTCGATGTCGTAAAGCGTGAGCGCTGCTACGAGGGCTTCTACAAGCTCGACCGTTTGCACCTGCGCCACGAGTTGTTTGCCGGCGGCATGAGTCGGGAGATCAATCGCGAAGTGTTCGTGCGTCATGATGCCGTGTGCATGCTGCCTTACGATCCGCAGCGCGACGAAGTGGTACTGATCGAGCAGTTTCGTGTGGGCGCCATGGGCAAGACCGACAACCCGTGGCTGGTCGAGTTGGTCGCCGGTCTGATCGACAAGGCAGAAGTGCCGGAAGAAGTTGCTCACCGCGAAGCGCAGGAGGAAGCTGGGCTGGACATCAAGGCCTTGTGGCCGATGACCAAATATTTCCCGTCGCCGGGCGGCAGCAACGAGTTCGTGCATTTGTATCTGGGGCGTTGCAGCACTGAAGGGGTTGGCGGTCTGCATGGGCTGGAGGAAGAGGCAGAAGATATCCGCGTCACGGTCTGGGCCTTCGAAGATGCCTTGCAGGCCGTACGCGACGGACGCATTGCCAACGCGGCGAGCATCATCGCCTTGCAATGGCTGGCGCTGAACCGCGCCGAAGTGAGGGGGTTATGGTCGTAAACAAGCTGCGCGATCGTTATCGGGTTGACCTCGCAGGGCTGCAAGCCGCCTGCGAGGCCAACTATGCGCGCCTGATGCGACTGGTGCCGGACATGCGCAACGACCCCGAGGCGCGGCGCATCGCTGTGACTCAGGGTGAGCAAATGCTCGGCGTGCTGGCCCTCGAAGTCCTGCAGACCTGTCCGTACACCACCACCTTGCAAGTGCGCCAGGAACATAGCCTGCCGTGGCTGCCGGTGCCGCAACTGGAAGTTCAGGTCTATCACGATGCACGCATGGCCGAAGTGGTCAGTGCCGAACATGCACGACGCTTTCGCGGCATCTATCCTTATCCGAACGCCGCGATGCATCAGCCCGATGAAAAAGCTCAGCTGAATCTGTTCTTGGGGGAATGGCTGAGTCATTGCCTGGCGTTGGGGCACGAGTACGAAGTCGTACGCTAGTTGTGAACTGCGTCCTGTTCGCCGGTTTCCCCTTTCACTCATCCCCCAGCATAATTGCGCCATTCAACCGAATCCGTGCCTTTGCCCTGGGAGAACGCCTTGCCAAGCGTATCCACGTTGACCACCGCCGATCCGGCGTTGCTGGTGCAGTTGTCCGACAGCCATCTGTTCGCTGAGGCGGACGGCACGCTGCTGGGCATGAACACCCGCGAGAGCCTGCAAAAGGTCATTGAACTGGTGCTCAAACAGCAACCGCAGATCGATCTGATGCTGGCCACCGGGGATCTTTCCCAGGACGGCACACTGGAGTCGTATCAGCATTTTCGTGAAATGAGCGCGCAGATCGATGCGCCGGCGCGCTGGATTCCCGGCAATCACGACGAACCACAGGTCATGGCGGTGGCGGCGGTGCAGAGTGCACTGCTGGAGTCGGTCGTTGATGTCGGCAACTGGCGCGTGACCCTGCTGGACTCGGCCGTACCGGGTTCAGTGCCGGGCTATCTTCAGGACGATCAATTGCAACTGCTGGCCCGCTCGCTGAGCGAAGCGCCGGAGCGCCATCATCTGGTGTGCTTCCACCATCATCCGGTACCGGTCGGTTGTGCCTGGGCGGAACCGATCGGCTTGCGCAATCCCGAGGCGTTTTTCGAAGTGCTGGATCGCTTTCCACAGGCGCGGGCGGTGTTGTGGGGGCATGTGCATCAGGAGATCGACCGCGAGCGCAATGGCGTGCGCCTGATGGCCTCACCTTCGACATGCATTCAGTTCGAACCAAACAGTGAAGACTTCAAGGTCGGTGAGCAATCACCGGGTTATCGCTGGTTGCGGCTGTTGCCCAATGGTCGGCTCGAAACCGGCGTCGAGCGCGTCACCGACTTCGAACTCACCGTCGATTACGGTTCCAACGGCTACTGAATACCGCGTCGCGGCTATCGCGAGCAGACTCACTTCTACAAGGGAATGCGATCAACTGTAGGAGTGAGCCCGCTCGCGAAGGCGTCCTTACAAACATCCACGAATTCCCTGACTCCCTGTAAACTCCGCTATCTTTCGCCGACACTCAGGGAGCTCAAATGTCCGGTTCGATCCTCTATATCCACGGCTTCAACAGCGCACCGGCCTCGAAAAAGGCCTGTCAGCTGGTCGAGGTGATGAAACAGCTGGGTTTGAGCGATCAACTGCGTGTCCCGGCGCTGCATCATCACCCGCGTGAAGCCATCGGTCAGTTGGAACAAGCGATTGCCGAACTGGGCAGCCCGCTGCTGGTGGGAAGCTCACTCGGCGGCTACTATGCGACTCACCTGGCCGAGCGGCATGGCCTGAAAGCCCTGTTGGTCAACCCGGCCGTCAGTCCGCACCGGATGTTCGACGGTTATCTGGGCACGCAGAAAAACCTGTATACCGATGAGACCTGGGAATTGACCCACGACCATGTGACGGCTCTGGCCGAACTGGAAGTGCAGGCGCCCCAGGATGCGCAGCGCTATCAGGTCTGGTTGCAGACCGGCGATGAAACACTGGACTATCGCCTCGCCCAGCAGTATTACCGGGCCTGTGCCTTGCGCATTCAGGCCGGCGGCGACCATAGCTTTCAGGGATTTACCGGACAATTGCCGGCGTTGTTGAGTTTTGCCGGCATTGGCGCCGATTTGTATCAGGCAATCGATTTCACCGCATTGTGAAGTCTTGCCCCTATTTCATGAATGACTGACGACGAGACCCTATGGCCACTCCCAGCGCTAGCTCTTATAACGCCGACGCCATCGAAGTCCTCTCGGGCCTCGACCCGGTGCGCAAACGCCCCGGCATGTACACCGACACCAGTCGGCCGAACCACCTTGCCCAGGAAGTCATCGACAACAGCGTCGACGAAGCCCTGGCCGGCCACGCCAAATCGGTACAGGTCATCCTGCACGCCGACCACTCGCTGGAAGTCAGCGACGACGGCCGTGGCATGCCGGTCGACATCCACCCGGAAGAGGGCGTGTCGGGCGTTGAGCTGATCCTCACCAAGCTGCACGCGGGTGGCAAGTTTTCCAACAAGAACTACCAGTTCTCCGGCGGTCTGCACGGCGTGGGTATTTCTGTGGTCAACGCCTTGTCGACCGAAGTCCGGGTGCGCGTCAAGCGTGACGGCAACGAATACCAGATGACCTTCAACGACGGTTTCAAAGCCTCCGAGCTGGAAATCGTCGGCACTGTCGGCAAGCGCAACACCGGCACCAGCGTGTACTTCGCGCCGGATCCGAAATACTTCGACTCACCGAAATTCTCCATCAGTCGCCTCAAGCACGTGCTCAAGGCCAAGGCCGTTCTGTGCCCGGGCCTGTTGGTCAGCTTCGAAGACAAAGGCACCGGCGAGAAAGTCGAGTGGCATTACGAAGATGGCCTGCGCTCCTATCTGGTCGACGCCGTCAGCGAATTCGAACGCCTGCCGAACGAACCGTTCTGCGGTGCCTTCGCCGGTAACAAGGAAGCGGTCGACTGGGCGCTGCTGTGGCTGCCGGAAGGTGGCGACGCGGTGCAGGAAAGCTACGTCAACCTGATCCCGACGGCGCAGGGCGGTACCCACGTCAACGGTTTGCGTCAGGGCTTGCTCGACGCGATGCGCGAATTCTGTGAATTCCGCAGCCTGTTGCCGCGCGGCGTGAAGCTGGCGCCGGAAGATGTCTGGGAGCGCATCGCTTTCGTCCTGTCGATGAAGATGCAAGAACCGCAATTCTCCGGCCAGACCAAAGAACGTCTGTCGTCCCGTGAAGCGGCAGCGTTCGTTTCCGGTGTGGTCAAGGACGCCTTCAGCCTGTGGCTCAACGCCAACCCGGAAACCGGTCTGGCCCTGGCCGAGCTGGCGATCAACAACGCCGGCCGTCGCCTCAAGGCGAGCAAGAAAGTCGAGCGTAAACGCGTCACTCAGGGCCCCGCGTTGCCGGGCAAACTGGCTGACTGCGCCGGGCAGGACCCGATGCGTTCCGAACTGTTCCTGGTCGAAGGTGATTCCGCCGGCGGTTCCGCCAAGCAAGCACGGGACAAGGAGTTCCAGGCGATCCTGCCGTTGCGCGGCAAGATCCTCAACACCTGGGAAGTCGACGGCAGTGAAGTGCTCGCCAGTCAGGAAGTGCACAACATCGCCGTGGCCATCGGGGTCGATCCGGGCGCGGCAGACATGAGCCAGCTGCGCTACGGCAAGATCTGCATCCTCGCCGACGCCGACTCCGACGGTTTGCACATTGCGACCTTGCTCTGTGCCTTGTTCGTCCAGCATTTCCGTCCGCTGGTGGATGCCGGTCACGTCTACGTCGCGATGCCGCCGCTGTACCGCATCGACTTGGGCAAAGAGATCTACTACGCCCTCGACGAAGCCGAGCGCGACGGCATTCTTGATCGTCTGGTCGCCGAGAAGAAACGCGGCAAACCGCAGGTCACCCGATTCAAAGGTCTGGGTGAAATGAACCCGCCGCAGCTGCGTGAAACCACCATGGACCCGAACACTCGGCGTCTGGTGCAACTCACGCTGGGCGAGGACTTCGCCGAAACCTCGGAAATGATGGACATGCTGCTGGCGAAGAAACGCGCCGGTGACCGCAAGACCTGGCTCGAATCCAAAGGCAACCTCGCCGAGGTGCTGGCCTGATGCGGTTTGGCTGGGCCCTGGCAGGTGCGTTGCTGCTGAGTGCGATGACAGTCTCGGCCGAGCCGTTACAGGAATTGCGCCTGCTCACCGAACATCCGGTCGACGGTATGCGCGGCGGTAACCTGTCAGGGCTGGCGCTGTGCGGTAACGAGTTGTGGACGGTGTCCGACCGCGATGACGACCAGATCTATCGGCTTAAAACCGCTGATCAGGTGTGGCAGGCGGAAACCGTGCACATCGACGTCCCGCCAGTGCCGGACAGCGGTTTGCCGTGGGGGCTGAGTTCGCGCACCTGGGCGGCGTCGTTTATCCGTGGCGGTGATCTGGATTTCGAAGGCATCACCTGCGACAACGCCGGCAATCGCTACATTGTCAGCGAGGCGCATGCGGCGGTGCTGCAAGTGCCGCCACAAGGCCCGGCGGCGTGGCTGAAAATTTCGCCGATGCTGGTGAAGGAGGCTCGCGCCAGTGGCATGTTGCTGCACTTCAACGCCTTGTTCGAAGGGCTGGCGATCAACCCGGCGGGCGATCAGCTGTGGCTGGCTGCCGAGCGTGAACGCCGTGGCCTGCTGAAAATCAGGCGCCAGCAAACGGTCTGGGATTGCGACGGTGGTTGTGTACTGCTCAGCGAAGCCGGGGTCGAAATGCAGCCGCCGCAGTTTCCCAAGGCGCGCGCCGTTTCGCGGGACTTCGCTGATCTGTCGCTGTTCAACGGCAAGCTGTTTACCCTTGAACGCAATGCCTTTCAGATCTGCCGCCGCGATGCAGTGACTGCCAAGGTCGAGCAATGCTGGTCGTATGCCGAAGATGCCTTGCAGCCACAGCGCCAGTATTCGCAGGCCTTCGGCCTGGCAGAAGCGCTGGTGGTGGATGCACAGGGCGCGTGGATCGGCATCGACAATAACGACGGCGTCCGCGCCGACGGCGAAAAACGCCCGATCGTCTGGCGCTTTGCCGCCCCGGACGGCGGCTGGAGCGCCAAGCCGTGAGCCAGCAGCCACCGGGCAAACGCGCCGGGCGGGTGCTGATGATTCTGGCCTGGTGCGCGGCACTGTTTTTGGCCACACGGTTTTTTGGTCAGTGGGAACAGCGCCAGCAGAATCCGAACGTGGTGGTCAGTTCGGAGCAGGGCGAAGGGTTTATCGAAGTGAAGCTGGCCGGCAACGCCCAAGGGCATTTTGTCGCCAGCGGCCAGATCAACGGCGAGCCGGTCGAGTTCATGCTCGATACTGGCGCAACCGATGTGGCGATCCCGGCGGATCTGGCCAAGCGTTTGAAGCTGGAGGAAGGCTTCGGTGTGACCCTGAGCACGGCCAATGGCCTGAGCCAGGGCTATCGGACAAAGATTGACCGCCTGCAACTGGGCGACATCGTGCTGCGGGATGTCCGTGCACTGGTGGCGCCGGGGCTGCATGGCGACCAGGTGCTGCTCGGCATGAGCGCCCTGAACAAACTTGAATTTACTCAGCGCGGTGGCACCATGCTGCTGCGCCAGACAACGAACCGATGAGGCCTGCATGAGCAATCCCCTTGATCTCAGCCTGGACGGTGTAGAACGCCGCTCGCTGGCTGACTTCACCGAAAGTGCCTACCTCAACTACTCCATGTACGTGATCATGGACCGTGCTTTGCCGCATATCGGCGACGGCCTGAAACCGGTACAGCGTCGCATCATTTATGCGATGAGCGAGCTGGGGCTGGACGCCGATTCCAAGCACAAGAAATCGGCGCGTACCGTCGGTGACGTGCTCGGCAAGTTCCACCCGCACGGCGACTCGGCGTGCTACGAAGCGATGGTGCTGATGGCCCAGCCATTCAGCTATCGCTACACGCTGGTCGACGGCCAGGGTAACTGGGGTGCGCCGGACGATCCCAAGTCCTTCGCCGCCATGCGTTACACCGAAGCGCGCCTGTCGCGTTATTCGGAAGTGCTGCTCAGCGAACTGGGCCAGGGCACTGCCGACTGGGGCCCGAACTTCGACGGCACCCTGCAGGAACCGCTGGTTTTGCCGGCGCGCCTGCCGAACATTCTGCTCAACGGCACCACCGGTATCGCCGTGGGCATGGCTACCGACGTGCCGCCGCACAACCTGCGTGAAGTCGCGACCGCTTGCGTACGCTTGCTCGATGAGCCGAAAGCCACGGTCGAACAGCTCTGCGAACATATTCAGGGCCCGGATTATCCGACCGAAGCGGAAATCATCACGCCGCGCGCCGACCTGCTGAAAATGTACGAAACCGGCAAGGGCTCGGTGCGCATGCGCGCCGTGTACCACGTCGAGGATGGCGACATCATCGTCACTGCGCTGCCGCATCAGGTGTCCGGCGCGAAAGTGCTGGAACAGATCGCCGCGCTGATGCAGGCGAAACCGTCGAAAGCCCCGCAGATCGCTGACCTGCGCGACGAATCCGACCACGAAAACCCATGCCGCATCGTGATCATTCCGGTCAACAGCCGTGTTGATCACGAAGCGCTGATGCAGCACCTGTTCGCCAGCACCGAGCTGGAGTCGACCTACCGGGTCAACGTCAACATCATCGGTCTGGACGGCAAGCCGCAGCTGAAAAACCTGCGGGCCTTGCTGGTCGAATGGCTGGAATTCCGTGTGCAGACCGTGCGTCGCCGCCTGCAATTCCGCCTCGACAAGGTCGAGCGTCGCCTGCACCTGTTGGACGGTTTGTTGATCGCCTACCTCAACCTGGATGAAGTGATCCACATCATCCGCACCGAGGAACACCCGAAAGCCAAGCTGATCGAGCGCTTCGCCCTTAGCGAAATCCAGGCCGACTACATCCTCGACACCCGTCTGCGGCAGTTGGCGCGGCTGGAAGAGATGAAGCTGCGCGACGAGCAGGACGAACTGCTCAAGGAACAAGCCAAGCTGCAAGCCCTGCTGGGCAGCGAAGCCAAGCTGAAGAAGCTGGTGCGCACCGAACTGCTGAAAGACGCCGAAACCTATGGCGACGACCGTCGCTCGCCTATCGTCGAGCGCACTGAAGCCAAGGCGCTGACCGAACACGATCTGCTGCCGAACGAGAAAGTCACCGTGGTGCTCTCGGAAAAAGGCTGGATCCGTTCGGCCAAGGGCCATGAGATCGACGCCACTGGCCTGTCGTACAAGGCCGGCGATGGCTTCAAGACCTCGGCGGCGGGGCGTTCCAACCAGTCTGCCGTGGTTATTGACTCCACCGGCCGCAGCTATTCGGTCGCCGCGCATACGCTGCCGTCGGCTCGTGGCCAGGGCGAACCGTTGACTGGTCGTCTGACACCGCCACCGGGCGCGACCTTCGAATGCGTGCTGATGCCTGAAGACGATGCGTTGTACGTGATCGCGTCCGACGCCGGTTACGGTTTCGTCGTCAAAGGCGAAGACCTGCAAGCCAAAAACAAGGCCGGTAAAGCCCTGTTGAGCCTGCCGAATAACGCCAAGGTTATTGCGCCGCGTCCGGTGGTCGATCGTGAGCAGAATTGGCTGGCCTCGGTCACGACCGAGGGTCGCCTGCTGATCTTCAAAATCAGCGATCTGCCACAATTAGGGAAGGGCAAAGGCAACAAGATCATCGGTATTTCCGGTGAGCGTGTGGCCAGTCGCGAAGAATATGTCACGGACATCGCCGTGCTTCCGGAAGGCGCCACTTTGGTGCTTCAAGCCGGGAAACGGACCCTGTCACTGAAAGCTGACGACCTCGAACACTACAAGGGTGAGCGTGGGCGTCGTGGCAACAAGTTGCCGCGTGGCTTCCAGCGGGTCGATGCGCTGCTCGTCGAAAACCTCAATTAGGCGTCCTAGAGCGCCGTATCTACGATTTAACGCGTAGATCGGCGCTTTGGCGCTGGAGTCGGAACGCATATTCACGGATGATATGGCCTTTCCAAGCGCCGGCGTGGCCGAGCGTTCTTCATATTTATTGAGTATTTTCACTGTGGTCAGCCTTGTGGCGGCCACCTGGACGGGATGATGACTGCTCTGCGCCCCCTTATTTTCCTGCTCGCCGGCGTTTTGGGCCTGGCGGGTTGCAGCGTTCACCAGCCGGTGTCGCTGTATCAACTGGACAGCGGAAGTCCGGTTCAGCCTGCGCAAAGCGCAGGCATGGCGGTTTTGTTGGGCCCGGTAGTCGTAGCCGATTACCTGCAACGTGAGACATTGCTGCAACGTCAACCGGACGGCAGTCTGCAAGCGGCGACCGATGGTCGTTGGGCGGGCAGCCTTTCGTCGGATATCGATCAGTTGTTGATGCGTCAGGTTGCCGGTCATCTGGACAGCCAGCGTGTGGTACTGGCTCCGGCCACCACCGGGTTTACCCCGGACGTGCAGGTATTGCTGACCATCACGCGTCTGGACTCTGGTGTAAAACAACCGGCGATTCTCGATGCGCAGTGGCGTTTGATCGACCGTCGTGGTCAGGTGCGCGACAACCGCATCATTCACCTGCAGGAACTGCACGCCGGCAGCACGGCCTCGCAGGTTCAGGCGCAAGGGATTCTGTTGCAGCGTCTGGCCGAGCAACTGTCGGTGGCGCTCAAGCCGCTGGCCAATCAGCCACCAGTGGCCGAGGCACCGCGTAAAGCGGCACCGAAACCGGCAGCGCCGGCCGCAGAAGCCGAGAAGCAGCCGAAGATTCCGATGGCATCACCAATTCGTACGGATATGGAAGTGTTCCGCTTCTGAGTCTGGATCAAGTCAGAACAGAGCCCGCCTTGTGCGGGCTTTGTTGTGTCTGGTGGCTGGAGATCTTCGTTGTCAGTTCTGGCCCTATCGCGAGCAGGCTCACTCCTACAGGGGATTTACGAGCGACACATAATCCCTGTAGGAGTGAGCCTGCTCGCGATGAGGCCCTGATAGGCAACAAAAAAGCCCGGAGACAATCACTCGTCTGCGGGCTTCGATGTTTCAGGCCTGAGGCTTACGCCCGGCGCTCATGCATCCGCGCCAGTTGCCGTTCGAGCATCGAAGGATAAGGCTCCATCAAGCGCTCCACGCAGCAGGCACCTTCAGGGCTGGCAATCGGACGGATTCGCGCACGCTGGCGAATCAGCGCGTCATCACTGATCTTGCGCTCAACCAGCAGCAGATTGCGGCTGTGCTGCGACAGGGCCAGTGCATCCTGGGCCGAATCGGTCAGCAGCAGATCAATCTGGCTCAGACCGAACAACTCATCGCCCAAGGTCAGACCCAGCTGCAATTGCAGGGTAATACCGCTGTCCGCCACTTCGATCTGCAACTGATGGCCCAGCGCCCGCAGCAACTCGCCGCAGCAGATGGCGTTGGTCAGGTAGTCGTCACCGCAGTCTTCGGTGTGGAACAACATTAGCGTGCTGCCGTCGTTCAGGGTTTCGATTTCACCCTGATACAGCGAAGCGGCTTGATCGAGACAGTCGCGATAGCGTTCCTGCAATTCGTCCAGTCGCGCTTTAGGCAAACGGCGCAGTTGCTCTTGCGAACCCAGTTGCACCGCCAGCACCGCGGTGTGTTGCGGCACACTTGGCGTCGCTTTACGAATCACCGGATGCGCGGTTTCAACTAGCGATTCGTCACGCAGATCGGCGAACGCGTCATCGTCTTCATCGTCCTCGACGGTGCTGACCACATGGCGTGGCGCGGGCTTTTGCGCAGCCAGCGGACGAGTCTCGTCGAAGCTCGGATCACGCAGGTTGCGCACTTCGAACTCGGGCTCGTCGTCCTCGTCTTCAAACTCGGGTTCCGCTACAGGCGCAGGTTCCGGCGCGTAGTTGGCGTGCAGCTGACGAGCCAGATCGCCGATTTCATCCTGACGGTCTATGCCCGGCGTGTGCTCGTCGATCCGGCGCAACCAGACGCGCAACTGCAGCAACGGCGTCGACAGGTAACGGCCCATGCGCAGGCTCAAGGCCAGCGACAGCGCCAGCAGGATTGCACTGAGGATGCCCATGCTTTGCAGGCTGATGGTCATCGGCTGCTGGAACTGATCCATGTCGAGGCTGATGCGCAGTTGCCCGGCGGTCACGTCCTGGAAAGTGATCTTGCTCTCGTACATGCCTTCGGCTTCGCCCAACAGGCTGTGCTTGGGGCGCTGACCGGATTCGGCGAGGATGCGGTTGTCCACGCTATAGATCGCCGCGTGGGCCACCAGTTTATTCTTGGTCAGGTTATTGAGCAGCACGTTGAGGCTGAGGATGTCGTTGGACACCAACAGCTCCGTGGCGGAAGTGGCGGTCTGCGTGGTCAGGCTTTCGCCCAGCGCATCGGCCTGCTCGTGCATGGCCTGCTTGAATTGCAAACCCATCACGCCGGCATAGATCACCAGGGCCAGAGCGACCAGGATCACGTTATGGCTGGCAATGCGCAATGCAATCGGTACACGGCGGTGGCGCAGTGCACGGAAGATCAGCAGGAAGAAGTTATCGGTTTTAACTGGCGTGGGCCGGTTCACTGAGCTCGGCTCTTTTGTCCGTGAAGTTGACGCGCAGTATAGCGACAGGCCCTAGACCGGCAAAGCGCTCGCGGTGCCCGATGGTCACTGAAAGTGGGTAGAATGCGGTTTTTTTCCAGTTGCGGGGGTGCGCGTTGCGCGAAATCGTCCTGATTAACATCACGGGAGTCGACCGTCCGGGTCTGACGGCGGCCATTACCGGTGTTCTGGCACAGGGTGGCGTGAACATTCTCGACATCGGTCAGGCGGTGATCCACGACACCCTGTCGTTCGGCATCCTCGTTGAAATCCCTGATTCCGAGCAAGGCAAGTCCGTGCTCAAGGACATCCTGTTCAAGGGCTACGAGCTCGATCAGCAGGTGCGTTTCACCCCGGTGTCCGAAGAGGATTACCAGCAGTGGGTGGGCAATCAGGGCAAAAAACGCCACATCGTTACCCTGCTGACCCGCAAAGTCACCGCCGGCCAGTTGCAGGCCGTCAGCGCGATCACCGCCAAATATGGCTTGAACATCGACCACATCGACCGTCTGTCGGGTCGCATGCCTTTGGACACGCCGGCGGACAAGGGCAAGGGCTGCATCGAGTTCTCCGTGCGTGGCGAAGCGGCTGATCCGCAGGCGCTGCGTGCCGAGTTTTTGAGCGTTGCCCAGGATCTGAATGTCGACATCGCCTTCCAGGAAGATTCGCTGTTCCGGCGCAACCGTCGTCTGGCGGTGTTCGACATGGACTCGACGCTGATCGAGGCTGAAGTCATCGATGAGTTGGCCAAGGCTGCCGGCGTCGGCGAGCAGGTTTCGGCGATCACCGAGCGGGCGATGGCTGGCGAACTGGATTTTCGCGCCAGTTTCAAAGAACGTCTGGCGCTGCTCAAAGGTCTGGACGTCAGCGTGCTGGACTCGATCGGCGCTTCGCTGCGTCTGACCGAAGGTGCTGAAACCCTGTTCGCCGAACTCAAGCGTCTGGGCTACAAGACGGCAATCCTGTCCGGTGGCTTCACTTATTTCGCCAAACAGCTGCAGGCAAAACTCGGCATCGACTATGTGTTCGCCAACGAACTGGAAGTGGTCGATGGCAAGTGCACTGGCGTGGCGATTGAGCCGATTGTCGACGCGCAGCGCAAGGCTGATCTGTTGAAAGAACTGGCGCACAAGGAAGGCTTGCGTCTGGAGCAGACCATCGCGGTCGGCGACGGTGCGAATGACCTGCCGATGCTGGCGATTGCCGGGTTGGGTGTGGCGTTCCGGGCGAAGCCGCTGGTCAAACAGTCGGCGAAACAGGCGATCTCGACGTTAGGTCTTGATGGCGTGTTGTATCTGCTGGGCTTCCGCGACCGCGACGGGCAGCTCTGAGCCTGCTGCGGGCCTCTGTGGCGAGGGAGCTTGCTCCCGCTGGACTGCGCAGCAGGC
This sequence comes from Pseudomonas sp. TH06, assembly GCF_016651305.1. Taxonomy (GTDB): domain Bacteria; phylum Pseudomonadota; class Gammaproteobacteria; order Pseudomonadales; family Pseudomonadaceae; genus Aquipseudomonas. The sequence continues at coordinate 861,678 of NZ_JAEKEC010000001.1, read as the reverse complement.
CCCTTCTTTTTCTGGATATAGCGGGGGTCGCTTCGCAACCCAGCGGGAGCAAGCTCCCTCGCCACAGGTTTCTGGGTTGCCCCTAAAGCGACTTCCACAACGAATCGAAATCTTCCTCGCTCCCGCCATTCTGCGCGGCCTCCAGCGAGCGATAGGCAAACTGATTGAAACTGTGCGTGCTCGCCACCCGCCGATCCAGCCCGGCGCGGTGTTCCTCGCCGTGGGTGTTGATCAGCACTTTATTGCCTTCCTGAAACGGCAGTCGCGGCGCCAGCAAGGTTGCCGGCAAGTCGATTGCGCTGATTTCCGGCAGCAGTAATCCGCGTAAATAGTGACTGTGATCGTCGCGCGAACGCACCAGTTGCAAGCCGCACGGCTCTGCATGCGGCGCCACCAATTCGATGCCCATCTGCGTCCCGCTGCCGCGCACTTGGCGGATCCAGCGAATCACCGCGATGCTCCAGCCCAGACTCGCACTGTCCTGAATCCCGAGCATTTCTCCTGCCTGCAATTCAGCAGGCAGCTCTTTCGGCCAGCCAAGGCAATAACCGCCGGGGCTGTGATTGATCACCGGCAACGCATAAACCGGATAGTGCGGCGTGTTGTCGGTGCTGTTTTCGTCCTCGACCAGATGGTCGTACTGAATTTCCTCGTAAGGCAGGAACTCATCAGCCTGGCTTTGCGGCGCGGCATCGAAGGCCTGACTCCAACTGTCCTTTTCGCCTTTGGCCACGGCGCTGCTGAAGTTCGCCGCACGGGCACCGGGATGCTTGAGCAATTCGCTGAAAGTGCGTTCGCCGCCGAGGTAGAAGTGCAGGGCGCTCATGCCCACGCACACGGTCAAATTGCCTTGGCCAACGGTGCGTTGAAAGCTGCGTTCGGCGGCTTGGCCCCAGGTGGCGTGCAAATGTTGCAGGGTGTCGAAGCTGAGTCCTGTCGGGATGGGCAGTGGCGTCGAGGTGTCCCGACGCAGTAGATGCGCCTCGATGGCATTCACCAGCGGCTGCGGATCGAAACCGAGCAGCCCGGGCTTTTGCTCGCTGCGAAACATGCTGCGATAGCGCGGACCTGCGTCGATCTCGGCACTGATCGCAAACAAGCCGTCGTCCGGGCTGCCGGGGCGCAGCTTGAGCAAGACGCTCCACGGCTCCAACACTTCCGCGAGCCGGGCGATCTGGTTTTGGCGCAGTTGGTTGCAGCGGGCGCTGCCTAATAACAGGGTGGCGATGTACGTCTGTTCGAGGCTCAGTTCCGTGGTCAGGCTGGCGAGGTCGTCATGTACCCGGCGCTGATGCAGCTGCAATTCACAGGCGAGGCGATACAGTTGATGCAGCTCGAACCACAGGTGTTCCGGCGCCGAACTGTACAACTGCGTGGCGCGCACCAGTTGGCCCTTGAGTGCATGGGCCGCCCGTTGCAGGGCCAGACTGATCAGCGTCGCGCGGTCCTTGCCGTACTTGGGCGCGATGCGCAAAACGATCTGCTTGTAGCCGATGGCCAGTTGACTCTGCAATGTCTGACACAGATTGCTGATCTTGCGCGAACGCTCGTCGAGCATGATCGCCTGATGCAGAAAGTGCCGCTCCAGATGCTGACAGACGAAATACACCTCGGGGCGCAGCAGCTCCAGCAGTTGCAGGCGATTATCGCTGGGGGTCAGCAATTGATTGAGCTCGCCCAGGCCTTGATACAACTGGCGGGCGGTTTCGCCGATGTTGGCCTTGGGCAGGCCGGCGATCCAGCGCTTGAGGTCGCGCGGCGTGGCGTCGCAAAACGACAGGCGCGATTGCGTTGGAGTCGGGGCGCGTAACAACGGAGGGGAGATGGTCTGGCTCATGCCAAAAACCATAGCAGCAAATTTCGCGATCCGTCGGTATGACGAAATCTGTAGGAGCTGCCGAAGGCTGCGATCTTTTGATGTTGATTTTAAAAAACCAGAATCAAAAGATCGCAGCCTTCGGCAGCTCCTACACGGGAGCGGGGAGTTTCAGGGATCAGGCTTTTGGCAGTGCCAGGCCTTGGCCCATTTGTACTGGCGAACCCGCGGCCAGTTCCTCGGCCCACTTCACTTGATCCGGGCCAAACAGCACGATCGCGGTCGAACCCAGTTTGAAACGGCCCAGTTCAGCGCCTTTTTCCAGGTGGATCGGCGCACGGGCGGCTTCGTCGTAGCGGAAGGTTTTCAGCTCACGCTTCGGCGGCGTGACCAGTCCGGCCCATACGGTTTCAATCGAAGCGACAATCATCGCGCCGACCAGCACCACAGCCATCGGGCCGCGCTCGGTGTCGAAGATGCACGCTACGCGTTCGTTGCGAGCGAACAGCTCCGGGACGTTTTCAGCGGTGGTCTGGTTGACCGAGAAGATCCGGCCCGGAATGTAGACCATTTCGCGCAACGTACCGGCCAGCGGCATGTGCACGCGGTGGTAGTCCTTCGGCGACAGGTAAATAGTCGCGAAGTCGCCGCCCATGAACGGCGCGGCATTGGCCGCGTCGCCGCCGAGCAGTTCCAGCACGCTGAAGCTGTGGCCCTTGGCCTGGAACACGCGACCGTGTTCGATCGGGCCGAGCTGGCTGACCGCACCATCAGCCGGGCTGAGGATCGCGCCCGGAGTCTGGTCCAGCGGACGCGCGCCGTCTTTCAGGGCACGAGTGAAGAAGGCGTTGAAGTGCTCGTAAGCGGTCAGGTCTTCGACCAGCGCTTGCGACATGTCCACTTGATAACGCTTGGCGAACCATTGGGTGAAGGCATTCTTGAACCAGCGCACGCGGCACTCGGCGATGCAGCCGGCCAGGCGCGACAGCAGGTGATGAGGCAGCAGGTACTGACTGAGGATAAACAGACGCTCTTTCATTAGTTGTCCTTAAAAACCTTAAATCTCGACGGGCGTGTCAGGGTGGTTGCCCCATTCGCCCCAGGAACCGGCGTAGCCCTTGACCCGCGGATAACCGAGGGACTTGGCCACCAGATAAGTGAAGCCCGACCGGTGATGGGTCTGGCAGTGGGTAATGATTTCTTTGTCCTTGGTGATCCCGAGGTCTTTGAGGATCTGCGGCATGTCCGTGCGAATCCGCAGGTGACGTGCCTTGTCCATGCCCGCAGTCCATTCGAAGTTGACCGCGCCGGGAATATGCCCGGCCTTGGCGGCCAGCACTTTCTCACCGGAGTATTCCAGCGGACCGCGCGCGTCCCAGATCGCCAGGTCGGCGGCGCCGAGACGGCTTTGCAGGTATTCGCGAGTGGCGGTCGGCTCTTCGTGCAGCGTCAACGGCACTGGGCCGCCAACCGCCGGCGGGACCTGGATCGACATGGGTGAGCCTTCCGCCAGCCACGCCGGCAGACCGCCATCGACATAGTGATACTTGTCGTGACCGATCACGTCGAGCAGCCAGATGAAGCGCCCGGCCCAGCCGCCGCCCTCATCGTCATAGACCACGTAAACCGCGTCTTTGCGATGGCCCAGTTCACCGAACAACGCCTCCAGATCAGCTTTCGCCGGCAACAGCCCCGGCGCCGGCGGCTGGCCGAACTGGGTGCGTTTCGGATCGACAAACCGTGCGCCGGGCAGGTGTCCTTCGGCATATCGGGCGGGGCTGGTCAGGTCCACCAGAATCAGTTCGCTGGCATCGAGGCGAGGGAGCAGGTCGCTCGGTTCGATAACGAGCGGCAAGCCAGAGAAGTCAGACATGTGAGGTCTCCAGAGCACAAAGGGGGGGATTGTAGCGCAGCCTCATCGGCCACGGCTGCTAAAGCTGTGCAGGGCCTTTTCGATGCACTGCGCGGTTTTGCCGAAGGCTTGCACGCTGATGTCGGCGAACGGCCCGCCGCCCTGATCGGCAACGACGATCATGATCACTCGGCCATTATTGAGCAGTGAACGCAGGAACAGGTGCTCGCCACGGAACAGCGTACGCAGGCCCGGCGGCAATAAAGCAGAGAATTGTGCGTTGTTCTCGGGATTGATCCGCACCTGCGCCTGCTGGGTCAGCAGCCGTTGCAGGACTTTGCTCTGGCTGACGACAAAATTCAGCGCCGCGGCTTCCTTCGGCAGCCCGAAAGTCTGATGCACGCGCAGATTCGATTGCGTGCGATCGGCCATCAGGATCATCACCCGGCGCATACCGCTGGCGACCAGAGCATCGCGGGCGGCGACGGTCAGGCTCATGGCATTGGTGAAGCGGCTCGGCTCGGCGAGCAATTGAGCACATTGTTTACGCCACTGGGTCAGGTCTTCGGCATTCGGTGCCGCCGCGGGCAACATGCCGGCAGGCAAACGATGAGTGCCCCACGGCCACAACAGCGAAACCGCCGGGTGCCACACATCGGGCATTGCATGCTGACGTGCACTGTTGGCGGCTTGCTGGTGCAACTGTTGCTGCACCTCGTCCATGGAAATCTGTAGATAAAGGCTGGTCAGGTACTGCCAGCGCTCGCTGTGCGGACTGTCCCAGGCCTGCTGCGCCGACAGCGCCAGACCATTGGCCAGCAGCACGGTGTTGGCCGGTTGATTGAGCCAGCGGCGCAAGGTCGGGTCATCGTCGAGGCGGTTCTGTTGGCGCAGCGGGTGTTCGCTGTCGCGGGCGATGCGCAGCACTTTGACCAGTTCGCGCTGTTCGCTGAGCAGCAATTTATAGCCCTGCTGCACCCAGATCGGCAGATGCCAGGCCTGCACCAGTGCGTCAGCGATTCTCAGCAGACGCACACCGAACAATTGCTTCTCGACGGCCCGCGCCGATTCGCCCTTGTGGATAACCCGCAGCTCCCACTCCTCAAGAAGTTGTGGAAAGGTCAGCGCCAGCGGCCACAACGGCGAGAGAAACAGCAGACTGCCCCAATGAATGTCCTGCCACAGCCGCGCCAGGCGACTGGCGAAAAAACCGTTGGCCTGCTGCGAAGCGTGCTGGCTGATCATTTGCAGTTGGCGCAGGGCCTTGGGGATCTGCATCTGCGGTTCGGCCGGCAGGCGCGCGAGCAATTCTTCGGTGCGGGCGAGGCCAAGACGATTGATCGCGACTTCAAGATTTTCCGCCGGCGTGCCCATGTTGCCGTGGGTGTGACGATTGGCCTCACGGATGATGCTCAAGGCCAGCGCCGGGCTGTCCTGCATCAGGTCGGCGATGTCGCGAATCGATCTGCGATTATCACGAATCGCCCGGCAGACTTTGTCGTGAGCCTCTTGCGGCACGGGCAGGCGGACGCTGTCGAGCAGCTTGACCCAGCCCTCGAGAGTGGTCGGTTTTACGTGTGGGACGTTCGTTTCATTAGCCATGTCTGGACGAGATCTTCACTGACTGTAGACGCGCCCGGCATGGGCTAAATTGGCTTTTCGCCTGAACTGGCTATAGTCTGGCGCAGTTTTGCCGATAAGTAGAAGAAGAGATTTTTTAACTTCCGAATATGACCTTGAACCCGACTCAGTAAGTACTTTCCTACCTATGGCTAAAATTATCGGCATCATCGTCGTATTCGCGAGCGTGCTCGGCGGATACGTGCTCTCCCACGGCAAGATTGCCGCCCTGATCCAGCCTTTCGAGGTGATGATCATCGGTGGTGCGGCACTGGGTGCATTCCTCCAGGCCAACCCCGGCTACATGACGATGCACGTGCTCAAGAAATCCCTGAGCATGTTCAGTTCGCGCTTCAGCCACACTTTCTATCTGGAAGTGCTTGGCCTGATCTACGAGATCCTCAACAAGAGCCGTCGCGAAGGCATGATGGCCATCGAGGGCGACATCGAAGACGCCGCGGCGAGCCCGATCTTCGCCAAGTACCCGGCTGTTCTTAAAGACGAACGCATGACCGCGTTCATCTGCGATTACCTGCGCATCATGTCCTCCGGCAACATGGCTCCACACGAGCTGGAAGGCCTGTTCGACATGGAGCTGTACAGCCTGAAGGAAGACCTCGAACACCCATCCCATGCGGTAAACGGCATTGCCGACGCCATGCCGGGTTTCGGTATCGTCGCGGCGGTACTCGGTATCGTTGTGACCATGGCATCGTTGGGTGAGGGCGATCAGAAGTCCATCGGTCTGCACGTGGGTGCGGCACTCGTGGGTACCTTCTTCGGTATTCTCGCGGCGTACGGCTTCTTCGGCCCGTTGGCGCACTCGTTGGCTCACGATGCCAAGGAAGAGCTGAACGTCTACGAGGCCATCAAGGCTTCGCTGGTGGCTTCGGCCTCCGGCATGCCGCCATCGCTGGCGGTGGAGTTCGGTCGCAAGGTTCTGTACCCGGCGCATCGTCCAAGCTTCGCCGAGCTGGAACAAGCGGTTCGCGGTCGCTAAGTCATGGAAAATAATCAGCCGATTATCATCAAGCGCGTCAAGCGCATAGCCGGCGGGCATCACGGCGGGGCGTGGAAAATCGCCTTCGCCGACTTCGCCACGGCGATGATGGCGTTCTTCCTGGTGTTGTGGCTGCTGTCCACCGCAACGCCCGAGCAGAAGATCGCCATCGCCGGCTATTTCAAAGACCCGGTCGGCTTCTCCGAAAGCGGCACGCCTTACATCATCGATCTCGGCGGTACGCCGACGCTGGCGCCGGAAAACACCCTCAACCCCGAGGTGAAATCCCAGCCGCAACCGGACAAGGTCACTGTCGACACCGAACAGGTCGAAGGCATGGCCGAGCAGGTCGAGAAAGAGCGTCTGGAACTGCTCCTGCAAGAGCTGCAGAACAAGGTTGACGAGAACCCGCAACTGCAGAAATTCAAGGACCAGATCCTCTTCGAGATCACGCCGAACGGCTTGCGCATCCAGATCATGGACGCCGAGAACCGGCCGATGTTCGACTCGGGTTCGGCACGCTTGAAGCCGTATTTCGAAGACATCCTGCTGGCCATGGCCGACACCATCAAAGCGGTGCCGAACAAGATCAGCATCAGCGGCCACACCGATGCCAAGCCGTACACCGGCACCGGCGATTTCGGCAACTGGGAACTGTCGGCCAACCGTGCCAACGCCGCCCGCCGAGCGCTGGTTGCGGGTAGTTATCCGGATTCGCAAGTGGCACGGGTGGTCGGTTATGCCTCGTCGGCGCTGTTCGACAAGGAGAACCCGTTCAACCCGGTCAACCGCCGCATCGACATCGTCGTGCTGACCAAAAAGGCACAAGCCGCGATCGAAGGTTCGCAAGGTGCGGATCCGGCGAAACCGGCCGATGAGAGTCAGAACGGCGCCGCTCCGGCAACGCCGGTCGACCCCAACGCGTTGCCGGCGGATCAGCAACCGGTGCCGGCGCACGAGTTGCGCGAGCGGTTGAATCTGTTCGACGACGCCGCGCCGAAACCGGCCGAACCGGGCAGTGCGGCGCCCGCGCCGACAGCGCCACCGGCCACTGCACCGGCCCCCGCACCGAAGCAGTGACCCACAAAAAGCCACGGTTACCGTGGCTTTTTTGTACCTGCCTGCGTCGCATTGACCAGTCGCAGTATTCGCAATCACGGAAGATCAGTTATGGAAAGACTCAAAGCCTATTTTCAACGGCACGGCAACGCCCCCTTCAAATTCGGCGAGGGCCGGGTGAGTGGCTACATCTCGGCCACGCTCGGGCTGTTGAGCCTGCTGGCGGTGTTCTGCTTCCTGTTCCCCGAATGGTTGACCACCGCCGAACTGCGCAAGGTCTACGACGAGCAATTCGCGCGCACCACCCTGTTGCTCGGGCTGGTGCTGTCGTTCAGTCTCGGCACCCTGAACATACTGCTCAACAAGCGTAAACGTCTGGGCATCACCGGTCTGATCGCGTCAGGGCTGGCAGTGGTTCTCGGCGGCACCAATGTGCAGGTCAGCGAGATCGGGCAGACCCCTTACTCGCTCGGTCTGGACTGGTTTGTCCTGGCGCTGCTGATCTCGGCCATCGTGTTTATTCCGCTGGAAAAGCTTTACTCCAAAGACCCCGAGCAGAACATCCTGCGCCCGCACTGGCGTACCGACCTGACGTACTTTTTCGTCAGCCACATGCTGGTCCAGTTCATCCTGATTTTCATCACCGCCTCGTCGAGCTACATCGCCGGTTGGGCAGTGTCGCCGGGCTTGCAGTCCAGCGTACAAAGCCTGCCGCTGGTGGTGCAGTTCCTGCTCGCGATACTGGTGGCGGATCTGGGTCAGTACTGGCTGCACCGGCTCTATCACGTCGTGCCATTTCTGTGGCGCATCCATGCCGTGCATCACTCCAGCACGCACATGGACTGGCTCGCCGGATCACGCGTGCACTTCATCGAAATCCTGATCACCCGCACCGGCGTCCTGGTGCCGCTGATGCTGCTGGGCTTCGCGCCGCAGGCGTTGAATGCGTACGTGATTCTGGTCGGCGTCCAGGCCGTGCTGGCCCACGCCAATGTGCGGATCAACGGCGGTTGGCTGAATTACCTGATCGTCCTGCCGCGTTACCACCATTGGCACCACGCCCGGCACAAGGACTACATCTACAAGAACTACGCGATCCACACACCGCTGGTGGACATGCTCTTCGGCACCTTCAAGCTGCCGCCGAAGGAATGGCCGGTGCGTTATGGCGTGTTCGGCAAGGAATTGCCGGGCGGGATTGTGCGTCAGCATCTGTATGCGTTTAAGACGCCTGAGCCGAAGTAGGGCGGGGTGGATGTGAAAAAGCCGCGATGATCGCGGCTTTTTTGTACCTGTATGACAGCCGGACACACCTCCGGCTATGAGGTCATTGATAATGTCTCCCTTATTTTTAGCGCAACCGGCTAACAGGGAGTTGTCACTGTGGGAAATCAAACTGTGTCCATTCTGCAGCAGCAATTCGACGAATTGGTTCAGCGCGTGCCCGGAGAGGGTATTGAGTTCTGGTTTGCCCGAGAGCTGCAGGAGCCGTTGGGTTACGTCCGCTGGGAAAACTTTTTAACTGTCGTCCAACGTGCGGTAGCATCCTGTAAAACCAGCGGCGCAGATGCATCGGATCATTTTCGTGGCGTCACGAAATTGATCGAGGTAGGCAAAGGTGGGCAGCGTCCTGTCGATGATTTCATGCTCACCCGTTTTGCCTGCTATCTGATTGCCCAGAATGGAGATCCGCGTAAACAGCCCATCGCCTTTGCCCAAAGCTACTTTGCGTTGCAAACACGCAAACAGGAGTTGGTTGAGGATCGGATGCGCCTGCAAGCGCGCTTTGATGCCCGTGATCGTCTACAGGAATCAGAAAAGGAGCTTTCGCAGAACATATATGAGCGAGGAGTGGACGATGAGGGATTCGCTCGTATCCGTTCGCGAGGAGATGCTGCACTCTTTGGTGGGAAAACCACCCAAGCAATGAAAGACCGCTATGGCATTATCAAGAGTCGGCCGCTGGCAGATTTTCTGCCAACCTTGACGATCGCTGCCAAAAACCTGGCCACTGAGATGACCAATCACAATGTGCTTCAGGTTGACTTGCAGGGTGAGTCGGAAATAGCCAGAGAGCATGTGCAAAATAACCTGAGTGTCCGCGATGTGTTGGATCAGCGAGGAATCAAACCGGAAGAATTACTCGCCGAAGAGGATATCCGTAAGCTGGAGCGGCGCGTCAAGTCGCACGAGAAAACCATCGCAAGGCAGGCCCCTAAGTTGCCCGCTGACTGAATCGGGAGACGCATTTGAAAGTGTAAGGAACGGTCTGGTCCTGACGCGTTTGCAGCGGACCAGGCATACGAAAGGACTTCAGAAAGGTCTGATTTTTAAGGGGGCGGTCTTTTGTTAGGCAGGATCCGAATACCCGCAGCGCCGCGGAGGGCGCTGCGGGTCGGGCTATTTAATAGCCGTTTTCCGGCAAGCTGGCGATGATCGAGCGATAGCTGTTCATCCGCTGCTGCTGCACGCGGCCATCTTCCAGGGCCTTGAGCAGGGCACAACCTGGTTCACGATCATGCTTGCAGTCGCGGAAGCGGCAGGTGCCGAGCAGGTCGTTGAATTCGATGAAACCGGCTTCGACGTCAGCGCGGCTGACGTGGCCGAGGCCGAATTCACGAATACCCGGGGAGTCGATCAGCTCGCCGCCGCCCGGGAAGTGGAACAGGCGTGCGGTGGTGGTCGTGTGCGTGCCTTGCCCCGACAGCTCGGACAATGGCCCGACGCGGGTTTCAACCTCAGGCAGCAAGCTGTTGACCAGCGATGACTTGCCGACGCCGGACTGGCCGACGAACACGCTGATGCGCCCGTCGAGCTGCTGTTGCAGTTGCTCCATGCCATTGCCGTGGTGCGCCGACACTTCCAGCACCGGGTAACCCAGCGTGCGGTAAACGGCCAGCAAGGCGTTGAGCGCCGGGGCGTTCTGCTCGTCGATCAGGTCGAACTTGTTCAGCAGCAACAGCGGACGGATGCCAGCGTGCTCGGCGGCTACAAGGTAGCGGTCGATCAGGTTGGCATGCGGCTCGGGCAGCGGGGCGAAAACGATGACGATCATGTCGACGTTGGCGGCGACCGGTTTCAGCTGGCCACGGCTGTCCGGGCGGCACAGCTCGGTGGTGCGCGGCAGTTGCGCGACGATCACACCGATGCCTTGGTTGCCGGCACGCCAGACCACCTGGTCGCCGGTCACCAGCGCTGGCAGGTTGGCGCGCAAGTGGCAACGGAACACCTGGCCGGCAAGCTCGCCGTCCTTGGCCTCGACTTCGACCTGCACACCGAAGTGGGCGATCACCAGGCCGTGCTGTTCCGGGCCGAGGTCGCCGCCCTCCAGGGCTTCGACCGCCGAGGACTCGCGTTTGGCGGCGCGGGCAGCGCGTTCGCCCTGAATCTTTTCGATGCGCCAGTTTTGACGACGATTGAGTTGGCGTTTGGCCATGGGTGTTCCGTCTGAAGAATGCAGCGATTAGGTAAAACGGCCGCGAGTTTAGCACGCCCGGCCACCGGCCTAGGCTAAACTGCGCAGCATTGCCTAGGAGTCGAAATATGCAAAACCCGCAGAATCTGATCTGGATCGACCTGGAAATGACCGGTCTGGATCCGGATAACGACGTCATCATCGAAATGGCCACCATCGTCACCGACAGTGACCTCAACACCTTGGCCGAAGGCCCGGTCATCGCCATCCACCACAGCGACGAAGTCCTTGCGCGCATGGACGAGTGGAACACTCGCACCCACGGCAACTCCGGCCTCACTCAGCGCGTGCGCGACAGCCGCATCAGCATGGCCGAGGCCGAAGCTGAAACCATCGCCTTCCTGGAGAAGTGGGTGCCGAAGGGCAAGTCGCCGATCTGCGGCAACAGCATCTGCCAGGATCGCCGCTTCCTTTATACCCACATGAAGGCGCTGGAAAGCTACTTCCACTACCGCAACCTCGACGTCTCCACGCTCAAGGAACTGGCCGCCCGCTGGGCACCGGATGTGCGCGACAGCTTCAAGAAGGGCAGCACGCACCTGGCGCTGGACGACATCCGCGAGTCCATCGCCGAGCTGCAGCACTACCGCAAGCACTTCATCAAGTTCTGACTTGATCGCTGTAGGAGCTGCCGAAGGCTGCGATCTTTTGATCTGGTTTTCAAACTTGAAGTCAAAAGATCGCAGCCTTCGGCAGCTCCTACATTGGATCGCGTGACCGAAATGGCTAGACTGCGCGCCTTCCTGCCTGGATCGCCATCATGCTGCTAATGCTCTACCTCGTTGCCATTACCGCTGAAGCCATGACCGGTGCCCTGTCCGCGGGCCGGCGGGGTATGGACTGGTTTGGCGTGGTGCTGATCGCTTGTGTCACGGCGTTGGGCGGCGGGTCAGTGCGCGATGTGCTGCTCGGGCATTACCCGCTGACGTGGGTCAAGCATCCGGAATACCTGGTGCTGACCACCGTCGCCGCGATGATTACCGTGTTTACCGCCCGCTGGATGCGCCACCTGCGCTCGCTGTTTCTGGTGCTCGACGCCGTCGGTCTGGTGGCGTTCACCCTGATCGGCTGTATGACCGCGCTGGAAATGGGCCACGGCATGCTGGTGGCTTCGGTCAGCGGTGTGATTACCGGTGTCTTCGGCGGCATTTTGCGCGACATCTTCTGCAACGACATTCCGTTGATCTTCCGTCGCGAACTGTACGCCAGCGTCTCGTTCGCGGCGGCGTGGTGCTACATGCTGTGTCTATATCTGAATGTGCCAGGTGAGCAAGCCATTTTGATCACTTTGTTCGGCGGATTTTTGTTACGTCTGCTGGCTATTCGTTTTCATTGGGAAATGCCCAAATTTGTTTATAACGATGAACATTAATATCTGTTGTGGTCAGGTATTTGTTTGGTGAGTAACATGTCTTGTAAGTCGTTGGTGACTTGCAAGTGTATGTTTCTTACATTTTTCGCTTTGCGGCTTGTTTGAAAGTCGTGTTATTTCTTTTGTTGATAGATTGTTCAGTGGCGATCTTCAAATAAATCTCAACAAAGGAATGCATCATGAGTGTAAGCACGGACGCAACAGTCGATCAGCCAATCATTTCGCCTGTCCTCGAAGGCCTCGCCAGTTTCAAAGTCAAGTTTGATGCCAGTGATAGCTCGCGCAGCAAGTCGCTGTACGGTAATGGTCGCATGCAGGTGAAAGTGCAAGTTCTGGTTTCTGGAGTTGATACCAGTGGCGATGGTATTCACCTACCGGCGGATATAATGGACAGCATCGAGCTTATTCATTACAACACGGGAAAAACCTTGCGCGACGGCTGGGCCGCGAGCACCGAACAGGGGCGTTTTACCCTTGAGGCGCAAACTTCATTCCCCGCCACAGGCGTTGACGACGCAGATGTAGAAGATGACAGCGTCCATCCTCAGGTACGCACCTTCTGGGTCTCCTCGTCTGTTGCCGGAACAACCCAGATCGGCGCACGCTTGACGCTCAACGGGGTGAGGGTTCTCAGCAACGGCAATACGCTTTCCAGCGTCCATGACAGTAGCGTGACGATCGAAGCGCAAACGCCTCCGGCGTACGCCATTGAACAGTTCCGCTGGTATCAGACCCGACGCGGCAATGAGGAACCCGGTAATCGTATCTGGAATTATTATCTGGGGCTGTATCCACAGGGGCAGCAGATCAAACTGGTCGATTGGGTGGCTGATGGAGTTGGCGTTGGTGATGACCATGTTATTGCAAGCGGTAACAAACTTAACGAATCAAAAACCAATTATGTGCGTGTCACGTTTGTCCCCCCCGAACGTAGTGTTTTGGGCGTGAGCTTGCCATTTAATGGAGGGGGGATTGCATTTATTTTGCCTGACGCCATTACAGCAGACGATAAGTTTTACTCGGTAAGGGTCAATGACCGCGACGGAGAACTTACCTTCGTGCAAGCCCTGTCCGAATACTCCTCACTTGCGCCCGCGACCAAGCGCGGCGGAGTGTTTCACTTTCGTGCGATTGATCAGCACGGTACGGAGCATAGACTGGCGATTCGCTTGAATTTCTATGAGCGCAATTTATATCTTGAGCGAGGCTGATTCCGGCTTTTGTTAATGAAAAATTGGTGGGTGTAGTAGATATATATTCTGTCTGGTACTGCGCCTGCCCATAAGCTCTGATGTTCAATCACCCGGTATTCGCGTTAAAAGTGCATTTACCTATGTCTGGCGTTGGCTCCTCGGTTACGAGGGCCCAACGCAGCTGTACCTCAAGGATGAGTATTCATGGCTGGCAAACCGCCAAAGGTCAAACCTGTTCCCGCTCCAAACAAAACTCCAGACTCCAGCACCGATGGCATACATCGGCCACCTTCCTCCGTACCATCAATGCCGCATCTACCTCTATCGCATCACTTGGAACCCTCGCCACCTTCCAGCCGGCCATCAGACCCGATCGCAGCGACGCAGACGGCCAGTGTGACTGTGAGTCCGATGTTGTCCATGATCGACGAGTTTGCGGTGTTTGCTGCGATGCCCTCGCTGGCAGATTACTGGATACCCACAACCCAAAGCCTCGGCGAGGCCGATGCGCAGGGTATCCGGATATTCAAGCAGCGCCAGTATGTGGCTGTCGACGATGTCCATTGCGTGCGAGTGGCACTGGATATCGAAAGCGGCCTTTTTCGCGCCGCACTGGCCAGTGAGCTCAACCCTTCCGGCCCACTATTGAAACCGGACCGCGAGGGCAGGTTCTGGCTCCCGCTGGACAGCAGCGATTCGCGTAATCACCTGGCAAGACGCAGTTCGCTACGGGGGCGAACTGCGGAACTGTTTCACCGCATGGGAAACCCAGTGGACGGCTTTTTCGATGTCACGATTGCACGCATCCTGGCGGTAAGTGGGATGGATGAAGTGTTGGCGCGCGACTCCCACATTGACTCTCGGTCCTTCGCCTTATTGCATGACACGGTCAGGCGCTTCAGCCTCGATCAGAAAATCCAGACGCTCATCACACAAATGCATCATCCCGATCCGTTGATGCACGTCCAGATCGATCCGCAACTGCAGGCCCTGCTGCATTTGCGCGAAGGCGATCTTGTCGGACGCCACGCCCATCGGGACCGTGCCGTGCTCTTTCAGGATCATGAGCGCGCGTTCGAGCTCGACTGTGATGAAAATACGCTGCAGATGCGGCGAATTTTTCCTGACCTTCCCAAGACATTGGCTCAGGCGTTGTGGCGCGATGCCAGCGCCGCCGATCGTCTGCACATGCACAACAAATCGGGAATGCCACGGCGAATGGCAGAAGAAGCGCTGCTGGCGCTGCGCAATATCCGTATCGCAAGAGCCTGTGAAGGCATATATCTTGATTCAGTATCCAGCCTGGACAGTGACCGACTGGCGTTGCAGATGATCGGGCGTCTGGCGGGGTGGCCGCAAAAGGTTCGCATCGAGATTCGTCAGGGCGGGGCGGACGGTGATGTTGTGGGCGCTATCGGCGATGCCCGGTCGCTGATTCGTCACCTGCTGATACGTCAGGATGATCGCTACGCCATCCAAAGCAGCGACGCTCAATATGCTCAGGGATCGAAGGATCTTTATTCAACCATCTGGTTTCTGTTGTTGCCTGGTCATCGTCAGTTGCTGGGTGTGACAGAGGGCGGTGGTGCGGCGCTACAGAAGTTGATCCGTACACAGGCGTTACCGCCGCACCAGTCCGTGAGCGAATTGCTGGGACTCGCACCGATTCCGGTGACCATCGATCCTGCTACCGCTCGATACCGGCAAGCGGGGCAGTTGCGAGGTGGTGGCGACAACCAACCGGCATCAACCAAGTCCGTCGCAGACCGTGTCCGAGATCTATATCCGCAGCTTTCGGATGAGGAGGTGATGGCGTTTACCAACGAGCGTTTGAAGGGTGATCCATCAGGCGTTTTATTTCGCCTGGAAACAGAGCTTGTAACGTTGTGTGATGAATTGGCGATATGGACTGCCGAAGGGGCATCACCTCATTCGCAGGCGTCGGAACCAGAGGGCGCGCCGACACTTGCTGGACGACGCCAGGCTCGCGAGCAGTTCAGCGCAAAGCTGCAGGATATCTGGCAGCGCAAACCGGTTTCGAAGTGGGGGGAGGGAGACTATTATTTTTCTTGCTATGTGGAGTTTTCGGGTGAGTTACCAAGGCTGTCCGCCAGATTTGAGTATGTAACAGAGTTAACATTGACCGCAAATAAACCGGGCGCACGGATAGGCGCTTTTCTTGACAGCTTTCCCAATATTCAATTTTTGGGTGTCGTAGGCATAAAAATGGAGGAGTTCCCGTCAGGAATATTTCAAATGCGCCAGTTAAGCGAACTTACACTGAATAGGTGTTCGCTGAAACTATCGGAAGCTACAGCTGAGGGATTGTCCAGAATCGAAGCGCTCACCGTGATGAATCTGGCAAACAACCCTCTGGCGGTCGCTCCACATATAGGTCATATGGCAGGTCTGACCCGATTGATGCTTAGCAACGCAAGTCTTTCCAGCGTTCCTTCAGGCATAGATGCGCTCAGGGAACTTAGGGTTGTGGCGTTACATGATAATAATATTTCCGACGTTGGAAATGAACTGTTCGAGATTCCGGATACACAGGATCTGTTCGTTGGGTTGTTGAATAATCCGCTGAGTGACGCGTCAAGGCAACGGATTAGTCGGTATCTCGAAGATTCCAGTATGGATCGAAAGGTGGAAATTCAGACGGAGGAGGCATTTTTAGAATCTGACTCCGATAGTGAGTCCTCAGAGAGCGGGTTCTCTACAGGTTCAGACAGTGACTGAATGTTGGTGGAAGTAACGGCTCCTTTGTTTTTCTAATATACCCTGACAAGAATAAGCTGCTCGGTGGCTCCCCTTTTGATTCTGTGCGGTTGAGATCAGGAGGGGAGAGAGATTATTCAGTGCTGGAATAAAAGGGGGCAGGAAGAGCGTGGTTGAAATGTGCTTGATCTGATTCGCGATTTTTGGATGTATTAGCGTTTGTGTGAGTTGTTGGTGGGGGTGTTAAAATATTACTTCCTCATAATTTGTCTGATTTCGCGGCTGTTTTTATTTAAATCGATCGTCAATAGTTTGCTGGCTCCTTAGAGGGCGAAATCTATTAATCAGCAAGGTATTGTAAAATGTTTGATGAACCACGTGGTATTACTCGTATCGAGGTAAAGGTCGACTCCACAAGGTCAGGCCAGCATAAAGTGCTTTATGCCAATGGGCGTATGCAGGTGCGGGTGTTGGTACTTCTGCACGGAACTGATACCAATGGCAACGGCGCATCGCTGTATGGGCATCCCGCACTGCAATCACTGCGGTTGATCGCCTATAACGGCGCGCGGCCTCTGGAGGGGAACTGGAGCGTATCGCAGCAGGAAAATCGATATGCTCACGAAATGTCTGGTGGTGCACCGCGGGTTACCGAAGTTCCACGTGCCACGCACAACCGTATAAGTGACGACTCTGATCCGGTGCAGATTTTCCAGTTTTGGGTTTCGGCCACCAAGCCAGGAATCATGGAAGTGGCCGCCGAAATTCTCATGGACGGTGTGTTATTGCGAAGTAACGGCATTGGCTTTGACAGCAGTGTTACCCTGGAAGCAATTCCGCCGAAAGAATATTCGCTGAATAGCTTTACATTCAAAGAATATGGTAGCAAGCGGCAGAGAGCGCAATACGACTGGGTTCACACTTATCACATTGGGCTACACGCAGAGGGCAGGCAGATTCACCTGCTTGACTGGTACAGCAGTGAGGTAAAACTTGATCCTTATGATTCCGAAGATGCAGTACAGTTCTATGCTTCCGGATTAATTCTTGGCACCCTCGACGGGCGCAGAAGCTTTTACGGCTACATGGCGCCTATTTATGGACTGAAAGCAACCCTGCGCAGTCCCCTCGGCATCATGACCGTGCCGATCAACAATGTGCCCGGACAATTGACGCTTGTTAAATATATTTCCGCTGATCTGCTAGCGGAGCGGAAAGGCGAAGATACATTTGAGTTTGCAGTAATCGATGAGTTTGGTTCGGAACACAGGCTTTGTATCGAAGGTGATAAAGAGCAGCGCGCTTTTATTCTGGGTGAGTCCAGGCGGCCAATGAAACAGCTTGTCTGATTTCTGATGGGGCCAGCGGTTTTCGCTGGCCAACTTGACTAGTCAGTATCTGCATCTTTAAATAAAAGGACGGTTTTCAATGGAGAGTAATTCATCTTCCGCTGTTCATTCTAATGCTTTTAACTTCGGTGAGTTTGTTTCCGGAGGTGTTGATCCCCGAACGGGCATGTACACGTGCTCCTTTTCGTTGGGCAATTTGCACTCGTCGGATCTCAACGGCCCTGAGTTTGCACTTGCACTGGGCTTCAATCCACTCAATCAGGCAGACTCCGGTTTTGGCATTGGCTGGTCTTTGACCATGACAAATTACGATTTGCGCAGCAAAGTCATGACGCTGTCCAATGGCGAGCGCTACAAGGCCGTAGAAACGTCTACCGGTCTGAAGTTCAAGGAAATGAAGCTGCAAACGGCAAAGGTGTTGGTGACCGGAGCAGGGCAATATGAAGTTCGATACAAGGATGGTCGGCGTGAACTGCTCAAGGTCCTGGCTGGCACTCAGGTCGCCGTAGCGACAAAAATAATCGCGGCAAACGGGGTGAGCATCGCGTTGAAGCACGAGTTGTTCAACCAGTTTCCCAGATTGGCCGAAGTCCATGACGCCAAACGATGCCTTCTGAAAATCACCCGCAATGCAGGTCAGGTAACACTGACCCGATATCCCGATACCTCATCCAGCTCTGATTACAAGCTGATCTTGAAGAACGCTCGGGTTACGGCAATCGAACTTCCGGTCGGCCGAGGTTGGGAGCTGGAATATGAAGTGATCGATGAGGCCAGCTATTTGTACCGCGTCGTCAATCCATTACGCGGCGTCGAATTCATTCGCTACAAGCGCCAAGGTCATCGCTTCGAAAATGGCGTGGAACGGACACTGCCGTTTGTTATCGCTCACGATATCTACCCTGGGCGCGGCCAACCCCGACTCTGCAAGGCATACACGTACTCCGACCACAACTTCCTTGGGCAGGGCGTCCTCCCGGCCAAGGACAATGACCTGGATCCTCTCTATCTGGCGCCCGGTCACTATGTCTACACCTCGGACGAGCAGTTGGTAGTAAGCGGCAAAGTACATACCCGCATTAAACGCACCTACAACAAGTTCCATCTGTTGGTGGCAGAGGTCACAACCTGTGGCGACGCACAGATCGCCACCGCCACGGAGTATTACTGCTCAGTCAAGAAGCCTTTCAATGAGCAGTTGGCTCAGTTCCGCATGCCTAAAGTCCATACGGTGACTCACCTTGATCGGCGCACCCGACAGACGCGTGTGGAAACTACCGCCACCGAGTTTGATGGCGAAGGCAACTTGCTCAAGCACGTCGAGCCAAGTGGGGTAACGACTTCGACGGAGTTCTATCCGGCAAATGGTGGAGACAATTGCCCTGAGGATCCGCTGGGCTTCTCCAGGTTCCCGAAAAAGAGGACGGTCACCGCTGCCGCGTCGGATGGTGCTTCGACTGTCACGTACTACGACTATGCCCTGCATCCTGGATTGGAGGGGGTGGAACTGGCATGCGTCGTACCGGTCGAGGAGCGTTTTTTCGAAGTTGTCGAAGGCCTTGAGGTCTTGCGCTCGAAAACCGAACGCAGTTACCTGGATACGCCAAAGGACCCGCTCAGGCACGGGGCCATGAAAAAGCAAAGTATCATCCTGAATGATAAGAAAACCTCTACCGAATTCTCCTATGAACTTGAGGATGACAGGTTGCGGATCAAGTCCAGCACACGCGGATTTGATGGCACACTGCAGGCCAGTGAGAAAGTGCTCTCGACGCTGACGGGATTGCCATTGTCAGAGGTCGGTGTCGATGGCGAACACATCGAGCATGAATACGATGCGATCGGCCGGGCAGTGTGCAAAACGGTGGCTTTCGGCACCCCCTACGCGGCCTCGACCAAGTGGGTCTATATGGCCGCCAGCAGGCAGCAGCCGGCCACAATGGTGACGACTGACCCGGCCGGCGGCGAGCAAAGAATGAATTATGACGGTCTGGGACGGGTGATCACCGTTCAGGAAAAGGACTGTGACCATCCCGACAAGGGCGGCCTCATCCAGATTCGCACGCTTTATTCTGCCCAGCATGATTCGGTCGGTCGCAAGGTGAAAGTGACGCTGACCGATTGGCGTGATGGCAAGCCTTATGGGGTCAGCACCCGCTACGAATTCGATTCCTGGGGCCAGGTCAGCAAGACGCTGCATGCCGACGGGCGTATCGAACACAGCGAGGCGGATCCGGTCCTTCGCCAGCAAACCAATTGGCTCCAGGGGATGGGCAAGACACTCACCCTCGTCAATGAGTTCGGTAAACCGCTCAGTGTCGAGAGCTTCAATCTGAAGAACAAGAGTCTGGGCAAAACCGTTTACACCTATGACGGGTTCGGGCGCACAACCAGCAAAACAGATCCTGTCGGCAATATCACTCGATTTGAATACGACGTTTTTGACCGGATAATCCGCAGTGTTCTGCCTGACTCCAGTGAGGTCGTGACCGACTACGCCAAGCATACCGATGAAGAGTTGCCAACCGACATCAAGGTTGGTGAAAAAGTGTTGGGGCAGCAAACGTATGACGGTTTGAATCGTTTGACACAAAGTACTGTGGGTGGGCGAAAGTCCGAGGCGGGTTATGAAGCGGGCTTCACTCAGCCGCAGTGGTACAAGAGTGCTGATGGTAAAAAAACCGAATTCACATATTTGCGCGATCTGGGCGGTTTACTGACGGAGCGCAAGGCAGGGGAGCTGGTCACGACTCTGACTTACGACCCCGTCAGTGGCAATCCATTGACCTGTACCGAAAGCGGCAGGGCACGCAGCTTTACCTATTACCCTTCCGGACGCCTCAAATCCGAAACGACGACCTTCGGCGCTATCACGAAAGCAACGTCCAGTACCTATTCCCTGCAGGGACGCCCGATCACCCAAGTCGATGTACTCGGAGCCGAAAGCAGATCCGAATACGATAAGCACGGCCGCCTGCTGTCCACCACGCAGGGTTCGTTGAAAACAGAATTCCACTACGACATCCAGACGGGGATGCTGGCCTGGACGAAAACCGAAGAGACGTCGATCAAGCGTCAGATGATCACCCGGTTTGCCTATGACGATATCGGTCGTGAAACCCGCCGTACATTTGAGATTCAGGGTCAGCCTGACCAGACGCTGGAATCGACTTATACGCTTGCCGGCAAACTGGCGCAGAAAGTGTCCAGGCGTGGCACGCAAATTTTGCGTGATGAACAATTCACCTACGATGTGCGCGGGCGTCTGATCCAGTACGACTGTGCTGGCACCCAAAAGCCACGCGATCCGTATGGCAAGGAAATTGTCCAGCAGACGTTCACCTTCGATGTGCTGGACAACATTCTTACCGTGCAGACGAAGTTCCCGCTGGGCGTGAATCTGACCACCTTCAGTTATGACAATCCTGATCCTGCACAACTCAGCGCAGTCAAACATTCTCATGCTGACTATCCGCCAGCAGTGACACTGGAATACGACGCCAACGGCAGGATGATCAAGGACGACCTGGCACGAACTCTGGCCTATGACTCATTCGGACGTCTCGAACAACTGTCCGGCGCAGGCGGTTCAGTCATTCGTGGCTATCATTACGACGGATTCGACGATCTGGTTGAACTGTCGCAACCCGACAAGATAACAACGCAGCGTTACTACTACGCAGGCCGGGTCGCCAATGAGGTGAGTGGTGAAAATTCATCCAGTGTTGTGCGTCACGGTGGAGCGCTTGTGGGGCAACAGCAACTCGGTTTGAACGCCGGTGCGCAGTTGTTTGGTACCGATCAGCAGCAAAGCGTGCTGGCAACGCTGGGCAAGGAACAGCTCACCGATTGCGCCTACAGCCCTTACGGGCATCGTCCTGCCGAAGGTGGTTTGTTCAGTCTGGCGGGGTTCAACGGCGAGCAGCTGGATCCGGTGACCGGGCTGTATCTGCTGGGTAACGGTTACAGAGCCTATAGTCCGACACTGATGCGTTTTCTCGCCCCCGACAGCATGAGTCCGTTCGGTGCGGGCGGATTGAATGCCTACAGTTATTGCCTGGGCGACCCTGTCAATCGTGTCGACCCTACCGGGCATATGTCGTTGGAAACGATCCTGGGAATCGGCCTCGGTGTTCTCGGAATTATTATCAGCGGGCTGACGGCTGGCGTGGCAACACCATGGGTCATGACGGCATTTTGGCTGGGTGTTACTTCAGGCCTGGCGGGTATTGCCAGCTCTTGGTTCGATGAGTATGCACCGGATGATCCAGCAGGAGAAATATTGGGCTGGATCAGTTTCGGTCTTGGACTGGCTTCACTCGGTGCAGGCTTGGCGGCGGGTGCAAAAGCCGCTGTGAATGCTGGCAGGAAGATGGCTTCAGCCTTTGGCAAAGGTCTCAGTCCCGCTGGCGAGGATACAGCCAAAGCGGCGAAACATTATTACAAGCCCGGAAAAGGCGCCAAGGCTGCGGCCAAAAAAGCCAAGACGCCTGTGGAAACAGCGTCGGACAAACCTTGGCAATTACAAAGGGCCAAAAAAGACAATTTCGTGTCTGAAATTAATGAGACGAGGGCTAAAGGTTTCTACGAACTCGTGGAAAGCAACAAGTCCGCCAGCCAAGCAGCCGCGGAGTCCGAGATGCTGTACGAGGAGTTCGGATCAGTTGGTGCTGGAAGAAAAGTAACGCATGTTTTTTTTGCGAGGACGAAAGGACGTGGGGAGCGTATTTACCTTCTGGAGGACAGTAAACAGAGAGTTTGCAAAGTCTTGCAGGCGGGCGGCCATATGTCCGACGGGCAGACCAACACAATGATGAAAACGGCTAAAAGCATTGATACAACGCGCTGGCCAGCGGCCTGAGTGCTTAGCTCGCCCTTTATGGGTTTGAAGGTCTGGAGTGCTGTTCCAGCGCCCACTCCACATGCTCCCTGACCAACTCCGACGGATAATCCCGTCGCGCCTTCAACGCCTCCAATACCGGAATCGTTGAAGGCGCATTGCCTAATCCCACCGCCAGATTGCGCAACCAGCGTTCATACCCGGCCCGCCGCAACGGCGAGCCTTCAGTGCTACTCAAAAACTTCTCTTCATCCCACAAAAACAGCTCGGCCAATTCGGCATTGTCGAGATTGTGCCGTGGCTTGAAGTCGCTTTCTCCGGAAGGCTTGGCAAATCGGTTCCACGGACAGACGATCTGGCAGTCATCGCAGCCGAACACCCGGTTGCCGATCAACGGTCGCAGGTCTTCGGGGATGGCGCTTTTCAGTTCGATGGTCAGATAAGAAATGCAGCGTCGAGCGTCCAGCACATAAGGGCCAACAAAGGCATTGGTCGGGCAGATGTCCAGGCAGGCGGTGCAACGACCACAGTGTTCGGTACTGTGCGGATCATCCACCGGCAGCGGCAGATCGACGAACAGTTCGCTTAAAAAGAAATAACTGCCGGCCTTGCGGTTCAACACCAGGGTGTTCTTGCCGATCCAGCCCAGCCCGGCCTGTTCTGCGATGGCTTTTTCCAGCACCGGGGCGCTGTCGACAAAGGCGCGGAACCCGAACGGCCCGATCTCGGACTGAATCTTGTCGGCCAATTGTTGAACGCGTTTACGGATCAACTTGTGGTAATCGCGGCCCAAGGCATAACGCGACACGTAGGCTTTTTCCGGTTGCGCCAGAAGTTTGGCCATCTCGGTATCGCCTGGCAGGTAGTCCATGCGCAGCGAAACCACGCGCAAAGTGCCCGGAACCAGTTCTTCGGGATGCGAGCGCTTGCTGCCGTGGGCGCCCATGTATTCCATTTCGCCGTGATAGCCAGCGGCGAGCCAGCGCTCCAGATGCTGCTCATGCTCGGCCAGATCGAGGCCGCTGATGCCGACTTGCTGAAAGCCCAGTTCGCGCCCCCAATCCTTGATCGATTGGGCGAGGGCGGGCAGGTCTGTGGTGATGGCGGACATGAGGCGAGAGAAACCGGAGCTGAGGTGCGTATAATTCTGCCAGACATCGGAGCCCGAAGACGCATGCCGCACACGAAAGATGAATTACCCGACGCGCTGTATGGCGCCGCACAGGTGCGCGAACTCGATGCGCGGCTGATCGCTGCCGGCACGCCGGGCTTCGAATTGATGCTGCGCGCCGCCCATGCGACATGGCGGGCACTGGTTCGACAATGGCCTTCAGAGACCGAGCTGAGCGTGTTGGCCGGGCATGGCAACAACGCAGGTGACGGTTATCTGGTCGCTGCACTGGCGCGGCGGGCAGGCTGGACGGTACGGGTGTTGGCGGTCGTTGACCCGCAGCGTTTGCAGGGTGATGCCGCGCTGGCCCATGCCGAGGCGTTGGCTGAAGGCGTCCCCGTGCAGGACTGGACTGCGCAAAGCGAACTGCACGGCGTCATCGTCGATGCCTTGCTCGGCACCGGCCTTACCGGTGAGGTGCGCGAGCCTTACGCCGGTGCCATCAAAGCGATCAACGCCAGCGGCTTGCCGGTAATCGCGGTGGATATTCCTTCCGGGCTGTGCGCCGATACCGGACACGTACTCGGTGACGCAGTTCGCGCCGACCTCACCGTCACCTTCATTGGTTTGAAAGTCGGCCTGTTTACCGGTGACGCAGCGGATTGCATCGGCGAACTGGTGTTTAACGATTTGCAAGCCACGGCCGAAACCTATCGTGACATTCCTGTCAGTGCTCGACGTCTCAACAAGGCTAATCTGCCGCGTCTGACCGCGCGTGCACCGACCGCGCACAAAGGACGATTCGGCCATGTGCTGCTGATTGGCGGCGATCACGGTTTCGGCGGGGCTATTCTGCTCAGTACCGAAAGCGCCCTGCGCAGCGGCGCTGGCATGGTTTCGCTGGCCACCCGCCCGGAACACGTGGCGGCGGCATTGACCCGCGTGCCGGAAGCCATGGCGCTTGGCGCTTCATCGGCCAACCAGTTAATGGGATTGCTGGACAAGGTTTCAGTGCTTGTTGCAGGTCCAGGTCTGGGGCAGGCGAGTTGGGGGCGGGCGTTATTGTCCGCTGCGGCCAATGCGCCGTTGCCACAAGTCTGGGACGCGGACGCCTTGAACCTGTTGGCGAGTGGTTTCGTCAGCCTGCCCAAAGACTGCGTGATCACTCCGCATCCGGGCGAGGCGGCACGTTTGCTGGGAATCAGCACCGCGCAAGTGCAGGCCGATCGTCCTGCTGCGGCATTGGCGTTGAGCAAAAAATATACAGCGGTTGTGGTGTTGAAAGGTGCCGGTAGCCTGATCGCGCATCCCGATGGACGTCTGGCGTTGTGTCATCAGGGCCATCCGGCCATGGCCACCGCCGGGCTCGGTGATGTGCTGGCGGGTTTGACCGGCGCATTGCTAGCGCAAGGCATGGCCGGTTTCGATGCCGCTTGCCTGGCCGTCTGGCTGCACGCCAATGCCGGGATGCAACAAGGTAAATTCGGCCGTGGGCTGGCGGCCAGTGATCTGATTCCAGCCATTCGTCAGTTGTTGGAGGAGCATGCACCGTGTCTGAAGTAACCCTGTACCTGGCCGATGAACAGGAAATGAGCGACTTTGGCGCACGGATCGCCCGCGTTACCCAGGGTCACGGCCTGATTTTTCTCGAAGGCAATCTGGGGATGGGCAAAACCACGCTGTCCCGGGGCATCATCCGTGGGTTGGGGCATGTCGGTGCGGTAAAAAGTCCGACCTTCACGTTGGTCGAGCCCTACGAGATCGGCGACATCCGCGCCTTCCACTTCGACCTGTATCGCCTGGTCGATCCGGAGGAGCTGGAGTTTCTCGGCATCCGCGACTACTTCGAAGACGACGCCTTGTGCCTGATCGAGTGGCCCGATAAAGGTGCAGGCTTTTTGCCAAAGCCTGACCTGACCATTACCATTAGCCCGCAAGACAGCGGGCGTTCGCTGAAAATTTTATCCCGGGGTTCGCGCGGCGAGGCCTGGTGTGCCGCTTTGGCATTGGAATCCAATTAAATGATGGGGTTAGGTATGCGCTTTCGCGCGTTGGTGGCTGCCGCTGGACTGATATTGATGGCAGTAACCGTCAACGCTGTGGCCGATACGAAGGTCAACAGCGTGCGCCTGTGGCGCGCACCGGACAACACGCGGCTGGTCTTCGACCTGAGCGGTCCGGTACAGCACAGCGTCTTCACCCTGACCGCACCGGATCGGCTGGTGATCGATATTAATGGCGCCACCCTCGGCGCGCCGCTGAATGTGCAGACGGCCAACACACCGATCACCGCGATGCGCTCGGCCCAGCGCACGCCGACCGATCTACGGGTGGTCATCGATCTGAAGAAAGCCGTCACCCCGAAAAGCTTCTCGCTGGCGCCCAATGCACAGTACGGCAACCGTCTGGTGGTCGATCTGTTCGATAACCCGGCCGATGCCGCACCTGCACCCGCGCCTGCTCCAACGCCTTCGGTGGCGACCATGCCAGCGGTGCCAGTCACACCTTCCGAACCGGCAATCAAGTTGCCGCCAGCTCCGGCCGGCAAACGCGACATTATTGTGGTGATCGACGCCGGACACGGTGGCGAAGACCCGGGTGCGTCCGGCTCGCGTGGCCAGCGTGAGAAAGACGTGGTGTTGCAGATCGCCCGCGAATTGCAGCGCCAGGTCAACGGCATGAAAGGCTTCCGCGCCGAACTGACGCGTACGGGCGACTACTTCATTCCGTTGCGCGGCCGTACCGAAATCGCCCGCAAGAAGGGCGCCGATCTGTTCGTTTCGATTCACGCCGACGCCGCGCCGTCTGCGGCGGCCTTCGGTGCTTCGGTGTTTGCCCTGTCTGATCGCGGCGCCACGTCGGAGACCGCACGTTGGCTGGCCGACAGTGAAAACCGTTCCGACCTGATCGGTGGTGCCGGTAACGTCAGCCTCGACGACAAGGACCGCATGCTCGCGGGCGTGTTGCTCGACCTGTCGATGACCGCATCGCTGACCTCCAGCCTCAACGTCGGCCAGAAAGTCCTGACCAACATCGGTCGCGTGACGCCGCTGCACAAGCAGCGAGTGGAACAGGCCGGGTTCATGGTGTTGAAGTCGCCGGATATCCCGTCGATCCTGGTCGAAACCGGGTTTATCTCCAACGCCAATGAAGCGAACAAGCTTTCGGCGTCGAGCCATCAGCAAGCGCTGGCGCGTTCGATCAGCAGCGGCGTGCGCCAGTTCTTCCAGCAGAACCCGCCACCGGGCACCTACATCGCCTGGCTGCGTGATTCCGGCAAGATCGCCCAAGGCCCGCGTGACCACCGCGTAAGCCCGGGCGAAACGCTGGCGATGATCGCCGTGCGTTATCAGGTGTCGCCGGCAACGTTGCGCAGCGCCAACAATCTGAAGAGCGATGATCTGAAGGCCGGTCAGCACTTGACCATTCCTGGCACCGAACTGGCGTCCAAAGAATGAATCAGGTGTTGAACGCTGCCCGCATCGAACTGCTCAGCCCACGGCTGGCGAACCAGATTGCCGCCGGTGAGGTGGTCGAGCGTCCGGCCTCGGTGATCAAGGAGTTGCTGGAAAACAGCCTCGACTCCGGTGCCAAGCGCATTGATGTCGATGTCGAGCAGGGCGGCGTCAAGCTGCTGCGCGTTCGCGATGACGGCAGCGGCATTTCCGCTGATGACCTGCCGCTGGCGCTGGCCCGTCACGCCACCAGCAAGATCCGCAATCTGGAAGACCTCGAACAGGTGATGAGCCTGGGTTTTCGTGGTGAAGCACTCGCGTCGATCAGCTCCGTGGCGCGACTGACCCTGACCTCGCGCACCCGCGATGCCGATCAGGCCTGGCAGGTCGAAACCGAGGGGCGCGACATGGCGCCTCGCGTGCAGCCGGCAGCGCATCCGGTCGGCACTTCGGTGGAAGTCCGCGACCTGTTCTTCAATACCCCGGCTCGCCGAAAATTCCTCAAGACTGAAAAAACCGAATTCGATCACCTGCAAGAAGTGATCAAGCGTCTGGCGCTGGCGCGTTTCGACGTAGCGTTCCATCTGCGCCACAACGGCAAGACCATCCTCAGCCTACACGAGGCCCATGATGATGCGGCCCGCGCGCGGCGTGTGGCGGCGATCTGCGGTTCGGGTTTCCTTGAGCAGGCGTTGCCGATCGAGATCGAGCGTAATGGTCTGCACCTGTGGGGCTGGGTCGGGTTGCCGACCTTCAACCGTAGCCAGGCGGATTTGCAGTATTTCTTTGTGAACGGCCGGGCAGTGCGCGACAAACTGGTGGCCCACGCCGTGCGTCAGGCCTATCGCGACGTGCTGTTCAACGGTCGCCATCCGACGTTTGCACTGTTTTTCGAGGTTGATCCGGCAGCGGTCGACGTCAACGTCCACCCGACCAAACACGAAGTGCGCTTCCGTGACGGGCGCATGGTGCATGACTTCCTTTACGGCACCTTGCACCGGGCGCTGGGCGATGTGCGTCCGGAGGATCAGCTTGCCGGTTCAGTGACCACCGCCATCGTCCGTCCGACAGGGTTGGATGCTGGCGAATTCGGCCCGCAGGGCGAAATGCGTCTGGCGGCCAATGCGCTGCTGGAGCAACCGCAGGCGCAACCGGCATTCAATACCTCGTCGGGCGCCAGCGCTGGCGGCGCTTATCAGTATCAATACACGCCGCGTCCGCAATCTGCCGTGCCGCCGGCTGCCGAGGCACAAGCGGCGTATCGCGAGTTTTTCGCGCCGCTGCCCGAGGCCAATGCCAACGCGTTGCCGGCCGGTCAGGAAGACATTCCGCCGCTCGGTTATGCGCTGGCGCAGCTCAAGGGCATCTACATTCTGTCGGAGAACGCCCAGGGCCTGGTGCTGGTGGACATGCACGCCGCTCATGAGCGGATCATGTACGAACGCCTGAAGATCGCCATGGCCAGCGAAGGTCTGAGCGGCCAGCCGTTGCTGGTGCCGGAGTCGTTGGCGGTCAGTCAGCGCGAAGCTGATTGTGCTGAAGAGCACGCGGCGTGGTTCCAGCGTCTTGGCTTCGAATTGCAGCGTCTGGGCCCGGAAACATTGGCGATCCGCCAGATTCCAGCATTGCTCAAGCAGGCCGAGGCCAACCGCCTGGTCGGTGATGTGCTGTCGGACTTGATGGAATACGGCACCAGCGACCGGATTCAGGCACACCTGAACGAACTGCTCGGCACCATGGCCTGCCACGGCGCGATCCGCGCCAACCGGCGCCTGGCCCTCCCGGAAATGAACGGCCTGCTGCGCGACATGGAAAACACTGAGCGCAGCGGTCAATGCAACCATGGCCGACCGACCTGGACCCAATTGGGCCTGGACGATCTGGACAAACTGTTCCTGCGCGGTCGTTGATGAGCCAGCTTCCTCCAGCGATTTTCCTGATGGGCCCGACCGCTGCGGGCAAGACCGATCTGGCCATCGAGCTGACCAAGGTATTGCCGTGCGAGCTGATCAGCGTCGATTCGGCGCTGGTCTATCGCGGCATGGACATCGGCACGGCCAAACCGTCCAAAGAGCTGCTTGCCGAATATCCGCACCGTTTGATCGATATTCTCGATCCGGCCGAGGCGTATTCGGCAGCGGATTTCCGTCGCGATGCCCTGCAAGCCATGGCCGAAATCACCGCACGCGGAAAAATTCCGCTGCTGGTGGGCGGCACGATGCTCTATTACAAGGCTTTGGTCGATGGTCTGGCCGACATGCCCGCAGCCGATGCGGACGTCCGTGCGCAGATCGAAGAAGAGGCTGCACGCCTTGGCTGGCAAGCCTTGCATGATCAATTGGCGGTCATCGATCCGGTGTCAGCGGCACGGATTCATCCGAACGATCCGCAGCGCCTGAGTCGTGCGCTGGAAGTTTATCGGGTCAGCGGTCAGAGCATGACCGCGCTGCGTCAGCAACAATCTGCGCAAAGTACTGAAGCAGCCGCTTCGGGACTGCAACAATTGCCCTATACTGTCGCGAACTTGGCCATTGCCCCGGCAAATCGTCAGGTACTGCACGAGCGCATTAAACAAAGATTCACAAATATGTTGGAACAGGGGTTCATCGACGAGGTCGTAGCCCTGCGTAAAAGAAGTGACCTGCATTCGGGGTTGCCGTCTATACGTGCAGTAGGTTACCGCCAAGTCTGGGATTACCTGGATGGCAAGCTGACGTTGGCCGAAATGCAGGAGCGTGGAGTCATTGCCACGCGCCAATTGGCCAAACGCCAGTTCACCTGGCTGCGCAGCTGGGAAGATTTACACTGGCTGGACAGTCTTGATTGCGACAATCTGCCACGCGCCTTGAAATACCTTGGGACCATCTCCATATTGAGCTGAGTCCTTGCAATTGCCGTCTATCCTTGGGGGTGTGACGGCCAAAGCCATCTGAATTACCTATTTTTATTATTGAATCCTTAAAGGAGTGCGGCACATGTCAAAAGGGCATTCGCTACAAGACCCTTACTTGAATACTTTACGTAAAGAGAAAGTTGGGGTTTCCATCTACCTGGTCAACGGTATCAAACTGCAAGGCACGATCGAGTCGTTCGACCAGTTCGTGATCCTGCTGAAAAACACCGTCAGCCAGATGGTCTACAAACACGCTATCTCGACAGTAGTGCCGGTTCGTCCAATTCGTCTGCCTAGCGCAACCGAATCCGAAGCAGGTGACGCTGAGCCAGGTAACGCCTGATAGGAGTCTCCTTTGTTCTTTGAGCGCCACGGTGGTGGTGAGCGAGTCATTCTCGTTCACTTGGATGGACAGGACCCTGAGGCGCGCGAAGATCCGCAGGAGTTTCAGGAATTGGCTAATTCGGCGGGCGCCGAGACCGTTGCGTTTTTTAACGTGCCGCGTCATCGGCCAACCGCCAAATTCCTGATTGGCAGCGGCAAGGTCGAGGAATTACGCGACCTGGTACATGCCGAAGAAGCCGATCTGGTGATCTTCAATCACACCCTCACGCCCAGTCAGGAACGTAACCTCGAACGTGTTTTCGAGTGTCGCGTGATCGACCGCACCGGTCTGATTCTCGATATTTTTGCCCAACGCGCGCGTACCCATGAAGGCAAGCTCCAGGTAGAACTGGCCCAGCTTGACCACATGAGCACCCGGCTGGTTCGTGGCTGGACCCACCTTGAGCGTCAGGGTGGCGGCATCGGCATGCGTGGTCCGGGTGAAACCCAGCTGGAAACCGACCGCCGTCTGCTGCGGGTTCGCCTGCGACAGATCAAGGGGCGGCTGGAAAAAGTGCGCAGTCAGCGCGAACAGTCGCGCCGCGGCCGTTCCCGTGCGGATATTCCTACCGTTTCCCTGGTGGGCTATACCAACGCCGGCAAATCCACACTCTTCAATAACGTGACGAAATCCGACGTCTACGCGGCCGACCAATTGTTCGCCACGCTGGATCCGACCCTGCGCCGTCTGGAACTGGACGACCTGGGGCCGATCGTCCTGGCTGACACGGTGGGGTTCATTCGCCACCTGCCGCACAAGCTGGTCGAGGCATTTCGGTCTACGCTCGAAGAGTCGAGCAACTCCGACCTCTTGTTGCACGTGATCGATGCGGCCGAACCGGATCGCATGTTGCAGATCGAGCAGGTGATGGTGGTGCTGGGCGAGATTGGCGCCCAGGACTTGCCGATCCTTGAGGTATACAACAAACTCGATTTGCTTGAAGGCGTTGAGCCACAAATCCAGCGCGACGAAAACGGCAGGCCGCAACGGGTCTGGTTGTCGGCGCGTGATGGCAGTGGTCTGGAATTGCTTGAGCAAGCCATTGCCGAGTTGTTGGGCAGTGACCTGTTTGTCGGTACCTTGCGGTTGCCTCAGCGTTTTGCGCGTCTGCGTGCACAGTTTTTCGAACTGGGTGCGGTGCAGAAAGAAGAATACGACGAAGAAGGTGTCAGCTTGCTGGCCGTTCGATTGCCGCGCTCGGAGCTCAATCGACTGGTCAGTCGTGAAGGCGTTGTGCCGACGGAGTTCATCGAGCAACACACTTTGCAATAAAAGCCTGACAAAGCGGTTGTGCCGCGACGGCAGGCATTCTGTAGCATTGGTCGGCGCGCCGTGGGTGCGTCTTTGCTTTATCAGATGGAGAGCGCTATGGCTTGGAATGAGCCGGGTGGCAACTCGAACAATCAGGATCCTTGGGGTGGCAAGCGCCGCAATAACGGCGACCGCAAGGGGCCACCGGATCTCGACGAGGCCTTCCGAAAGCTGCAGGAAAGCCTGAACGGGTTGTTCGGTGGTGGTAAGAAACGCGGTGGTGATGACGGCGGCGGTTCGGGCAGGAGTGGCGGCTTCGGCGGTCTGCTCGGCATCGGCCTTGTTGTGCTGGCGGCTGTCTGGCTGTACAGCGCGGTCTACGTGGTCGACGAGCAGGAGCAAGCCGTGGTGCTGCGCTTCGGCAAGTACTACGAAACCGTCGGCCCGGGCCTGAACATCTACTTCCCGCCGATCGATAAAAAGTACATGGAAAACGTCACGCGTGAGCGTGCCTACACCAAGCAGGGGCAGATGCTGACCGAAGACGAGAACATCGTCGAAGTCCCGCTGACCGTGCAGTACAAGATCAGCAACCTGCAGGATTTCGTGCTGAACGTTGATCAGCCGGAAATCAGCCTGCAGCATGCGACCGACAGCGCCCTGCGCCACGTGGTGGGTTCCACCGCCATGGACCAGGTGCTGACCGAAGGTCGTGAATTGATGGCCAGCGAAATCAAGGAGCGTCTGCAACGCTTCCTCGATACCTATCGCACCGGTATCACCGTTACCCAGGTCAACGTACAGAGCGCAGCGGCACCGCGTGAAGTGCAGGAAGCCTTCGACGACGTGATCCGCGCCCGTGAAGACGAGCAGCGTTCGCGCAACCAGGCTGAAACCTACGCAAACGGCGTTGTGCCGGAAGCCCGTGGTCAGGCCCAGCGTATCCTCGAGGATGCCAACGGTTACCGCGACGAAACGGTCTCGCGCGCCAAGGGTGAGGCTGATCGCTTTACCAAACTGGTCGCCGAGTATCGCAAGGCACCTGAAGTCACCCGCCAGCGTCTGTACCTGGACACCATGCAGGAAGTCTTCAGCAACACCAGCAAGGTACTCGTGACCGGCAACAAGAACGGCCAGAGCAACCTGCTTTACCTGCCGTTGGACAAAATGATTCAGAACAGTTCGGGCAGCAATGCGCCGGTCACCGGTTCGGCTGCAGCCAGTAACACGGATGTCACGCCGCATGTCACTGACCTGCCGCAGTCGCGCACAAGGGAGACCCGCTGATGAGCAATAAATCGCTGATCGCCCTGATCGTTGGCGTTGTCGTGGTACTGGTGGGCTGGAACTGCTTCTACATCGTCGCTCAGACCGAGCGTGCGGTGCTGCTGCAATTCGGTCGTGTGGTGCAGGCAGATGTTCAGCCAGGTCTGCATGTGAAGGTGCCTTACGTTAACCAGGTGCGTAAATTTGACGCACGTCTGATGACACTCGATGCACCGACGCAACGTTTCCTGACCCTGGAAAAGAAAGCCGTCATGGTTGATGCCTACGCCAAGTGGCGCGTGAAAGATGCCGAGCGCTTCTACACCGCAACTTCCGGCCTCAAGCAAATCGCCGACGAGCGTCTGTCCCGTCGTCTGGAGTCCGGTCTGCGTGACCAGTTCGGCAAGCGCACCCTGCACGAAGTCGTGTCGGGCGAGCGTGATGCGCTGATGGCTGACATCACCGCTTCGCTGAACAAGATGGCGGAAAAAGAGCTGGGTATCGAAGTTGTCGATGTCCGGGTCAAGGCTATCGATCTGCCGAAAGAAGTGAACCGCAGCGTGTTCGAGCGTATGAGCACCGAGCGTGAGCGTGAAGCTCGCGAGCACCGCGCCAAGGGTAACGAGCTGGCTGAAGGCATCCGTGCCGACGCAGATCGTCAACGCCGCGTGCTGCTGGCTGAAGCCTATCGTGAATCCGAAGAGGTTCGCGGTGACGGTGATGCCCAGGCTGCTGCGATCTACTCCAAGGCCTACGGTCAGGATCAGGAGTTCTATGGTTTCTACCGTAGCCTGCGCGCCTACCGTGAAAGCTTCGCGAACAAATCCGACGTCCTGGTCCTCGACCCAAGCAGCGACTTCTTCCGTTACCTGGAAAAGTCCAAGCCTTGACACGACGTTGACCTGAATCATTCCGCCCGGCGGCTAAAACCTCGGGCGGGGTGATCCTTTGGGAAAACGTGTGTATGATGCGGCAGCCGGGAAATTCCCGGCTTTTTTGCGTCTGCACGTTTGATTGCTGTTTTTGCTGCAGAACATCGGGTTGAATGACTCGACAGTTTTTCGAGGAAAGTGATGGGCGAAGCCGGTATCAGGCCTTTCGCTGCGTCGTTCATGCGCGTGCGTTTTGAACGGCCCGGTCATTTTCTGCTTCACTCAAGGCTCGCCCTCGTGCTGGCCGCCCGGATCAAAGGGGAATGGCGTAATGGCAACGGTAGACCGCTGGCTGCTGCCAGATGGCATCGAAGAAGTACTGCCACCAGAAGCGGCGCGCATTGAAGTAGCGCGTCGTCAGGTGTTGGATCTGTTCCAGAGCTGGGGTTACGAGTTTGTCGTGACTCCCCATATCGAGTACCTGGAATCCCTGTTGACCGGCGCGGGCCAGGACCTGGATCTGCGTACCTTCAAGGTCATCGACCCGCAGTCGGGCCGGCAGATGGGTTTCCGTGCTGACATCACGCCGCAAGTGGCGCGCATCGATGCGCACACTCTGCGTCGTGAAGGCCCGAGCCGTCTGTGCTACGCCGGCAGCGTGCTGCATGCCCAGCCGCGTGCACTGTCGTCCTCGCGCAGCCCGATCCAGTTGGGCGCCGAGTTGTACGGCGATGCCAGCCCGAGTAGCGACGTCGAAGTCATCAGCCTGATGCTGGCCATGCTGCAACTGGCCGATGTGCCGGATGTGCACATGGACCTTGGCCATGTCGGCATCTACCGTGGTCTGGCGCGCGCCGCCGGCCTGTCCGGTGAAGTCGAGCAGCAGCTGTTCGATGCATTGCAACGCAAGGCCATCGACGAGGTCATTACCTTGACCGAAGGTTTGCCGGCCGATCTGTCCGGCATGCTGCGTGCGCTGGTTGACCTGTGTGGCGGCCGTGAAGTGCTGGCTGCTGCCCGCGAGCGTCTGGCCAATGCGCCGACGCCGGTGCTGGCCGCACTGGAAGATTTGCTGGCAATCGCCGAGCGTCTGTCGGCGCGCTTCCCGGAGCTGCCGCTGTACTTTGATCTGGGCGAGCTGCGCGGTTACCACTACCACACCGGTGTGGTGTTCGCGGTGTTTGTGCCGGGCGTTGGCCAGTCCATCGCTCAGGGCGGTCGCTACGATGACATCGGTGCCGACTTCGGTCGCGCCCGTCCGGCGACAGGCTTCTCTACCGATTTGAAAACCCTGGTGACCCTGGGGCGTGCTGAGATCGAGCTACCGTCTGGCGGTATCTGGATGCCTGACAGTACGGATGCGGCACTCTGGCAGCAGGTTTGTCAGTTGCGCAGTGAGGGTCAGCGTGTCGTTCAGGCCTTGCCTGGACAACCTTTGGCCGCCGCCCGTGATGCGGACTGCGACCGGCAATTGATTCAGCAGAACGGGCTTTGGCAAGTATCGCCACTGGCTTCTTGAGTTTTCCTGCCGGCCATCGCCGGCACCAAGTTTGCGCGAATGAGGACAAGTGTTATGGGTAAGAATGTCGTAGTCCTGGGCACCCAATGGGGTGATGAGGGCAAAGGCAAGATCGTTGATCTGCTGACCGAACATGCTGCCGCCGTAGTGCGCTACCAAGGTGGCCACAACGCTGGCCACACCCTGGTGATCGACGGCGAAAAAACCGTCTTGCACCTGATCCCGTCGGGCGTGCTGCGCGAAGGCGTGCAGTGCCTGATCGGCAACGGCGTGGTGGTTGCACCTGACGCCCTGCTGCGCGAGATCACCAAGCTGGAAGAGAAAGGCGTACCGGTGCGCGAGCGCCTGCGTATCAGCCCGTCCTGCCCGCTGATCCTGTCGTTCCACGTGGCGCTGGACCAGGCCCGTGAAAAGGCCCGTGGCGAGCTGAAGATCGGTACTACCGGTCGCGGCATCGGCCCGGCATACGAAGACAAGGTTGCACGTCGTGGCCTGCGTGTGGGTGACCTGCTCAACATGCCGCGCTTTGAAGACAAGCTGCGTGAACTGGTGGATTACCACAACTTCATGCTGGTCGGTTACTACAAAGAGCCTGCCATCGAGTTCGAAAAGACTCTGGCCGAGTGCAAGGAATACGCTGAGCTGCTCAAGCCGCTGATGCTCGACGTGACCGCCGAGTTGCACGACCTGCGCCGTGCCGGCAAAGACATCATGTTCGAAGGCGCCCAGGGTTCGTTGCTCGACATCGACCACGGCACCTACCCGTACGTGACCAGCTCCAACACCACCGCTGGTGGCGTGGCGACCGGTTCGGGCGTTGGCCCGATGTTCCTGGACTACATCCTGGGCATCACCAAGGCTTACACCACTCGCGTTGGTTCGGGTCCATTCCCGACTGAGCTGTTTGACGAAGTCGGCGCCCACCTGGCCAAGCAAGGTCACGAGTTCGGTGCTACCACCGGCCGTGCCCGTCGTTGCGGCTGGTTCGACGCCGTTATCCTGCGTCGCGCTATCGATGTGAACAGCATCTCGGGCATCTGCCTGACCAAGCTGGACGTACTCGACGGCCTGGAAACCATCAACATCTGCGTCGGCTACAAAGACGCACAGGGCAACACCGTTGCCCCGACTGACGCTGACAGCTACGTCGGCCTTCAGCCTGTATATGAAGAAGTGCCGGGCTGGACCGAATCGACCGTGGGCGCTAAAACCCTGGAAGAGCTGCCGGCCAACGCCCGTGCCTACATCAAGCGCGTCGAAGAGTTGATCGGCGCGCCGATCGACATTATTTCGACGGGCCCGGATCGCAACGAAACCATCGTTCTGCGTCATCCGTTCGCTTGATAAGTCGTTGATGTAAAAACACAAAGGCCCCTTAATCGGGGCCTTTGTCGTTTATGCCTGTTGGACGGCATGACCTTTGCTGTGAATCTCCCTACAAGAGTGCCATCAAATTAATGGCGTCAGAAGTAGAGGTATTCACAGTGTCGGCCGTTCTCTCACTGTTACAAAGCCGTTTGTTGCGACCTGTATTCGTTACCCTTGGTATCGCCCTTTTGGTGCAGGTGTTGGTGGCGGTCGCCCTGACACGGAGCACCGTCACGGCGCTGGAAGCTGATCTGGCTGTACGCCTGGGTGCTGACAGCCAAAAGCTCTCCGGCGAACTGGAACAGGCCGGGCGGGCAGTCACTTCGAGCCTCGATGCCTTGTCAGCCAGCACCCGTCAGCGTCTGACGGCTGGTTTGTCCTCGCGTCTGAAGGACGAGCAGGTGCAGCTACGTGCAACGCTGGAAAAAGATCTGAAGGATTCGGCCAATGACATGGCGCAGTTGCTGGCCTCCGTCGCGCCGCGTGCGATGTGGGACAGCGACGTACCGACCTTGTCCGAATTTGCACGACGCGCCCAGCGCAATCCCAATGTGCTGTTCGTGGTCTACGACGACGCCACCGGTCAGCACCTGACCCGTTACCTCAACCGCGAAAACCCGATCAACAAGGCTTTGCTGGAAAAAGGTCAGGGTGAGCGTGCGCTGGACAAAGTGTTGGATGCGGCGAAAAACGATCCGTCGGTTTACTACCTCGAAGCGTCGATCAACCCGAATGGCGTGGAAATCGGCAAAGTGCTGATGGGCGTTTCCACGGCCTCTGTGGAAACCGATCTGGCCGCGCTCGACAAACGCTTCTCGGCGCTGATTGCCAGCAGCGATCAACTGGTCGGCGACAGCCTGAAAGGCGCTGCAGCGGACAGCGCCACGGCCATGCAGGCGCGTCTGCAATCGGCGCAGTCGACTGCGGCGCAGATGAAGTCCAATACCGCCAGCACCGTTCAGGAAGCGGCGGCCACCCTGCGCTGGCGGATCGGTCTGGGTCTGGCGCTGGTCGGCTGTGGCGTCTTGCTGTTGCTGGCGGTGGTGCTTGGGCATCGCGTAGTCAATCGCTTGAAGATGCTCAACGTGGCGATGGACGATCTGGCGGCAGGCGAGGGCGATCTGACCAAGCGTGTGCAGATCAACAGCAAGGACGAAATCGGCGACATGGCTGCGGCGGTCAACCGCTTTGTGGATAAGTTACAGCCGATCGTGCGCGAGGCGGGCGATGTGGCCCAGCGTACCGGTGTCGAAATTGGCGCGATGACCCTGCGCAATGCTGGCGCCGATGCGGCGGCGGGGATGCAGCGTGATGAAGTGGCGGAAAGTCTGCGGGCGCTGTCGCAAATGGCTGACGAAGCACAATCGGAAAGCCACGCGATGCAGGCGGCGTTGAAGCAGGTTGTGGATATTCGCCAGGCGACTGACGAAAACACACGCACGTCGGCCAAGGTTGGCAGTTTGATCGAAGCGCTGGCGGGGCAGGTCGATACCGGGGCGAAAGTCATTGAGCGGCTGGCGCAGCAGAGTGAGCAGATTGAAGTGGTGTTGACGGTGATTCACGGGATCGCCGAGCAGACCAACTTGCTGGCATTGAACGCAGCCATTGAAGCGGCGCGGGCGGGCGAGACCGGACGTGGTTTCGCCGTGGTGGCGGACGAAGTGCGGGCGCTGGCCAGCAAGACGCAAAGTTCGACTGGTGATATTCAGGCGCACATCGTCGCGTTGCAGCAGGGCGCGCGTGAGGCGGTGGAAGCGATTGGTCAGGCCGGACGTCAGGCCAGCGAAGGTTTGCTGGTGCTGCGCGACAGTGCGCGGCTACAGCAGTCGGTGCAGGCCTCGGTCGAGCAGGTGCATGCGGCGATTGGCCTGGCGACGCAGGCCGCTGCGCATCAGGCGCAAGGGGCGCAGGCAGTGCGTGGGCGGGTCGAGACAATTCATGCGCAGGCCGAGAAAGCGGCGCAGGCGGTGGTGGAAACCACGGCGAGTGGCAAGGTGCTGGATGGTCTGGCGGCGCAACTCAAGGCGAGTCTGGGGCAGTTCAGGGCTTGATGTTGTCTTATAGGGGTCCATCGCGAGCAGGCGCACTCTTACAGAGAAGTGCGTTCCAATGTAGGAGTGAGCCTGCTCGCGATAGCCATTTCAGCGGCTCAGATACATCCGCGTCGTAAGTAAATAGACCGGCAATCCGGAAACAACAATCAACAGCGCCGCATAAGGCGCCGCCGCTGCAAATTCAACATTCGCGGTATGTGCCCAGACCTCGGTTGCCAAGGTATTGAGCCCGGTCGGACTCAGCAGCAGCGTCGCCGTCAATTCCTTCATCGCATCCAGAAACACCAGCGCAAATGCCGCGCCCAAGGCCGGGAAGATGATCGGCAGCGTCACCCGGCAAAATGCCGTGAACGACGATGCGCCAAGTGTACGCGCGGCCTCTTCCAGCTGCGGTGCAGCCTTGTTCAGCGCGGTACGAATCGGCGCCTGAGCCAATGGCAGAAACAGCAGCGCATAAGCGATCAGTAGCAACCCGGATGTCTGATACAGCGCTGGCACGTAATGCAGGGCGAAATACACCAGCGTCAGCGCAATCACCAGTCCCGGCAGCGCATGCAGCAGATACGGCAGACGCTCGGCCCAGATCGCCAGTTGGCCTTTGTAACGCACCACCAGAAGTCCGACCGGCACCGCCAGCACCAAGCACAACGCCGCTCCACCCAGCGACAAGGCCAGTGACGACAACAGGGCTTCGGTAATCGCAGCAACCGGGAAGGCCGCCGAGGAACCCACCGCAAGCCAGTAGGCCAGCATCCCCAGCGGAATCCCGCTGCCGGCAATCGCCAGCATCAGGCAATACAACTGACCGACAGCGGCCCACGGCCCCAGCCGAACTTGCTCGGCCTGGCGCGCCGCACCTTGCCCGGTGCGCACATGCCGGCCCTTGCCGCGCACGCGCAGTTCCAGCCACAGCAGCACCAGACATAGCGCCAGCAGCACCGCAGACAGCATCGCCGCGTTGGCGTTACTGAATTCCAGTTCGAATTGCTGATAGATCGCGGTGGTGAAGGTTTGCAGGCCGATGATCGACAGTGCGCCGAACTCCACCAGCATGTGCAAGGCAATCAGCAGCGAGCCGGCCAGCAGCGACGGCCAGAGCAGCGGCAGGGTGACGCGGAAAAACACGCCCCAGCGGTTTTGGCCCAGCGTGCGGGCGGATTCTTCAAGGGAGGGATCAAGATTGCGCAGGGTTGCTGCAACCGGCAAAAAGATCAGCGGATATTTCGACAGGCTCATCACCAGAATCGCCCCGCCGAGTCCTTCGAACTGCGCGCTCAACGAAACCCAGGTGAAGCTGCTGACGAACGCTGGCACCGCGAACGGCAGGCACAGAATCACGCCCCATAGACGCCGGCCCGGCAAATTGCTGCGTTCCAGCAGCCACGCCAGCGACAGGCCAATCACGCCGCAAGTGAGTGTCACGCCCACCATCAACGCCAAGGTGTTGCGCAGCAGGCCGAAAACATACGGGCGCCACAACAAGTGCAGCGCCTCGGCCCAGCCCGCCTGCCAGGCCTTGAGTCCGACATACGCCAACGGCAACAGGCTCAGCGCCACCAGCAGCAACACTGGCAGCACCAGCCAGACTGACGGGCGTTTGCGCCGTGGCACGTAACCCCCGCGCGCGGCGGGGGCGGATAACGATGCGGTCATCAGTTCAAGCCAACTTCGCGTTCCAGATCCAGTGCTTCTTCGGCGTTGCCCAGATCCGCCGGAGTGACATTCGGTGCTTCCAGCTCACTGAACGGCTTGAGTCCGCGATCCGACTCCATGCCTCTATGCAGCGGATATTCGGCGGTGGTCTGAGTGATCACGCGCTGACCTTCTTGGCTGGCCATGTAGGCAAGGAATTGCTGGGCTTCTTGGGGGTGTTTGCTGGATTTCAGCACGGCTGCGCTGGACACGGTGATCAGGCCGCCGACGTCACCGCCGGTGAAGTAATGCAGCTTCGAATCAAGCTTGCCTTTCTCGCGTTGCAGGGCGAACCAGTAGTAGTTGTTGACCAGGACGGTGGCGACTTCGCCGTTTTCCACAGCCTTGAGCGCGACCATGTTGTTGCTGTAGGTCTTGCCGAAGGCGCGCAGCCCGGTCAGCCATTCTTCGGCGGCGTCGCGACCGTGCATCTTGATGATCGCTACCGCTTGTTCCTGGAATGCGCCGCTGGTGGGCACGAAGCCGACCTTGCCTTGCCACTTCGGATCGGAGAACTCCATCACCGATTTCGGCAGATCTTTTTCATCGACCAGTTTTGGATTGTAAGCGACTACTCGAACCCGCGCGGTGATGCCGATCCAGGTGCCATTGCCGGCCACGTATTTCTCTGGCAAAACCGCCAGTGTGGCGTCATCGGTCTTGGCCAGCAGGCCTTGCTCGCCAAGGTTATTCAGCGGTGGGGATTCTTCGGTGTAGATCACGTCGGCAGGGGAGCGGTCGCCCTCTTCGATGATCTGGCTGGCGAGCTGATTGCTGCTGCCTTTGCGCACATTGACGTGAATGCCGGTCTTGGCTTCGAAGGCTTTGGCGATCGCGTCGCCGACTTCCTTGTGCTGGCCGTTATAGAGAGTCAGGGAAACCGCATCGGCAGCCTGGGTGAGGGGAGTGGCGAGCGCCAGGCCGAGGAGGGTGAAGGTCAAGCCTCGGCGCAGGGTATTTCGAAACGTCATTCGCAGGGTTCCTCACTGTCGCATTGCAAAAACTTGCAACAATGATAAACGATATTGTTTCTCAAGTGCGCCTTGCGGGACGACGCAGGGTCTGGTACTGCTCATGCGCTGAAATGTAGGAGCTGCCGCAGGCTGCGATCTTTTGATCTGTTTTTAAAGCAAGATCAAGAGATCGCAGCCTTCGGCAGCTCCTACAGGGGATTTGTGTTTTTTCGGAAGCCAGAAACGCAAAAACCCGCTTTCGCGGGTTTTTGTGAAACTCAACGTCGTAACCTTGAGTTTGAATTGGTGCCCAGAAGAAGACTCGAACTTCCACGACCGTAAGGTCACCAGCACCTGAAGCTGGCGTGTCTACCAATTTCACCATCTGGGCATTCATCGCAAGCGTTGCCGCTGTTGATGTGGCGCACTATACGGAGCGCTTTTTGATCTGTAAACCCCTGATTTAATTTTAATAATCCGGTTTTAACAAATCCGTTCCTTAGAATGCAAAAAACCCGCTTTCGCGGGTTTTTGTGTGAGTTCTGAAACTGTTCTAGTCTCAAACTCGAAATTGGTGCCCAGAAGAAGACTCGAACTTCCACGACCGTAAGGTCACCAGCACCTGAAGCTGGCGTGTCTACCAATTTCACCATCTGGGCAGTATCGGCAACGCTTGTACGTCGTCGATGGCGCGCACTATACGGAGCGTCTTTTTAACTGTAAACCCCTGTCGTCAGTTTTTTTGGTTTTTTTTACC
This sequence comes from Pseudomonas sp. TH06, assembly GCF_016651305.1. GTDB lineage: Bacteria > Pseudomonadota > Gammaproteobacteria > Pseudomonadales > Pseudomonadaceae > Aquipseudomonas. Next base: position 819,808 of record NZ_JAEKEC010000001.1, on the reverse strand, counting down.
AACGGTGTTCAAAAGTGCTTTCAGGCGTCGATACAAGGCTTTAGATGGGCCTTATATAGTCGGAAATTTCCCGTTTGATGGCGCCTATGCCAAACTAACCCGCATATAGACAAGGTGAAAACTCTCTAATGGCCGATTGGCAGTCCCTCGATCCCGAGGCCGCTCGTGAAGCGGAAAAATATGAAAACCCTATTCCCAGCCGCGAACTGATCCTGGCGCATCTCGCCGATCGGGGTTCGCCTGCTGCCCGCGAGCAACTGGTCGAAGAGTTTGGTCTGACCACCGAAGACCAGATCGAAGCCCTGCGTCGCCGTCTGCGCGCCATGGAGCGCGACGCTCAACTGATTTACACCCGTCGTGGCACTTATGCGCCGGTGGATAAGCTTGATCTGATCCTCGGCCGCATCAGCGGTCACCGGGACGGCTTCGGCTTCCTGGTGCCGGACGACGGCAGCGATGACCTGTTCATGAGCCCGGCGCAAATGCGTCTGGTGTTCGACGGCGACCGTGCATTGGCGCGTGTTTCCGGTCTCGACCGTCGCGGTCGCCGCGAAGGCGTGATCGTCGAAGTGGTGTCACGTGCTCACGAAACCATCGTCGGCCGCTACTTTGAAGAAGGCGGTATCGGCTTTGTTGTCGCGGATAACCCGAAAATCCAGCAAGAAGTGCTGGTCACTCCGGGCCGCAACGCCAACGCCCAGATCGGTCAGTTCGTCGAGGTGAAGATCACCCACTGGCCGACGCCGCGCTTCCAGCCGCAAGGCGACGTGGTCGAAGTGGTCGGCAACTACATGGCGCCGGGCATGGAAATCGATGTTGCCCTGCGCACCTACGACATTCCGCACGTGTGGCCTGAGGCTGTTCTGAAAGAAGCGGCCAAGCTCAAGCCGGAAGTCGAAGAGAAAGACAAAGAGAAGCGTGTCGACCTGCGCCATCTGCCGTTCGTCACCATTGACGGCGAAGATGCCCGCGACTTCGACGATGCGGTTTATTGCGAAGCCAAACCGGGCAAGCTGCGCCTGTTCTCCGGCGGCTGGAAGTTGTACGTGGCGATTGCCGACGTTTCCAGCTACGTGAAGATCGGTTCGGCGCTGGACAACGAAGCGCAAGTGCGCGGGAACTCGGTGTACTTCCCTGAGCGCGTAGTGCCGATGCTGCCTGAGCAGCTGTCCAACGGCCTGTGCTCGCTGAACCCGCACGTCGATCGTCTGGCCATGGTTTGCGAGATGACCATCTCCAAGTCCGGCGAAATGACCGACTACTGCTTCTATGAAGCGGTGATTCATTCCCACGCTCGTCTGACTTACAACAAAGTCAGCGCGATGCTGGAAACGCCGAAAATCACCGAGGCGCGTCAGCTTCGCGGTGAGTACAACGACGTTCTGCCGCACCTCAAACAGCTTTATGCGCTGTACAAGGTTCTGCTGGCGGCCCGTCACGTACGTGGCGCGATCGATTTCGAAACGCAGGAAACCCGAATCATCTTCGGTACCGAGCGCAAGATTGCCGAAATTCGTCCGACTACCCGTAACGACGCGCACAAGCTGATCGAGGAGTGCATGCTGGCCGCCAACGTGGCCACCGCCGAGTTCCTCAAGAAGCACGAAATTCCTGCGTTGTACCGTGTCCACGATGGTCCGCCACCGGAGCGTCTGGAAAAACTGCGCGCCTTCCTCGGCGAGCTCGGTCTGTCCCTGCACAAAGGCAAGGACGGCCCGTCGCCTAAGGACTATCAGGCACTGCTGGCGAGCATCAAGGACCGTCCGGATTTCCATCTGATCCAGACCGTGATGCTGCGTTCGTTGAGTCAGGCGGTGTACAGCGCCGACAATCAGGGCCACTTCGGCCTGAATTACGAAGCCTATACCCACTTCACCTCGCCGATCCGTCGTTACCCGGACTTGCTCACGCACCGCGCGATCCGCAGCGTGATCCATTCGAAACAGGACACCCCGCACGTTCGCCGTGCCGGTGCGATGACCATTCCGAAGGCGCGTATCTATCCGTACGACGAAGCGGCCCTTGAGCAACTCGGTGAACAGTGCTCGATGAGCGAGCGCCGTGCCGACGAAGCGACCCGCGACGTAGTGAACTGGCTCAAATGCGAGTTCATGAAGGATCGCGTGGGCGAATCGTTCCCGGGCGTGATCACTGCGGTGACCGGTTTTGGCCTGTTCGTCGAGCTGACAGACATCTATGTCGAAGGCTTGGTCCACGTCACCGCGCTGCCGGGTGATTACTACCACTTCGATCCTGTGCATCACCGCCTGGCGGGCGAGCGCACCGGTCGCAGCTTCCGTCTCGGCGATACCGTTGAAGTTCGCGTCATGCGCGTTGACCTCGACGAGCGCAAAATCGATTTCGAGATGGCGGAAAAAACCATCAGCGCGCCGATCGGCCGCAAGAAGCGTGGTGCTGAAATCGCTGCTCCAGCGACCAAGGCTGTGGAAGAAAAGGCCCCGGCAAAAACTGCCAGCCGTCGTCCAGCCAAAGAGAAGGCTGTCGAAGCCTATCGCCCAAGCGATGCCGTGGCGAAAAACGCCGAGCTGCGTAAAAGCCGTGAAATGAAGAAAGCACTGCTTTCCGATGCCAAAAGCGGTGGTAAAGCGGCGTCTGGGGGAAAGACCGGACGGTCGGCGCCTGAAAAGGCCTCCGGCGGCAAGCCAGCCAAACCGAGCAAACACCGTAAAGGCCCGCCAAAAGCGGGTTCTGCTCCAGCCAAAAGTGGCGGGGCGCGTAAACCGAAGGCGAAGTCATGAGTCAGTTGGAAAAAATCTACGGCGTTCACGCGGTAGAAGCGTTGTTGCGTCACCACCCGAAACGCGTCAAGCAGATCTGGCTGGCCGAAAGCCGCAACGATCCGCGCGTGCAGACCCTGATCGAATTGGCTAACGAGAATCGTGTCCAGGTCGGCCAGGCCGAGCGTCGTGAAATGGACGCCTGGGTTGAAGGTGTGCACCAGGGCGTGGTTGCGGACGTCAGTCCAAGCCAGGTCTGGGGCGAGGCGATGCTCGACGAGCTGCTTGATCGCACCGAAGGCGCGCCATTGTTGCTGGTGCTCGACGGCGTGACCGATCCGCACAACCTCGGTGCCTGCCTGCGTTCGGCGGATGCTGCCGGTGCGCTGGCGGTGATCGTACCGAAAGACAAGTCGGCCACCCTGACCCCTGTGGTGCGTAAAGTGGCTTGCGGCGCGGCCGAAGTGATTCCGCTGGTTGCCGTGACCAACCTGGCGCGCACTCTGGAAAAGCTTCAGCAGCGCGGTCTGTGGATTGTCGGCACGGCGGGTGAGGCCGAGGTCAGCATTTATGACCAGGACCTGACCGGCCCGACCATCCTGATCATGGGCGCCGAAGGCAAAGGCATGCGTCGCCTGACCCGCGAGCACTGCGACTATCTGGTGAAGCTGCCGATGGCCGGTAGCGTCAGCAGCCTCAACGTGTCCGTGGCGACTGGTGTTTGCCTGTTTGAAGCGCAGCGTCAGCGTGGCGCGAAAGCCAAGGCTGCCGCCAAGAAGTCCTGATCTGCTGCAACTCCCCTGTAGGAGTGAGCCTGCTCGCGATAGCGGAGTAACATTCAGCATTAAAGTTGAATGTTGCGCCCTCATCGCGAGCAGGCTCACTCCTGCATTGTTTTGTGGGGTGGCATGAATCGGTGATTGTTCAAATAATCACCAATTGCCTTGCACCTCTTCTGTCCCTTCTCTACAATTGCGCCCCTTGCTGTGACGGCAGGCACGCATGTGCCCCGCGCCGGCAAGTCCATAAGTGTCATTCACTCCTTGTCTGACCGTTTTTGAGCGGCAGGCTACAACCCGTAAGGAGCATTCATGCGTCATTACGAAATCATCTTTTTGGTCCACCCGGATCAAAGCGAGCAAGTCGGCGGCATGGTTGAGCGTTACACCAAGCTGATCGAAGAAGACGGCGGCAAAATCCACCGTCTGGAAGATTGGGGCCGTCGTCAACTGGCCTACGCAATCAACAATGTTCACAAGGCTCACTACGTGATGCTGAACGTTGAGTGCACTGGCAAGGCCCTGGCCGAGCTGGAAGACAACTTCCGCTACAACGATGCAGTGATCCGTAACCTGGTCATCCGTCGCGAAGAAGCCGTTACCGGCCAATCCGAGATGCTCAAGGCTGAAGAAAACCGCAGTGAGCGCCGTGAGCGTCGCGATCGTCCTGAGCACGAAGGCGCTGAAAGCGTTGAAGGCGAAGAGAACGACAGCGATAACGCTGACGAGTAATCCACGGACCTTATTAAGGAGCCTATCAAATGGCACGTTTCTTCCGTCGTCGTAAATTCTGCCGTTTCACCGCTGAAGACGTGAAAGAGATCGATTACAAAGATCTCAACACTCTGAAAGCCTACGTATCCGAGACCGGCAAAATCGTTCCAAGCCGCATCACCGGTACCAAAGCTCGTTATCAGCGTCAGCTGGCCACCGCTATCAAGCGCGCCCGCTTCCTGGCCCTGCTGGCCTACACCGACAGCCACGGCCGCTGAGACCGGGCAGTCGACAAGTAGCAAAGGATTGAATGCATGCGTGCCTTAGCTGAGTTCATCATGCGAGGCCGTATGCAGGCCACTCTCGTGGTGGCCGGATGTGCAACATTACCGTTGTTGTATTGGTTGGGTGCCGCCGCCGGGAGTCTTGTACTTCTGCGGCGCGGATTGACGGGCGCCCTTGGCGTTCTGTCCCTGGGGCTGCTGCCGGCATTGATCTGGTGGCTGTATGCCGATGACCCACGGGCACTTCTGGTGCTGCTGGGGTCTTCGGGACTTGCGTTGGTTTTGCGCGCAAGTGAATCCTGGGTCCGCACGCTGCTGGTCAGCGTAGCGATTGGAGTGGTGTTTTCAGTGGTGCTCGGGGCGGCGTTTGCCGCCCAGATCGAGATGCTCGCGCAGGCCCTTATAAAGGTCATGCCGGCGCTTCTCGGTGAGACCTACAAGCAATTGTCGGTCGAAGAGCAAGCGCGTTTCGCGTCCCTGATTGCACCGGTCCTGACCGGACTGATTGCGGCTTTGTTGCAGATCGTCAGCGTGCTGAGCCTGATTGTCGGGCGTCATTGGCAGGCGTTGTTGTACAACCCGGGTGGTTTTGGTCGCGAGTTTCGCGCCATCCGGATCCCGCTGGGGCCGGCGATGTTGCTGCTGGCGTTGATGCTTCTGGGCCCGAATCTCGGTGCACAGATGGCCATGTTGACGCCGTTGTGCAGTGTACCGCTGGTGTTCGCCGGTCTGGCCCTGATTCACGGGCTGGTCGGGCAGAAGCGACTGGCCGGTTTCTGGCTGGTGGGGTTGTACGTCACGCTGTTGCTGTTCATGCAGCTGATCTATCCGTTGCTCGTGGTTCTGGCCATTGTCGACAGCCTGATTGATTTTCGCGGTCGTCACGTGTCGAAAGACACCGACAGCGCGAACGGTGAAGGTTAAAAGTTAAGAGGATTTCCACATGCAACTGATCCTTCTGGAAAAAATCGCCAACCTGGGCAACCTGGGCGACAAAGTAAACGTTAAGGCCGGTTACGGCCGTAACTACCTGCTGCCTTTCGGCAAAGCTACCGCTGCAACTGCTGCCAACCTGGCTGCGTTTGAAGAGCGTCGTGCTGAGCTGGAAAAAGCTGCCGCAGACCGTAAAGCATCGGCTGAAAGCCGTGCTGCCCAACTGGCCGAGCTGGAAGTGACCATCACTGCCACCGCTGGCGACGAAGGCAAGCTGTTCGGTTCGATCGGTACTCACGACATCGCTGACGCACTGACCGCCTCCGGCGTTGAAGTTGCGAAAAGCGAAGTTCGTCTGCCGAACGGCACCATCCGCAACGTGGGTGAATTCGACGTGGCTGTGCACCTGCACGCCGAAGTTGAAGCCACCGTACGCGTTGTAGTGGTAGCAGCTTAAGTAACACCTGATCGGCTGGCGGCTAGTCCGTCAGACGGTTAACATCGGGCACGATCCTGTTTACAGGTCGTGCCCTTTGTCTTTCTGAATTCCCTGTTTTTCCAAACTACACAAGTGGCCATGAACGATATCTCCGCTCCCGAGCAATACGATCTGCAAACCGCTGCCCTGAAGGTGCCGCCGCATTCCATCGAGGCCGAACAGGCTGTACTCGGTGGTCTGATGCTGGACAACAACGCCTGGGAACGCGTACTCGATCAAGTCTCCGACGGCGATTTCTATCGACATGACCACCGTCTGATCTTCCGTGCGATCGCCAAACTGGCCGATCAGAACTCCCCGATCGACGTCGTGACCCTGTCCGAGCAACTGGACAAGGAAGGTCAGACCTCGCAAGTCGGTGGCCTCGGTTATCTTGGCGAACTGGCGAAAAACACGCCGTCCGTCGCCAACATCAAGGCCTATGCGCAGATCGTTCGCCAGCGAGCGACGTTGCGCCAACTGATCGGCATCAGCACCGAAATCGCCGACAGCGCTTTTAACCCGGAAGGTCGCACTGCCGAGGAAATCCTCGACGAAGCCGAACGGCAGATTTTCGCGATTGCCGAGGCTCGCCCGAAAACCGGCGGCCCGGTGGGCGTCAATGACTTGCTGACCAAGGCGATCGACCGCATCGACACCTTGTTCAACACCGACAACGCCATCACCGGCCTGTCCACCGGTTACACCGACCTCGACGAGAAAACCAGCGGCCTGCAACCGGCCGACCTGATCATCGTTGCCGGCCGTCCATCGATGGGTAAAACCACTTTCGCCATGAACCTGGTGGAAAACGCCGTATTGCGCAGCGATAAAGCGGTGCTGGTGTATTCCCTCGAGATGCCAGGTGAATCGCTGGTCATGCGTATGCTCTCCTCGTTGGGGCGGATCGATCAGACCAAGGTGCGTTCTGGCCAATTGGAAGATGACGACTGGCCGCGCCTGACCTCGGCGGTCAACCTGCTCAACGATCGCAAATTGTTCATCGACGACACCGCCGGTATCAGCCCTTCTGAAATGCGTGCACGTACCCGACGTCTGGCGCGTGAGCACGGTGAGATCGGCCTGATCATGATCGACTACCTGCAATTGATGCAGATTCCAGGTTCCGGCGGCGACAACCGAACCAACGAGATTTCTGAAATCTCGCGTTCCTTGAAAGCCTTGGCCAAGGAATTCAACTGCCCGGTGGTTGCACTGTCCCAGCTCAACCGCTCCCTGGAGCAACGACCGAACAAGCGACCAATCAACTCCGACCTCCGGGAATCCGGAGCGATCGAGCAGGATGCCGACGTGATCATGTTCGTCTACCGGGACGAGGTGTATCACCCTGAGACCGAGCACAAAGGCATTGCCGAAATCATCATAGGCAAGCAACGGAACGGCCCGATCGGTTTTATCCGCCTGGCGTTCATCGGTAAATACACCCGCTTCGAGAACCTGGCGCCGGGCAGCTACAACTTCGACGACGACGAGTAATGGCTGGCCGGTTTCAACCGGTCAGCTGTTCTTCCCCCGCGTGTTATTCAGTTCCGCCGGCGACCTCCGCGCCGGTGTCGCGCGCGGAATGCTCGTTCATCTCTTGTCGGGACAACGTTACGATCAGCGCCTCTTCAACGTTCGCCAGCGAAGTTTGCAGCGCCTTGGATTGCGCGTCGTATTCGGCAAATGCAAGCGTCTCGGCGGCGTGCGCGTCATCGAGGAGCGCCTGGCGATCCTGAAACGTCTGTTGCTGCTCATCGAATTGCGCACGGTACTTGTGGGTGACGAATTCCTGCCAGAACTGCCTCGACACCAGCGCGTTGAATTCTTCAGGTGAGTTGTCCAGCGCGATGACTTTTTCGTACGCAGCATCCAGTTGCGCCTTGGTCACGTCGACTAAATTATCGAAACCCATTCGCTCCGGCTGTCCCGGCAGTTGCAGACGTTCTTTCAGGCGGTGGCGATAGAAAAGCCGGATCTCGACTTCCTCGCGGACGTGAGGTGCTGGCTGCGCCGCTGCTCCCTGCGGCCTTGATTCGAGAATTCTGGCCTCACGCTGGGCAATGTCCGCCGAGGCGATTTTGTCGACCTCATGCAAGCGGAACAACGCTTTGGAAAGTGCAGACAATTGCGGGCCTTGGGCGTGATCTCGAGCCTGGCTGCGAGCGTCGTGCACCATTGTCAGGATTTCCAGATTGGTGAACGTGAACGCCGCCCGATCACAGCAGGCTGCGTCGCCCGCCCGATCAAATACTTCTTTGCGCAGGCGTTCGGAGTCCGCGTTGTTTTCGGTAATGCTGTCGATGAGTTTCCAGACCCGTCGTTGAAGGTCGTGGTGACCGGTCGGGATGTCCAGCAAGCGTTCAAGCGTATCGAACAACCCTCCCGAACGCGGCTGCTCACGCAGTGTTCGCCACTGACTTCTTCTGGCGGTTACCTCATCGGCCGTCAGTCCTGATGTCCAGCGTGTCATCGGATCATCTGTCGCGGGTCGACTGAGGACCGGAACATGGCCTCGCGCCGTGTCGATCAAATTGTGCAGGCCCCGCAGCGGCGTTTCGGCCTCTATCAGTCGGGCATCGTAATGATCCAGCCGTAAGTGGGTCTCCGGGGACAGCGGATTGTGGCCGATATCGGTCACGTTGTTGATGCGCACCGTGTGCGCCAGTCGATCGTCCGGCGGGGCAACGACCACATCCGGAATGTCGGTGATCTGGTTGTGGCTCAGATTGAACGTGTCCAGCAATGGTTGATCGGCTATTCCGGTCGGGAAGGTGTCGATCCCGGTGTTAGCCAGATTCACCGAGCGTATGTCGGGCATATGGCTGAATTCCGGCGGGATGCCCAGTCGCGGATTGTCGTGCAACCACAGGGCTCGCAGTGTTGCGCGCTCGGACAACACGCGGGCGGTGTCGGCTGTCAGGGAAATCTGATTATTCTGCAGAAACAGTCGGGTCATCCCGCTCATTTCTCCAACGGCCGGCGGCAGCTCACGCAATTGGTTTTGTGACAGATCCAGCCAGCGCACATGACGGAAGCGGGTCAGAAAGCCTTCCGGTGAAGTGTTCAGCGCCATATTGCTCAATCTGAGAGAACCGACATGACTGAAATCGACATCGATGTCCGGCAGGGTGGGCAGCATCAGGCCACTGAGATCCAGTTCCAGGCCGATGGGCGTGCGGTCATTGGCCAGCCGCTGCGGTGTTTCCCGCCTCCAGCACTTGATAATCCTGTTACTGGCCTGGACCCGGTCGGCGCGGGTCAGTGCGTTGACCGCCAATTGATCTGCGCGAATGTACCCCCCGCGGTTGCCTCCTCCAGAAAACACCCAGGCGTCGAGTTGAGTTTTCAGTACGCCGAATTCCTTTTCGAGGCTTTTGAGTTTCTTTCCCGCAGCGCCACTCTCAAGGCCCCAGAGATACTCCCGGCAGTCCTTGATGCTCTTGTTTGGAAAGAGTCGTCGGTAGCGCTGTGCTCTTGAGTTGTCGCTATCAAAGGCTGAGGGGTGGGCAGTGCTCAACAGCTCGGGGTGAGCCGTGTTCACGCGCAGCCAAAAAGCATCGAATTTCTCCCCGTACGCCGGCGGAAAGTCGTTGCCTTCGAGCAGTGTGGCCCCGTTGAGCCGGGCCATCGCCGGCAACTGCTCGGGAGTCGGATCGAGAAATGCCAGCGGCACCTCACGCAATTGGTTGTTGCGTAGATCCAGGCCGGTCAGCGCGGTCTTGTCCTGCAAGCCGCTCGGCCACTGACTGATTCCCGAATTACTCAGGTTCAGGGAGGTCAGGCCAGACATGGCACTGAAGTCAGGCGACAGTTTCAGCGCCGGGTTCTCGGAAAGATTGACCGTTTCCAGGTGACTTAACGTGCTGAGTTTTGCCGCACTCTGCTCGTCCAGTTCAATGCGGTTATTGTTCAGGGCGAGGTACTTCAGTTTGTCCATCTCGGCAATTTTCCCCGGTAACTTTTCAATCGCGCTGTGGGTGACCGCCAGATATTCCAGATTGGAAAAATTGCCCAGGAATACGTCGGCCGCGTCCGACCAGGCAATGGTGTGCAGGTCCAGCGACCGGACATGACTGAAATCCGCGCTCAAAGCCGGGAGTGGGCCGGCCCCGAGCGGTAATCTCAGCGCGTCCCCGGAGTCACGCAGCCAGCACCCCTTGATCGTCCTGGCAACGCGCTGCACCCAGAGTTTTGTCGCCGCAGTGCTGGTGGCGGGGTCGTCGTGAGTCCGGACGTATTCATCCAATTGCGCCTCCAACTGATCGAGTTCCAGCGCGCGTGCAGCCAGCCCGGTGCGTGCTGTGTCGTCCATTTCCAGAACGAAGTCCTTGGCCGCTTGCGCATCCTTGTCGGGGTGAAGGCGTTGCACCATGGTGACGTCGGCGGTATCGCCATCAAGCCTGAATGCGCCGTTACCAGCGTGGGTGGCCATCTCCGGGTGTGCAGCGGCGACGCGTCGCCAGAACCCTTCCAGCGTTTTCCAGTAGCCCGGCGCAAACGCGTTGTCATGAAGCAGCGTGACGCCGTTGATCCGCGCGCGTGCCTGCAACTGATCGGCCGGCGGGTTGAGGATCGCCTCCGGGACTTCACTCAGACGGTTCTGGCGCAAATCGACGAGTTCCAGCCCAGCCTGCTGTTCCAGACCTGTCGGCCAGTGGTCGATGCGGGTATTGCTCAGGTTCACGACTTTCAACGCCGCCATGGCGCTGAAGTCCGGTGTCTGTCCAAGGGGATTGCCAGACAGGTCGATCCGCTCAAGTCGGGAGAGTGAGCTCAGATTGGTGGCAGCCGGAACATCCAGCTGAATTTGGTTCGAACTCAGGTCCAGCGCTTTCAGGTTATGCAGGGTGGCGACAACGTCGGGCAGTTTTTCCACGGTGGAGCGGGTGAACGTCAGGCGTTCCAGACCCGAAAAGCCGCTGAGAAAGGTGTCGGAGGTGTCTGACCAGGTGATCCTGTCCAGTTCCAGCGTCCGAACATGGCCGAAGTCGGCTTTGAACGGTGGCAAAGTGGTTCCGTCCGGGGCAGGTATCAGTTTCAGCGTTGACCCGGTTTGCTGACGCCAGCAGCGCTTGATCTCCACAGCAGCGAGGTCAATCCAGGCTTTGCTGGCGGCCGGCACGGGCGATTGCGTGTAGGTGCGAGACCAGGCCATCAATTCTTTCTTGAGGTTTTTGTAATCTGTTTCGCGACGTACCAGACCGCCCGAAACATCCTCCCCCAGCGATTGGATTACGGCGCTGACTTGCTCTTCGCTCAACGACGGGTACAGCTTGCGCACGCGTGCCGCCGGGCTGTTCAGGCGATTGAGTGCGCTGGTGAAACGGTCCATCAGTTGCCGGTGCGGGGCTTGTCCGGCGCGGTGCATGCCGCCTGCGCCCGGAAGATTGACCCCGAGCCAGCCGTCCTCCGAATCGAACACAATGGCTTCCGATCGGCCCGGGCGTGTCGCGACATAAAGGTTGTCGGTACTGGCGGCGACGGCATCGTCGGCACGGACAATGCGCATCACTGGCGTCAACGCAGTGGAGGCTTCGGGATCGTGCAGGGCTTGATAGGCGATATTTTCAATCACCGCGAAGAGCTTGCCGTCAAATCGGTGCAGGCCATCAGTGCCGGGCTCGACGCCGGCAAAGTCCAGCGCTGTGCGAAAAGCCTGCAACCGACTGTCGCTCAGCGCAAAAGTGATCGGCGAGTCGTCCTGCTCATACCACAGCTTGCTCTGCGGATCGCGAACCAGCACCGGCCCCGACGGTTGCAGTTCGCTGGTCAGTCTCGCGCGCTGCTGGCCGGTGTGGGGATCGACCCCGACAGACACGACACCCACGTCCATTACATCGACGTAGCGGCGTCCCTTGAACGTGATGAATCCGTCTACGTCGGCCGGCGGAAGCGCCGTTTTCGTCGCGATCCGGTAATGTTCCAGCGATCGCTGCGCAGGTGCCGAGACGATGTCCACCGAGGGTGTCTGGCTGATAGTGACCGGCACTGGAGTAATGGCTTCCAGGTCAGCCTGGGCGGGGGTTCTGCCCGCAGGTGTCGGGTTTCGTGGCCTTGGTAAGGTCGGAATATCGAAGTCCAGATGTGCCAGGGTGTCCGGTCGCGGCAAATGTATGTTGTCCGTTTGCACGGGGCGTGTGTGCACCTCAACGTTGACGGTGCTGCGGGTCGGCGGTTTTACAGGCATGAATGTTTCGTCCTTGAAGAGTGTTGCTTCAACTTCCGCTAATGGGTCGTTGAGCAGTTTCGGCGTCATTGCCGGGTTTGTGCCGGATGCGGCGGGTCGCCGACCGGCGCTGCCGTGCCGGTCGGTGCAATTGTTCAGTCCGCGAGATCGAAGATTTTTTGTGCGGTTCTGCCATCGATGGTTTCGCGCCATATGCGCACGTGAGGTCGGCCGGCCAGTTCATCCAGACGTTGCGATGTCACGCCCGATCGACTCTGCGCGAGGGTTTTCAGGTGGCCACCCTTGACCTTGAAGTTCAGCGCCGGGCTGTCCTGCTTTTCATAGTGAAAGTGGACGTGCCACAGGGGGTCACCGGTTTGCCTGTCATTCACCGAGTAGATGCTGAGAAACTCCTTCTGCTCACCTTTACCTCGCGCCACCCGATTGTGGGTTTGTTTGACGCTCAGATGACCGTGGCTGATCAGATACGCCACCCGGTCGGCACTCAGAACAGTTTTGTCCTTGTACAGCCGCACCCGAATGTCCTCGCCCTCGCTGCGCAAACGCTGACTGTTTTCGCGCAGGCGCTGAATCAGCGGCTCGACATCCGTTGCGAGCGGGTTGGGTGACTGTTCGATCTGCACACGCAATTCGTCGAGTTCTTCTGCCTTGGCGCCAAGCCTGTCGAGTATGTTGCTGGCGGTTTCCTTCGCTCTCTCATCCTGACGAGCGCCGGCCAATTGAGCCTCGATGGCTGCAAGGCTCTCGTCGGCTTCGGTCATCAGGACGCCAAGGGTCTTGTCTTGCGTCGTGACGATCTTTTGCCATTCGCCTTCCTTGCGTTCATAGGTCCGCAACGTCTGAGTCGGATTGTCGGCGCTCATCACATCAATCACTTCGTCGCCCGCCGGGGTTCGCCGCGACTGGCCGATACAGATCTTGAAATGGCCATGATGGCGGGCGCGGAACACGCGCTTGGGCGGCGGCGTTACCCCGGTGCGGTCCTGTGCGGGGATGAAGTCGAAGTCGATGGGTTGGTCATGGATCGGTAGCACCATGACTCTTTCCAGATCCTGGTCGTAGCGTGCCAACCGTTCTTCAAGAGTGTTTTCGAAGGCACGTATGGCTTTGGTGATTTCGTTTCTCGAGTTCACATGCGCCGGATCAGGCGGCAGGGAAAAGCGTTCGTAAGACGCCCGGATCGCTGCGCACTGGTCGAGCAACGTGCTCAGTACGGCGATGCGGGCGTTGTCCGGCATACGCTCGATGGCTTGAAAGGCCGTGGTCGCCTCCGAGAACGCGATCGCCAGTTTCGCCGGAACAAAATCTGCGCCCATCGGCACCTCCGTCAGCAGACGGCTGCGCGCATCGATCCAGCGCGCGGTCACGGCGTGAATATCGGTCGGGTCGAAACCCACTTCCGTCAGCTCACTCTGTGATGAAGGCGAGCTTTTGAGGGCGTCACTCGCGATTTGTTGGCGCTTTTCCATGAGCGCCAGTTTGTTCGCCAGATAGCTCGCAGCTGTGCGATAGGCCTCAAGAATATCCACGGGCGTGCGCAGCTCCTGCATGTGCCGCGCATCCCTGACGAACATCAGGCGGGTGTAGGCAGCGACTTGCGCTATCTGCCTTTCGAGTAATTCCTTTTTGTAAACGGTGCTGGTTTTGACCATGGCCAGCGCCTCGCGCTGGTTCAGGTAAAAACTGGCGGAGTCATCCAGTAGAAGCATCAAGCGGCGAATCTGTACTTCCATCGCCACGGCGGCGCCTCTTTCACCCTCTTTGCCTCTTGCTTCGCGCCATTCGGTTTCCAGTTGCCGGGAGTCCACGACCGCCTGATTGATCGCCTCCGTGTCGTTTTTCAGGCGCAGCTCCAGGCTGGCCACTGCCGTGGCGGCGATGTTGCTGGTCCTGGTCCTCGGCATGCCGCTGATGCCGCCGACCAGAATGCCCACCCAGCCATCCACCGCGTCGTGGGCAATCGGTTCCGAGCGGCCCGGGCGTGACGCGACATACAGGTTCTGCTCGTCACGGGCGACAGCATCCTCTGGCCGGACAATGCGCATGACCGGTGTTTGCGGCGAGGAAGAATCCTGATCATGGAGAACCTGATACGCGTTTTTTTCGATCACCACGTACAGTTTTCCCAAGTAGCGGTGCAGCTTGTCAGGGCCCGGCTCGACGCCAGTGAAATCCAGATCGGTGCGAAAACCCTGCAGGCGGCTGACCGGCAACGGGTAGGTGACTGGTACAAAATCAGCCAGCGGGCGCCAGAGTTGACTGCTGATGTCGTATGACAAAGTCGGCCCGGAAGGCAGCAATTCGCTCGACAGTTTTGCCCGATACCGGCCCGTTTCCGGTTCGCTCACGATATGCACGACGCCGCCCTCCGCCACGTTGCCGTAGCGACGCCCCTTGAACGTCCTGAATCCCTCGGCGTCGGCGTGCGGAAGCGGGGCCTCGGTGCTGATCCAGTAATGTCTGAGCGGTTGTTGCGATGCCGGATTGAGCACTTCGGCGGCGGATAAAGGCCGGCTGATGGTGACCGCTGGCGCCGCAGTGATTGCCTCCAGGTCTACGTCTGCCGGCGTGCTGTCCGGGCGTTGAGCTGTTCGCAGTGCGTGGGCGGCGGGCGAGTCGATCTGGCGCCGTACAGCGGCGGTTGTCGGTTCATTGGGGCGTGTATGGACATCCACGCTGGTGACGCCCCTGGCGGGTGGTTTCGGTGACATGTCTTCATCCTTGAAGAGGGAAATAGGTTCGCGGTTTCAGCGCGCCAGTTCGAAGATTTTTTGTGCGGTTCGGCCATCAAGGGTTTCCCGCCAGATCGCCACATGCGGCCGCCCGGCTTGCTCATCCCGACGTTGCGCGGCACTGCCCGTTGCGCTTTGTGCCAGGGTCTTGAGGTGACCGCCCTTGACCATGAAATCCAGCGCCGGGCTGTTGTTTTTTTCGTAATGAAAATGCGCCTGCCACAGCGGCTCGCCCGTCTGTCTGTCGTTCAGCGAATAGATATCGAGGAAGTGCTTGTACTTGCCCTTGCCTTGTACCAGCCGTGCCTGGGTTTTGTTCACGCTCAGGTGATCCTGGCTGATCAGATACGCCACCCGGTCGGCGCTCAGAAAGGACTTGTCCTTGTACAAGCGGATCCGGATGTCTTCGCCCTCGCGGCGCAAGCGCTGGCTGTCTTGTCGCAGGCGCTGGACGAGCACGGCGATGTCGTTTTTCGCCGGGTTCGGCGCGCGTTCGATCTGTCGACCGAGATCGTCGAGCGCTTCGGCTGCATCGCCCAGTTGCTCGACGATGTTGGTGGCGTTGCGTTTTGCCCGCTCATCCTTGCGGGCGGTATTGAGGTGCGTCTCGGTCTGTTCAAGATGAATACCGGCCTGGGTGATCAGGGTCGCCAGATTCCTTTCTTGTGTAGCCACCAATCGTTGCCATTCGCCTTCGCGACGCTCGTAGGTCTGCATGACCTTTGCCGGGTTGTGCGGGTCCATGACATCGATCAGTTCTTCGCCCAATGCGGTGCGGCGTGTCTGTCCGACGCGGATCTTGTAGACACCGTGGTGTTTGCTGCGAAACATTCTTTTGGCTTGTGGTGCCGGCTGGTTTTTGCGTTGGGCAGGGATGAAGTCGAAATCGATAGACTGATCCTGGGACGGCAGCGACGTGGTTCTTTCAAGGTCGCGGTGATCGACAGCGATGCGGTTTTCGAGGGTGTTTTCAAAGGCCTGAATGGCTTCGATGATTTCCTGCCGCGAGCTGGCATGCACCGGCCCGGGTGGCAGTTCGAGGTCTTCATACGAGGCCCTGATCGCTGCGCACTGGTCGACCAGATTGCTCAATACCGCCATGCGTGCCGCCACCGGAATACTGTCGATGTCGCGAAATGCGAAGGTTGTTTCGGTAAAGGCGTAGGCAAGGTGGATCGGTTTGAAGTTGTTGTCGGTAATCGGCACATCGGTCAGCAAGCGGCTTTTTGCATCGACCCAGAATGCCTTGGTCTCATGGATTTCCGTTGGATAGAAACCCAGGTCGAGCAGTTCGCTTTCCGAAGCACGCGCTCGCTTGATTATGTCGAGGGCAATCAGTTGGCGTTTTTCCAACAGTGCCAGTTTGCTTTTCAGGTAATTGACCGTCGAGCGATAGGCGTGGAAAGGGTCATTGTAGAAAGAGATGTCCAGCCGTTTGCGTGAATCACCGGCACTCATCAGCCGTGTATAGGCTTCAATGCGTTTTTTCTGAATGTTGTGCAGATCGCTGGCGTAAAGGGTGCTGCCTTTGATGGGTTGCAGAGTATCCCGTTCGTCGAGGTAGAAGTTGGCGGTCTTCTCCAGCGACGCCAGTTGTCGATGAAGCTGCACTTCAAGTTGTACGAGCGCGCCTTTCTCGGCTTCTTTGCCTTGCACCGCACGCCAGGCAGCTTCCAGTACATCAGTACGCGTTGCCGCCTGATTGATCAGTTCGGTCTGGGTCTGCAATTCCAGTATCAGATCAGCCGCTGTAAGGCGTTGCACCTTGTCGGGTTTCGTGCGGCGCATGCCGCCTGCTCCGGCAATGACGATGCCCCGCCAGCCATGCTGTTCATCGAACACGATTGGCTCGGATCTGCCCGGGCGTGTTGCGACAAAGCGGTTGTCGCCATCTGCGGCGATGGCATCTTCGGAGCGCACGATACGCATCACCGACGACTGCGCGGTGGAGGCCTCGGGGTCATGCAGAACCTGATAGGCGCGGCGTTCAATCACCGCGTAGCGTTTGCCGTCAAAGCTGTGCAGCCCATGGCTGTCGGGCTCGACATCGGTGAAGTCGAGATCCGTCAGAAAACCTTGCAGGCGTGTCTCGGTCAACGGATACAACATCTCGGTGGCGGGCTCCACTGACGGGTGCCAGAGTTTTCCGTCGGCGGCCCGCACCAACACTGGCCCCGAAGGGCTCAGCTCGCTCGCCAGCCGGGCGCGATACAAGCCGTTTTCCGCGATTGCCGCAACTTGTACGGTGCCGCCGGGCACATCGACGTACTGGCGACCTTTGTAGAGTCGCAAGCCTTGCTCATTGGCTTGCGGAAGATGCGCATCGGTGCTGATCCGGTAATGCGTCAGCGGCATTGGCCCGGGCACGGCTGCGGGCAGCGTCGCGGGTGTTGGCTGGATGGTGACGGCGGGCACTGGCTGGATTGCATCGAGGTCGACGGCAGCCGGCGTTCTGCCCGGGCGTACAACGCGCGGTGCCGTTATCGCCGTCGCGAGAAGGGCGTCGGCAGGCGTTGGCGTATCGGGTCTTGGTGCAGATCCGCTTGTCGGTTCGCCGGGGCGAGCGTGGATCTCTACGGTGACAATGCCTCTGGAAGGCGGTTTGGGTGACATTGCTTCATCCTTGAAGGGTTGTCGTACTGGGCGCCGGCGCCCCGGAGGGCAACGGTGTGTCGGGTTCGACTGGCGCAGGTCGCAGTGCGGAAATGGGCGCGGTAGGGCGGTTTTCTGGTCAATGGCACGGGCCCAGAGAGAAACCGACCATTGCCGTCGGAATTGGTCAAATTTTGTGCTATATTCCGCGCCCGCGATTTTTCATCTCAACACCGGTCGTCCGACATGCAAGCAGCCAAGCCGTTATTTGACTATCCAAAATATTGGGCCGAATGTTTCGGGCCAGCGCCGTTCCTGCCGATGAGCAGGGAGGAGATGGATCAGCTTGGCTGGGATTCCTGCGACATCATCATTGTTACGGGAGATGCCTACGTCGATCACCCGTCGTTCGGCATGGCGATCATTGGCCGGCTGCTGGAGTCGCAAGGCTTCCGCGTCGGGATCATCGCGCAGCCAAACTGGCAGTCCAAAGACGACTTCATGAAGCTCGGCGAGCCGAACCTGTTTTTCGGCGTCGCGGCCGGCAACATGGATTCGATGATCAACCGCTACACCGCCGACAAGAAAATCCGTTCCGACGACGCCTACACCCCGGGCGGCATGGCCGGCAAACGTCCGGACCGCGCGAGCCTGGTTTACAGCCAGCGCTGCAAGGAAGCCTACAAGCACGTGCCGATCGTGCTTGGCGGCATTGAAGCCTCGCTGCGCCGCATCGCCCACTACGATTACTGGCAGGATCGCGTGCGTAACTCGATCCTGATCGACGCGAGCGCCGACATCCTGTTGTACGGCAACGCCGAGCGCGCGATTGTCGAAGTCGCCCAGCGTCTGTCCTACGGGCACAAGATCGAAGACATCACCGATGTGCGCGGCACCGCGTTCATTCGTCGCGATACGCCGAAAGACTGGTATGAAGTCGACTCCACGCGCATCGACCGTCCGGGCAAGGTCGACAAGATCATCAACCCGTACGTGAATACCCAGGACACTCAGGCCTGCGCCATCGAGCAGGAAAAAGGCCCGGTGGAAGATCCGCAGGAAGCCAAGGTCGTGCAGATCCTGGCCAGCCCGCGCATGACCCGCGACAAGACCGTGATTCGTCTGCCGTCGGTAGAAAAAGTCCGTGGCGATGCCGTTCTGTATGCCCACGCCAACCGCGTGCTGCACCTGGAAACCAACCCGGGCAATGCCCGTGCGCTGGTGCAGAAGCATGGCGAAGTCGACGTCTGGTTCAACCCGCCGCCGATTCCGATGACCACTGAAGAAATGGACTACGTGTTCGGCATGCCTTACGCCCGTGTTCCGCACCCGGCGTACGGCAAGGAAAAAATTCCGGCCTACGACATGATCCGTTTCTCGGTAAACATCATGCGTGGCTGCTTCGGCGGCTGCACCTTCTGCTCGATCACCGAGCACGAAGGCCGGATCATCCAGAACCGTTCCGAAGAGTCGATCATTCGCGAAATCGAAGAGATCCGTGACAAGGTGCCGGGTTTCACCGGCGTCATTTCCGACCTCGGCGGCCCGACCGCGAACATGTACCGCATCGCCTGCAAAACGCCGGAAATCGAATCCGCGTGCCGCAAGCCGTCGTGCGTGTTCCCGGGCATCTGCCCGAACCTGAACACCGACCACTCGTCGCTGATTCAGCTGTACCGCAGCGCCCGTGCGTTGCCGGGTGTGAAAAAGATTCTGATCGCCTCCGGTCTGCGTTACGACCTCGCGGTCGAGTCGCCGGAATACGTCAAGGAACTGGTGACCCACCACGTCGGCGGTTACCTGAAGATCGCCCCGGAACACACCGAGGAAGGTCCGCTCAACCAGATGATGAAACCGGGCATCGGCAGCTATGACAAGTTCAAGCGCATGTTCGAGAAGTACACCAAGGAAGCGGGCAAAGAGCAGTACCTGATCCCGTACTTCATCGCCGCCCACCCGGGCACCACCGACGAAGACATGATGAACCTCGCTCTGTGGCTCAAGGGCAACGGCTTCCGTGCCGACCAGGTGCAGGCGTTCTACCCGTCGCCGATGGCCACGGCCACCGCGATGTACCACTCGGGCAAGAACCCGCTGCGCAAGGTCACCTACAAGAGCGACGGCGTGACCATCGTCAAGAGCGAAGAGCAGCGTCGTCTGCACAAGGCGTTCTTGCGTTATCACGACCCGAAAGGCTGGCCGATGTTGCGTGAAGCGTTGCAGCGCATGGGCCGTAGCGACCTGATCGGGCCGGGCAAGGATCAGCTGATTCCGCTGCATCAGCCGTCCACCGACAGCTACCAGAGCGCCCGTCGCAAGAACTCGACGCCGGCCGGCAGCCATAAAGTGGCGAAGGAAGGCAAAGAGAAGACCACCAAGATCCTCACTCAGCACACCGGCCTGCCGCCGCGTGCCAGTGATGGTGGTAATCCCTGGGACAAGCGTGAACAGGCCAAGGCTGCGGCGTTTGCGCGTAACCAGCAGGCTGCCAAGGAGCGTAAGGACGCGGCCAAGGGCAAAGGGCCGAAGCCGACGCGCAAGCCCGTCGTACCGCGCTAAGCAACGCTTGAGCTGAACAGAACGCCAACCTTCGGGTTGGCGTTTTGCATTTCAGGGTTCAGGAGTTGTGTTGTAACCACTGTCCTCATCGCTGGCTTGCCAGCGATGGCGTCAGGTCAGGCACCCCATTAACACCTGCCCGCCACATTTAGGCGCAACTTCGCTCAACCATTTCCCCGCGTCGCCCGATTTTGGTGCTGTACTGCCCTGAGCATTCCGGGAAAGCGCCCAAGCCTCTGCATGGCATAAGTCTTGCGCGCTTTCGAATACGCTTAGGCTCGCAGGAGGCACGCCGTGTCGATTCATGTCGCATTGCATCACGTCACGCATTACCGCTACGACCGCGCTGTCGAACTCGGCCCGCAGATCGTTCGCCTGCGACCGGCCGCCCACAGCCGCACGCGGATTCTCTCGTATGCGCTGAAAGTCTCGCCCGAGCAGCATTTCATCAACTGGCAGCAAGACCCGCAGGGCAATTACCTCGCCCGGCTGGTATTCCCTGAAAAAACCGATGAGCTACGGATCGAAGTCGATCTGCTGGCCGAGATGGCGGTGTTCAACCCGTTCGACTTCTTCCTCGAACCCTACGCCGAGAAAATCCCCTTCGCCTACGCCGCCGATGAGCGCAAAGAGCTGGCGCCATACCTGGAAACCTTGCCGCGGACGCCGGCCTTCAAAGCCTATCTGGACGGCATCGACCGCACGCCGCTGCCGGCCGTGGATTTTCTGGTCGCGCTCAACCAGCGTCTGAGCGAAGACATCAATTACCTGATCCGCATGGAACCGGGGGTGCAGACCCCGGAACACACCCTCGAACACGCCTCCGGCTCCTGCCGCGATTCGGCTTGGCTGCTGGTGCAACTGCTGCGCAACCTCGGGCTGGCGGCGCGATTTGTCTCCGGTTACCTGATCCAGCTGACGGCGGATGTGAAAAGCCTCGACGGTCCATCCGGCACCGAGGTGGACTTCACCGACCTGCACGCCTGGTGCGAGGTATATTTGCCGGGCGCCGGCTGGATCGGCCTCGATGCCACTTCCGGGTTGTTTGCCGGTGAAGGGCATATTCCGCTGGCCTGTAGTCCCGATCCTTCCTCGGCAGCGCCGATCAGCGGGATGGTCGAACCTTGCGAGACACAGTTCAGCCACGAAATGTCGGTTGAACGGATCTGGGAAGCGCCGCGTGTCACCAAGCCTTATACCGACGAGCAATGGCTGGCGATTCAAGCCCTGGGCCGGCAGATCGACGCTGATCTGCTGGAAGGCGACGTACGCCTGACCATGGGTGGCGAACCGACCTTCGTGTCCATTGATGACCCGGATGGCGCCGAATGGAATACCGCTGCCTTGGGCGAAGACAAGCGCCGCCTCTCCGCCGAACTGTTCCAGCGCATGCGCAAACATTACGCCCCCAAAGGTCTTGTGCATTTTGGCCAGGGCAAGTGGTATCCCGGCGAGCAACTGCCGCGCTGGTCGCTCAATTGCTATTGGCGCCGCGATGGCGTGCCGATCTGGCAAAACGACGCATTGATCGCCGATGAACAGCAGGATTACCGCGCCGATGGCGAACTGGCCGGACGCTTTCTTTCGAGCGTCGCCGAACGCCTGAAAATTCCCACGCGGTTCGTATTCCCGGCCTACGAGGACAATTTCTATTACCTCTGGCGCGAGGGCACATTGCCCGGCAATGTCAGCGCCGAAGATTCGCGTCTGGAGGAGCCGCTGGAGCGTGCACGGCTGCGCAAGGTCTTCAGTCAGGGCCTCGATAAGGTCATCGGTCAGGTACTGCCGCTGGCACGCACCGCCAAGGGTGATCAGTGGCAGAGCGGGCGCTGGTATCTACGCGACGAGCATTGCCGTCTCGTGCCTGGGGATTCAGCGCTGGGTTACCGTTTGCCGTTGGGCTCGCAGCCCTGGGTGAAAGCGGCCGAGTATCCGTTTATTCATCCTCAGGATCCGAATCAGGATTTCCCGGCGCTGCCGGACACCGCGCTACTGAACAGCCATGGCCAATCGGCAGCGCCTGACGAGCGTGCGCCGAAGATCGACGAATCCGCCGACTGGCTGACCCGCACCGCGTTCTGCGCCGAGGCCCGCGAGGGGCGCTTGTACCTGTTCATGCCGCCGCTGGAGCGGGTCGAGGATTATCTGGAGTTGGTCGCGGCCATCGAGGCCGCCGCCGAAGAACTGCATTGCCCGGTGCTGCTGGAAGGCTACGAGCCGCCGAGCGATCCGCGTCTGAGCAACTTCCGCATCACCCCGGATCCGGGCGTGATCGAGGTCAACGTGCAGCCTTCGGCAACCTGGGACGAATTGGTCGAACGCACCGAGTTCCTCTATGAAGAGGCGCGGCAGACCCGCCTGACCACCGAAAAATTCATGATCGACGGGCGCCATACCGGTACGGGCGGCGGTAACCACTTCGTCCTCGGTGGCGCGACGCCCGCAGACTCGCCGTTTCTGCGTCGTCCCGATCTGTTGCGCAGCCTGATCAGCTACTGGCATAACCATCCGTCGTTGTCGTATCTGTTTTCCGGATTGTTCATCGGCCCGACATCTCAGGCGCCGAGGGTCGACGAAGCGCGTAACGACGCGTTGTACGAGCTGGAAATCGCTTTCGCGCAGATGCCCGAACCGGGTGAGGAATGTGCACCGTGGCTGGTGGATCGCCTGCTGCGCAACTTGCTGATCGACGTCACCGGCAACACTCACCGCGCCGAGTTCTGCATCGACAAACTCTATTCGCCGGACGGTGCTACCGGGCGGCTTGGCCTGCTGGAATTGCGCGCCTTTGAAATGCCGCCGCATGCGCGCATGAGCCTGGCTCAGCAATTGTTGCTGCGGGCCCTGGTCGCACGCTTCTGGCGCGAGCCATATGCGCCGCCGAAACTGGCGCGGTGGGGCACCGAGTTGCACGATCGCTTCATGCTGCCGCACTTTATCGAGCAGGATTTCGCCGACGTTATCGTCGAACTCAATAGCGCCGGCTATCCGCTGCGGGCGGAATGGTTTGCGGCGCATCTGGAGTTTCGTTTTCCCAAGGTCGGCGATTACGCCGTCAACGGTATCGAACTGGAGCTGCGTCAGGCGCTGGAGCCGTGGCATGTACTGGGCGAGGAGGGCGCGACGGGCGGCACTGTGCGTTACGTCGATTCATCGCTGGAGCGCTTGCAGGTCAAGCTCAAGGGCCTGCCGCCGCAGCGTTATCTGCTGACCTGCAACGGTATTGCCGTGCCGTTGCATCCAACCGGGCGCGTTGGCGAGTTCGTCGCGGGTGTGCGTTACCGTGCCTGGCAACCGGCCAACTGCTTGCAACCGACGATTGCGGTACATGCACCGTTGGTGTTCGACCTGCTCGACACCTGGATGGGCCGTTCGCTGGGCGGTTGCCAATACCATGTCGCCCATCCGGGCGGGCGTAATTACGAGACATTGCCGGTAAACGCCAACGAAGCCGAGAGCCGACGTATGGCGCGGTTTTTCCGCGTCGGGCACACGCCGGGGAAACTTCCTATACCGAATGTGGAAATCAGTGACGAGCTGCCGATGACAATCGATTTGCGACGTTTCTAAGTCCTGCGCGACACGCGGATTTTTCGTATATCCGCGCGTCATGTGCCTGCGTTAGTCTGACCGTTCCTTGCTGTCTGCCGAGCTTTCCATGCCTGACCTGCTAGACCGCTACCCGCTGACGGCGGGCACTTATCACGAACTGCTCGATAGCAGTGGTGCGGTGCGCCCGCATTGGCAACGACTGTTCGATCAGTTGCAGCGCAGCACCCCGGCGCAACTGGTGCAGCGTCAGGCATTGCTGGCGCGGCAGATTCAGGAAAACGGCGTCACGTATAACGTCTATGCCGATCCCAAAGGTGCAGATCGGCCGTGGGAACTGGATCTGCTGCCCCATGTGATTGCGGCGGATGAGTGGCAGCAACTGTCGGCCGGGATCGCCCAGCGCGCGCGGTTGCTGAATGCCGTGCTCGCCGACTTGTACGGGCCGCAACGTTTGATCAGCGAAGGCCTGTTGCCAGCGGAACTGGTCTTCGGCCACAACAATTTTCTCTGGCCCTGTCAGGGTATTGCGCCGCCTGAAGAGGCCTTTCTGCACCTGTACGCCGTGGATCTGGCGCGCACACCGGACGGGCGCTGGTGGGTCACGGCGGATCGCACGCAAGCGCCGTCGGGCGCGGGCTATGCGCTGGAAAACCGTACCATCGTGTCTCGCGCCTTCCCCGAGTTGTACCGTGACCTGAAGGTGCAGCATCTGGCGGGGTTCTTCCGCACCTTGCAGGAAACTCTGGCCCGGCAGGCGCCCGGCGATGACGACGCGCCGCTGGTGGTGTTGCTGACGCCGGGACGGTTCAACGAAAGCTATTTCGAACATCTTTATCTGGCGCGCCAACTCGGCTATCCGCTGGTGGAGGGCGGCGACCTCACGGTGCGCGATGCCACGGTGTATCTGAAAACCCTCAGTGGCCTACGTCGGGTACACGCGATCATGCGCCGGCTCGATGACGATTTCTGCGATCCATTGGAGCTGCGCACAGACTCGGCGCTGGGCGTTCCCGGCTTGCTTGAGGCGGTACGACAGGGGCGGGTGCTGGTCGCCAACGCGCTGGGCAGCGGTGTCCTCGAGTCGCCGGGTTTGCTCGGCTTTCTGCCGAAGATCAACCAGTTCCTGTTCGGCGAAGAACTGATCCTGCCGTCCATTGCGACCTGGTGGTGTGGCGAGGCGCCGGTATTGGCTCAGGCGCTGGAAAAACTGCCTGAGCTGTTGATCAAACCAGCGTTTCCCTCGCAAAGCTTCGCGCCGGTATTTGGCCGTGATCTGAGTGAAAAACAGCGCCAGTCCCTCGCCGAGCGCATGCAGGCACGGCCTTATGCGTATGTTGCGCAAGAACTGGCCCAGCTGTCTCAGGCGCCGATCTGGCAGGCTGGAGACGGTCAGTTGCAACCGCGGGCGATCGGCATGCGCATGTATGCGGTGGCCAGCCATGACGGTTATCGGGTACTGCCGGGTGGTTTGACCCGCGTGGCTGCCGAGGCCGATGCCGAAGTGGTGTCAATGCAGCGCGGCGGCGCGAGTAAAGACACCTGGGTGCTGGGCGATCGGCCACCCCATGGCGAGCAGTGGAAGACTCAACGTAACGTCGGCGTCCACGATCTGGTGCGGCGCGACCCGTATCTGCCCTCGCGGGTGGTGGAAAACCTGTTCTGGTTTGGCCGCTACTGCGAACGCTGCGACGACAGCGCGCGGTTGCTGCGGATCATGCTCGCACGTTATGTCGACGGCGATGACCCGCAAGCGCTGCTGGCGGCGGTCGATCTTGGCGAGCGGCTGGCGCTGTTGCCCGATGAGGGTGAGTTGCCGGAGCGATTGCTGGCAGCGTTGCTGGGTGAGGACTGGTCATTCAGCCTGCGCTCCAACCTGCAACGTTTGCAGTGGGCAGCCTCGCAGGTGCGCGGCAAGCTCTCGCGGGAGAACTGGCAGGCGTTGGTCGAATTACAGCGCGAAGCGATGGAGCTGGACACCGACGAGCCGGACTTCGGCGAATTACTGGATTTTCTCAACCGTCTGGTGATGTCGCTGGCAGCGCTATCGGGTTTCGCGCTCGACGACATGACCCGCGACGAAGGCTGGCGCTTCCTGATGATCGGCCGGCGCATTGAGCGGCTGCAGTTTCTCAGCAGCAGTCTGGCGGCATTCCTGCGCGGGGCCGGGGCGTTTGATCAGGCGGGTCTGGAATGGCTGCTGGAGCTGGGCAACAGCAGCATCACCTACCGTTCACGTTATCTGGCGGTGGCTCAATTAATTCCGGTGCTCGACCTGTTGCTGCTCGACGAACAGAACCCGCACGCCGTGTTGTTCCAGTTGAAACTGGTGACCCGCACCTTGAAGCGCTTGAACGATGATTTCGGCGTGCCACGGGAAACCGGATTGCCGCAACTGGTCGAGCGTCTGGGGCGATTTGATCTGGGCTGTCTGGAGAATCCGTTGTTCGGCGTGTCCAGTGTTCGTGCGGCGCTCGACGGCCTGGCCGATCTGCTGCAAGAGATTGCCGATGCCAGCGGGCAAGTCTCGGATCGTCTGGCCCTGCGCCATTTCGCCCATGTCGATGATGTCAGCCAGCGTACGGTGTCCGTCTGATGATTGCGCATTACCAGATTTTCCACGACACCTGTTATCACTACGACAGCCCGGTTTCGCTGGCGCAGCAATTGGCGCACCTGTGGCCGCGCGAGTGCAGTTGGCAGCGCTGTACCGAGCAGCAATTGCTGATCAGCCCGGAGCCGACGGCTCGGCGTGATGAACTGGATGTGTTCGGCAATCCGCTGACCCGGTTGGCGTTCGAGCGACCGCATGATGAATTGCAGGTCAATGCTCGCCTTACCGTCGAGGTGCTGGCGCGGCCGGCGCTGGATTTCTCTCAGTCGCCGGCGTGGGAGCTGACGCGCAATGCGCTGACCTACAGCAGCCAGCCGTTGTCTGCCGAGCTGCTTGAAGCTTGCCGCTACCGTTTTCAGTCACCGTACGTGCACTTGAAAAGCAGCTTCGTCGAGTTTTCGCAGAGTTGTTTTCCACCGGGCCAGCCTTTGATGCTGTGTGTACAGGCGTTGATGCAGAAGATCTTCAGCGAATTCACTTTTGATGCCGAAGCGACCCAGGTGGCAACGCCATTGGTGGAAGTGCTGGAGCGGCGCCGCGGTGTCTGTCAGGACTTCGCCCACCTGATGCTGGCCTGTGTGCGTTCGCGAGGATTGGCGGCGCGATACGTCAGCGGCTATTTGCTCACGCAGCCGCCTCCGGGACAGCCACGGTTGATTGGTGCCGATGCGTCGCATGCGTGGGTTTCAGTGTTTTGCCCGGTACTGGGCTGGGTGGATTTTGATCCGACCAATAACGTGCAGCCTGCGCTGGAGCACATCACATTGGCGTGGGGGCGGGATTTTTCCGATGTGTCGCCGTTGCGTGGGGTGATACTCGGTGGCGGCAGTCATGACCCTGAAGTGCGTGTCACGGTAATGCCCCTGGATTAACCCAGATCAAACTGTAGGAGTGAGCCTGCTCGCGATAGCGGTGTATCAGGCAGCAGAGGTTTGACTGATACGCCGCTATCGCGAGCAGGCTCACTCCTACACGGGAATTGGGGTGTTTCGGGAAGGGCTGTGAGGGCCGGCGGTGAAACCGCCAGCCCCGTCACAAATCCGCTGGGTCTGATTCGATCATCAAACCCGGTGGGGGCTCAGGCGTCGGGCGCCTGGTCTTTCGGTGCATCTGCATCGGTATCAACATCTTCTTCAGTCGCCACTTCACCGTCAGGGTTCAGTGCCGTTTCTTCAGCTACTTGTTTCTTGCGCTGAAGCTTTTCCTCTTTCTTCTGTTCCTTTGCCAGGTCTCGTTGACGTTTGGCGAAGGAGTAATTGGGTTTGGCCATGGGCGATCCTCTTGGGTCGAAGGTGAGGTTGAGCGGCGCGTATTCTGCCCTGTATCGGTGCCCGGCGGTTAGCCGGGTTTCTGGTCGACCCACTTTGGTGTGACGGTCGGTCGCCAGTTATCCAGGGAATCGAGCAGTGTTTGCGGCGATTCGCTCACTTGCAGCATGTCACGGTGTGGCGCGCGAACGAAGCCTTCGCCGACGATATGGTCGAGAAAAGCAGTGAGTTTGCTGTAGAAACCGTTCACTTCCAGCAAGCCCAGCGGCTTGCCGTGGTAGCCGAGTTGGCCCCAGGTCCAGACTTCGAACAGTTCTTCCAGGGTGCCAAGACCGCCGGGCAAAGCGATAAAGGCGTCACTGAGTTCGGCCATGCGGGCTTTGCGGGCGTGCATGCCGTCGACGACTTCCAGACGCGTCAGGCTTTTGTGGCCGATTTCCTTGTCCATCAGGCTCTGCGGAATGATCCCGATCACTTCACCGCCAGCGGCCAGCGCGGCGTCGGCGACAATCCCCATCAAACCCACAGCGCCACCGCCATAGACCAGGGTCAGCTTGCGCTCGGCGAGGGCCTTGCCAAGGGCAACGGCAGCTTCGGTATAAGCCGGAACAGTGCCAGCATTGGCACCACAAAATACACACACGGATTTCAGAGACATGCCTTCCTCCTGGGTCAATCCGTCACAGGGTAACGGCTGGCACGCCTCGATCCAAGGTCTAAACTTCGCGTTCCGGCGATTCAAAGGTACCGCTGGCGCCACAGGCGTAGGCGGCAAGCAAACTGCACAACAGACCGTTAAAGAACATGACAGGCACTCCGTTTCAGTAGATGCGCCGATCATAGGTCGGGCCGGGGAATCTGGCCGTTAGATTGTGTCGATGAGTGTCATAGCCTGAAAGTTGTATACAATTTTTGACTCAAGTCATAGGAACTTGCGAAGATTTCAGGCAGTCTTTCAACCAATCGTGTTTTTGTTAACCCTGCCTTGGAGATTCACCATGTTTTCCAAAGTTGTTGCGGTATCCCTGCTGGCGCTGGCCAGCAGCCAATTGATGGCTGCCGAGTGCAAAACCACCGTTGACTCCACCGATCAGATGTCCTTCAACACCAAGGAAATCGTGATCGACAAGAGCTGCAAGACTTTTACCGTCGAGCTGACTCACTCCGGCAGCCTGCCGAAGAACGTGATGGGTCATAACCTGGTGATCAGCAAAGAAGCTGACATGCAGCCAATCGCTACCGCTGGCCTGGCCGCCGGTATCGACAAGAACTACCTGCCGGAAGGTGACGCGCGCATCATCGCTCACACCAAAATCATCGGCGCCAAGGAAACTGATTCGCTGACCTTCGACGTGTCCAAGATTGCTGACGGCGGCTACGGCTTCTTCTGCTCGTTCCCGGGCCACATCTCGATGATGAAAGGCACCATTACGGTCAAGTAAGCAGGTTCGCCGCGTCATCGTTCTTCGCGGGCAAGCCACGCTCCCACAGGTTTTGTGTCGATCAGACATTTTGTGAGCGAACGGGACACTGTGGGAGCGGGCTTACCCGCGAAGGGGCCATCCGCATCTATGAATGCAGTGGCCAAAGAAAAGCCCGCTGAGGATCACTCCTCAGCGGGCTTTTTCATTCAATCACCGATCACGGCGCGAACGGCATTACGCGCTTGTGATGAGTCTTGTTGTAGGTCGCGACAATGATGTCGAACGCTTCCTGGCGCACCGCCTCGCCATGCAGGAACGCATCGATCTCGGCGTAGGTAACGCCGTGCGACGCTTCGTCCGGTTTGCCCGGTGACAGGTCTTCCAGATCCGCCGTCGGGACTTTCTCAACCAATGACTCCGGTGCACCGAAGCTGCGGGCAATTGCGCGCACCTGGTTTTTCACCAGACCGCTGAGCGGGGCCAGGTCGCAAGCGCCATCACCGAACTTGGTGAAGAACCCCATCACCGCTTCCGCCGCATGGTCGGTACCGATCACCAGCCCGTGCGCCGCGCCGGCAATGGTGTACTGAGCGACCATGCGCATGCGCGCCTTGGTGTTGCCGAGCACGAAATCCACCGACACTGCATGTTTGCCTTCAAACGCCGCCACTTCACTCGCCAGCGACTTGACCGCCGGGCCGATGTTGACGGTATGGCGTTCGTCCGGGGCGATGAAATCCACCGAGGCCTGGGCATCGTGTTCGTCGAACTGGGTTTCGTACGGCAGACGCACAGCAATGAACTTGTAGCTCTGGTCGCCCGTTTGATCACGCAGTTCGCGCATTGCGCGCTGGGCCAGCAGGCCGGCGGTCAGCGAGTCGACACCGCCGCTGATACCCAGCACCAGTGTCTTGAGCCCGGAATTGACCAGGCAATCCTGAATAAAGGTAATGCGCCGGGCGACTTCGGCTTGCAGCGCCTTGTAGTCAGCGAACGGCGGTTGCACCTTGAGCTGTTCAGCAATCTCACGCTGTACGGCTTGCATGAATTCACTCCTTGCTAGATAGACTGGAATCGGCAGGAACCTGGAAAACGTGTCGCAAGTAGGCGACGAAATTCGGGTCTTTACAGTGGGTCTTGCCTGGCTCGTCGGAGATCTTCGCCACCGGTTGGCCGTTGCAGGCGGTCATTTTAAGCACGATGCTCATCGGTTCGACACCTGGAATGTCACAGGTGAGGTTGGTGCCGATGCCGAAACTGACATTGATCCGACCGTGCAGCGCGCGGAAGATTTCCAGCGACCTGGGCAGGGTCAGGCTGTCGGAGAACACCAGGGTTTTGCTCATCGGGTCGATGCCGAGCTTGTGGTAATGGGCGATGCATTTCTCACCCCACGCCACAGGATCCCCGGAGTCGTGGCGCAGGCCATCGAAAAGCTTGGCAAAAAACAGGTCGAAGTCGCCAAGGAAAGCATCGGTGGTGATGCAGTCGGTGAGGGCGATCCCGAGCAGACCACGGTATTCACGAACCCAGCAATCGAGCGCGGCGATCTGGCTGTCGATCAGTCTTGGGCCGAGTTGCTGGTGAGCCATGATCCATTCGTGGGCCATGGTGCCCAACGGTTTCATGTCGAGTTCGCGGGACAGATGCACGTTGCTGGTGCCGACAAAGCGGCCCGGGAAATCGTGCTTGAGCACGCTCACCACTTCTTCCTGCACACGGTAGGAAAAACGGCGGCGGGTGCCGAAATCGGCGACCTGCAATTGCGCCAGTTCGTCGGCCGAGGCGTTGGCAGTCAGCCAGTCGAACTTGCGATAGAGCTGCTCACGGGCCTGTTCCAGCACCGTCTCGCGGTAGCGATAACGATTGCGCACTTCGCTGACGATTGCCAGCAGCGGCACTTCGTAAAGGATCACATGCAGCCACGGCCCACGCAGGCGGATGAACAGTTCGCCGTTCTCGATGCCGGTGTGCAGGTAGCGCAGGTTAAAGCGGAACAGTCCGAGGAAACGCAGGAAATCCGGTTTGAGGAAGCTGATGCGCTCAAGAAAACTCAACTGATCGGCGCTCAGACTCAGATCGGCCAGACGCTCGATCTGATAGCGGATCTCGGCCAGATACGGGCGTAGATCCTCGCTGTTACGGCAACGAAACTCCCATTCGACTTCGACGTTAGGGTAGTTGTGCAGCACCGCCTGCATCATCGTCAGCTTGTAGAAGTCGGTGTCGAGCAGGTTCTGCACGATGCGATCGGCAAACACACTCTCGCTCATAAACGGGTCTCCGGGTGCGCCGCGCGTTGGCGCGGTATCAATCAATGGCGCTAGTGGCGCATATCAGCGGCAGGTATTGCCAGCAATTTCTGTTCTGGGTCAGGTCTATTGCGGTGAGGGGATTTATCCCCGACCGGCTGCGAAGCAGTTGTCGCTCTTGATATTTTGGGGCCGCTGCGCGACCCATCGGGGATAAATCCCCTCGCCACAGGGCGCAGATGTCAGCCTGGATTGTCGATCTGCTCCAGCATCCACTTCACAAAATCGCGCACCTTCGGCACTTCCGCCGAGTGTTCCGGGTACGCCAGGTAATAGGCGTCGCTGCTGGGCATTGCATGCTGCCAGGGAATGACCAGTTTGCCGTCGGCCAATTCCTCTTCCACCAGAAACCGTGGCAACAGTGCCACGCCGCAGCCGACCTGCGCGGCGCGGATGCACATATAAAAGGTTTCGAAGCGCGGCCCGTGGTAGCTGTGTTCGGTCTGGTAGCCCTGACTGTCGAACCAGTCATGCCACGCCTGCGGGCGCGAGGCATTTTGCAGCAGAACCAGATCGGTCAATTGCGTCGGATCAGTGAAAGGCTTATCCGGCAGGCTGCCCGGTGCGCAAACCGGCACCAGTTCTTCGCCGAACAGCTTCAAGCATTCGGTACCGGGCCGTGAGCCCTGGCCAAAATAGAACGCCAGATCACTGCGGCCTTGCAGCAGATCATCCGCTTCCTGCTCGTTGCACAAATCCAGATGGATCGACGGATGGCGCAAACGCCAGCCCTTGAGGCGCGGCACCAGCCAGCGGGCGCCGAAGGTCGATGGCGTGGAAACGCGCAGGACTTCGGTCTCGCCGCCGTAGGAACGCAGGTAATGCGTCGACATTTCCACCTGCGAGAGGATTTTTCTTACTTCAACCAGATACAAATCCCCGGCGGGGGTCATCTGCAAGCGCCGACGCACGCGGCGGAACAATAAGTGCTGCAACAATTCCTCAAGCTGCGCGACCTGTTTGCTCACGGCGCTCTGGGTCAGGTTCAGTTCCTCGGCGGCCCGGGTGAAGCTCAGGTGCCGGGTCACGGCCTCGAAGCACTGCAACGCAGTAATCGACGGCAGATGGCGTTTGTTCAGCATGGCGGATCCTTTTTCTTGTCTTTCTGCCCAGCATGAATAAACGGAATGATATCTCGCGTAAAGGTCGTTTGTTGACTCGCCGTACTGACGCTACAACTAAAGGCCTGCCCGGTCGTGCAACAGCGGCCGCACACATTCTGTTTTTTGCTTGAGGAGTGACCCATGGTTGCCGCATTGCTTGATCGTCTAGGTGTGAACCCGGCCCTGTACCAGAACGGCAAAGTGCCGGTGCATTCGCCCATCGACGGCAGCCGAATTGCCGCCGTGAACTGGGAAGGCCCCGCCGAAGTCGAGCAGCACATCAGTCGTGCAGATCATGCGTTCGAAGCATGGCGCAAGGTGCCGGCACCGCGTCGCGGCGAACTGGTGCGTCAGTTCGGCGAGGTGTTGCGCGAATACAAGAACGATCTCGGTGAGCTGGTTTCCTGGGAGGCGGGCAAGATCACTCAGGAAGGCCTGGGCGAAGTGCAGGAGATGATCGACATCTGCGACTTCGCCGTAGGCCTGTCCCGCCAGTTGTACGGTTTGACCATCGCTTCCGAGCGCCCTGGCCACCACATGCGTGAAACCTGGCATCCGCTGGGCGTGGTCGGTGTGATCAGTGCGTTCAACTTCCCGGTCGCGGTGTGGGCGTGGAACACCACTCTGGCGCTGGTTTGCGGCAACCCGGTGGTGTGGAAACCGTCGGAGAAGACTCCGCTGACCGCGCTGGCCTGTCAGGCCCTGTTTGATCGCGTGGTGAAGAACTTCAGCGATGCCCCGGCGAATCTCTGCCAGGTGATCATTGGTGGCCGCGATGCCGGTGAAGCGTTGGTCGATGACCCGCGTGTCGCGCTGATCAGCGCCACCGGCAGCACGCGCATGGGCCGCGAAGTGGCGCCGAAAGTCGCCGCACGTTTCGCCCGCAGCATTCTCGAACTGGGCGGTAACAACGCGATGATCCTCGGCCCAAGCGCCGACCTCGACATGGCCGTGCGCGCCATCCTGTTCAGCGCGGTCGGCACCGCCGGTCAGCGCTGCACCACATTGCGCCGCCTGATCGCCCATGAGTCGGTGAAAGAGGAAATCGTCAGCCGTCTCAAAGCCGCTTACGCGAAAGTCCGTATCGGTCATCCGCTGGAAGGCAATCTGGTTGGCCCGCTGATCGACAAACACAGTTTCGAAAACATGCAGGACGCGCTGGAGCAGGCACTGAGCGAGGGCGGCCGGGTGTTCGGCGGCAAGCGTCAACTGGAAGACCAGTTCCCGAATGCCTACTACGTGTCGCCGGCTATTGTTGAAATGCCGGAGCAGAGCGATGTGGTCTGCAGCGAGACCTTCGCGCCGATTCTCTACGTGGTCGGTTACAACGACTTCCAGGAAGCGCTGCGTTTGAACAATGCGGTGCCACAAGGCTTGTCGTCGTGCATTTTCACCACTGACGTGCGTGAGGCCGAGCAGTTCATGTCGGCGGTCGGCAGCGACTGCGGCATCGCCAACGTCAACATCGGCCCGAGCGGTGCCGAGATTGGTGGCGCGTTTGGCGGTGAGAAGGAGACCGGCGGTGGGCGTGAGTCGGGCTCGGATGCATGGCGCGGGTACATGCGCCGGCAGACCAACACCGTGAACTACTCGCTGGAGTTGCCGCTGGCGCAGGGCATAACGTTCGACTGACAGGTGGAAATCCCTTGTGGGAGCGAGCCTTTGTGGTGAGGGGATTTATCCCCGACCGGTTGCGAAGCAGCCGCAAAACAGTTGTATGCGGTTTGTCTGGCAATACGCGATTGCAGGTTTTGGGGCCGCTACGCAGCCCGTCGGGGATAAATCCCCTCACCACAGGGTTCGCTCCCACAGGATCAACAGTGTGTTTGGCAGGTTTCTGTTGGAGTCTGGCAATGCCGTTACGCGAAGAATGTCTGTGGGAAAAGCTCACGCCACAAAGGCCGGATAACACCGCGCTCAGAGGCGAGGTCAAAGTCGATGTCTGCGTGATCGGCGCCGGGTTCACCGGGTTGTCGGCGGCGCTGCATCTGCTGGAAAAAGGTAAAAGTGTCTGCGTGCTGGAGGCCCATCGTGCCGGCAATGGCGGTTCCGGACGCAACGTCGGGCTGGTCAACGCCGGCATGTGGATCCCGCCGGACGAGATCGAAGCGGGTTTCGGCGAAGCCGTCGGCAGTCAGCTCAACCGCATGTTGGGTGCGGCGCCGGCGCTGGTGTTCAGCCTTGTGGACAAGTACAACATCGATTGTCAGTTGCGCCGCGAAGGCACCCTGCACATGGCGCACAACGCCAAGGGTGAGGCGGATCTGCGCAGTCGCGAGGAGCAATGGAAACGCCGTGGCGCACCGGTCGAATTGCTGACCGGCAAGGCTTGTGAGCAAGCAACCGGCACGCAAAAAATCGCCGCCGCATTGCTCGACCGTCGTGCAGGTACGCTCAATCCGATGGCCTATGTCACCGGGCTGGCCAACGCCGTGAAGGGCCTCGGTGGGCAGATGTTTGATCATTCGCCGGTCACTCGTCTTGAGCGCATCGGCCAGGCCTGGTCCGTGCAGACCGAGCAAGGTTCGGTGCTGGCCGAGCAGGTCGTCATCGCCTCCAACGCCTACACCGAAGGCGACTGGACCGAACTCAAGCGCAACTTCTTCCCCGGTTATTACTATCAGGTTGCCTCGGTGCCGCTGAGCGAAGACGCCGCGCAAGAGATTCTCCCGGGCGGGCAGGGCTCGTGGGACACCCGCCAGGTCTTGAGCAGCATTCGCCGTGACAAGGAAGGGCGACTGCTGCTCGGCAGTCTTGGCAACGGCAATCAGAAACCGACCTGGTTTCTCAAAGCCTGGGCCGACCGGGTGCAGCAGCATTACTTCCCCAATCTGAAGCCAGTTGAATGGGAATGCACCTGGACCGGGCGCATCGCCTTTACCCCCGATCACCTCATGCGCCTGTTCGAACCGGCGCCGGGTCTGGTGGCCGTGACTGGCTACAACGGCCGTGGCGTGACCACCGGCACCGTGGTCGGCAAAGCCTTCGCCGACTATCTGTGTCATGGCGATCCTCAAGCCCTGCCGATTCCCTTTGCACCGATGCAGCCCTTGGCGGGCGTTGGCTTGCGCAGTTGCCTGTACGAGGCGGGGTTCTCGCTGTATCACGCGGGCCAGTGCCTGCGCATCGTGATTTGAATGTTGAAATTTGTTGCCGGAGGCGGCGCTTTCCGATGCAGCGACTAGCCTGTAATGGTGCGGGTTGTAGCAGTCCCGCACCAGCAGTGTGCAGTTCGGTGACGCGGGCTGTTACAGGCTGGTTGCACGTCGTTTGGCGCCGCGGTTGCAATGATGGCGCATGCGGGTTGCGCCTGAAAAAATAAATGGTTTCACCTTCCGCGGTTTAGACGGTTGCACGCCCAATGAAAATGGGAACGAAACAGTCGAAATAACAAGAAAGCAGCGACTTTTTGAAGAATAAAAAACCGATGGCACGGCCCTTGCTCTGAGCATTCAGTGAAGTGAAGTCGCAGTGCCAACTAAAAAAAACCTTGGAGCACCACCTCATGTCCCAGACGTTTTACAAGAAAGGCTTTCTGGCCCTCGCAGTGGCTACTGCGCTGGGTGTTTCTGCGTTTGCTCAGGCTGACATCAAAATCGGCGTAGCGGGTCCAATGACTGGCGCCAACGCGGCATTTGGCGAGCAGTACATGAAGGGTGCACAGGCAGCGGCGGACGCAGTCAACGCGGCAGGTGGCGTCAACGGGGAAAAAATCGTTCTGGTCAAGGGCGATGACGCCTGCGAACCGAAGCAGGCCGTGACGGTCGCCAAGGATCTGGTCAACCAGAAGGTTGCGGGCGTGGTCGGGCACTTCTGCTCCTCTTCCACCATTCCAGCCTCGGAAATCTACGACGAAGCCGGTGTCATCGCGATCACCCCGGGCTCCACCAACCCGCAAGTGACCGAGCGTGGCCTGAGTGCGATGTTCCGTATGTGCGGGCGTGACGACCAGCAAGGCATCGTCGCCGGCGACTACATCGTCGACGTGCTCAAGGGCAAAAAAGTCGCGGTGCTGCACGACAAGGACACTTACGGCCAGGGTCTGGCTGATGCCACCAAGGCTCAGCTGGAAAAACGCGGCGTCAAGCCAGTGCTGTATGAAGGCCTGACCCGTGGCGAGAAAGACTTCAGCGCCGTGGTCACCAAGATCCGCGCGGCCGGTGCCGACGTTGTCTACTTCGGCGGCCTGCACCCGGAAGCCGGTCCACTGGTCAAACAGCTGCGTACCGAAGGCCTGAAAGACGTCAAGTTCATGTCTGACGACGGCATCGTCACCGACGAACTGGTGACCACCGCTGGCGGCCCGCAATACGTCGACGGCGTGCTGATGACCTTCGGCGCCGACCCGCGCCTGCTGCCAGAGAGCAAGACCGTTGTGGATGCTTTCCGCAAGGCCGGCACCGAGCCTGAGGGCTACACCCTGTACGCCTACGCCTCGGTGCAGACCCTGGCTGCCGCGTTCAACGGCGCCAAATCCAACAGTGGCGAGAAGGCCGCTGAGTGGCTGAAAGCCAACCCGGTGAAAACCGTCATGGGCGAGAAGGCCTGGGACAAGAAGGGCGACCTGAAAGTCTCCGACTACGTGGTTTACCAGTGGGACGCGACTGGCAAATACCATCAGCTGGAAAAACAGAAGTAAGGGCTGACGCGATCAGTTGATCCCTGCAGATCCTTTGTAGGAGTGAGCCTGCTCGCGATAGCGGTGCAACATTCAACGAATAGGTTGTCTGTGATTCCGTCATCGCGAGCAGGCTCACTCCTACAGGGGGCGGTGGTGATCAGGCTGATCGTGGCTGACATTGCTCCGACGTACATCTGTATTTTTCCTGGAAGAGCCGCACACCCACAGGTGTGCAGGTTCTCATTGCGTGAGATTGCGTTATGGATGGTATTTTCCTGCAGCAACTGGTCAACGGCCTGACCCTCGGGTCGGTCTACGGCCTGATCGCCATCGGCTACACAATGGTCTACGGCATCATCGGCATGATCAACTTCGCCCACGGCGAGGTTTACATGATTTCTGCTTACCTGGCGGCAATCAGTCTGGCTCTGCTGGCTTACTTCGGTATTGAATCCTTCCCGCTGTTGATGCTCGGCACACTGGTCTTCACCATCGTCGTTACCGGGGTGTATGGCTGGGTCATCGAACGCATCGCTTACAAACCACTGCGCAACTCCACCCGACTGGCTCCGCTGATCAGCGCCATCGGTATCTCCCTGATCCTGCAAAACTATGCCCAGATCAGCCAGGGCGCCCGTCAACAAGGTGTTCCAACGCTGCTCACCGGCGCCTGGCGCGTCGACATCGGCACTGGCTTCGTCCAGCTCACCTACACCAAGATTTTCATTTTGGTGGCTGCCTTCGTCGGCATGGGCCTGCTGACCTATGTCATCAAGTACACCAAGCTCGGACGCATGTGCCGCGCCACTCAACAAGACCGCAAGATGGCCTCGATCCTGGGGATCAACACTGACCGGGTGATTTCCTATGTGTTCATCATCGGTGCAGCAATGGCGGCGCTGGCCGGCGTACTGATCACCATGAACTACGGCACGTTCGACTTCTACGCAGGCTTCGTCATCGGCATCAAGGCATTCACTGCCGCCGTGCTTGGCGGGATCGGCTCGCTGCCAGGCGCGATGCTGGGCGGGATCATTCTCGGGATCTCCGAGTCACTGTTCTCCGGTCTGGTCAACTCCGACTACAAAGACGTGTTCAGCTTCTCGCTGCTCGTACTTGTTCTGGTCTTCCGGCCGCAGGGCCTGTTGGGCCGTCCTCTTGTGTCGAAGGTGTAAGCGATGTCTTCAACCACTCAAAAAAACATCGATATCAAAAAAAGCCTGGTTGAGGCGATTCTTGCCGGCCTCATTGCCCTGATCGTGTTCGGCCCGATTGTCGGCGTCGTGCTCGAGGGCTACAGCTTCAATCTTGAGCCGACCCGCGTCGCGTGGATTATCGGCATCGTCATGATTGGCCGGTTTGCCCTCAGCCTGTTCCTGCAGACACCCAAGGGCCTGAAGATTCTCGACGGATTCGAGAGCACCGGCTCTGGTGTGCATGTGTTGCCTGCCGATCACAAATCCTCGCTGCGCTGGATCATCCCGCTGCTGATTGTGCTGGCCGTGATCGTGCCGTTTGTTTCCAACTCCTATCTGCTGGGCGTGGTCATCCTCGGGTTGATCTACGTGTTGCTGGGGCTTGGGCTGAACATCGTGGTGGGGCTGGCCGGTCTGCTCGACCTTGGATATGTGGCGTTTTATGCCATCGGTGCCTACGGTCTGGCGCTCGGTTATCAATACCTTGGCCTGGGTTTCTGGACCGTGCTGCCACTGGCGGCGATCACTGCGGGTCTGGCCGGTTGCATCCTCGGTTTCCCGGTGTTGCGCCTGCACGGCGACTATCTGGCAATCGTGACCCTGGGTTTCGGTGAAATCATCCGTCTGATCCTCAACAACTGGCTGTCGCTGACCGGTGGCCCGAACGGCATGCCGGCGCCGCTGCCGACGTTCTTCGGTCTGGAGTTCGGCAAGCGCGCCAAGGACGGCGGAGTACCGTTTCACGAGTTCTTCGGCATCGCCTACAACCCGGACGTGAAGTACTACTTCATCTACGCGGTGTTGTTCCTGGTGGTGCTGGCCGTGCTGTACATCAAGCATCGTCTGGTAAAAATGCCGGTTGGCCGCGCCTGGGAAGCCTTGCGTGAAGATGAAATCGCTTGCCGCTCGATGGGCCTCAACCACGTATTGGTCAAGCTCTCGGCGTTCACCATTGGTGCGTCGACGGCCGGTCTGGCCGGGGTGTTTTTCGCCACCTACCAAGGCTTCGTCAACCCGACCTCGTTTACCTTCTTCGAATCGGCGCTGATTCTGGCCATCGTTGTGCTTGGTGGCATGGGCTCGACCATCGGCGTGGTAATCGCCGCGTTCGTGCTGACCGTCGCTCCGGAACTGCTGCGCGGCTTCGCTGAATACCGCGTGCTGCTGTTCGGCATTCTGATGGTGTTGATGATGATCTGGCGACCACGTGGGCTGATTCGCATCAGCCGTACCGGGGTCACTCCACGCAAAGGTGCCATTCACTATGAGAGGACTGCGCCATGAGTGAAGTCGTACTCTCTGTTGAAAAACTGATGATGCATTTCGGTGGCATCAAGGCCCTGAGTGACGTCAGCCTGAAGGTCAAACGCAACTCGATCTTCGCGTTGATCGGCCCCAACGGTGCTGGCAAGACTACGGTGTTCAACTGCCTGACCGGGTTCTACAAAGCCTCCGGCGGCAAGATCGAACTCAACGTACGTGGCCAGCAGACCAACGTGATCAAGCTGCTGGGCGAGTCGTTCAAACCGACCGATTTCGTCTCGCCGAAAAACTTCCTCAGCCGCCTGTATTACAAGATGTTCGGCGGCACTCACCTGGTGAACCGCGCAGGCCTGGCCCGGACTTTTCAGAACATTCGCCTGTTCAAGGAAATGTCGGTGCTGGAAAACCTGCTGGTGGCCCAGCACATGTGGGTCAACCGCAACATGCTCGCCGGCATCCTCAACACCAAGGGCTACCGCAAGGCTGAAAGCGATGCGCTGGATTGCGCGTTTTACTGGCTGGAAGTGGTCGATCTGGTGGACTGCGCCAACCGTCTGGCCGGTGAACTCTCGTACGGCCAGCAACGCCGTCTGGAGATCGCCCGGGCCATGTGCACGCGCCCGCAGATCATCTGCCTCGACGAACCGGCCGCCGGCCTCAACCCTCAGGAAACCGAAGCGCTGAGCGCGATGATCCGGCTGCTGCGCGACGAGCACGATCTGACCGTGGTGCTGATCGAACACGACATGGGCATGGTAATGAGCATTTCCGATCACATCGTGGTACTGGACCACGGCATCGTCATCGCCGAAGGCGGGCCTGAAGCCATTCGCAACGACCCGAAAGTGATTGCCGCCTACCTGGGCGCCGACGAAGAGGAGCTGGTATGAGTCAACCGATCCTCGAACTCAAAGACCTGGACGTGTTCTACGGGCCGATCCAGGCGCTAAAAGGCGTATCACTGCAGATCAACGAGGGGGAAACCGTCAGCCTGATCGGCTCCAACGGCGCGGGCAAGTCGACGTTGTTGATGTCGATCTTCGGTCAGCCACGGGCGGCGGCCGGGCAGATCCTTTATCAAGGCGTCGACATTACCCACAAGTCATCGCACTACATCGCCTCCAACGGCATTGCGCAGTCGCCGGAAGGGCGGCGGGTATTCCCTGACATGACCGTCGAGGAAAACCTGCTGATGGGCACCATTCCGATTGGCGACAAGTATGCCAAGGAAGACATGCAGCGCATGTTCGAGCTGTTTCCACGGCTCGAAGAGCGCCGCACCCAGCGGGCGATGACCATGTCCGGCGGCGAGCAGCAAATGCTCGCCATTGCCCGCGCGTTGATGAGTCGGCCGAAGCTGTTGCTGCTCGATGAGCCGAGCCTGGGCCTGGCGCCAATCGTGGTGAAGCAGATCTTCGCGACGTTGCGCGAGCTGGCGAAAACCGGCATGACGATTTTCCTTGTCGAGCAGAACGCCAACCATGCGTTGAAGCTGTCTGACCGGGCGTATGTGATGGTCAACGGCGAGATTCGCCTGACCGGTACCGGCAAGGAGTTGCTGGTGAACGAGGAGGTGCGTAACGCTTATCTGGGCGGGCACTGATTCCTCTTAAGTTGTCCACAAACCCCGACGCGAAAATGTCGGGGTTTTTTATATCTCAAACTCACTGTAAACCCTGTAGGAGTGAGCCTGCTCGCGATCGCGGTTTCCCATTCGCCATCACCGGTGGCTGATACATCGCCATCGCGAGCAGGCTCACTCCTACAGTTGATCCATGCCCGATTCCGGAATTGTGGAAAACAAATTCCGCTACCTGCCAAAGCGCGACATATAGACGCTGCAAATGGCTGTTTTTCCACAGTTTTGACTTGTCCCCGTT
Source organism: Pseudomonas sp. TH06 (assembly GCF_016651305.1). GTDB lineage: Bacteria > Pseudomonadota > Gammaproteobacteria > Pseudomonadales > Pseudomonadaceae > Aquipseudomonas. The sequence continues at coordinate 778,579 of NZ_JAEKEC010000001.1, read as the reverse complement.
TGCTGTGGAGCTGGCTGTGAATAACGTGGGAGTAGCTGGCTGAGAGCCTTGTATAACGTGGCTTGTAGCGTTGTGGTTGTTTTTTGATCAGGTGTTTTTACGAGAGCGGCAGGTGTCGTTGTCAACCTTTTTATGGTCGGTGCAGAACAGACAATTCGCTGCGTGCGGTCCTGTGGATAAGTCTGTGATTAAACTCTGGAAAGACGCCGCTAAGCAGCGTAATTGCTGGCCTCGCGCAATCATCGCTGTGACCGCTCGGTCGTGCAAAATGCCATGTCCCGCACATCTGCCACTTCAGGGTCAAGCAAAAAACTTTCTATTTCTGCCGCAAAGCCTTGTGTGGCGCGGCTTTGCGCCGTTCCACTTGCCCCCGGAAACTGTGGACGGGACTGTGGATAACGTGCGCGCATATGGCTGCAGGCCACGGTCCCTGTGGCGTTGGTACGATTGGTCGTTTTTTGTACAGTGCGTGGGTGTTGCCCGTGAATGCGTGGCCGGGCATGCTGGCTGCTGATTTTCTATTCCAAGGGCTGCTCCGGTGGCCGAAGCAAGGAGAACACGATGTCCAACACCCTGTTTATCACCGGCGCGACGTCCGGTTTTGGTGAAGCCTGCGCCCGTCGTTTTGCCGAGGCTGGCTGGAAACTGGTGCTGACCGGCCGTCGTGAAGAACGCCTCAACGCGCTGTGTGCCGAGTTGTCGAAGCAAACCGAAGTGCATGGTCTGGTACTGGATGTGCGTGATCGCAAGGCGATGGAGGAGGCGATTGCCAACCTGCCGCCATCGTTCGCCAAACTGCGGGGCCTGATCAACAATGCCGGCCTGGCGCTGGGCGTGGACCCTGCGCCGAAATGCGATCTGGACGATTGGGACACCATGGTCGACACCAACGTGAAAGGCCTGATGTACGCCACCCGCCTGCTGTTGCCGCGCCTGATCGCTCATGGCCGTGGCGCCGGCATCGTCAACCTTGGCTCCATCGCCGGTAACTATCCGTATCCGGGCAGCCACGTATATGGCGCGACCAAGGCATTCGTTAAACAGTTTTCGCTGAACCTGCGTTGCGACTTGCAGGGTACGGGCGTGCGGGTCAGCAACATCGAGCCGGGGCTGTGCGAGAGCGAGTTCTCGCTGGTGCGCTTCGCCGGCGATCAGGAGCGCTACAACGCCACCTACGCCGGTGCCGAGCCGATCCAGCCGCAGGACATTGCCGAGACGATTTTCTGGGTGATGAATGCGCCTGCGCACATCAACATCAACAGCCTGGAGCTGATGCCGGTGAGCCAGACCTGGGCCGGGTTTGCGATCGAGCGTAACAAGGCCTGACATCAAATCCTGTGGCGAGGGAACTTGCTCCCGCTGGACTGCGTAGCAGTCCTTTTTTGGGGGCGCTTCGCACCCCAGCGGGAGCAAGCTCCCTCGCCACAAAAATGGGTAAACCGGCGATAAGGTAAACTCCCCTCGCAACAACCCGACCGCACCCTGCGGTTTTCAAGGTTTTTCGAGGAGTTCAAGTGAGTAACCGAGGTGAGCAGTCGCTGCTCAAACAATCGACCATCCTGATGTTCGCGGTGTCGATCGCCGGGATCATCACCGGTTTTATTTCTGGTTCGCAATCCATCCTGTTCGATGGTTTTTTCTCGCTGATCGCAACGTTCATCAAAGTCCTGATGCTGATCACCGCCAAGCTGATCGCCAAGGAAAGCAATCACCGTTTCCAGTTCGGCTTCTGGCATCTGGAGCCGATGGTGTTGCTGATTGAGGGCAGTTTCCTGCTGCTCATCGCCATTTACGCGTTTCTCAACGGTGTGTTCGGCATCATCAATGGCGGTCGCGAGATCGAGTTGGGTCTGGTGATCATCTATGCTGCGGTGTTTACCGTGGTTGAGTTTGCCTACTTCTTCTACGTGCGCCGGCGTAATCGCAAACTCAAATCCAGCCTGATCCAGTTCGACAACATCAGTTGGCTGGTGGACGCGATGTTGTCGGTCGGCCTGTTGATAAGTTTTCTCGCGGCGTTGCTGCTCAAATCCCAGGGCTATGGCGAGTGGGCGAGGTTTGTCGACCCGCTGATCCTGATCGTGCTGGCTCTGACCATGCTGCCACCGGCCTTCAAGATTCTCGGCCCGGCGTTACGCGACGTGCTGGGGATCGCGCCGGACACGCTGGATGACCAGGTGCGTCAGGTGATGGATGCGGCGAAAGTCGAGCATGGTTTCGATGATTACGTGTCCTACGTGCAGAAGCACGGACGGGCACGGTTTATCGAGATTCATGTGGTGTTGCCGGCGGACTATGCGCTGAGCAGTGTCGGCCAGCTGGATGTGTTGCGCGAGGATATTTCGGCGAAACTGGGCAAACCGGATGCGGCGCGCTGGTTGACCATCAGTTTTACGGGCGACAAGAAGTGGATTGCTTGATGTAACCCTGATCTGTGCTGAGAGCGGATTTGTGGTGAGGGGATTTATCCCCGATGGGCTGCGCAGCGGCCCTGCTTTTTTAGGGCCGCTTCGCGCCCCATCGGGGATAAATCCCCTCGCCACAGTGATCCCTTCACTACAGTAAATCTCATTTGCCATTAGATCAGAGTAGGTATTCAGCCAAGCCGTGGTAGCAAGTTGCAAGGTGATACGGCGTAGTAGAAGGCATGTCCTTGCGGCTGACTTCGCCTTGTTCATCACGGCATTCATGCCAGCCACCGGCATGCAGAAAACGCTGCTGTAGCGCCTGCAATTGGCGCAACACCGCGGCTTCGCTGTCCGGTCGCAAGGTCAGGGCGCGCAGGTATTCAGCCTGGGCCCAGATCCGCTGGGTCGAATCTTTCGGGCGGCCGTCAAGTTCCAGGTCGAGCATCGCCCGCACGGCGCCGGACGGTTGTTCGACGCCAAATTGCTCGGTAAAGGCGAAAGCCTTGTCCAGCGCTGCATGCAGTTTCGAGCCGCGCAGTAACGGCGACGATTCGAGCAGGAAATACCATTCGAACTGGTGTCCCGGTTCGTACCAGTTATCCACAGCCCCCAGCGGTTTCTCCATCAACACGCCCTGTTGCGGATCGACGAAGTGCTTGTGCATGGCTGTGCATAACTCGATCAGCATCTGCTGCGTCGCGGCATCTTCACGCACGGAAAGGGTGGCAAGAAACGCTTCGGCCAAGTGCATCAGCGGGTTTTGCAAAGGGCCGGTTTGCAGGGTGATCCAGTCGCGTTCAAGGCAGGCTTCGTACAAGCCATCACCGGTGGCAAAACGGCGGCCGATGACTTCCAGCGCGGCGTTCAGCGTCGACTCCACCAACGGCTCACGGGATTTTGCCCAGTAATGCGCGCAGGCGAACAGGATGAACGCGTGGGTATAGAGATCCTTGCGCTGATCGAGTGGTTTGCCCTGCGCATCGATGCTGTAGAACCAGCCACCGTGCTCGGCGTCATGGAAGTGCCGTTGCAGGGAACGGAACAGCGCTGCTGCGCGTTCCTCGGCGTTATCCACAACCCCGATCAGGCTGGAAAACAGATACAGCTGCCGTGCGCAGGCCATCGCCCGATAGCGTTGCGGTGGCAGCGGTTGGTGGGCGGCGTCCAGCGCCTCGTAAGGCAATGCCATGTCGGCATTCCAGCCCGGGCCTTGCCACAGCGGCACGATCACGTTCACAAAGTGCTGTTGCACATCGCTGAACAGGGCGGTCAATTCAGGCTGGGAGGCGGAGCGGGAAGCATGGGGCATTGGCGGACGTCGTCACGGCTGGGGCGATTGCGCGACATGGTAGCAGAGAGACCGACATTAGAGGCTCGGTGTCTGATCGGCCGTCATCGCTGGCAAGCCAGCTCCCACAGGGATCTTTGATGTTCACACAAATGTGGGCTCACCCAATAACCTGTGGGAGCTGGCTTGCCAGCGATGAGGACGGTACAGGCGATAGGGATCAGCCTGCCAATAACCAGGCACCGGTCACTGCCGAAGCAGCACCCGCCAGGCGCACCAGCGGCGCTGCGGCTTGAGGCAGCACCCGCACCACGCCATAACCGGCGGCATGCAACACGGCAGTGGCTGCCACGAAACCTGCGGCATACGCCCATGGGCTGGTCATGTCAGGCAATTCAAGGCCATGTGCGACCCCATGGAACAGCGCAAACACCGCCGTCGCCGCCACCGCCATCACCAGCGGCGGACGTACCGCCAGCGCGACGGCCAGGCCCAGCGCCAGGACCGACGCGGCAATCCCGCTTTCCAGTGCCGGCAATTCCAGCCCTTCAAAACCGAGCATGCCGCCGATCAACATGGTGCCGACAAAAGTGCACGGCAGCGCCCAGCGTGCCGCGCCTTGTTGCTGCGCCGCCCACAAGCCGACAGCAACCATCGCCAGCAAATGGTCGAGGCCACCGATCGGATGGCTGATGCCGGCGATCAAACCGCTGTCGCCATGCCCGGGGTGAGCAAAGGCCAGAGCCGGGGTCAGCAGCAGTGCGACGGCGCCGAGAATACGTTTGAGTGTCATGGATAAGCTTCCTTGTTGAAAAATGGATCAGGCTGCTGTCAGCAAACCCTGGCGTTCGATGAAGGCGATGATCTCTTCCAGGCCCTGGCCGGTTTTCTGGTTGCTGAACACGAATGGCTTGCCGTTGCGCATGCGTTTGGTGTCGCTGTCCATCATTTCCAGCGAGGCGCCCACCAGCGGCGCGAGGTCGATCTTGTTGATCACCAGCAGGTCGGACTTGCAGATTCCGGGCCCGCCCTTGCGCGGCAGCTTGTCGCCGGCCGAAACATCGATCACATAGATAGTCAGGTCGGACAGCTCCGGGCTGAACGTCGCCGAGAGGTTGTCGCCGCCGGACTCCACCAGAATCAGGTCGAGCCCTGGAAAGCGTCGGTTCAATTGATCGACCGCTTCAAGGTTGATCGAGGCGTCTTCACGGATGGCCGTGTGCGGGCAGCCGCCGGTTTCCACACCGATGATGCGCTCCGGTGCCAACGCTTCGTTGCGCACGAGGAAATCGGCGTCTTCACGGGTATAGATATCGTTGGTGACCACGGCAAGGTTGTAGCGCTCACGCAGCGCCAGGCACAGGGCCAGGGTCAACGCGGTTTTGCCGGAACCGACCGGGCCGCCGATGCCGACGCGCAGAGGTTGTGTGTTCATGCTTGTTTCTCCTAAGAGCGGAAGAGGCGGCTGTACTGGCGCTCATGGGCCATGCACGCCAATGACAGGCCGAACGCGGCGCTGCCGATGTGTTGGGGATTGATTCGGGTCGCGTCCTGCTGCGCCTGTTGCAGCAGCGGCAGCAGTTCGCTGGTCAGGCGTTGCGCGGCTTGCTGGCCCAGCGGCAAGGTTTTCATCAAGACCGCGAGCTGGTTTTCCAGCCAACTCCACAACCAGGCGGCGAGGGCGTCTTGCGGGCTGATACCCCAGGCGCGTGCGGCCAGTGCCCAGCCGAGCGCGAGGTGCGGTTCGCTGCATTGCGCGAGAAAGTCACGGGCCGGCGTATCAAGTTCAGGCAAGCCGTTGAGCAACTGCTGCAACGAATAGCCCATCTGCCGGCTCTCGAGATGCAACTCGCGAGTCTCCCGGCTGGCACGGTGGGTCTCGCAGATTTGCAGCAAATCGCTCCAGTGTTCATCCGCTGCCGCTTGGCAATGGGCGAGCAACAACGGCGCTTCGAAGCGGGCGAGGTTGAGCAGCAACTGATCGCTGATCCAGCGGCGGGCGCTGTCCGGGTTGTTCACCCGGCCGTTATCCACCGCCATTTCCAGGCCTTGCGAATAGCTGTAGCCGCCAATCGGCAATTGCGGACTGGCCAGGCGCAGCAGCGCCCAGGCTGGATTCATAAACGAACGCCGAACTGATGCAGTTTCGGCGCGTAGTTGAAGTCCTCGTCGCCGTGGCGCGAATGGTGATGGCCGCCGCCGTAGGCACCGTGCTCCGGCTGGAACGGCGCTTCAATGGCTTCGACCTGCGCGCCAAGCTGTTCGAGCATGGCCTTGAGTACGTAGTCGTCGAGCAAGCGCAGCCAGCCATCGCCGACTTGCAGGGCGACATGGCGGTTACCGAGGTGATAGGCGGCGCGGGTCAGTTCGAAGGCGTTGGCGCAGGTGACGTGCAGCAATTGTTCAGGCCGGGCGCAGACGCGGACGATGCGGCCGTCTTCGGCTTGCAGGCATTCGCCGTCAAACAGCGGCGGCTGACCGCGCTCCAAAAACAACCCGACGTCTTCGCCCTCGGCACTGAAACAGCGCAAACGGCTTTTGCTCCGGGCTTCGAACGTCAGGTGCAACTCGGCGGCCCAGACGGGTTGAGGGTCGATTCTGCGATGAATCACCAGCATGGGGAAAGCTTCCAGCAGTGGACAATACTCAGGCTAGAGCAAGGGGCTTGCCAATCGGACGAGATGTAGGAAATCCCTGTCGGAGCGTAGTGGATGTTTCAAAATGTTGCAGGAATATGGAATGTTTTGGTGCGTGAAGATTTTTTAATGCACCAAATGGAGGCCGTGACGCCGCACCTTTGTAGGAGTGAGCCTCCTCGTGATTGCAGTGTGTCAGTCAGCAACAATTTGACTGATAGACCGCTATCGCGAGCAGGCTCACTCCTACAGGGGATTTGTGGTGTGGCGGGAAGAGGGGAGCTACTCGGTACTACCGAGCCCTTGCCAATGCTTGAGACCGATAAAGATAAAGCGCAGTTGCTGGGTAATCTTCGCCTGCGGCGTCAGATGTTCCGGCAAGGCTTCAGCAGGAGGGTCGATGATGTCAGGCAGCGTGGCGAATACCGATTTGACGATCAGATCGGCCACCACGCTCAACCCGGCCGCATCCAGATGCTGAAGTTTGGGCATCAGCGTCAAATCCGCCGCGAGGTCCGAGCTGATGTTCTCGCGCAAACGGCCAATGGCCTGACGCACCGGCAGCGAACCGCCGTACTGCTCGCGGGCGAGAAACAGAAATTGCGAACGATTAGCGCTGACCACATCAAGAAAGATCCGCACCGACGCATCGATAATGCCGCCCATGACGAATTCGTTGTGGCGCACCAGGCGGATGGTTTCGCGGAAGGTCTGACCGACTTCGCTGACCAGCACCAGCCCTAGTTCATCCATATCGGCGAAATGCCGGTAGAAACCGGTGGGCACGATGCCGGCGGTCTTGGTCACTTCGCGCAGGCTCAGGCTGCCGAATCCTCGGCCGCTTTCCATCAAGTGGCGGGCAGCGTCCATCAGGGCGTTGCGGGTCTGTTGTTTCTGTTCGGCGCGGGGCAGCATCGCAGGGTGTGTTCTTAGGCAAGACAAGCGGAGCACTCTAGCAAATCGGCTTTGTTGGCGTCGAACGGCTGAGGGGGAAATCGCGGGGAGAAAACCAGTTTGATTGTTTGTCGGGGCTGAAAAAGTCAAAAGCCCAATCCGCTGATTGGGCTTTTTTTCCAGGCCGCCATGGGCTTAGCTCAATTTGCTGTTGCGTTCGATCACACGATCACCACCACCTTCGGCGATAGCTTGACCCAATGGGGTTTTGTCGAAGCCATCTTCAGCCAGGGTTTGACCTTGTGGAGTGCGATCGGAACCGTCGGACGCCAGAGTCTGACCCTGTGGGGTGCGATCGGAGCCATCGGATGCAAGGGTTTGGCCTTGTGGGGTGCGATCAGAACCGTCTTGCACCAGACCTTTCTCTTCCAGACGATCACGGCCACCTTCAGCTACGGTTTGACCTTGTGGCGTTTTGTCATAGCCATCTTGCACCAGACCTTTTTCTTCCAGGCGGTTGCGGCCGTTTTCAGCCAGGGTCTGGCCTTGTGGAGTGCGGTCGCCGCCATCGGCAGCAACAGTCTGGCTGAACACCGAGTGGCTGGATTTCACTTGCGGGGTAGCCTGATCGGCAGCGGGCAGGGCGAAAGCGGTGCTGGCTAGCATCGACAGGGTAAGGCTGAGCAGTAATTGGCGTTTCATGATGGGTTGCTCCTTGGGAGGGCGATAAAGTGGGTACGAGGGCAATGCTACTCTCGATAAGTCGATATAAAAGTTCATAAACGCAATGGTAATAATCAACAGAATTGATTGTTCTGCCGGGAGGCTCTAGCTCGGGCGTTTCCGGGCGACGGTTTTGCACCGTAGTGGGTATTTTCGACTCACTTGCGCCTCGCAAACGTGCGGGTCGCGGTAACGCTGTTCGACCAATCGGTCAGATTTCGCTCGGCTTTTTACGCTGGAATCGGTCTTTCAGTTAAACCTGCGAGCCATTTGCCAGTCACAGACTTCATAGGGGCCGCTTTGGCCCGCCGTTTCAGCTGTGCGCCACGATGTCGGCGTGCGGTCGTGATCAGGAGCTTTGTGCATGACGCGCACTGGAAAAATCTTCAGCTGGACCTTCGCCATCCTCGTACTGCTCCTGGCGGTACTGGTGCTGATCATCGTGTTCTTCGACTGGAACCGGATCAAACCGCCGCTCAACGCCAAAGTCTCGGAAGAATTGCATCGACCGTTTGCCATCAACGGCAACCTCGCGGTGATCTGGCAGCGCGAACCGGATGAGGGCGGCTGGCGTGCCTGGGTGCCGTGGCCCCATGTGGTCGCCGAGGATTTGAGTCTGGGCAATCCGGACTGGTCGAAAAAGCCGCAGATGGTCACGCTCAAGCGCGTTGAACTGCGCATTTCGCCGTTGGCGCTGTTGGCGCAACGGGTGGTCATTCCGCGTATCGACCTGACCGAACCCAACGCTGAATTGCAGCGTCTGGCCGATGGCCGTGCGAACTGGACCTTCAAGTTCGATCCCAAGGATCCGAATGCTGAACCGTCGAACTGGGTAGTCGATATCGGCGCGATCAAGTTCGACAAGGGCCATGTCACGCTTGATGACCAGACCCTCAAGACCAATCTGGATGTATTGATCGATCCGCTGGGCAAGCCGATTCCATTCAGCGAAATCGTTGGTGACAAAGCGGCGAAAGCCGCGCAGGACAAAGGCACCGCACCGCAGGACTATGCCTTTGCGGTGAAAGTAAAAGGTCAGTATCACGGTCAGAACCTCACCGGCCAGGGCAAGCTCGGCGGGCTGCTCGCCTTGCAGGACGCGAGCAAACCGTTCCCGCTACAGGCGCAGGCGAAAATCGGCGACACCAGCATCGAACTCGCCGGCACCCTGACCGATCCGCTCAACCTCGGCGCCCTCGACCTGCGTCTGAAACTGGCCGGCGCGAGCCTCGGCAATCTCTATCCGCTGACCGGTGTGACCCTGCCGGACACGCCGCCGTACTCCACCGACGGCCACTTGATCGCCAAGTTGCATGACGCCGCTGGGGCGAATTTCACTTATGAGAAATTCAACGGCAAGATCGGCGGCAGCGACATCCATGGCGACCTCAACTACGTCGCCAGTCAGCCACGGCCCAAACTCAGCGGGGCGCTGCTGTCCAATCAACTGCTGTTCGCCGACCTCGCACCGCTGATTGGCGCCGACTCCAACGACAAACAAAAGGCTCGCGGCGGCGAGAGCAAACAACCGACGGACAAAGTGCTGCCAGTGGAGGAGTTCAAGACCGACCGCTGGCGCGCAATGGACGCCGACGTCGAGTTCACTGGCAAGCGCATCGTTCACAGTGAAAAGCTGCCGTTCACCGACCTCTATACCCACTTGAAACTCAATGACGGCGAGCTCAGCCTCGAACCGCTGCGCTTTGGTGTGGCTGGCGGCAATCTCGATGCGCAGATCCGCCTCAACGGCCGCACCGAGCCGCTGGAAGGCCGCGCCAAACTGACTGCACGCGGGTTCAAGCTCAAGCAGCTGTTCCCGACCTTCGAACCGATGAAAACCAGTTTCGGTGAGCTTAATGGCGATGCCGATATCAGTGGTCGCGGCAACTCGGTGGCGAAGCTGCTGGGTGGCGCCAACGGCAATCTGAAGATGCTGATCAATGATGGCGCGATCAGCCGTGAACTGATGGAACTGGCCGGGCTCAACGTCGGCAACTATGTGGTGGGCAAGATCTTTGGCGACAAGGAAGTGAAGATCAACTGCGCGGCGGCCGACTTCGACATCAAGACGGGCCTTGCGACTACGCGGCTGTTCGTCTTCGATACCGAGAACGCGATTATCTACATCGACGGCACGGCGAATATGGCCACTGAGCAACTCGATCTGACGGTGACGCCGGAGTCCAAGGGCTGGCGCTTGATCTCGTTGCGTTCGCCTTTGTACGTGCGTGGCAAGTTCATCAAGCCCGATGCCGGGGTCAAGGCTGTGCCGTTGCTGCTGCGTGGGGCCGGGATGGTTGCGCTGGGTGTGATCGCAGCACCGGCGGCGGGGCTGTTGGCGCTGGTGGCGCCGAGTGGCGGTGAGCCGAATCAGTGTGCGCCGTTGCTGGAGCAGATGAAGGCGGGCAAGGCGCCTGTCACCGTTAAACCAACCAAGTAATTTTCAGCGTCTGTGAAAGCGCTATCGCGAGCAGGCTCACTCCTACATTGGAACGTATTCCAAATGTAGGAGTGAGCCTGCTCGCGAAAGGGTTTACAGGTCTTTCAGGATGTCAGCCATGTCATCGGCATGCTCTTCTTCCTGCGCGAGGATGTCTTCGAAGATGCGCCGGGTGGTCGGGTCCTTTTCGCCGATGTATTGAATGATCTCGCGGTAGCTGTCGATGGCGATCCGCTCGGCCACCAGGTCTTCGTAGACCATCTCCTTCAAGCTGTTCCCAGCGACATATTGCGCATGGGACATTTTCGACAGCAGGTCAGGGTTGAACTCCGGTTCGCCGCCCAATTGCACGATGCGCTCGGCCAGACGGTCGGCGTGCTCGGCTTCCTGGGTCGCGTGTTCGAGAAATTCGTCGGCGGCGACGTTGGCTTTCAGGCCGTTGGCCATGAAGTAGTGACGCTTGTAGCGCAACACGCAGACCAGTTCAGTGGCCAGCGATTCATTGAGCAAGCGCAGCACCTCTTCACGGTTGGCGCTGTAACTCTCGGTCACTGCGCCGTTTTCCACGTGTTGCCGTGCGCGCTCGCGCAGGGTTTGAACATCAGACAAATGCAGGTCGCTCATTTCAGTCTCCTGGAGGCTAATCCGATTGGCGTCACGTTCTACGGACGTAATCGCCTACCCAGGTTGTGAGTCTTGCCGGATGCAAAAAGTTTTATCGATTTACGCCCCTATCTTTGCTGGAGTTGCCGAAGGCTGCGATCTAGGCGCCAGCCCTGACAAAACCGCCTCCTCCTGCAACCACGCAAAAAAAGCGCGCACCGGCGGATGCCGCTCGCGCCCGGGCACACACAACGCGCTATAGCCCGCGCCATCGACCTGCACATCACCCTTGTACGGCAGCAGCAAACCGTTGGCGACGCTCTCCGACACCAGAATATTGCTCGCCAACACCAGCCCTTGCCCGGCAATCGCCGCTTGCAGCGCGTAATGCTCTTCATCGTATTCACGGATCGCCGGTTGCTGGTTGAACCAGTGCTCCCCGGACTTGGCGCACCAGGCCTCCCAGCCGTGGGCATATAACTTCGAGTTGTGCCAACGCACGCTGATCAATGCCGGCGTGCGCCGTGCGGCCAGCGCCACTTGCTCGGGCGAGCCGTAGACGCCGAAAGATTCGTCGAACAGGCACAAGCCATACAGGTTCGGATAATCGTCGAGGCTGTAGCGCAGCACCAGATCGACGCTGGCGTCCTGATGCAGGTCAATCACTTCGCAATGGGTATCCAGACGCACATTGATATTCGGGTGTTTCGCATAGAAACGGCCGAGGCGCGGCACCAGCCACAGTGCGGCGAACGCGGCGGTGGTCGACAGCGTCAGGCTACTGGCGCTGCGTTGCGGGCGCAGGGTATCGACGCTTTGCGCCACTTCGAGAAAGGCGCCATGCAGGCTGCGGAACAAGCGCTCGCCACCTTCGGTCAGGTGCACCTGACGCGGCAGACGTTCGAACAGCGCGACACCGAGCCAGTCCTCCAGTGCACGGATCTGATGGGAGATCGCCGTCGGCGTCACCGTCAGTTCTTCGGCGGCGGCCTTGAAACTCAGCAGGCGCGAAGCGGATTCGAACGCGCGCAGGGCGGTCAGCGGCAGCGAGGCAAACATTGAAAACTCCATGGATGAAATAAACTCATCCCGACTGATTTTTGCTCATTTGAGACGCAGGCGGGTGAGCTGCAATCTGCAGCCACACAGCAGCCCAAGTCTAGTCCCAAGGAGTTTCAGATGAGCAAGATTCTTGTGATCCATGCCAGCCCACGCGGTGACCGTTCGCACTCACGGCGCCTCGCGGAAAGTTTTCTCCGTGCCTGGCAGGCGCGCCATCCACAAGCACAAGTCACCCGCCGTGAAGTCGGGCGGGCGCTGATCCCGGCAGTCAACGAGGCTTTCGTAGCGGCGGCGTTTCACTCGGAGCCCGAAGCCCGGTCGCTGTCGATGCAAGCCGATCTGGCGCTCAGCGATCAACTGGTCAACGAATTGCTCGACAACGACCTGCTGCTGATTTCCACGCCGATGTACAACTTCAGCGTGCCCAGCGGCCTCAAGGCCTGGGTCGATCAGATCGTGCGGCTGGGTCTGACTTTCGATCACACGCTGGACAACGGGATCGCCCAGTACACGCCGCTGTTGCGGGGCAAGAAAGCCTTGATCGTCACCAGTCGCGGCGGCTTCGGTTTCGGTCCGGGTGGTGAGCTGGAAGCGCTGAACCACGCCGATCCATGGCTGCGTACCGCGCTGGGTTTCGTCGGCATCAATGACGTTACGGTGGTCGCGGCCGAGGGCGAAGAGTCTGCCGAGCGCACCTTTGCGGTGTCGGTGGCCGAGGCCGAGCAGCGCTTGCTCGACCTCGCCCGGGAGTTCTAGATGGCCTGGTTGTTCCTGCTGATCGCTGCGGGGTTCGAGGTGACTTTTGCGATGGGCATGAAGTACGCCGAAGGCTTCACTCGGCCGTGGCCTTCGCTGATCACCGTGATCGCGGCAGTCGGCGGGATCTGGTTCCTGACCCTGGCCATGCGTGATTTGCCGGTTAGCATCGCTTATCCGATCTGGACCGCCATTGGCTCGCTGGGCACGGTGTTTCTCGGCTTTGCCCTGCTTGGCGAGAGCCTGACGCTGGTCAAACTGCTGTCGGTCGGCCTGATTGTGGCGGGGGTGGTGGGGCTGAAGTAGGCTGCTCATCGAGTTGTCATCATCAGCAAGGATGCTTGGCGGGCGTTTTGCACGCCTTGCAGCCACTCACTGATCACAAGGATGTCTGCCCATGTCGACGCGTTATCCACTGGTGCTGGTGCCGGGCATGCTCGGGTTTATCCGGCTGATCCTGTATCCGTACTGGTACGGGATCATCAAGGCGTTGCGCCGTGGTGGTGCGACGGTGATTGCCGTGCAGGTTTCGCCGCTCCATTCGACCGAGGTGCGCGGCGAGCAATTGCTTGAACGAATCAACGAGATTCTGGCTGAAACCGGCGCGAGCAAGGTCAATCTGTTCGGCCATAGCCAAGGCTCATTGACCGCGCGTTATGCAGCGGCGAAACGCCCGGATCTGGTGGCGTCGGTGACCTCGGTGGCCGGCCCCAACCACGGTTCGGAACTGGCCGACTATCTGCAAAAGCACTATCCGGCGGACAGTGCCAGAGGACGTCTCCTTGAGGCGCTGCTGCGCTTTGTCGGCTGGCTGATGGCTTTGCTCGAGACGGGTTATCACGGGCCGAAACTGCCGGTGGATATCCACGCCTCGCACCAGTCGCTGACCACTGAGGGCGTGGCGCTGTTCAATCAGCGTTATCCACAGGGCTTGCCGCAAACCTGGGGCGGGCACGGGCCGGAGGAGGTCAACGGCGTGCGTTATTACTCATGGTCGGGAACGTTGCAGCCGGGCAAGACTGATCGAGGCGGCAACCTGTTTGACGGGACTAATCGCAGCTGTCGCCTATTTGCGAAAACCTTTGTGCGGGAACCGGGGCAGTGCGACGGAATGGTCGGGCGCTACAGCTCGCATCTGGGCACGGTGATTGGCGATGACTATCCGCTGGATCATTTCGACATTGTTAACCAGTCGTTGGGGCTGGTCGGCAAGGGGGCTGATCCGGTACGGCTGTTTGTCGAGCATGCAGCCCGACTCAAAGCAGCCGGGCTGTAAATGGCTTCTGTGGTGAGGGGATTTATCCCCGATGGGCTGCGCAGCAGCCCCACTCTTAACTTCAACAGCGGGGGACGCTTCGCGCCCCATCGGGGATAAATCCCCTCACCACAGTGCCAGCATCAGGCGATGCTGGTTCGACAGCCCAACACGGTGGTCCAGCGCTCGGAAAGAATCACCCCGCCCAAGGTCAGCAATCCGCCGACCAAGTGATACATCGCCAGTTGTTCCTTCAGCACCACCGCCGCAATCAGTGCCGTGATCAACGGCAGCAGATTGAAGAATAGCGTCGTCCGGCTCGGCCCCAGGCGCTGTACCGCTTGCATCCACGCCAGCGGCGCGAGCATCGAGGCCAGCAGACACGCGTACAGCACCAGCGGAATGTTCTGCAGCGTCAGACCGGTTTTCGGTGAAGTGGCGTACAGCGGAAACAACACCACAATCGCCACCAGTACCTGCAAATACAGCAACACCAGCGGCGGTAAGCGCAGCTGCCATTTTTTCAGCAAGGTGCTGTAGATCGCATAGGCCAGGGTCGCGATCAGCATCATCGCGTCACCCATGTTCACGCCGTGTTGCAGCAACGCACTGAGGCTGCCGGACGACACCACCACCAGCACGCCGGCGAACGACAGCACGGCGCCAAACAAGGCGCCAGCGGTCAGGCGCTGACCGAGGCTGACGATCGCCATGGCCAGCGACATCAACGGCATCAACGAGAGGATGATGCCCATGTTCGTCGCAGTGGTCAGGGTCGCGGCGAAGTAGGCGAGACTTTGATAGACCGCCATGCCGAGTACGCCGAGGATGAAAATCTTGCCGAGGTTCGGGCGAATCTGCGGCCAGTGCGCAATCACCGCTTTAAGCATGAAAGGTGTGAACAGCAAACCGGCGAGCAGCCAGCGGTAGAAACCGATCTCGGCGGGGAAAATCGCACCGACCGCGAGTTTGTTGATCACGGTGTTGCCGGCCCAGATAAAAATCGCCAGCAGTGGAAAAGCGTATTGCATGCGTTGAAACCAGTACGTTGATGAAGCGTGATTATCCCTTGTCTGGATGCAGGCCTATACTTCGAACCGGACAACCTGCCTCTGAAACCGGACAGCATGAACAGTAAACACATCGATCTGCTGGATTTCAGCGAACTGCCGTCGGCGGTGTATTTCCGTTACGCCGATTTCAACGCCCACGAATTTGCGGCACCGCACCGTCATCCGTGGGGCACGCTGGAGTACGCCGCCCACGGTGTGCTGCACATGGACGTCGATGGCAGCCGCTTCATGTCGCCGCCGCAATACGCTGTGTGGGTGCCGCCGCAGGTCGAGCACAGTTTCTACAGCCGTCAACCGGTCAACTATCGGGCGGTGTGTCTTGATCCGAAGGTATGCACCGAGTTGCCGGATCGGGCCTGTACGCTGGCAATCAGCGACATCCTCAAGGCAATTCTCAAGGACTTCGCCGCCCGCGATGTGAAGATCCCCGAACTCGATGCCGATCAACGTCTGGCCCAAGTGTTGGTCGACCAACTGCAGCAGGCCCCTGTGCATGAATGTTATCTGCCCTATGCGAACAGCCCCGGCCTGCTGAAGATTCTCGAAACCTTGCAGGCCGAGCCTGGCAATAATCAGCCGCTGGCACATTGGGCGATGCAGGTGCACGTCAGTGAACGCACGCTGGCACGGCAATTCGTGCGGGAGCTGGGGATGAGTTTCGGCGAGTGGCGCCAGCGTTTGCGTTATCTCGCCGCGATCGAGGCGCTGGAAACTGCACGCAGCGTGCAGGAAATCGCTTTTGACCTTGGCTACAGCAGCGGCTCGGCGTTTATCGCCATGTTTGCCCGTCAGGCCGGATGCACGCCGGAGCAGTACCGCCGCAGCCACCTCGAAGGCAGGAAGATGTAACAAGACTTGGCTACACTCCTGCAGAGGCCGCTTCCATCGATGCGGCGACAAGGAGAAAACTCCATGAAGATGTTGCGTGTCCCTTTGTTGATGATTGGTTTGCTCCTGTGTTCCCAGGGTTTCGCCGCCACGGCGCAACAAAACAAAATGACCACCTGCAATGCTGATGCGACCGCCAAGAGCCTCAAGGGCGATGAGCGCAAAACCTTCATGAGCACCTGCCTGAAAGCGGCGCCAGCGGCCAACGATGCCAAGACCCTGACCCCGCAGCAGCAGAAAATGACCACCTGTAACGCCGATGCGAAAACCAAAGCGCTGACCGGCGATGCGCGCAAGGCGTTCATGAGTGATTGCCTGAAGAAAAAGTGATTCCCTGATCTTGTGGTGAGCCTGCCGGCTTCATCGCGAGCAGGCTCACTCCTACAGGGGAACGCATTTCAAGTGTAGGAGTGAGCCTGCTCGCGATGGCGGCGGCTAGAGTGCCGCCAATCTCAAACACTGCATATTTCTAGTGCTCACCCCGGATCGCTGGCAGACTGCCAATCCTTTTACGCCGTTCGTTTTGAGGCTGTATGCCAACGTTTTCTGAGCGTCATGTAGTGTTCTGGGTCAGTTGCATCATCATTTTCGGCGGTTTGCTGCTGGTGCTGCCATTGCGCTTGTTGCCCAGTCTGTTGGCCGGGTTGTTGGTCTTCGAGCTGGTCAACATGCTCACCCCACAACTGCAACGCCTGATCGAAGGGCGTCGCGCGCGTTGGCTGGCGGTGGCGCTACTGGGCACGCTGGTGGTCAGTGTGCTGGCACTGATCTTCGCCGGGGCGATCAGTTTCCTCCTGCACGAGGCGGAAAATCCCGGGGCTTCCCTCGACAAATTCATGGGCGTGGTTGATCGCGCGCGCGGTCAGTTGCCGCCGTTCATCGACGCCTATCTACCGGCCAGCGCTGGTGAGTTTCGTGTAGCAATCGGCGAATGGCTGAGCAAGCATCTCTCCGAGTTGCAACTGGTCGGCAAGGACGCGGCGCACATGTTCGTGACGCTGCTGATCGGCATGGTGCTCGGCGCGATCATCGCGTTGCAGCGGGTGCCGGACGTGACCAAGCGCAAACCGCTGGCGGCGGCGCTGTTCGACCGTCTGCACCTGCTGGTTCAAGCGTTTCGCAATATCGTTTTCGCGCAGATCAAGATCGCCCTGCTCAACACCTTCTTCACCGGGATCTTCCTCGCGGTGATCCTGCCGATGTTCGGGGTCAAGCTGCCGTTGACCAAAACCCTGATCGTCCTGACCTTCCTGCTCGGTCTGCTGCCGGTGATCGGTAATCTGATTTCCAACACGCTGATCACTATCGTCGGGCTTTCGCTATCGATCTGGGTGGCCGTTGCGGCGTTGGGTTATCTGATTGTTATCCACAAGCTCGAATACTTCCTCAACGCGCGCATTGTCGGCGGGCAGATCAGTGCCAAGTCGTGGGAGTTGCTGCTGGCGATGCTGGTGTTCGAGGCCGCGTTCGGCCTGCCAGGGGTGGTGGCGGGGCCGATTTATTACGCGTATCTGAAGAGTGAGTTGAAGCTGGGCGGAATGGTGTAAGGCTCGGGGATGTGTGGCAGGTCATGACTGTGGCGAGGGGATTTATCCCCGATGGGTCGCGAAGCGGCCCCTCTCTTGATGTAAAGGGCTGGGCCTGCTGCGCAGTCCATCGGGGATAAATCCCCTCGCCACAGAGATTGTGATCAGGCCATCGAACCGTAGCGTTTCATCGCTTCAATCGCCAGACCGCTGCCGATGCTGCCGAAGATATTGCCTTCAACATGCCGCGCATTCGGCAGCATCGCCGAAACGCTGTTGCGCAGCGCCGGAATCCCGCTCGAACCGCCGGTGAAGAACACCGTATCGACTTGATCGACAGCGACACCGGCATCGTTCAACAACTGCGTAACGCTGCCGCGCACCCGCTCCAGCAGTGCATCAATTGCCGACTCAAACAGCGCCCGACTCAGTTCCACGCTCAACCCGGGCTCGATGCGATCCAGCGGCACATGACGGCTGTCAGTGTGGGTCAGCTGAATCTTGGTTTCTTCGACTTCCATCGCCAGCCAATGCCCGGCGCGTTGTTCGATCAACTTGAACAGGCGATCGATGCCGCCAGTGTCCTCGATGTCGTAGCGCATGCTGCCCAGCGCCAGGCTGGATTTCTGCGAGTACACCGAGTTGATGGTGTGCCAGGTCGCCAGGTTCATGTGGTGGCTGGTCGGCATGTAGGCGCCGCTCTTCATGCGGCTGCCGTAGCCGAACAGCGGCATCAGGCCCTGCAGGCTCAGTTGCTTGTCGAAGTCGGTCCCGCCGATGTGCACACCGCCGGTGGCGAGGATGTCGTCGTGACGGTTGTCGTGCATGCGACGCTCGGGCGACAGGCGCACCAGCGAGAAGTCGGACGTACCACCGCCGATGTCGACGATCAGTACCAGTTCTTCTTTCTCGATGGTCGACTCGTAGTCGAAGGCCGCCGCAATCGGTTCGTATTGGAACGAGACTTCCTTGAAACCGATCTTCTTCGCCACATCGACCAAGGTGTCTTCGGCTTCCTGGTCAGCCAGCGGATCGTCATCGACGAAAAACACCGGGCGACCCAGTACCACTTGTTCGAATTCCCGACCGGCGGCGGTTTCGGCGCGGCTCTTCAACTGGCCGATGAACAGGCCGAGCAAGTCCTTGAACGGCATCGCCGTGCCGAGCACGCTGGTGTCGTGCTTGATCAGCTTGGAACCGAGCAGGCTCTTGAGCGAGCGCATCAGGCGGCCTTCGTAGCCTTCCAGATACTCGTGCAGCGCCAGGCGACCGTACACCGGACGGCGTTCCTCGATGTTGAAGAAGACTACCGACGGCAGGGTGATCTTGTCGTCTTCCAGCGCGATCATCGTTTCCATGCCGGGGCGCAGCCAGCCGACGGTGGAGTTGGACGTGCCGAAGTCGATGCCGCAGGCACGGGCTGGAGAGGCGTCTTTCATGTCTTTCGGTTCCGGTCAAAAAAACGGCCGCGCAGTGTATGTCAGTGCGCGCCAGATTCGAAGGCCGGTCATCAGCTATTTCGCGACTAGACTGGGTTGAAAGCGCGGACTTTGCCCCAAACTTGCTGGCATGGGCCGGCAGAACCACCGGCGGTCGCAAGAACCGCCGTCCACTGCCGATAAACTTCTGCTGCGCCACCCGGTCACAACCTTGAGATCGGTCAACCTGGCGTGCGCACATTGGCGCATGCTGGCATCGGCGCGAAATCGATAACGGATGGTGATTCCTTCAATGGACTTCAAAGACTATTACAAGATACTCGGCGTGGAGCCGACGGCTGACGACAAGGCGATCAAGGCGGCCTATCGCAAGCTGGCGCGCAAATACCACCCCGATGTCAGCAAGGAAAAAGACGCCGAGGCCAAGTTCAAGGATGCCTCGGAGGCCTATGAAGCGCTGAAAAGCGCCGACAAACGCGCCGAATACGACGAACTGCGCCGCTACGGCCAGCACGGTCAGCCATTCCAGGGGCCACCGGGCTGGCAGAGCCGTGGCGGTTTTGGCGGCGGCGGTGGTGACACCGGCGACTTCTCGGACTTTTTCAGTTCGATCTTCGGCAATCGCGGCCCCGGTTTCGGTGGCGGCGAAGGTCGGCAACAACGCAGTGCAGGGCGCCGAGGGCAAGACGTGGAAATGGAACTGCCGATCTTCCTCGAAGAGACGCTGTCGAACGAGTCGAAGAAAGTCACCTTCCAGGTGCCGCAATACAACGCCAACGGCCAGCACGTCAGCAATACCAGCAAGAGCCTGAACGTGAAGATTCCGGCCGGTGTGACCGACGGCGAGCGCATCCGCCTCAAAGGCCAGGGCGCACCGGGCATTGGTGGCGGGGCGAATGGCGATCTGTACCTGACCATTCGTTTTGCGCCACACCCGAAATTCGATGTCGAAGGCGAGAACCTGATCATCACGCTGCCGCTGGCACCGTGGGAACTGGCGCTGGGCGCTGAAGTCGCCGTACCGACCCTGACCGGCAAGATCAACCTCAAGGTCCCGGCCGGCAGTCAGAACGGCCAGCGCATGCGCGCCAAGGGTCATGGTCTGAAAAACAAGGCGGGCGAGCGCGGTTACCTGTTCGTGCAACTCAAAGCCGTGATGCCAAAAGCGTCCGACGATGAGGTCAAGGCGCTGTGGCAGGAACTGGCGAAGAAAGCTGCGTTCAATCCGCGAGAGAACTTCTGAACCCGACGACGGAGTAGCCCATCATGAGCAGCCCCCTGATCGTTCAACTGGACATGGCAGAATTCTGTGAGGCGGCCGATTTATCGGACGTCTACGTGATCGAAATCGTCGAACACGGCATCCTCGAACCTCAGGGCAAGCAGCCCCGGGAATGGCGTTTCACCGATTACGAACTGGCCCTGGCCAAGCGCGCCGCGAAGCTGCGGCGCGATCTGGATCTGGAGTGGGAAGGCGTCGCGCTGGCGCTGGATTTGCTGGAAGAGGTGCGCGAACTGCGTGCTGAAAACCTCATGTTGCGCCAGCGATTGGGGCGGCTGGTGGTTGAGTAGTCCGTCTGAAGGTTTTGTGGGGGCTGATCTGGCCCTATCGCGAGCAGGCTCACTCCTACACTGGATCGGCGTACGCAGGCTCTTGTAGGAGTGAGCCTGCTCGCGATGAACGCTGACGCGGTATGACAGACAGAAAAGCAAAAGGCCCCGAGGGGCCTTTTTTGTTGTCAGAACAAAAAGTACCGCTGTGCCATCGGCAATACCTCTGCCGGCTCACACCACAGCAACACGCCATCGGCTTTCACCTGATAGGTCTGCGGATCAACATCGATGTCCGGTAGATAGTCGTTGTGGATCAGATCGGTTTTCTGCACCTCGCGGCAACCTTTGACCACGGCGATTTTCTTCTTCAGCCCCAGAGTTTCCGGCAGGCCCGCTTCCTGCGCGGCCTGGCTGATGAAGGTCAGGCTGGTGGCATGCAGCGAGCCACCGTAGCTGGCGAACATCGGCCGGTAGTGCACCGGTTGCGGCGTTGGAATCGAGGCATTGGCATCACCCATCAGGCTTGCGGCAATGGCGCCGCCCTTGAGAATCAACGTCGGTTTGACGCCGAAAAATGCCGGGCGCCACAGCACCAGATCGGCCCACTTACCCACTTCGATCGAACCGACTTCGTGGCTGATGCCATGGGTGATTGCCGGGTTGATCGTGTATTTGGCGATGTAACGTTTGGCGCGGAAGTTGTCGTTGCCTTCGCCGTCCTGCGGCAGCGGGCCGCGCTGTTTTTTCATCTTGTCGGCGGTCTGCCAGGTGCGCGTGATGACTTCGCCGACTCGGCCCATGGCCTGGCTGTCGGAGCTGATCATCGAGAAGGCGCCGAGGTCGTGAAGGATGTCTTCGGCGGCAATCGTTTCGCGGCGGATGCGGCTTTCGGCGAACGCGACGTCTTCGGCGATGCTTGGGTCGAGGTGATGGCAGACCATCAGCATGTCGAGGTGTTCGTCGATGGTGTTGCGGGTGAACGGTCGGGTCGGGTTGGTCGAACTCGGCAATACGTTGGGGAAACCGCAGGCCTTGATAATGTCCGGCGCATGACCGCCGCCAGCGCCTTCGGTGTGATAGGTGTGGATGGTACGGCCCTTGAACGCACCGAGGGTGGTTTCGACGAATCCGGACTCGTTGAGGGTGTCGGTGTGGATCGCCACCTGCACGTCGTACTGGTCGGCGACGCTGAGGCAGTTGTCGATGCTTGCCGGGGTGGTGCCCCAGTCTTCGTGGAGCTTGAGGCCAATGGCGCCGGCCTTGACCTGCTCGATCAATGGCTCCGACAGGCTGGCGTTGCCCTTGCCGGTGAGGCCGATGTTCATCGGGAAGGCATCGGCGGCCTGCAGCATGCGCGCCAGGTGCCACGGGCCGGACGTGCACGTCGTCGCGTTGGTGCCAGTGGCAGGCCCGGTGCCGCCGCCGATCATGGTGGTGACGCCGCTCATCAACGCTTCTTCGATCTGCTGCGGGCAGATGAAGTGGATGTGTGTGTCGATGCCGCCGGCAGTGAGGATCATGCCTTCACCGGCGATCACTTCGGTGCTGGCGCCGATAGCGATGGTCACGCCGGGCTGCACGTCCGGGTTGCCGGCCTTGCCGATGGCGGCGATGCGCCCGTCCTTGAGGCCGACGTCGGCCTTGACGATGCCCCAGTGGTCGATGATCAGTGCGTTGGTGATCAGTGTGTCGACGACTTCGGCGGCCAGTAACTGGCTCTGGCCCTGACCGTCGCGGATCACTTTGCCGCCACCGAATTTCACTTCTTCGCCGTAGGTGGTGAAGTCTTTTTCGACTTCGATCCACAGTTCGGTGTCGGCCAGGCGCACCTTGTCGCCGACGGTGGGGCCGAACATGTCGGCGTAGGCTTGTCTTGAGATTTTCATGTGCTTGCCTTGGGATTCAATTGTTTTTGAGACCGCTCGCATAGCTCGCTATCGCAGCCTCGCTGCGCTCGACAGCTCCTACAGTCAGTGATCGGCTCAAGACTGTATGACCTCTGTAGGAGCTGCCGAAGGCTGCGATCTTTTTGGGTTCACATCGGTGTCAGTCGAGGTCACCCATCACTCGTCCGGCAAAGCCGAACACCCGCCGGTGCCCGGCGTAATCGACCAGTTCAACCTCGCGGCTCTGGCCCGGTTCAAAGCGCACCGCCGTGCCCGCCGGAATGTTCAGGCGCATGCCGCGACTGGCTGCGCGATCAAAGGTCAGCGCGTCGTTGGTTTCGAAAAAGTGATAGTGCGACCCCACCTGAATCGGCCGGTCGCCGCTGTTGGCGACTTTCAGGCTGACGGTGCGGCGGCCGACGTTGAGCTCGATGTCGCCGGGCTGGATCTGGTACTCGCCAGGAATCATCACTGGGCTCCTTGCAGAATCTTGTAATAGAGGGCGGTCGGTCGATACGTGCCAGTTGGATCGCAGGCGTAGTCGGGGATTTCACCGGCGCGGGTGTAACCCAGGGCCTTGTAGAAGTCTTCGGCGGGCGAGCCGGCTTCGGTGTCGAGGTAGAGCATGCCGCGCTTGTGTTTGGGGGCCTCCTGCTCCAGCGCCTGCATCAGTTGCTGACCGAGACCGCGACGCCGGGCGTGTTCGCGCACCAGCAGCTTTTGCACCTCGGCGCGATTGAGGCCGTTGGACTTCTGGCACAGGCCCAGTTGCACACTGGCCAGTACCTGTTCGTCCTTGACCACCACCCAGAGCAACACGCTGCCCTTGTTCACTTGCTGTTGCACGTCATCGAAATAGGCACGGGCCTGAGCGGCATCGAGGTCGGCCATGAAGCCGACGCTGGCGCCATATCCCACCGCGTCGAGCAGCAGGTCGATCAGGCCCTGACGATAGTGCGCAAAACTTTCGGCGTTGACGCGGCGCAATTGGGCGGCGTTCATCGGTGTCACTCCTTGTTGGCGTCAGGCGGCTCCGCGCCAGGGTTGAGGGTCAGTTGCATGAAGGTCAGGTCAAGCCAGCGGCCGAATTTGGTGCCGACTTGCGGCATCTGCCCGGTGATGACAAATCCGGCGCGCTCATGCAGACGAATCGAGGCGGCATTCCCGCTTTCGATGGCGGCGACCATGACGTGTTTGCCGCCAGTCTTCGCCCGTTCGATCAGTACGGTCATCAGTTGCGGGCCGAGGCCATTGCCGCGCTGGTCGCTGCGCACGTAGACCGAATGCTCGACGGTGTGGCGGAAACCGTCGAATGGCCGCCAGTCACCGTAGGAAGCGTAGCCGAGCACGCTGTTGTCGCTGTCGACGATCACCAGGATCGGATAGGCCTGCGCCTGGCGGGCACTGAACCACGCCTGACGATTGCCGAGGTCGACGGCAGACTCGTTCCAGATCGCCGTGGTGTTGAACACGGCATCGTTGTAGATGTCACGGATCGCCGGCAGGTCGGCGTGGACGGCATGGCGAATGGAGTAAGTCATGGCGCGGCCTCAGACGATCGGTTGGTGGACAGTGACCAGTTTGGTGCCGTCGGGGAACGTCGCTTCGACCTGGATCTCCGGGATCATTTCCGGGATGCCTTCCATCACTTGCTCGCGACTCAGCAGGGTGGTGCCGAAGTGCATCAGCTCGGCCACGGTCTGGCCGTCACGGGCGCCTTCGAGCAGCGCGGCGGAGATATAGGCCATGGCTTCCGGGTAGTTGAGCTTCACGCCACGGGCCAGGCGCCGTTCGGCGACGAGGCCGGCGGTGAAGATCAGCAGCTTGTCTTTTTCGCGTGGGGTCAGGTCCATCGTTTGAAATCCATAGTCGGCAGGCAGAAGTTATCAAGTCGTTCACTGACTGTAGGAGCTGCCGAAGGCTGCGATCTTTTGATGTTGATTTTCACAAGCAAGATCAACAGATCGCAGCCTTCGGCAACTCCTACAGGGGAATGCATTTCAGGTATTCCAGATTCGTGGGGGCTGAGCCTCGCGGCCGAGCAGGGCCGGGCGCAGCAGGCGCCACAGGTCGATCAGCCAGCCCCGCGCCAACAGCGCTTCACTCGCCAGGCAGCGGGCGATCAACAACCCCGGCAACTGGGTCAGATCGCCGCGTACTTCATGATTCAGCGAGCGGCAGCGCTCCAGCAGTTCAGCATCAATTTCACCGGTCACCAGCAGCGTCGCAAACACCGGGTGACCATCCAGACCAATCGGCGAATCGAGCAAACCGTCATTCCCGACAATGCGCTGGCGTTCATGCCAGAGCAATCGACCGTCGCGGCGAATATCCAGATGCGCCTGGAAATGCCCGAGGTCGAACCGTTCACCACTGGCCGGGCGACCCAGCGCCACCACGTCCCAGTAGAACAGCCGGGCGTCACCTTCCAGATCAATCGAGGTGCTCAGTTCGGCCTGGGCGGCGCTGTAGACGATGGTCTCTTGCGGCAGCCATTCCAGTGTCGCGCCGGCAGCGATGTGCAAGTCGAGCTTCTGATAAGCAGGCCCTGCGGCGCGATACCACTTGGCTGCGCCGGGGCTGGTGATCTGCGCCCAGGCGTCCTGTTCTACCCGCGCGCTGATGTCCAGTCGGTCGCCGCCGGCAATCCCGCCCGGTGGGTGGACGATGATGTGTTGGCAGACTTCGGGGCCTTCGGCGTACAGATGCTTCTGTACCCGCAGCGGGCCGAGGTGTCGACGCATGACCGGGCGCGTGCAATCGCCGAAACGGGCGTAGGCCAGTTCCAGCTCGGCGTGCCAGCTCGGGGTAAACAGGGCAGGTGAAACAGTCGAATTCATGGTTTGTAATTATCGTTAGGAAGCTACAGATTAGTTCGTTGTACTAGATCGTTACCAGCCCGCGCACACCTTCGGCCTCCATATTTTCACCGCGCCCCTGCTGCACGATCTCGCCCCGAGACATCACCAGGTATTGATCGGCCAGTTCAGCGGCGAAGTCGTAAAACTGTTCCACCAGCAGAATCGCCATGTCGCCGCGTGCCGCGAGCTGCTTGATCACCGCGCCGATCTCCTTGATCACCGAGGGTTGAATGCCTTCGGTGGGTTCGTCGAGGATCAGCAGACGTGGACGGCTGGCCAGTGCGCGGCCAATCGCCAGTTGCTGTTGTTGCCCTCCGGACAGATCGCCGCCGCGACGCTGCTTCATTTGTAGCAGTACCGGGAACAATTCGTAGATGAAACTTGGTACTTCTTTCGCTTCGCTACCGGGAAAGCGTGACAAACCCATCAGCAGATTTTCTTCCACGGTCAGCCGTCCGAAGATCTCTCGACCCTGCGGCACATAGGCGATTCCGGCGTGCACGCGCTGATGCGGCTTGAACGAAGTGATCGGTTTGCCTTCCCAATTCACCGCGCCTTCCTTGGCCGGCAACAGCCCCATCAGGCATTTGAGCAGCGTGGTCTTACCGACGCCGTTACGGCCGAGCAGGCAAGTGACTTCGCCGACCTTCACCTCAAAGCTGAGGCCGCGCAGGATGTGGCTACCGCCGTAATACTGATGCAGCTTGTCGACTTGCAGCATTCTCAAATTCTCCTCAAATCCTTCTGTAGGAGTGAGCCTGCTCGCGATAGCGGTGTGTCGTTCAACATTTGTTTGTCTGATATACCGCTATCGCGAGCAGGCTCACTCCTACAGTTTTGATAAGTGTTTGCAGTTCAGCGGCCTAAATAGACCTCGATCACTCGCTCATCGGCCTGCACCTGTTCCAGCGAACCTTCGGCCAGCACGCTGCCCTGGTGCAGCACGGTGACGTGGTCGGCAATCGAGCCGACAAAACCCATGTCATGTTCCACCACCATCAGCGAATGTTTGCCGGCCAGGCTCTTGAACAACTCGGCAGTGAACTCGGTTTCGGCGTCGGTCATGCCGGCCACCGGTTCGTCGAGCAGCAATAGTTGCGGGTCCTGCATCAGCAACATGCCGATTTCCAGAAACTGCTTTTGACCGTGGGACAATAGGCCCGCTGCACGATTGACCGACGTTGTCAGGCGAATGGTCTCCAGCACTTCGCTGATACGGTCTCGCTGCTCGCCGCTCAGGCGCGCACGCAAACTGGCCCAGACCGATTTGTCGGTCTTCTGCGCCAGTTCGAGATTTTCAAACACGCTCAGGGCTTCGAACACTGTCGGTTTCTGGAACTTGCGACCGATACCGGCCTGGGCGATCTGCACTTCGCTCATCTGCGTCAGGTCGAGGGTTTCGCCGAACCAGGCCTTGCCGTGACTTGGGCGAGTCTTGCCGGTAATCACGTCCATCAACGTGGTTTTGCCTGCGCCGTTGGGGCCGATGATGCAGCGCAGTTCGCCGACGCCGATGTACAGATTGAGGTTGTTCAAGGCGCGGAAGCCGTCGAAGCTGACGCTGATGTCCTCCAGGGTCAGGATCGTGCCGTGGCGGGTGTCGAGCCCCGGGCCGGCGCTTTGGCCGAGACCGATGGAGTCGCGACTGGTGCCGGCATCCTTGTTCGGTTCGACGGGGAAGAAGGCTGGCTCCAGCATGAATTCAGCGCTCGCTGTGACTCTCATTGCTCACCTCGTTTCTTCAGCAGGCCAATCACGCCTTTGGGCAGGTACAGCGTCACGACAATGAACAGCGCGCCAAGGAAGAACAGCCAGTATTCCGGGAAAGCCACGGTGAACCAGCTCTTCATACCGTTGACCACGCCGGCACCGAGCAACGGCCCGATCAAAGTGCCGCGACCGCCGAGGGCCACCCACACAGCGGCTTCGATGGAGTTGGTCGGTGACATTTCACTCGGGTTGATGATCCCGACCTGTGGCACGTACAGCGCCCCGGCCAGACCACACAACACCGCGCTCAAGACCCAGACGAACAGCTTGAAACCGCGTGGATCGTAGCCGCAGAACATCAAGCGGTTTTCCGCATCGCGCAGGGCCGTCAGCACCCGTCCGAACTTGCTCCGCGCCAGACGCCAGCCGATGAACAGACTCGCCACGAGCAGCAACACGGTCGCCAGAAACAGCACCGCGCGGGTGCCCGGTTCGGTGATGCCGAAACCAAGGATCGTGCGGAAATTGGTGAAGCCGTTGTTGCCGCCGAACCCGGTTTCGTTGCGGAAGAACAAGAGCATCCCGGCGAAGGTCAGGGCTTGGGTCATGATCGAGAAATACACGCCTTTGATCCGCGAACGGAAGGCGAAGAAACCGAACACCAGTGCGAGCAATCCCGGCGCCAGCACCACCAGACACATCGCCCAGACGAAGCTGCTGGTGCCGGTCCAGTACCACGGCAATTCGCTCCAGGACAGGAAGGTCATGAACGCCGGCAAGCCGTCACCGGCGGCCTGACGCATCAGGTACATGCCCATCGCATACCCGCCGAGCGCGAAGAACACGCCGTGGCCCAGCGACAGCAGACCGGCGTATCCCCAGACCAGATCCAGCGCGAGGGCGACGATGGCATAGCAGAGGATTTTGCCGACCAGCGTCAAGGTGTAGGCCGAGACATGCAGGGCACTTTCTGCGGGTAACAACGACAGCAACGGCAGGGCAATCAGCAGGGCGAGAATCACCCCACCCACGGCCATCGTGACTTTCGGCCCGGCCTTTTGTGTGGCCGTGACTAACAGGGGCTGGTTCATCAGTCGATCACCCGTCCTTTCAGTGCGAAGAGGCCTTGCGGACGTTTCTGGATAAACAGAATGATCAGCGCGAGGATCAGGATCTTGCCGAGCACCGCACCGATCTGCGGTTCAAGAATCTTGTTGGCGATACCGAGACCGAACGCGGCGAGCACGCTGCCGGCCAGTTGACCGACGCCGCCAAGTACCACCACCAGGAACGAGTCGATGATGTAGCTCTGACCGAGGTCCGGGCCGACGTTACCGATCTGGCTCAGCGCCACACCACCAAGGCCGGCGATGCCCGAACCGAGGCCGAACGCGAGCATGTCGACGCGTCCGGTGGGTACGCCGCAGCAGGCGGCCATGTTGCGGTTCTGGGTGACCGCGCGGACGTTAAGGCCGAGGCGAGTCTTGTTCAGCAGCAACCAGGTCAGCACCACCACAAACAAGGCGAAAGCGATGATGACGATGCGGTTGTACGGCAGCACCAGGTTCGGCAACACCTGAATCCCGCCGGACAGCCACGCCGGGTTCGCCACTTCGACGTTCTGCGCGCCGAACAACAAACGGACAAGCTGAATCAACATCAGGCTGATGCCCCAGGTGGCGAGCAGGGTTTCCAGTGGGCGGCCGTAGAGGTGACGAATCACCGTGCGCTCCAGCGCCATGCCGATCGCCGCGGTGACGAAAAACGCCACCGGCAAGGCGATCAGCGGATAGAACTCGATCGCCTGCGGTGCATAACGCTGGAACATCAGTTGCACCACATACGTCGAGTAGGCGCCGAGCATCAGCATCTCGCCGTGGGCCATGTTGATCACCCCGAGCAGGCCGAAGGTGATCGCCAGACCGAGCGCCGCGAGCAGCAGAATCGAACCGAGCGACATGCCGCTGAAGGCTTGACCAAGGATCTCGCCGATCAGCAGTTTGCGTTTGACTTGGGCGAGGCTGGTTTCGGCGGCGGTGCGCACATTGGCGTCGGTTTCGACGCCGGGTTCGAGCAAACCTTCGAGGCGCGTACGTGCCAGTGGATCGCCGGTTTCGCCAAGCAGACGCACGGCGGCGAGGCGCACCGATGGGTCGCTGTCGACCAGTTGCAGATTGGCCAGCGCCAGGCTCAGGGCGGCGTGAACGCTTTGATCTTTTTCGCCAGCCAGTTGCTGGTCGAGGAATTTCAGCTGCGCGGGTTTCGCGCTTTTCTGCAATTGCTGCGCAGCACTCAGACGGATTTTGGCGTCGACGGCGAGCAATTGGTGGCTGGCCATGGCGGTGTCGATCAGACCCCGCAGGCGGTTGTTCAGACGCAGGGTTTTGGGTTGGCCGTCGACGGTCAATTCGCCTTGTTGCAGGGCGTTGATCAGTTCGATACGGGCCGGATCGGGCTGCGCGGCCCAGGCTTCGAGCAGTTTTGCCTGCTGCACGGGATTGGCCGCGACGAAGTCTTCGGCATCTCCGGCGTGGGCCAGCATCGGCAACAACAGTGCAATGGCGAGAAGCAAACGGTAGATGGCAGTGGGCATAGTCAGTCGCCTTGACGCGGACATTGTGGGAGCGAGCCTTTGTGGGGAGGGGATTTATCCCCGATCGGCTGCGAAGCAGTCGCAAAATCAGTCGATGCGATCAATCTGAGACACCGCGACTGCTGGATTTGGGGCTGCTACGCAACCCATCGGGGATAAATCCCCTCGCCACAAAGGCTCGCTCCTACAGGGGATTGTGTCGGACTGAAAAAACGTATCAGTCCGACAGCCAGTGGCTCAGTTGCTCTTCACCGCATAATCCGGCTTCTTGTCGTTGCCATCGATAAACGGGCTCCAAGGCTGCGCACGGATCGGGCCTTCGGTCTGCCACACCACGTTGAACTGACCATCGGCCTGGATCTCGCCGATCATCACCGGTTTGTGCAGGTGGTGATTGGTCTTGTCCATGGTCAGCGTGTAGCCCGACGGCGCGGCGAAGGTCTGGCCGGCGAGGGCTTCGCGGACTTTGTCGACGTCGGTGGACTTGGCTTTCTCCACCGCTTGCGCCCACATGTGGATGCCGACATACGTGGCTTCCATCGGGTCGTTGGTCACGGCTTTGTCGGCGCCCGGCAGGTTGTGTTTCTTCGCGTAGGCTTTCCAGTCAGCGACGAATTTCTTGTTCTGCGGGTTCTCCACCGACTCGAAGTAGTTCCACGCTGCGAGGTTGCCCACCAGCGGTTTGGTGTCGATGCCGCGCAGTTCTTCTTCACCGACGGAGAACGCCACGACTGGAACGTCGGTGGCTTTCAGGCCCTGGTTGGCCAGCTCTTTATAGAACGGCACGTTGGAGTCGCCGTTGACGGTGGAAATAACGGCTGTCTTGCCGCCAGCGGAGAATTTCTTGATGTTGGCGACGATGGTTTGATAGTCGCTGTGACCGAACGGGGTGTAGACCTCTTCGATGTCCTTGTCGGCCACGCCTTTGGAATGCAGGAACGAACGCAGGATCTTGTTGGTGGTGCGCGGGTAGACGTAGTCGGTGCCGAGCAGGAAGTAGCGCTTGGCGCTGCCGCCTTCTTCGCTCATCAGGTATTCAACCGCCGGGATCGCTTGCTGGTTCGGCGCGGCGCCGGTGTAGAAGACGTTCGGCGACATCTCTTCGCCTTCGTACTGCACCGGGTAGAACAGCAGACCGTTGAGCTCTTCGAACACCGGCAACACCGATTTACGCGACACCGACGTCCAGCAGCCGAACACCACGGCGACCTTGTCCTGAGTCAGTAACTGCCGGCCCTTTTCAGCGAACAGCGGCCAGTTCGACGCCGGGTCGACCACCACCGGCTCGAGCATCTTGCCGTTGACGCCGCCCTTGGCGTTGATCTCGTCGATGGTCATCAGCGCCATGTCCTTGAGCGACGTTTCAGAGATCGCCATGGTGCCGGACAACGAATGCAGGATACCGACCTTGATGGTCTCGGCGGCCTGGACAGTCCAGGTCATGCCCATCGCGGCAATGGATGCCGTGAGTGTGAAAGCCTTGATCAAACTGCGACGCTTCATTGTGCGATCTCCATGAACGTTAAAGTTTTTTATGGTTGGCAGATGCGGACGACTGAAGCTGTGTTTTGCAAGGGCTGTGCCCGGTCGGGGATGGGCAGGAAAACGTCGGTTTAGAGCGGTTGTGCGTGGTCGCGATGCACCATGAAGGAACGCTCGTGGAGCGTTGGTGCAGGCGGCCGCGCCAGATTGGGGCGCAACCGATCCCTGTAGGAGGGGAGAGGGTGTGGCTTAGCGGCGGCGCATCAGGCCGATGAAAAACAGACCGCCGATGGCAGCAGTGGCGACGCCGATGGGCAGGTCTTCGGGGGCGATCATCGTGCGAGCGGCGACGTCGACCCAGATCAGAAACACACTGCCCAGCAACACGCACGCCGGCAGCAATCGCCGGTGCTCGGCACCCACCAGGCGCCGCGCAATGTGCGGCACCATCAGCCCGACAAAACCGATCGAGCCGCTGATCGACACCAGCACACCGGTCATCAACGAGGCGATGACAAAGACCCGCAAGCGCACCGAGCGAGCATTCAGACCGAGGGTGACGGCGGTCTGTTCGCCGGCCATCAGCGCGTTCAATGGGCGGGCCATGCCCAGCAGCAAGAGCAACCCGAGCAGCACGCTCGCTGCCGGCACCGCGAGCAATTCCCAACGTGCCAGACCGAGGCCGCCGAGCATCCAGAACATCACCGCTGAACTGGCGCGATGGTCGCCCATGAACAACAGCAGATTGGCGATCGCCATCATCACGAACGACACCGCCACACCGCACAACAACAGGCGGTCACTGTCGAGCCGGCCATGTCGACTGGCAATCGCCAGCACCACCAACATGCTCAGCAGGGCGCCGATGAATGCGGCAATCGGCAAGGTCAGCAGGCCGATGATTTCGCCGACATGCAACACCACGATCACCGCGCCCAATGTCGCCCCCGACGTAACGCCAAGCAGATGAGGATCGGCCAGAGGATTGCGCGTCACCGCTTGCAACACCGCGCCGATCAGCGCCAGTCCGGCGCCCACCAGCGCGCCAAGCAACATGCGCGGCACGCGGATCAGCCAGACGATGTGTTCCTGCCCGGCGCTCCAGTCGACCTCGCCAATGCCAAAAGCCTTGTGCAGCAAAATCCGCCACACCACGTCCACTGGCACCCGCGCAGGACCGAAGCCGAGCGACACCACGCACGACACCAGCAACACGGCGCCGAGGGCGATCAGCAACAGGGCGTAGCGACGGTTGATCATTCGCCGTGGAAACCTTTGGCCAGTGTTTCCACCGCCAGTACGTTGTCGATCCCCGGGGTGGCCTGCACATACGGAATGACGATGAAGCGCTGGTTCTTGATCGCGTCCACCGATTGCAGGGCTTTGTTGTTCAGCAGAAATTCAATCTTCTGCTCGGCAGTGATTTCGCTGTAGTCGACGATGACGATGACCTGCGGATTATGCTCGACCACGGTCTCCCAGTTGACCCGCGTCCAGCTCGCGTCGACGTCGTCGAGAATATTGCGCCCGCCAGCGGCATCGATCAGCGCCTGTGGCATGCCGAGGCGGCCGGAGGTCATGGCGCGGTCTTCGCCGCTGTCATAGAGGAAAACCCGCGGCTTGGCGGCGGGCAGGTCTTTGCGCACTGCGGCGACTTGCGCCTGCATCTGGGCGATCAGCGCATTGGCGCGGTCCTGCACGTCGAAGATTTTGCCGAGGTTGCGCAGATCGTTGTAGGTGTCGTCCAGCGTCGCCGCCGGGCGCTTCATCACGAACGCGCAGGACTCGGTCAACTCATACACGTTGATGCCCAGCGGTTGCAGGGTTTGCGGGGTGAGATCGCCGCCGACGCGCATGCCGTAATCCCAACCGGCGAAGAAGAAGTCGACGTTGGCATTGAGCAGGGTTTCCACCGACGGATATTTCGCTGCCAGCTCCGGCAGACCGTCGAGCAGCGACTGCATTTCGGGTGTCACCGACTTCCAGCCACTGACGCCGCTGTAACCGGCCATTCGCGACTTGAGGCCGAGGGCGAGCATCATCTGGGTCATGTTGATGTCGTGGCTGACTGCGTGTTTCGGCGCTGCCTTGAAGGTCACTTCGCGATTGCAACTTTGAATGGTCAGCGGGTACTTCGTGGCCTCGGCCAAGGCCTGGGCACTGCACAACAAAAGAGCGACGCAAAGCAGGGAACGCACAGTCATGGTCGGGTTATCCAGGTGATTCGCGGGTAGCTGTGAATGGGGTGGGAGTCGATCAATGCCTCGACGCCGAAAACGTCGCGCAGCAGTTCGGTGGTGAGGACTTCTCGAGGTGTGCCGCTGGCGACGATGCGACCGTGGTTGATCACATAGAGTCGGTCGCAGAAGGCGGCCGCGAGGTTCAGGTCGTGAATGCTGGCCAGCGTGCCGATCTGCAGGCGTTTGACCAGTTGCAGCAGTTCGAGCTGATAGCGCGGGTCGAGGTGGTTGGTCGGCTCGTCGAGGATCAGCAGTTGCGGTTGCTGGGTCAGGGCGCGGGCAAGAATCACACGCTGTTTTTCGCCGCCGGAAAGGGTCGCGAAAGCGTGGTCTTCGAAGCCTTCGAGGCCTACCGATTTGAGTGCCTGGGTCGCGATGTTGCGGTCCTCGAGGGTTTCGCCATCGAACAGACCTTTGTGCGGTGTGCGGCCCATGGCGACGACTTCTTCGACGGTCAGGCCAAAGGCATCGGGGAACTCCTGCAAGACCACGGCGATGCGTTGCGCACACCAACGCGATGACTGCTTCCACACGTTGTAGTGATCGAGACTGACCTCGCCGTGCTCGGGCTGGCTGAAGCGGTAGGCGCAGCGCAACAGGCTGGTCTTGCCGCTGCCGTTGGGACCGATCAGCCCGACGAATTCACCGGCAGCCACTTGCAAGGAGGCGTCACGCAGCTGGAACTGGTGATGGCAGTGGCCGTGGCCCAAGGGCGTCCAGGCGAGGTTGGCGAGGGTCAGTGAAGTCATTACTTTCCTGATTTCAGTAAATCATTTGTGGCGAGGGGATTTATCCCCGATCGGCGTCGAAGCCGTCGTAAATCGATGAATACGGTCTTCTGATAAACCGTGATTACAGGTTTGGGACCGCTGCGCGGTCCATCGGGGATAAATCCCCTCGCCACAAGAGTGTTTCCGCTTTTAAAAGGTGTAATCAGCGGTGACGAAGAATGATCTCGGCTCGCCGAGTATCCACTGCTGGCCCTCATTGTATTGGCTTTGTGCGTACTGGCGGTCAAACAGATTGTTCACCTGCAAGCCCAGCGTGGTGTTGCGCAAGGCTTTCCACGACAGGGTCGCATCGACCACGGTGTAACTCGGCAGCTCATTGCGGTTGGCCATGTCGGCGTAACGCGCATCGACATAACGCACACCCGCACCGGCCTTCAGGTCATCGCTGAGGTTTTTGTTCAGCCACAGATTCGCGGTCCGACGCGGCACATCCACCGGGCGGTTGCCGTTGTACGACAGGGTCTGTCCGTTCACTACTTCGGAGAAATCGTCGTACCTGGCTTTGACAATCGCCGCGTTGGCTTGCAGTTGCCAGGCGTGTGGCAGTTGCAGATCGAGGCTCGCTTCCAGGCCGTTGGACGACTGCTGGCCGACCTGCTGCTTGAGCGTCGGGTTGCCCGGATCGTCCGTCAGCAGTTTCTTTTTGACGATGCGATAGGCCGCCAGCGTGAACTCGCCGCGCTGATCCCAGAACATTTGTTTGAGGCCGATCTCTGTCTGGCGGGCCGTCGACAAATCGTACTGCTGCTGATTCGGGCTCAGGGAAATCAAGCCACCGATGCCATCGGTGCTGGTCGCCATCTGGCCGTAGAACGACGTCTGCGGCGTCAACGCAAACACCAGACCGGCCTTCCAGTTATTCCCGGTCAGGGTCTTGTCGCTTTGGCTGCCATCGGTCAAATCATTGCGGTCCACGTGCACGTAATCACGGCGCACGCCGGTTACCAACGACCAGCGCTCACTCAGTTGCGTGCGGTTTTCGGCAAATACCGACATCTGTTTGGTGGTGCTGTCGAACTGGTCGCGGTACGGATTGCTGCTCTCGAAATAACCTGGTTGCGGCTGATGCAGATCCAGCGGTTGGCCATTCGGCAACACGTCGTTGAACGGCGAATTGCTGTCGAGCTGGAAACGAATGCGGTTGTAATCGACACCGGTCACGGTCTGGCTGTCGAGGCCGAACAGCGAGTGCTTGAAGGTGAACGTCTGGCGGTCGCCGACCTGCTCCTGTTTGTGGCCGATGCCGAAGTAACCGCTGCGGCTCAGCTGTTGCGTGTCGGCATTGAAGTTGTAGTTCTCGGCGTTCTGCCAACGACGCTGGGCCTTGAGGTAGTACAGCTCATTGCTGGCGCTGACCGAATCGTTGATCTGCCAATCGCTGGTCAGGCGTGTCCACTGATCGTTGTAGTGCTGCTTGTCGTCGCGCACGTTGTAATTCTTGTTGCGCAGACTGTCCTTGAGTTGGCCGTTGATCAGCGGTGTGCCGAAGTAATTCTGCGGGCGCTGGTCGCCATAGTCATGGGCTAGGATGAAGGCCAGATCATCAGTGGCCTGCCAGCGCAGCGCGGCACTGATGAAGTCGCTGGAGGAATCGCCGCGATCAATCCAGCCGTTGCTGCGCATACGATTGAGGTTGAGGCGATAGCTCAGGGTATCGGTCAGCGAGCCACCGCTGTCGAAGGCCTGCTGCTGGCGGTCGTATGAGCCGTAACCGACGCGCACATGGTTTTCGATCTCGCCTGCGAACGGCTTTTTCGGGATCACGTTGACCACTGCGCCGGTCGCGCCTTCGCCGTACAGCACCGAGGCCGGGCCGCGCAGCACATCGACGCGCTCCACCGACCAGGTGTCGACCGGGAAGGTGACCGTGCCCATGCCGGTGTACATCCGGTTGCCGTCATACAACTGCATCACCGAACTCTGCCCGGTAAAGCCCCGTGCCTGTAACGACGTGCCGCCATCGCCCGGTGTGCCGGTGCGGCTGATGCCGGTGCTGCGCGATACGGCGTCCTGCACGCTTAGATCGCCACGGGCGCGGACCTGCTCGCCGCTGAGGCTTTCGACGCTGGCCGGGGTTTCCATGGCCGTCAGGTTCAGGCGCGACCCGGCGCTGGTCGGCGTGGTCAGGCTGACGGTTTCCTCGTCAACGGCCGGCGCAGTGATGTTGCCGGTGGGCAGGGTCAGCGGTTGGCTATCGGCATGGGCGCTGTTGATCACGAACAGGCAGAGGCTGGACAAGAGGTACTTGTTCATCGGGGCGGTGAATCACTTCTGCAAAAGAAAGCCCGCAGCTTTTGGCCGCGGGCAGAAGGGCAAATAAGAGTTATACAGTAACACTAAAAAATGCCGAATTATAAGCCTCGGTATTCTATAGAGCTGTCTAGAACACGCATCTCGCCTGATTCATGATGAAGGTGAGGCAGATTCAGCTTGTCGGCCAAGTCGCGACAGCAGCAGCCGATCCATTAGCCACACCACCACCAGCGAAGCCCCCACTAGCGGGAAAATCACCGCCAGCGCCAGCATGATCACCACGCCTGTTTTCCACTTCGGCAAATCATGCCGCAGCGGTGGCACGCCGAATTTGCCCTGTGGCCGGCGCTTCCACCAGATCACCACGCCGCTGACGGCGCTGAGCAGAATCATCAGGCAGATCAGCAGCACGACGATCTGGTTGAAGGTGCCGAACATCTTGCCTTCATGCAGCATCACGCCGATTTCCGTGGCGCGGGCCACCGTGCCGTACTGCTCGAAACGCACGTCGGCGAGGACTTTGCCGGTGTATTGATCGACATGCAGGGTCGCGTCGTTGCGCGGATCATCGGCGAACACGGCGATGGTGAAAACACCGGTGGCGGTGGTCGGCAGAGTGATGCTGTAACCCGGCTCGACCTTGCGCTGCGTAGCGATGTTCTGCGCATCTTGCAGGCTGATGGCGGGTGCGGCGGGACCGTGTTGCATACCGCTGTGGGCCATGTGTTCGGCGTGGTCGCCGGACATTGGCATCGGCGTGTTTTCCATCGCCCATGGCACGGTCTGACGGGTGGCGCTGTTGAGGCTGCGGGCCTCGACGTCGGAGGTCGGTACGTTGTCCCACATCGCTGCCGGGAACACGTTCCACACCTGGGCGTATTGCTTGCCCCAGAATCCGGTCCAGGTCATGCCACTGAGCAGCATCACCAGCAACAACGTCGCGCCCCAGAATCCAGTGACGGCGTGCAGGTCTCGCCACAACACGCGACCGCGACTGTTCAGGCGCGGCCAGAGAATTCCTGCAGCCTGGCCGCGTGGCCACCAGAGGAACAGACCCGACACCACTAGCACCACGCCCCAGCCAGCGGCCATTTCGATCAATCGGTCACCGACGGTGCCGATCATCAATTCGCCATGGATGGCGCGTGCGATGGCTTGCAGATTCTGCTTGGCATCCTGCTCTCCAAGGATGTCGCCGTGGTACGGATCGACGAACACATTCAGTTCGTGACCGGCGTTGGTTACGACGAATTGCGCGCTGCGTTCGGCGTTCGCTGGCGGCAGATATTGCTTCACCTGGCCTTGTGGATAGGCGCTTTTCACCCGTTGCAGCAGGTCATCGGCCGGAACGGTGTGATGACCGGCCGGAACGTTGAGCAGGCTGCTGTACATCAGCGAATCGAGCTGCGGTTTGAACAGGTAAATGATGCCGGTCAGGGCCAGCATCACCATGAACGGTGCGACGAAGAGACCGGCGTAAAAATGCCAACGCCAGGCCAGGTTGTAGAAATTCGGTTTGGGCTGTTTCATCACGTTTGCTCCGCTTGGCTTGGATCTTCTAGTTGTCGGTTGAAACGCTGACCTGTGGCGAGGGAGCTTGCTCCCGCTGGACTGCGCAGCAGGCCCTTGCTCTTCAGATAAAGATAAGGGCCGCTGCGCGCCCCAGCGGGAGCAAGCTCCCTCGCCACAGGGGCAGTGTTCACATCGGGAAAATTACCCGGTGTTTTAGAAACTCATGTCGACCTTGGTCCAGAACGTGCGCCCTGGTTCATTGATCGCTTGCGGGTCATTGGCCGGGTAGCCGAAACCGGCGTTGCCCGCCAGGTTCAGGTGTTCGGCGTAAGCCTTGCCGAACAGGTTGTCGACGCCGCTGCTGACCTTCCAGTTCTTGTTGATCCGATAGGCGCCGTTGAGCGAGAACACGCCGAAGCCCGAACTCTTGTCGTAATCCTTGCCGACCACGTTGCCCTTGTCCTGGTCGATACGGTTTTGCGCGGCAACCACTCTCCACAGTGCACCGGCGCTCCAGTTGTCTTCGCTGTAGGTCAGGCCGAAACGCGCATCCAGCGGCGGCATCTGCGGCAGTGCCTTGCCGTCGCTGCTGTTCTTGCCCCAGGCGTAGGCCAGGGTCGCATCGGCTTTCCAGTTGTCGGTGAGGTTGTAAGCGGCACCGAGTTCACCGCCCATGATCCGCGCGTCGATGTTTTCCGCGCGCGAAGTGCTCATGCCCATCATCGTCGGCGTGTAGTCGAACAGGATGTAGTCACGCACCACGCCGATGTAACCCGAAGCCCAGGCTTCGAGATCGGCGCTCTTGTAGTTCACGCCGAAGTCGAGCTGAGTGGTCTTTTCCGGTTTGATCGAATCGAAGGCGTTGAGCGAGCCTGTGGGGCCGGATTTCGGCGAGAACAGCTCCCAGTAATCCGGGAAGCGTTGCGCGTGACCGACCCCGGCGTAGAGCGTGGTCGGGCTGTCGGCCAAGTCGTGCTCGTAACGCACGAAGCCGCTAGGCAGGGTGTCGGCGCGGGTTTCATCGGCGGTTGGATTCGGTCGGGACATCATTCCGGAGCCGCTGGTCTGCCGATAATCCTTGGCCGAGGCGCGATCAATCCGCGCGCCAGTGATCAGGCGATCACGATCGGCGGCGTACCAGGTCATTTCGCTGAACACGCCGTAGTTATGGAAGTCGGCGTCCTTGGTGTAGGGCTGATCCTTGTAGGTATCGATGCCCATGCCGCTGCGCTGGCGGTGTTCGTTGGTCTGCGCGTCGAGGCCAGTGATCAACTGGATATCAGCCCAGCGCCAGGTGGCCTTGATCCGCGCGCCGAGGGTGCGGCGGTCGACGTTCGACGCCATCGGCCCGGCCATCATGCCGGTGCCGGATGGCTTGCGCAGGGTGTAGTTGTCCATCACATGGTCGGCGTAGTTGTAGTAGACCTGCGCCTCGAGTTTCTCCAATACGTCGGTGATGTTGGATTTCTCGATGCGCAGACCGAGGCTTTCGCGCAGGAACTGCGAGCCGTCCATACCCCGTCCGGCATAGCGGGCTTCGCCGTCACCCTTGCCGGCGGTCAGTTCGATCAGGGTGTCGGCGTCCGGCGTCCAGCCGAGCGCGACGTCGCCATTCCACTTGTCGTAGCGCGAGCCGACGATGTCGTTGTTGCCGTCGCGATAGTCGTCGGAGTGCGCGGTGTTACCGATCACCCGCACATAACCCAATGGCCCACCGGCAGCGGCGTCGACGACTTTGTCGAAGCGTCCGTGGGAGCCGGCCAGAATGCTCGCGTTCACTCGTGTGCCGAGTTCGCCGAAGCTCTCTGGCTCACGGTCAAACAAGACCGTGCCCGCCGATGCACCGGGGCCGTAGAGCACGGTTTGCGGGCCTTTGATCACGGTGAGTTTGTCGTAGGTTTCCGGCGAGATGTACGAGGTCGGCGCGTCCATCCGGCCGGGGCAGGCGCCGAGCATCACGCCGCCGTTGGTGAGGATGTTCAGGCGTGAACCGAACATGCCACGCAGCACGGGATCGCCGTTGGTGCCGCCATTGCGCACCAGGGCAAAGCCCGGAATGGTCTTCAGATAATCACCGCCA
Organism: Pseudomonas sp. TH06; assembly: GCF_016651305.1. Taxonomy (GTDB): domain Bacteria; phylum Pseudomonadota; class Gammaproteobacteria; order Pseudomonadales; family Pseudomonadaceae; genus Aquipseudomonas. Next base: position 738,626 of record NZ_JAEKEC010000001.1, on the reverse strand, counting down.
TCGCTGGCCGGCACCGGTTGGCGCGGGTCCTTGGGGTTGGTGACGATGGTCAATGGCGAGCTCGGCGCGATGCCGGTAATTACCGTCGGACTCATCTCTTCAACGTGGCCTGCGTGCTCATCGGCCAGCACCAGCGGGGACAGCAATACGCCGCAAAGGACGGCGGTGGCGTGCGAGAAACGAATCCGCGATTCGTTCATGGCAAAGGACGCCTGGGCAACGCCCGAGCGCGGAACAGCAGAAAACCTGGACATGACAATTTCCATCAGACAGTCGTAAACGACACGGCCGGCAGCCTGAAGCTGTCTTCTCAACCGTGTGCAATCAGTGGTGGGTGATTACGCTGCGATGGGCGGGGCGCGGGTGCGGGCGCCGGGGAAGAAGGTTTGCCGGGCGTGGCCCAGGCGCGGGGAGGGCGGGGTGAACGTGTTGACGTGGGCGATGCTGAACGTGGCGAAGGTGCCGCCGCCGGTCAGCGCCGGGCAGTTGAACAGCAGGCTGCAATAGCCGCATTTTTCCCACAGCACATGGTGTGAGGATTGCGGCGGGCAGTGTTCGGCGACGGGTTTTGCACCGTGCCCGGAGTGATCCATGCCGGGCATGTCCATCGACATGTCCATGCTCATTGGCATCGACGTCGAGGCGCGCTGATCCATCGGCATCGACTGAGAAATCAGTGGGCCGATGAAGATCATCAACATGGCGAACAGGGCAATCCAGCTGCCGCGGGTCAGGTGTTCAATCTGACGGCGTTGCCGGGTTGGCCTGGCGCTCAGCGGGCGCATGGGCGAAGTCTGCCGAAAGGCTTACTGAGCGTGCGCGTGAGCCTGCGTTGTTTCCGGTGGCTTCTTCTGCACGGCGACTTCGACGGTGACTTCACCGGCCTTTTCGAAATGCATGGTCAGCGGGAAGCGTTTGCCGTCGGTCAGCAGACTGCGGTCTTTGAGCTCCAGCAGCATCACGTGATAGGCCATCGGCGCGAAGGTCACCTTGCCGCCAGCGGGGACCGACACGTTCGGCACTTGCTGCATCTTCATCAGATCGCCCTGCATCACGTGCTCGTGCAGCTCGGCTTTGCCCGAGATCGGCGAGTCGACGCTGAGCAAGCGATCGTCGGTCTTGCCGGGATTGCTGATCACGAAATAAGCGGCAACGGTTGGCGCGTTGGGTGGCAGTTCCTGCGACCACGGATGAGCGATTTCCAGCTCACCGGCCTTGTATTCGTGGGCATGGGCGAAGCACGCAGGCACCAGCAGCGCGGCGATGACGATAAGTTTGTTCAACATGGCAGTTCTCCAGAACGATTTGAAACGCAGGTCAATTGCGCGAACAAATCAAACCAGAGGGGAAGCGCGGGGATTGAGGCTCGGCCATTGCTGGCGCGGCGTGGGTGCTTGCAGCAAGGCAGGCGCGACGCTGCGATTGCTGTCATAGCGGGCGAAATACAGCTGTGGCGAATGCCCCGGCAGCGCCACCAATGGTGCCGAGCCCGAGCAACACCAGCAATGCTGCATGTTGGAATGGGTGTCGTTGGGCGGGGCTTGCTGATCGGTGGTGCCGATGTTGATCGCGACCATCTTCGTCCCGCTGCCGGTGCAGAAACTGCTCCAGAGCAATTGCTCGGCCGGTGAATTGGCCGCTTGCGCCATCGCTCCCGTCATCGGCATGGCGAGCATGTTGAACAGCACTGCAAAGCAGGCGATCCAGGCAAATGCTAGCCGGTGTCGGTTCATTGGACAGATCCGTTGGGTGGGCGATCAGGCGCGGCTATTTAGCCTGATCAGGGCCGATAAGTAAAAAAGCATCGTGCGGTTTGGTGTCGCAGCGCTTTTATAGCGTTACGGCATGCAATCTCAAACCCAATGCCTTCATGACTTTCATGATAGTTGCGAATTCGGGATTGCCAGTGCTGCTCAACGCCTTGTAAAGACTTTCGCGGCCCAAACCTGCGTCCCGTGCTACTTGAGTCATGCCCTGGGCCCGGGCGATATCATTGAGCGCAGCACGGATCAGAACGCCATCGCCTTCGTCGTCGTCAAAACAGGCGTCCAGATATGCCGCCATGTCCTCGGGAGTTTTGAGGTACTCGGCGGCGTCAAAACGGGCGAATTCTTCGGTCATGATTTACTCCTCATTTCCGATGTTATGTGCCATCTGCACGGCGCGTTTGATGTCTCTCTTTTGTGTCGATTTGTCGCCTCCAATCAGCAGCAGATAAATCACTTCACCTCGACGTGTGAAATACATCCTGTAACCGGGGCCGTAATGAACACGCATTTCATAAACGGTATCACCGACGAACCCGCAGTCGCCGAAGTTGCCATATTCGGCTGCCTTAAGCCTGGAGATGATTCGACCTTTACCGGTGATGTCTTTCAGGGAGTCGAGCCATTCGGAAAATAGGCGGGATCGTTCAATGGCGATCATGTCGGGATCGTATTCCTTGGGATACAAGCTGACAAGCTGCTTTTCCTGGCTGTCTGCTTGTCTGGATTAAAGGAACCGAAGTATTGGAGTGAGGGGGAGTGAAGAACAGTCGGCTGCGTCCTCAAATTTCGCAGGCAAATTCGCAGATAAATTTGAAGTCAGGAAAAGTCTGACGCCGTCAGGGCTTTAAGGACTTCAGACGTAGATGCAAACTCCCGATCAACCGCCGCCAGCCCCGGCCGCTTCAACACAAGTACCGGCACCCCACGCTCGCGCGCCACTTCCAGCTTCGGCTCGGTGGCGGTGCTGCCGCTGTTCTTGCTGATCAGCACATCGATCTGCCGCCGCTCGAACAACGCTCGTTCATCCTCGAGCAGAAACGGCCCGCGGGCGCCGATCACTTCGCAGCGTTCGTTGCCCGGATAAACATCCAGGGCGCGCAAGGTCCAGAACTGGTCCAGAGGGATTTCGTCGAGGTGTTGCAACGGCTCGCGACCGAGGGTGAACAACGGGCGGCGAAACGGTTTGAGTGCGGTGATCAGTTCGGCCCAATCGCTGACTTCGCGCCAGTCATCGCCGGGTTGCGGCTGCCAGGCAGGGCGACGCAAGGCCCAGCAAGGAATGCCGGTCAGTTGCGCGGCGATGGCGGCGTTCTGGCTGATTTGCGCGGCGTAGGGGTGGGTGGCGTCGAACAGCAGATCAATGCCTTGGTCACGAATGAATTGCGCCAGACCTTCAGCGCCGCCATAGCCACCGACGCGCACTTGGCAGCTAAGGTCGGTCGGCACCCGGCCAACTCCTGCCAGGCTGTAAATGTGTTCCGGCCCCAGCGTGCGGGCGATGGCCAGCGCTTCAGTCACACCGCCCAGCAGCAGAATCCGCTTCATTGAAAACCTCCGGCATGACCAACAATTCCACCCTGTCGATCAATCGCAAACACTTCGATCTGAACCTGCGCCGGCACGACGCTGCGAGCGAAATTCAACGCGTGGCGACAGACTTCATCACCCAGTGCGATCCCCGCCGCACTGGCCATCGCCAATGCCTGCTGGCTGGTGTTGGCCTCACGAATGCTTTGCTGCAAGATTTCGTCAGCACCAATCGCCGCCGCCCACTCAGCGAGCTGTGGCAAGTCGATGCTCGAATGTCTTGAGTGCAGATCCATATGCCCGGCCGCCAGTTTGCTGATCTTGCCGAACCCCCCGCACAGGCTGAGTTTATCCACAGGTACTTTGCGCAAATGCTTGAGCACTGCGCCGACGAAATCGCCCATTTCGATCAGCGCGATTTCCGGCAGGTCGTAGACCCGCCGCATGGTGTCTTCGCTGGCATTGCCGGTGCACGCGGCGATGTGCAGATAGCCGTTGGTCCTGGCGACATCAATGCCTTGATGGATCGAGGCGATGTAAGCCGCGCAGGAAAATGGCCGGACGATGCCACTGGTGCCGAGGATCGACAGACCGCCGAGAATGCCCAGGCGCGGGTTCATGGTTTTCAGCGCCAGCGCTTCGCCGCCCTCGACGTTGACCGTAACGTCGAAGCCGCCGGCATAACCGGTTTCGGCGGCGAGCAGGCTCAGGTGATCGCTGATCATCTTGCGCGGCACCGGGTTGATCGCCGGCTCACCGACACCCAGCACCAGCCCGGGGCGGGTCACGGTGCCGACGCCAAGACCTGCATTGAAGCGAATTCCTGGCTCGTCTTTCAGTTGCACACGCGAATAAAGCAGCGCGCCGTGGGTCACGTCCGGGTCGTCGCCGGCATCCTTGATCGTCCCGGCTTCGGCGCCGTCAGCGGTCAGGCGACAGAACTCCAGACGCATCTGCACTTGCTTGCCCTTGGGCAATACAATCTGCACCGCGTCGGCCGAGATCCCGCTGAGCAACAGGCGAGCGGCAGCGAGGCTGGTGGCGGTGGCGCAACTGCCGGTGGTCAGGCCACTGCGCAGCGGTGCGGGTTGTTCGGCGGTTTCGTCACGCATCGAGAGGTTTGACCAGATCGAGCAGAGTGATCGGCAACGCCTGGCGCCAGGTGTCGAACTCGCCGAGTGGTTGCGCCTGAGCGACATGGATACGCGTCAGTTCGCCGCCGAAGCGTTCACGCCAGTTCATCAGGGTGACTTCACTTTGCAGGGTCACGGCGTTGGCGACCAGTCGGCCGCCGGGTTTGAGTTGTTCCCAGCAGGTCTCGAACACACCGTCGCGGGTCACGCCGCCGCCGATGAAGATGGCGTCCGGGCGCTCCAGTCCGGCGAGTGCCTGCGGCGCACGGCCCCGTATCAATTGCAGGCCGGACACGCCCAAGGCGTCGCGGTTGTGTTCGATCAATTGCTGGCGACCGTCGTCGGCTTCGATGGCCAATGCGCGGCAGCTCGGGTGAGCGCGCATCCATTCGATGCCGATCGAGCCGCTGCCGGCGCCGACGTCCCACAGCAGTTCGCCGGGCGTCGGCGCGAGGCGGGCGAGGGTGATGGCGCGCACGTCGCGCTTGGTCAGTTGCCCGTCATGCCGAAACGCCGAGTCGGGCAGGCCGGCCAGTCGCGACAGGCGCGGGGTGTTCGCGTCGGCGAGGCATTCGATGGCGATGACGTTGAGATCGGCAAGCGGCGAGTCGTTCCAGTCATTGGCGCTGCCGTCGATCCGCCGCTCAGCATTGCCGCCCAGCTGTTCCAGAACGCTCATCCGGCTCGAACCAAACCCGCGTTCGCGCAACAACTGCGCGACGGCGGCCGGACTCTGCCCATCATTGCTCAGCAACAACAGGCGCACACCGCTGAACAGTTGCGCGTTGAGCGCTGCCAGCGGTCGGGCGACCAATGACAACGTCACCACCTCTTGCAACGGCCAGCCGAGACGGGCGGCGGCCAGCGAACAGGAGGACGGCGCGGGCAGGATCAGCATCTCGTCGCTCGGCACCTGACGCGAAAGGCTGGCGCCGACGCCGTAGAACATCGGATCACCGCTGGCCAGCACACAAACAGATTCGCCGCGACGTTCAAGTACCGGCGTCAGGGCAAACGGACTCGGCCACAATTGCCGCTCGCCACGAATGCACACCGGCAGCAGGTCCAGTTGACGCTGGCCGCCGACGATCCGCGAGGCGCCCATCAAGGCTCGCCGGGCATTTTTGCCCAGGCCCTTGAAGCCGTCTTCACCGATTCCCACAACCGTCAGCCAGGGTGACATCTATATTCCTCTAAACATGCCATTCCGACGGGCAGACTTTTCATGCCATCGGACAAAGCAGGCATAATACCGCGCCTTCGCCCGCGAAGCGCCTTTCCCACGCAGCCGGTCAACCCCTTGAACGAACGCCCGATATCCACCGCTTTACGCCCCTCGGCTTGCCCGGGGTTGCTGCGTATTGTCCAGGCCTTGGACGGTGGCATCTGCCGGATCAAACTCAATGGCGGCTCCATCAGCGCCGACCAGGCGGACGCGGTGGCCAATGCCGCCGAGCAATTCGCCGGCGGTGTGATCGAAGCGACCAACCGCGCCAACCTGCAAATTCGCGGGATCGGCGAGCAAAGCAGCGCGCTGATCGACAATCTGCTCGCGGCCGGGCTCGGCCCACGAACAGCAGCGGGCGACGATGTGCGCAACCTCATGCTTAGCCCCACCGCCGGGATTGACCGGCAGATGCGCTTCGACACCCGCGCACTCGCCGAGCAGATTCTCGACACGCTGCAAAGCCATCCACGTTTCCCCGAGTTGAGCGCCAAGTTCGCTGTGCAACTGGATGGCGGTGAAGCGTTGGCGATGCTCGAACATCCGCATGATCTGTGGTTGTCGGCTTTCGAACGCGACGGCGAAACGTTGCTCGCGTTCGGTCTGGCCGGATGCCCGACGGATCGGGCGGTCGGCGCGGTGACGCTGGAAAATGCTCATGCGCTGGTGGTGGCGGTGCTGGAGCTGTTTCTGGATCTGGCTCGACCTGAGCAGACGCGGATGCGTCATGTGCTTGATGAATTGCCGATGCTGGCGTTTCTTGAACAGCTCAGGGCACGCCTGCCGATCAAAGCGATCAACGGCTGGCAGCGCACCCCGGTAACCGACGATCTGCATATTGGCGCTCAACCACAAAACGCGGGCAACCTTGTCTACGTCGGCGCAGTACCGCCACTCGGTCGCCTTGACCCGATCATGCTGCGCGGTGCCGCTCGACTGGCCCGCCAGTTTGGCGACGGCAGTCTGCGTTTCACGCCGTGGCAGAGCCTGTTGCTGCCGAACGTGGCAGCGGCTGATGCAACGCAGGTGATCGAAGGCCTTAAACGATTGAATCTGCTGGCCGAGGCCGCTGAGCGTCTGTCGAGAATGATCGCCTGCACCGGTTCCGCTGGCTGTGGCAAAGGTCTGGCCGACACCAAGCACGATGCCCGGTTGCTGGCGACGCTGTTGCCCCAGGCGCAGAGCGTGCACCTGTCCGGTTGCACGCGCTCCTGCGCTGCCGCTCACTGTGCCCCGGCGACGTTGCTGGCCGTCAGTCCCGGTCACTACGACCTCTATTTTCGCGATGCAACGCAGCCAGGTTTCGGCGCGTTGCACGCACGCAATCTTACTATTGAAGCGGCCGCGACCCTGCTCGCCGCCCGCTCCCGGAGCCCCCTAGATGCTTGATTACATCCGCGACGGTCAGGAGATCTATCGCAACTCCTTCGCGATCATTCGCAGCGAGGCCAATCTGGCGCGCATCCCGGCCGACCTGGAAAAGCTCGCGGTGCGGGTGATCCATGCCTGCGGCATGGTCGAAGCCGTTGACGGTCTGCAATTCTCTGACGGTGCGGGCAAGGCCGGGCGCGCTGCGCTGGCCGCCGGTGCACCGATCCTCTGTGATGCGCGAATGGTCTCAGAAGGCGTCACCCGTGCACGTCTGCCGGCGAACAACCAAGTGATCTGCACCTTGCGTGACGACAGCGTGCCGGAGTTGGCCCGCGAGTTGGGCAACACCCGCTCCGCTGCCGCACTGGAACTCTGGCGCCCGCATCTGGCAGGCAGCGTCGTGGTGATCGGCAACGCGCCGACCGCGCTGTTCTATCTGCTGGAAATGCTCGACGCCGGCGCACCGAAACCGGCGCTGATCCTCGGCTTTCCGGTGGGCTTCGTTGGCGCCGCCGAATCGAAAGCCGCGCTGGCGGCTGACAGTCGCGGCGTACCGTTTGTGATCATGCAAGGTCGGCTCGGCGGCAGCGCCATGGCCGCCGCAGCGGTCAACGCTCTCGCCACGGAGATCGAATGATGCAGGCAAAAGGACGTTTGATTGGCCTGGGCGTCGGCCCCGGTGATCCGGAACTGATTACCGTCAAGGCTCTGCGCCTGCTGCGCGAATCTCCAGTGGTGGCGTACTTCGTCGCCAAGGGTAAAAAGGGCAACGCCTTCGGCATCATCGAAGCGCACCTGCAGGACGCGCAAAACCTGCTGCCGCTGGTGTACCCGGTGACCACCGAAGTTTTGCCGGCACCGCTTTCCTATGAGCAGGTCATCAGCGATTTCTACGACGAAGCCGCCGAGACCGTGGCCGCGCATCTGGATGCCGGTCGTGACGTCGCGGTGATCTGTGAGGGTGATCCGTTCTTCTACGGTTCCTACATGTACCTGCATGATCGCCTGGCCACCCGCTACGAAGCGCAAGTGGTGCCGGGTGTGTGCTCGATGCTCGGTGGCGCTTCGGTGCTGGGCGCGCCGCTGGTGTATCGCAATCAGAGCCTGTCGGTACTCTCCGGCGTGTTGCCCCACGACGAATTGAAACGTCGTCTGGCTGATGCCGACGCCGCGGTGATCATGAAGCTGGGGCGTAATTTTCCCAAGGTCCGTCAGGTGTTGGAAGAACTCGGTCTGGCCGAGCGTGCGCTGTACGTCGAACGCGCGACCATGGCCAATCAGAAGATCGTGCCGATGGATCAGGTCGAGCCGATGTCCTCACCGTACTTCTCGTTGATCATCGTGCCCGGCGAACGGTGGCAAGGTTGATGACTCCAACCACCCCCGCCATCGTCATTCTCGGTCAGGGCAGCCTGGCCACCGCCCGCCGCATTCAGCAGGTGTATCCGGCCGCGCAGATCCACGGCCTCGCCGGACGGGTTGAGGGCGCCGACTGCACTTATCAGGAATTCGGCGCGACCCTGCGTGAGCTGTATCAGCAGGACACGCCGATCATTGCCATGTGTGCTGCCGGGATTGTCATTCGGACACTGGCGCCGCTGCTGCTGGAGAAAGGCGCCGAACCACCGGTACTGGCCGTTGCCGAAGACGGCAGCGCCGTGGTGCCACTGCTCGGTGGCCTCGGTGGCGTGAATGTCATGGCCCGGGAAATCGCAGCAGGGCTGCAAGTTGCCGCGGCGATCACCACCAGTGGCGAATTGCGTTTTGGCACCTGCCTGCTCAATCCACCGAGCGGCTACGCACTGGCGGATCTGGAACTGGGCAAGCGCTTTGTTTCCGATCTGCTGGCCGGGCACAGCGTACGTATCGAAGGTGCGGCGCCGTGGCTGGAGCAAGCGCAATTGCCGGAAGATCCGCAGGCGCAGCGCTCGATTCATGTCGGCAGTGTCGAGCGAGCAGCGAGTGCCAATGAGTTGTTAATCTATCCGCGCAGTGTCGCGGTGGCGGTGAGCAGCACAGTGGTTGACCTGCCGAATGCCGTTCGCGCAGCGTTGCAACAGGCGAACGTCGCGGTGCCGGCGCTGGCCTGTCTGGTGGCGGCTGATACTGAAATGGCTGCGGCGAATCTGCGTGAAGCAGCCCTCGAACTGGCTGTGCCGTTACGCTTTGTCACGGCACAAGAAGGCATTGAGGCACTGGCGATTGCTGCGGTGCCAGAGGCGAAAGTCGTGCTGGTAAATGCCATGGCAATCGCGATCACCGAACAGCCACTGGACGTCGAGAAAGTCGGTCGTCCACGCGGGCGTCTGGCCGTGATCGGCCTCGGCCCCGGCGCGGCCGAATTGATGGTGCCGGTGGTGAAAGCCGAACTGGTTCGCGCCACCGACGTGCTCGGCTACGAAACCTACGTGCGCATGGCCGGCCCGTTTCGCGATGATCAAGTGCAGCACTGCACCGACAACCGCGAAGAAATGCAACGCGCCCGCCACGCCTTCAGATTGGCCGCTCAGGGCCGTTCGGTGATTGTCGTGTCGTCCGGTGACCCGGGCGTGTTCGCCATGGCGGCGGCGGTGCTCGAAGCGCTGCACGAATCGGATGATCCAGCATGGCACAGCGTCGATCTGGAAATCCTCCCGGGCGTCTCGGCCTCGCTGGCTACCGCCGCGCAGGCCGGGGCACCGCTGGGTCACGACTTCTGCGTGATGTCGCTGTCGGACAACCTCAAGCCGTGGTCGATCATCGAAAAGCGTCTGGATCTGGCTGCCGAGGCGGATCTGGCGCTGGCGTTCTACAACCCGATCTCCCGCGCCCGCCCATGGCAACTGGGCCGGGCGTTGGAAATTGTCGCGCAGCATCGCACCCCTGAAACTCCAGTCGTGCTGGGGCGTGACATCGGCCGGCCAGGGCAAACCTTGCGGACCACCACACTGGGCGCGTTGACCCCGGATCAAGTGGACATGCGCACGATGGTGCTGATTGGCTCGTCCACCACCTGCACGTTCCCTCGGGCGACGGGGGGTGACTGGGTGTATACGCCTCGCTGGTACCCAGACAAGCCGAATACCTGACCGCTGCTCACCGCTGCCGTGCATTTGTAAGCAACTTCGATTGCGGTGAGATCTGGTCAAGACTTCTGGTGTTAACAATTGCTGTAAATAACAAGGCCGCGAACCTCTGGGTTCGCGGCCTTTTGCGTTTATGCGACAGGCACCCATCGGGCGCAATTGTCGCCGGAGTATTCGACGGCACAGTTTGAATGTCGGCTGATGTTTCGAAGGTCATCACTTGAATCTCTTCACGTTTGAATACGTGGTCTATGCGCAATAACTTTCCGCCAAAGCGCATGGCTGTTTATTCATTCAAGGACGGAAAGTGATGGGAAACTACGAAAGTCAGACAGAGCACCCCGAGTTCATTTCACCAGAAGAGTTTGCAGAGATAACCAGGGCGGTGAAGAAGTCTGCGAGCTCGATGGAATACGATGCACTTGTCCAGCACTACCAGTCATCCATCGCAGCGGTCGAGCCGGATGAAAAGCTGTTGGCGACAAAGCTCTTTCAAGAAGTAATGACATCAATACGGCGTAACCGCAAAACGCCGGCGTCAGCCTCGATCGATCGCATCAGCACACGGCTGGAACACTATGTTTCGCGGTTGACCAATACGGTAGCGCTGTTGTCCGGGGCCAGTTCACCGGTGCCGAACATCATGCATTTCGTTTGGGTGGGTGGCAGTGAAGTCGGCGTCAATCAGCGCGACTACATGAACATCTGGCGCGAAGTGCTGAAACCTCAGGATTACACGTTCAACCTCTGGTACGACAGTGATGCGCTGCTGGCCTTCGAGATGAACCGGGTCATTCTCGACAGCGCCAGGGTGCATGCGATGGAGTCCGGGGGCGATCGCGTCACGAAGCCCAGTGCTCTGGCGCAAATGATCGAAGACCGCGCCCGCGTCCTCAAGCACCAGATGTTTGTGTATCTCAACCAGCCACAGTGGGCCGGGAGGGCGGACGAAGCGCGGATTGACCTGATGGTGCGCGCCTACGGCAAGGATCGCGCAACGCTCGAAGCCTTTCGCCAGCAGTGTCTGGACACGCACCTGAACATGGTCGGGCCGGACCTGCGTTTGCGTGACGCTCGCCACGAGTTTGCCGGGCACTTTTTGCAGGATGTCTATCAGCGTGAAGTTGCCATGCGCGGCAATTTCGCGGCGGCCAGTGATGTCGTGCGATTGCAGGCCGAGTATCTGGAGGGCGGGCGTTACAGCGACATGGATTACTTGCCGCCGCTGGCCGAGAAGTTGGGCGGCGTCGATATAAGAGGCTTCCATCCAAACGAACGACTCTGGGTATTGAAACAGCTGCTGGATCACAACCCAGGGTTGATGCCAGGGCGGGATCCACTTCGTTACAAGAACGAAACAGGCAGCATTCCCGAAGGTCATGCAGAGGCATTAACCGCGTTTGCACGCAGCAAGCCCGCTCTTCACGACATATTCGTTGCCCCGCCAGCCAGTCGGGTTCCCCAAGGCGCAATTCGATTGGGTACGGCGTACAGCGATCCTTCAAGAGGGGAAATGAACGCTCATATGCTGGCGCATCCCGGCGCGGGCATGACCCGGTCCATTATGGAAGTCATCCGGTTCAACTATGACTGCCTCAATGAGGTTGATCACCGGATGGTTGCAGCAGGTGCTGATTGGGGAGATGTTCGTCGACTGGGGGAAGTCATCGATACGGTATTGAATGAAAGGGGCGCGCAAGGCATCACACTTTCCCATGCCGACATGCGCTACATGGGGCTTCTGGATGTCGCGATTCGGCAATATTACTCGGACGGGATTCGCCCTGAAGCGCGCGGCACGATTGTACTGACCGGGCCGTCTGCGGCGAGTGCAGGCGTCGGTAAGTACACCGAAACGCATCTATTGCTTGATCAGTGGGAAGCCGTTCGCAAAGAACTCAAATTGACTGAAGGCTTTAACTTATCCACAGAGGAAGAAAACATCACCGGCTGGACGGTCAACGGTGATCCCGAGCAATGGCTGGCCAAAGAACAGGAAAAGTGGCAAACCGGCAAACTCAAATCCCGTTATGTCGGCAGTGTCGATGACCTGCTCAAGGGACAGACCCTGACCTTCAAACAAGGCTGGCCGGTGATCGAAGGCAAGCCGGTATTGTTGACGGCGGTGCTGCAACAACTGATGGACGATCTGGGTGAACCATTCATCCGCGCGATGAAGGACAAACTGAGCGGTGACATCAGCTTCGATAAAGCGTTTTCCATAGGCTTTGACAGCCGTCAGCAAATCCTTGCGCAAACTGCCAGCGCCCTCCCGATTTCGCTGGGCGCCGAGTCCACCAGCAACCTCAACGAACTGTTCACCCGCGTTGCTCATGGCTCGCTGGGTGTCGAGCACCTGAGCCCCTTGTTGCGCGTCATGCTGGGGGGCGTGTTCGGCGCCACGAGTCTGGACGCCGAGGGCTTCGCCAGGGTGTGGCAGGAGGTGTCGAATATCGCCCGGGACACCACAGAGGCTGGCGTATTCGCCCGTTACCGCGCCATCGAAGCCGCCTTGCATCAGCGGCAGGCACCGGTACTCGCAACCGGCGTTGCGCGCCTTGCTCAACCTGACACGCACACCGCGCAAGAGCTCAAGGTGCTCGCGTTGAATGAAGCGCTGACGCTGACCCAGTGGCACGAGCGTATCGGCCAGATAAACAGCACGGCGCAACGCGAATATCACACGCAAATCCTCCAGCGCAGCGGCCAGGTGCGTGACGTATTTTTCAAGGCTGGCGCGGTGTCTGCGCGGCAGATGCCGCAGGATCTGCTGATGCGTACAGACGGCGACCCGGGTCGACGCTGCTATCCGTTGGCGTTGTTGATGGCCTCGGCATTGGGGCTGAGTGAGTCGGCCGAGCGTGCGCTGATCGGTCGGGTGGCCAATGCCGGCCTGTCGCCGGACGACGCCGATTCGCGGGCATTGCTGCTGGCACTGGATGAATTGCATGAAGTCGCCACCAGCGAGGTCGGCACACCGCAGGGCATGCATGGGCTGGACAGTATCGTGCAGACACTGGAAGCGCAAACCGCACCGGCGATACTGCTGCTCAATACCGGTGATCATGCGCTGTTGCTGGCGAAGGTTCTGCTCAGGGGCGAGATTGTTTATCGCTTTTATGATCCCAACTTCGCGATCTTCGGTTTTGCCGGGGTACGCGAACTGCAACTGGGCATGGAGCGCTACTTGAGCGCTGGCGACGGCGCGATGGCCAGACTTTATGGTCTGGGTGAGCTCGCCACGGCGCAGTTCAACGTGACCGAGTTGAATGCCGAGAGGATCGCCAACAAGGTGCTGTCGTCGAACGTGCAAGTCGGTCGTTTTCTGCAAAACGGCGTGATTGCCGATGCTCAAGGCGTGTCGGTCTGGGAAAGACAGGCCGTCGGGCGCACGCGCTCGCTGGGTGAAAACTCACGTATGGGCGCCAGCCTTGCGCAACTCGATGCTCGCTACTGGGCGCAGGCACTCGACCAGGCCACTGTGCGTTTGCGCAACGAGTACAAACTGGGTCGTGAATACCTGCCCTTGCTGGAGACTGTCGAGAAAACCCCCGGAGCAGGTTATTCGTTGACGCTGGTTGACGCGCACGAGCCGAAAAACGCCCTCAAGGTCATCACCGCCGATGTGCGCTTCAGCAAGATCAAGCAGCACCTGCAGCGTCTGGTAAAAACACTGGCCGGCAGGGACAGCGGCGCGAACGAAGCCGACGGCGGCAGTCGTCTGAGTTTTGCCTTTGCGATCCAGACCCTGATCACGGAAATGCGTCATCGCGATTACCTGGCCGGTGACGCGCAAGTACCGGCCTTGTCGATCGCCTTGCAAGTGCAGGTCTACGTCAACTATGCCCAGTTGGGCTATGGCGTCTTGAGCGACGCGGCACAGATCGTCAGCCTCGTGCGGCAGGTGGCGGCGAGTGAGCAGGCGCTGGCGCTGCGTCAGTCGTCACTGTCCGGACGGCTGTTGGGGCGTGCGTCGACGGTGGCCGGGTTTGGATTTTCCCTGGTCAATATCGGTTTCGACATCTATGGACTGAGCGTCGCGCAAAACCAGGAGCAGCGCTCGCGACTGGCACGCAACTGGCGTTTGATGTCGCGGCATTGGGGCTGGATGTTTTCGCCTTGGCCGCCGGTGGAACCGCAGGCGCCGCGGCGTCGTTTCTGGCGGTGCCGTTGCTGGGAATCGGCATTGGGGCGACGGCTATCGCCAGCAACCTCGGGCAGATCAGCGACAAGGCTCAGGCCGTGGGCGCGCATCTGCGCAAGATTCAGGACGCTTACGGGCAAGGCGCCTACACGCGCAAGGATGGCGTGCTGACTTTCGAGCCAGAAGCCGTGATCACCCACCTCGACTTGCGCAGCAATCAGATTCGCTTCGACAGCCAGAAGTTCTACCCGATGGTTCGCGGCGGTCTCGAACTGCCGCAGATCGACCCACGTCCGCAACGGCTGGACCAGGCGATCAATATCCGTGAGGCGCTGGAGTTGCCGCAGGTCATTGGCCTGATCCGCCCCGTGCCCGATGAACTGCACACCGTGGTTCTGCCCTGCACACCGGCCTGCTTTTACGCTTATGAGTATCAGGTTGGCACAGCCGGCTACCCATACCAGCCTAGCGCTGGAGAGTTGCAGCGCGAGCCGCTGACGTCGAGTGAGATCAGCTCGCCGGATCTGTTATCGATTATTTCCCCCGGCGTGTTGATCCAGAACTTGTTGAACCCGCGTATCGAAACCCAGTACCCCCATTTGCGTAACAGCACCGTGGACAAGCTGGAATTCGACAAACAGGGCAACCGGCGTTTCTACTTCTTTGCCAATACGCCGATTCCGCACATTCTTTACAAGCTCACGCCGGTCTGCCAACCGACCACAATTGTCGTGACGCTGGATGCACTGGTTCGCCAGTTGGTGGTGCCGCAACTGCCACCGGAATGGCAAACATTCATCAGTTACGAAATCACGGCCCGTTCGACCGGGGTGTCTCAGTTATGGCTGACCCCGGGGCTGGTGACCGTTGCACTGAAGGTGGCGGGGCCCGGTCAATGGGCGGTCAACGCACCGTGGGTCAAAGACACGCAGATTCGCTTTGAGGGCGATTCTTTGCTGATCGATGGCATACGGCTGGACGGCCGTGTGGACTTTCTCAGTCTGGCCGGGGGCGAGCTGTTTCAGGTTGATCGCCCACGCAAGCGCTTGAGCCTGCTATCCATCACGGTCGAGGACAACAGCGTGCAGCCAGCCAAAGGTACCTTTGGGGTGACCCTTGAAGACCGTGGCAGCCTGCCGAAAGCCCTGGCGCGGATCCGCCAACTGGCCAAGGCGCAGCGTTTGGCCGCAGCCTACCTTCCTCTTTACAAGTTCAAGGTGCCTTTTACCCCGGCAGCACAACCGGTGTTCACCACGGCTTACTTCGACACCGCGAATGATCGGGTGCTGTATGCCCGGGATCTGCCGGAGGCGGTCAACGAAGGCCTTCTACTCGGCGGCGTCAGCGGCCAAAACGCCTGGTTCTACCACCCTGACTATCCAACAATCTGGCGGGTCGACACCGTCACCGGTACGGTCAATCACCGCTATCGGCTGATGAACGCGGATGGCGGCTCATCGATCAGCAGTGTCGAGCAAGCTGCGGACGGGCAGCTGCGGGTCACGCAACACATCAATAAAGGGACGACGTTCGGCGCCAACATGACCATGGATTATGTGATCGCTGCGCAGACACTGACACTCGTCTGCATCAACACATGGGAAACCTGGCGCCACGATCGGTTGTTTGCCAATGACGAAGAGGACTGGAGCCTGTGGATCGAGCGCTTGCAGCCAGAGCAAGCCTTCGATGACGGAACACCCGCCATGGCGGCATCGATCAGCCCGTGGAAACCCACTCCGTTTATAAACGGGCGTGTGCATCTGTTCAGCGAGTTCCAGTATTCGGTGTGGATTCGTTTGCACGACAACGCGTTCTTTCGCGATGACAGCGGATCGGCCGAGCGAACTCTGCTGATGTGGGATCAGCCCGACGCATCAAGCCAGCTGTTTTTCGACAAGCACCTGACAGCGCTGATTCGCAGTGCGGGCGATCCGAACGATCCTGGCGGCTTTATCGATGAAATGCTTGAGACGGATGTCGTTGACGTCGCTTCGCTTGGCGGTCGTTACATTGCCACCCGATCGGATGGACGACTGTTCGAAGTCGGCAGCGATGCCTCGCTGAAATTCGTTGGTGTCGGCCAGCGCTGGCTCACCCGTCACCCGGACTGGCTGGTGGCACTTCCCGCGCTGATGAAGACCCCGCAAGAAGCGCCGTTTCCGATCATCGGTTTGCGCAATGTGTCTGGCAGTGGCTTGCTCGCGGCCTGGTGCGTGGGTGAGCGGCTTCTGCTCGCGGACATCGGACACGGCAAGGAACTGTCGCTGCTGGGGCTGACCCCTGATCAACAAGCCGCCTGGCTGCTCGATGTTTCGGCCGGGCAACTCTACCGCCAGACGCTAATCCGGATCGATGCCTTGCATTCGGCGTTTGTCGGCGCGCAACTGCGGCATCCCGAACGTTTGCCAGTGGCACAGAAGGTCTGGGCGCAATGGACGTTTGCCGAGGTGACGGCCCAAGGACAGGGCCTGCTCGGGCGCAGCCGCGAAGGGGTGAATCTGCAACTGCTGGATCAACAGCCTGGGCTTATTCTCGGTGTGAAAAATCAGTGGTCGCATCGTCCGGGGCAGAACTCGGCGCAGTTGCGGATACGCTTGAAAATACTCCTGCAGGGCCAGCGCCATGCGCCGGTACTGACCGTGGAAAACGTCGGCAAACGCCACACCTACTATGTGCCGCAGCTGGATCGTCTGTTCGATGTCGCCGGGCGTTCGGATGGCCAATGGGCGGTGTTTCTGGGGACGCGCAACGAATCGGTGGCGATGCTCTTCGACCCGACGGACGATCTGATCTTCAGCCGTGGCGCGACGCCTGAAATGTGGATTGGCAACAGCTATGCCCAGCGTGAAAAAGAGGTGATGACCCTGGAAATGAACGGCGTGGTCGGTGATGTCATGGCGCTGCTGCCGGACGGCGTCGACAAGTTGGTACTGAGCTTTGGTGCGCAGGCATCGACCTATCGGATCTCGGATGCAGCCTGGCAGCGGCTGGACTGCATTGTGCTTGATACCCGACAGCCAGAGGACGCTGCGGAGTCGGTCATCGGTACGCTGGTTCTGGACATTGCCAACAGCCGAAGTCTGCTGGTGTCGCTGGTCGAAGGGCACTTGCTGTTCAGCGATCCGGACAACGCGCACACGCTGATTGTACGTGACGTCAAACCCGAAGACGGCAAATCGGGGGCGCCAGTGCAAATAAGCATCAATGTTGATGGCCGGTACGAAAGGTTTTTGCTCGAACATTGGTTGAATGCCTTGGAACAGAAACGGCGCAATAATGGGGTTGCCACGCTGGAGGCACTCTTGAATAACAAGATCTGACATATCGAGGCAAACTTAAAATACAAGGTCGTGAACAATGGGTTCACGGCCTTTTTTGTTTTTTAATGATGAGTTAGTGTGTGCAAGTGCTCAGTGTTTATTGAGGTTGAAGTGGTGTTGGTGCCTGAATGAAATATAAGGTTCTATATTATGCAAGTTACTTTATTTTGCTGTTTCTGATTTTTCAGAAAGCCGAAAACAATTGAATTTCTTGCGGTTTGAGTTTGCTGTTTTCAATCGTTAGCGTGGCCTCTCGAGTTTCTCTGACGAGGTAGATGGTATGCGAAATGTTGAAGGCGTTAATCACGAGGTTGAGTTCGTAAAACTTTTCAAGTTGGCGGACCTTGAAGCGGCATTAGCCGTTCATAAAGGCAACAAAAATTATGAGGCGATGTTGCGTTATTACTTCGCTTGCGTGGCAGCAGCAGACTCTTCGCAATTGCCGGAACCGTTGGGGTTGTTCCGGCAGACGCTAGAACAAATGCTCGGCAAGGGGCGCGTCCGCCGCGATGACGAAACCCCGGTGTCCTCGGCGGCGGGACAAATCTACGACAAGGTGCAAGGGTTCGAATCGCGCATTCAATCGGGCATTGCCTTGCTTAAAACCGAGGCGACCGCTGTACCCAAAATCCTGCATTTTGCCTGGCTGGGTGGCGGCCTCGGCGCCATTCAGCGCGATTACCTCAATATCTGGAAACAGGTGCTGGCAGAGCACGGTTACACCCTCAATCTCTGGTACGACGGCGATGGGTTGCTGGCGCATCAAACCAACAAGCTGATCGTTGAGGCCGCCAAGGCCGATGCCTTGGCTCAAGTCGCCGGGCGCGATCTCACACCAACAGAGTTGGCTGACCAGTACGAGGCACGGGCGATTGTTCTGAAGCAACAAATGTATGCCCACATCAATGCCGCGGTTGCGAACGGCGGTACGGCCGATGACGCGCGAATCGATTTACTGGTTCGCGCCTATGGCCAGGATCCCGACGGGCTCGAAGCTCTCCGTGAACGCAATCGCATCAGCCTGCAGGAGATGGCCAAGGCCGGCTTCAATTTGCGTGATCTGGACGCGCGCGAAGTACCGTTGCAACTTCAGGATATCTACCAGCGTGAAATGCGCTTGCGCGGCAATCTGGCGGCAGCCTCCGACGTCGTTCGTCTTGAAGCGCTGTACGCCGAGAGCGGCAGTTATGCCGATGTCGATAACCTGCCGCCCTTGGTGGAACACATGGGCGGTGTCGATGTGCAGGCAATGGAGCCGAGTGCGCGCCTTGGCGTCTTGCAGTTGTTGCTGAATGAAAACCCTGGCTGGATGCCGGGGCGTAAAAACTCCGAAGATCACCTGACGCGCATTCCGCCAGAGCATTTGCCGGCGCTACGTGCATTCGCGAAAAGTTCTCCTGCACTGAGTCAGGTGTTTCAGGCGCCGACCGATTTGCAGGCCCGCCCCTTCATGCTGCGTGCCGTATCCGAAGGCCAGAAGATCACCAACGCGTTCCTGATGGCTCACGCCGGTTCCGCCACGTTACAAACGGTTCTGCAACGGATTCGGTTCAACTATCAACTGATCGATGCAACGATGCTGTTGGCTACGCAACGCGGTATTGCATTGTCCGATAGTGAGGCCAGGTGGAAGCTGGCCGAGTCTATTCTGGAGAAACACTACGGTTCACTGGACGCACTGCCGGATATGCAGGAGATTCCTGCAAGATATCTGGCATTTTCCGCCGGGTCTTACTTCAGTGATGGCGTGCGTCCTGGCAGCGAGGGCACCATTTATCTCACCGGACCCGGTGCGGTCATTGATGGTATGGCCGATTACGCCATGGTGCATTTCAGCGATTCGCAGACCGCCATGATCAACAAAGAGTCGACCATTGGCCGTTATGCCTCGGTCAACCGGTCCACCGAAGAGGAGCAGGATCACTCCTGGAAAGACAACGCGGAGAACGAGGCGGACTGGCTGGAGCAGGAGAAGAAAAGCTGGAGCGCCGGCGATTACGCGACCCGCTACAACGGTGCTCTCGGCGAATTGCTCAAGGGCTCGACCCTCGAGTTCGAACACGGCTGGCCCTTGATCGAAGGGCGCTCGGTATTGCTCACCGATGTCTTGCAGCGTCTGGTCGACGGACTCGGAGAGCCTTTCGTCAACGCGATGCGCGAAGGGCATAACGGTGCAATCACCTTTGAGCAACCACTGCCGCTGAGCTTCGCTGATCGTCAGTCGATCAAGCAGCAGGCTGCCAGTGCACGGCCTCCGGTGTTTCCCGGCGATGCAAAAGTCCAGACATTGGGGCTGGACGAAGTGCTGGCCGGGCTGGGGCATGGAGAACTGGACATTGTCCAGACCACCCCGTTGCAGCGCCTGGCGCTGGGTGCGTTGCTGGGGATGGACTCACTGCATAACCAGAACTTCGCGACATTCAGCGGTGCTCTGGATAACCTCGCCAACGGTGTTCGCGACCTCGGCGCATCGAGTCGTTACGCGGCCATCGAGCGACATCTTTATCAACGCAAGGATTCTGCCTTTCTTCACGGTCTGGCCGCTGACTTCATCGACGCTTCAACGCCATCGACCAGTGCGCTGGAGCTGAAGAAGGGGGCGCTGACGAAAGCGCATACCCTGCAGCAGTGGGGCCGCTATGTGGCGCAGATTCAGCAGGTCGCCACCCTCGAGCATCGCTTGCAGATCGGTGAACAGGTGGATCAGGTCTTTGCTCAGATGAATGCCAGCAGCGTCCAGCCGGTACCGCAGGATTTGATGCGCAACGGTCTCGGCGAGACCATCGGCGGGCGCTGCTTCCCCTTGGCGTTGATGATGAGCGCCGCCCTGACCCAGGGCCAGAAGGCATCCCATCGTCTGCGCGAACGCTGTTATCTGGCCATTCTCGAGCCGCAACAGAGTGATTCGATTGCCTTTGTAGAAGCGTTGGAAGAAATGCGTGGCACGCCACTGGGCGAGGTCGGCACGTCCTTGAGCCGGGGTGATCTGGCGCAGATCACCACTGCGCTGGAGAACCACGCGACCACCCGTACGCTGATGCTCAACTCTGACAATCATTCGATGCTGGTGGCAAAAACGGTGGTGGACAAGGTCAGCACCTATCACTTTTATGACCCTAACTTCGGCGTCTTCGAGTTCACCGACCCCATCATGTTCAAGACGGCGCTTGAGCATTTTTTCCTGAAGATGGGCATGGCGAAATACTATGCCGCGTACGGTGCCAGTACCCGGCCGACGTTCGATCTGATCGAACTGGACGGTGAACGGGTCGCCGCCTTGCCGCTGTCGGCCGGGTATGAAGTGGCCAAAGTGCTGACGGCGGACCCATTGCCGGGACAACCGGCACAAAAGCTGCGCCAGCGTTTGAACAGCGCCCATGGTCGGTCACTGGTCGAAAACGCGCATCTGGGGCGAAGCCTGCTGGGGCTGGACAGCCATTGGTGGGGCCAGCAAATGGCTGAGGCGACGACGGCCCTGCAAGAGCTGCACCCTTCGGCAACCACCCTGGTGCCGTTGTTCGACACGCTTGAGGTCACGGCCGAAGGCAAGTATCAATTGAGCCTGATCGATCCGGCGAAGCCTGAACACGTGGTTGAAGTGCTCAGCGAAGACCACCGGCTGCTGCGGATAAAGACATGGTTGGCCGAGCAGTTTTCCACTCTGGCGCGCAAACCACAGTCGACTGCGGGTGTGGTCGATCCGACCGAGGCCGGCAGCGTTCATACGCTCAACGCCGGCTTCACCATTCAGGCGTTGATGAACGCGTTGCGCAGCCGCGAAGGCGAGGGGCGCACGCTGACCACTGCCGTGCGTCTGCACGCATACGTCAACTATGCACAGTTGGTGCATGGCAACGTGGTCGACGTGGTCGGGCTGATCCGCTTGGTGCGCACGGCCCTCAATGAAGAAAAGGTCATCGCTCGCACCGTGGCGCCCGTGGTCAGCGAAGCGTTGGGCCACGCCGCCAATGAAGGTGTCGGCGCTGTGCTGGGGCTGGCCAACGTCGGCTTTGATATCTATCAGTTGGCGACCGCTCAGGACGATGTGGAAAAGGCCCAGTTCGGCACCCAATTGGCGTTTGACTCTGCCAGCCTGGCATTGACGGGTACGGGGGTTGCTGCGGCATTGACCGGTGCCTCGACTGCTGCGGCGGTGCTCGGTGGCGTCGGGGTGATTGTGGGTGGCCTTGCCGTCGGTGTCGCGGCACTCGCCCAGGGTTTCGCCGGCATTGCTCGCGATGCGCAGGCCGTCGGTAAATTTTTCGCTGATCTGGAACAGGCTTATCGCGGGGTCGGCTACCGCTTCGATGCCACCCTGGGTGTCTGGACCGTGCAGCCTTCACTGTTGGTCAAACGCATCGATCTGAGCAACGGCAAATTGCAGCTCGACAGCCCGAAGCTGTACCCGCTACGTGATCACTTCGGCGTACCGGACTATGACGTCGACTACGCCCGGGCGATTGATATCCGCCAGCAGCTGCACTTGCCGGGAGAGATCGCATTTACGCCATCCGCCGAGCAGACCATCGTACTGCCGTGCACACCGCAGACTTGCTACGGCTATGAGTACAAGGCGTTGCCGTTTGCCAACTGGCGCCACGACAAAGGATTCGATACGGCCCGGCGTCTGGAAAAAATTCAGGCGGACGGTACATGGCTGTTCCGCTTTTCGTTTTATTCGTTTCCTTCCGATTACATCGTGCAGCGACTGTTTGCCGATTACCGCGAAACGACGCTTGAGGTGCAGCTGGACGCGGTCGAGCGCACGTTGGTGGTGCCGTCGCTGCCAAGCGTCTGGAAAGGCAAGGTCTCGTACAGGATTTCCAGCGCCGGCGCCTCCTGCACGCTGGTGCTCAATCGTGGTGCCAGCGTCGAGTTGCAGTCGCCGAGTCTTAAAAGTTGCCGTTGGGTGCTGGAGGCGGGCTGGGCCGGCGAAGCGGATATCCGCGTCGAGCGAGGTGAGTTGTACATCGGCGATGTTCACGTGAAATTGTCCGGTCATGGGGCTCATGCCGTGCTGATCCGCACGGCCAGTCAGCAACTGTTCCACGTTGATCAGGTCAAGCGTCAGTTGGACATCCTCGAAGAGAGTGCACCCGCCGGACTCGATGAGCAGGCGTTGCTCCAGCATTACAAAGCGTTGGCTAGCGAGCATCGTCTGTTGCTGCCCTACACGCCGGTTCATGACTGGCTGATCCCGTTCGAATCACCGCAGCAGCCCCGTCG
Source organism: Pseudomonas sp. TH06 (assembly GCF_016651305.1). Classification (GTDB taxonomy): domain Bacteria; phylum Pseudomonadota; class Gammaproteobacteria; order Pseudomonadales; family Pseudomonadaceae; genus Aquipseudomonas. The sequence continues at coordinate 715,843 of NZ_JAEKEC010000001.1, read as the reverse complement.
AGTTACCGCCTGGTATGACGCCCACGAAGAGCGCTTCCTGTACATCCGCACCGAGGACGTCGGGGATACCGAGGAGGCGCAGCTGGCGCTGGTCGCCGGTGGCTATGCGTATTTCTGCGTGCCGGACAGCTACGACATCTGGCAAGTGGATGCGCTCAGCGGCCTGCTCAAGTATCGATACCGATTACTGTTGGGTGACGGCGACAGCACGATTGGCAAGTTCCAGGCCGATGCCCACGGCGTGGTTCATTTTGTGCAAACGATCAGCGGCGTCGATGGTCCACGCGAGTTGAGTTATCTGATCCATGACGGTCAGTTGCTGCTCAGTTCGGTGATTTACGACCTGCATCGCGAGTTGCAGGCCGTCGTGTTTGCCAGCGATACGCTGGCCGACTGGTCATTGCTGCTCGGCCAGTATCTGGCCGCGCCCGTGCTACCTGAGAAGGAAGGGTTCACAGTCGTGGACTGGCAGCCGGCGGCCTATGTTTCGGTCAGTTGGGCATTCGCTGCAGACAAGCGCGACATGGTATGGGTGCGCAGCGCGGATCGACTGCTGATCCACCCACAGCCGCTGGCTCGCCATGCCCGCGGCTGGAAAGACTCGATCAGGAACCTCAACGATCTGCTGCTGATGCCGATGCCAGACGACGCTGATGTGTTCTTCGTCTACAACCGAATCGACCAGACCCTTTGCCGCCAGCAGCGAACCATTCTGCAAGGCCAGGCGCAATGGTCGACCCGCTGGATCGAGCCCGAAGGGCTGACGCAGGTGGTGGCCGTCGAGGGCGGGTATCTGGTACTCGATGACATCGGACGCTTCTTTAATCTGAATGCCCAGGGCGATTTGCAGCTGGGCGGCCTCGGTGAGCAATGGCTGAAGAATCGCTCGCAATGGTGGCTGGCGCTGGCGTCGGTCGCCAAACGCTATCCCGTCGACAGTTTCGCGATTGTCGGGTTACGCAACTTCGCCGGTGACGGCAATCTCAATGCCTGGTTTGTCAAAGACCGTCTGCTGTTGTGTGACCTGGGGCGCGACAAGGAAGTACGTCTGCTGGGGGTGACGCCGGATAACAAGGCCGGTTGGTTGTTCGACCTGTCCAGTGGGGCAATCTGGATCCAGGAACTGATTGAACCGCAGAACCTTGACCGCGCCTTCGGCAACGGCTTGCAGCTGTTGCAGACGGACGCACTGCCGATTCCAGGCCAGGAGTGGGCCGACTGGCAATTTGCTGAAGTGCGTGTTGAGGGCTCCGGGTTATATGGCACAACACGCGATGGCGTGTCGCTGCAACTGCGCTATCAGCAGCCAGAGGTGGCCTGCGCGGTCAATCAGCACTGGGTGACGGCGCAGGACGGCCCTCTGGTCGAGCGACTGCAAGCCTTGTTGAGCGACGTTGATCACGAAGATTTTGTCGCCGTGGAGTCCTTGCCTGAGAGCCTGCAATGGTATGACGCGCAAAGCGCCAGGCTGCTGCGCATAAGCGGTAAAACCCTGCCCACTGACTTCGCACTGTTCGGCACGCAAAACCCGCCACAGAGAGAGGCGCCCACCAAGGTGTTGCTGCACGAGCCCCGGGACGGCACGGTGCAGGTTTATCCGGGCATGCACAGTCTCGGACCGTTCGACTACCTGCATCGCAATGCCGACGTGGTGACCGTGGAGGGGCAGAACAGGCTGGACGATTTGCTGCCGCTGATTCCCGATGACGTCAGGACGATGGTGCTGCGGCTGGGGCAGGGCAATGTTACCTGCAAGCTGTCGAAGGCCGCCTGGTTGCGGCTCGACTCGCTGATCATCGATTGCCGTCATGCGCTGGGTGAAGTGCCGGCGGTGCCGGGCAAGTTGATCTGGGATTTTGATACGCCGGAAAAACTGCTGTTCGAGATCATTGAGGATCATTTGCTGATCGTTGACCCGGACAGTGAACACAGCCTGATCTTCCGTGATGTCTGTGGCGCTGACGTGACGTTGCGCGGCGAGGTCTTCCTCGCATTCAAAAACCGCCAATCCCATGCCATATCGACCTGGGTGCAGCGCTTGCAGGCCGGCAACGTGCGCACGAAAAACGTGACGTTGCGGGCGCTGATGGCAGAGCCAGCGAGCGTCGATTAAGTCAGGCCGACAGCAAAACGCCGCGAACGATAGCGTTCGCGGCGTTTTGCTGTGCGGTCATTGCCAAGGCGTCACGGCTCAGGGCACCAGATAACCCTTGACCCCGGTGAAGATGATTTGCGCCGCCAGGGCGCAGACAAACAAGCCCATCAGACGGCTGACGATCTGCAAGCCCTGATCGCCGAGAATCCGCTCGATGCGGTTCGACAGATACAGCACCACGCCGACCGTGAAGCTGGCCAGGGCAATACTCATGATCGCCGTGAGTTTGTCGTCCCAGTGTGGCTGGCTCACCCCCATCACCAGCAGTGCACCGATGGTGCCGGGGCCGACGGTCAGCGGAATGGTCAGCGGCACGATGGTCACGTCCTGCTGGACGTTGTCGCTCTGCACCACCGACTTGCCTTGGGCCATGCCCAGTGCCGAGATGAACAGCACGCTGCCGGCGCCAATCCGGAAGGCATCCACCGTGATGCCGAACACATCGAAAATCACCCGCCCGAACAGATACAGCAGGACGCTGGAGACCAGGGTGGCGATGGCCACTTTCCACGCCAGGCGACGTTGTTCCTTGCGCGAATAACCCCGGGTCAGGCTGATAAAGCAGGACAACACGAAGAACGGGCTGTAGAGCACCAGCATCTTCAGGTAAACGCTGAATAACACGTGGAGCATTGGGCAAGCTCACTGGCGAGGGAAGTCGAGGGAGTCTATCAGGCGCCAAAGAGTCTGTCGGCTCAGGACGGTTGTGTGGTGGCCCGGTTCTGCTGATCACGCTGGGCAACCCAGTGTTCGACCAACTCGCGCAACTGCGACAGTTCGACGGGTTTGGACATGTGCCCATCCATCCCCGCTTGCCGCGCGCGTTCCTTGTGTTCGGCGAGGATGTGCGCTGTCAGCGCGACAATCGGCGTGCGGATCCGTTGGTTGCTGACTTCCCACGCACGCAATTGCTGGGTCGCGGAGAAACCATCAAGCACCGGCATTTCGCAATCCATCAACACCAGATCGTAACGCTGGGCTTTCATCGCTTGCAGCGCTTCTTCGCCGTTGCTGGCGGTATCCGGTTGCAGGTTGAGCTTGCCGAGCATGCCGCGAATCACTTTGGTGGAAATCGTATTGTCTTCGGCGACGAGGATGCGGAAGTCACTGGGCACTTTCGCTGCTGTGGCCGGGGTGACCACTTGCGGCTGAAACACTACCTGGCCCTTGTTGCGCTGGTTGAGTTCGTCCGCCAGGGTGGTCTTGAGGGTGTAGCCGGCCACCGGTTTGGCAAGGATGCGTTTGATCCCCGAATTGCGCGCAATGATCTTGCTCGGCGCGTTGCTGATGCCGGTGAGCATGATCAGCAGAATGTCGTGGTTCAGGCTCGGGTCTTCCTTGATCTTGGCCGCCAGCTGCATGCCGGTCATGCCGGGCATGTTCTGATCGAGCAGGACCACATCGAAGTAATCGCGCAGGTGCGCCTTGGTTCGCAGCAACGCGAGCGCTTCCTTGCCCGATGGCACGGCGCTGACGTTCAGACCCCAGGCGCTGCATTGCTGTACGAGGACTTTGCGACAGGTGTCGTTGTCGTCGACCACCAGCACCCGTGCGCCTTGCAGCGGACTGTCGAGATCGGACGTTGGATGTTCGAGGCGGTCGGGGTCCAGCGGCAGGGTCAGCCACAAAGTGCTGCCCTGATTGGCGCCACTCTTGATGCCGAATTCACCGTGCATCAAGCGGATCAGTTGCCGCGCGATCACCAGCCCCAGATTGCCGCCCAGACGATTGGCCGAGAGGAAGTGCTTGCTGTGCAGTTCGGCGTGCATCAGCGCATCGCGCTCTTCCTGCTCCATCGGTGCGCCACTGTCCTGCACGGCGATGCGCAGGCGCGGTTTGCTGCTGCGCTCGTCGAGGGCGACCACGATCAGCACCTCGCCTTCTTCGGTTTTCTTCAGGGCGTTTTCCAGCAGGCTCAGCAGCGTCTGGCGCAAACGCGTCGGGTCGCCGCTAATCACCCGTGGTACTTGCGGCTGAATGAAACTGATCAGCTCGACGTTCTGTTGTTCAGCCTTGGCGCGGTAGATGCTCAGGCAATCGTCGATCAAGGCGTTGAGGTCGAACTGCACGTCGTCGAGTTCGATCTGCCCGGATTCGAGCTTGGAGATGTCGAGAATCTCGTTGATCAGGGTCAGCAGTTCGTTGCCGGCGCTGTGGATGGTTTGCACATAGTCGCGTTGCTTGACCGAAAGCGGCGTCCCCAGCAGCAGTTCGGTCATGCCCAGCACACCGTTCATCGGCGTGCGGATCTCATGGCTGATCTTGGCGAGGAATTCAGCTTTGGCATTGATCTCGGCGTTGCTGGCGGCGAGGTCGCGGCTGATGCTGAAACGGCTTTCGGTGATGCTGCGCTGGCGCTCGCCGAGGGCAATGCTCATCAGCAGGCCACTGACGCAGATGAATGCCATCAGCGTCATGATCAGGCCTTGCGGTGCGACCAGCGTCAGCCCCAGCAGCGCCGGAAGAATGATCAGCGTACCGATGTTGAACACCACCATCGCGGCCACGAACAGGCGCGCCGGACGGTAGCCTTTCTGCCAGTGATAGGAGGCGACCAGCAACATGCTCAGGCCGGCCAGCGCCACCAGTGCGTAAGTGATGATGTTCAGTGGCAGGGTGTTGACGAACAACAGCAGCAGGCTACAGGTCACGATGAACAGGATGTCGCCCAGCAGCAGTTTGTTCAGCGGGTGCGGGCCGAGCGGAGCGAAGAAGCGCAAGGCAAACATCAACCCGGCCGGAGCGGTCAGCAGCAAGGCCAGATAGGCGCCCGGGGTCTGGATCGCGTGCCAGTTCGGCAGCCACGGGCCGGCGAGGTTGAGCAACAGCAACAGACTGAGGCCCAGCAGGCCTTCACACACCGCCAGCCACAGGCTGCTGCGCGAACGCGAATAAGCATAGCGCACCAGGTTATGCAGCAGCAGCATGCCGAGACAGCCGAACAGCAAACCGAAGACCAGCGTCTGATTATGGTTGGCCGCGCTCATCACCGCCGATTGCAGGGTGATGTGCGGACGCAGCTGATGGTCGGAAACCATCCGCAGATAAACGTCGAGGGGTTTGTCGCTTTGTGGCAGCGGCAGCAAGAAGTCGCTGCTCGGCAACGGCCGTTCGGCCTGGGGCTGGTCGGTGCCGGTGTTGCGTTGCTCGATCAACTGGTCGCCGTCGAGTACGTAAAGATTGAGGTGTGACAGGTCCGGGGCGAAGATGCGCAACACTTGTTCGTGTTTGCCCGGCGCCAGCCGGAAACGCAGCCACAAGGCACCCTCGGGCTCGGCCGCGGTGAGGCGATCAAGGTCGATGGGGCTGAATTGGTTGGTGTAGCGAGCCGAGCGGATGTCGCTCAGTTGCAGATTGCCCTGATCATCAAGCAATACCGACCAGCCACTGCCTTGCGCGGCCTGGGCCGGAAGCATGCAGAGCAAGGTCAGCAGCGTGACGGTGAAGCTTATGGCAATCCTGAGCCAGCGCACGGCGAAATCCCTTCGTAGGTTGATGCCAGAATATAACGATGCGCGGCGGCGGAACAGCCCGGCGAGGAAGGGCATCCTTCGCCGGACTTGAGGGGCAGCTTATTCCTGGGTTTCGCCACGTTCACGGGCAATGGCGCGGTAGCCAATGTCCTTGCGATAGAAGCAGCCTTCCCAGTCGATGGCCGCTGCCAGCTTGTACGCTTGCTGCTGAGCTTCACCGACGCTTGCACCCATTGCAGTGGCGCAGAGTACGCGACCACCGGCGGTGACGACCTGACCGTCCTTCAGTGCAGTGCCGGCGTGGAAGACTTTGCCTTCCAGCTTCGCCGCTGCGTCCAGACCGTTGATCGCTGCACCTTTGGCGTAGTCGCCCGGATAACCACCCGCGGCCAGCACGATGCCGACGCTCGGACGTGGATCCCACTGCGCTTCAACCTTGTCCAGCGCTTGTGCCAATGCGGCTTCAACCAACAGGACCAGGCTCGATTGCAGACGCAGCATCACCGGTTGGGTTTCCGGATCACCGAAACGGCAGTTGAACTCGATGACTTTCGGGTTACCGGCCTTGTCGATCATCAGTCCGGCGTAGAGGAAGCCAGTGTAGACGTTGCCTTCTTCAGCCATGCCGCGCACGGTCGGCCAGATCACCAGATCCATCACGCGTTGGTGCACGTCGGCGGTGACCACCGGGGCAGGGGAGTAAGCACCCATGCCGCCAGTGTTCGGACCGCTGTCGCCGTCGCCAACACGTTTGTGATCCTGGCTGGTGGCCATTGGCAGAACGTTTTTGCCGTCGACCATGACGATGAACGAGGCTTCTTCACCGTCGAGGAATTCCTCAATGACCACACGCGAACCGGCGTCACCGAAAGCGTTGCCGGCGAGCATGTCGCGCACGGCGTCTTCGGCTTCAGCCAGGGTCATGGCGACGATTACGCCTTTACCGGCAGCCAGGCCATCGGCCTTGATCACGATCGGAGCGCCTTTTTCACGCAGATAAGCCAGGGCCGGCTCGATCTCGGTGAAGTTCTGGTAGTCGGCGGTCGGGATCTTGTGGCGGGCAAGGAAATCCTTGGTGAAGGCTTTCGAGCCTTCCAGCTGCGCGGCACCGGCGGTCGGACCGAAGCAGTCCAGGCCACGGGAACGGAACAGATCAACGACGCCAGCGACCAGCGGCACTTCCGGGCCGACGATGGTCAGGGAAACGTTTTTCTCGGCAAAATCGGCCAGTTGCTCAAGGGCCAGCACGTCGATGGCAACGTTCTCGCACTTGGCTTCAATTGCAGTACCGGCATTGCCCGGTGCGACAAAAACCTTCTGCACACGCGGATCCTGAGCCACTTTCCAGGCCAGGGCGTGTTCACGGCCACCGCTGCCAATGATCAAAACATTCATTTCAAAACCTCGGATGACGCTAATTCTGTTGAGCGCCGCAGGGACGCTTTTCTGTAGGAGTGAGCCTGCTCGCGATTGCGGTGTGTCAGTCACTGCAGCTTTGACTGACAATTGCTATCGCGAGCAGGCTCACTCCTACAGTGGATCGTGTACTTAGTGACGGAAGTGGCGCATGCCGGTGAAGACCATCGCAATCCCTGCCTCATCAGCAGCAGCAATCACTTCAGCATCACGCATCGAACCGCCCGGCTGGATCACTGCAGTGATACCGACCTTGGCCGCGTTGTCGAGGCCGTCGCGGAACGGGAAGAACGCATCCGACGCCATCACCGAACCGGCGACTTGCAGACCGGCGTGCTCAGCCTTGATCGCGGCAATACGTGCGGAGTTTACGCGGCTCATCTGGCCGGCGCCGACACCGATGGTCTGACGGTTTTTGGCGTAGACGATGGCGTTGGACTTAACGTACTTGGCGACTTTCCAGGCGAAGATCAGGTCGTTGATTTCCTGCTCGGTCGGGGCACGCTTGGTCACGACCTTCAGGTCTTCGCTGCCGATCATGCCGATGTCGCGGCTCTGCACCAGCAGGCCACCGTTGACACGCTTGTAGTCCCACGCGGCAGCACGGTCAGCCGACCACTCGCCACAGGCCAGCAGGCGCACGTTGGCTTTGGCAGCAACGATGGCGCGGGCTTCTTCGCTGACGGACGGGGCAATGATCACTTCAACGAACTGACGCTCAACGATCGCCTTGGCGGTCTCGGCATCCAGTTCACGGTTGAAGGCGATGATGCCGCCGAACGCCGATTCGGTGTCAGTGGCGTAGGCCAGTTCGTAGGCCTGACGGATGCCGCCTTCGGCGTCCGGGCTCACAGCCACGCCGCACGGGTTGGCGTGCTTGACGATCACGCAGGCCGGTTTGACGAAGCTCTTCACGCATTCCAGCGCGGCGTCAGTGTCGGCCACGTTGTTGTACGACAGTTCTTTGCCTTGCAGTTGGGTCGCGGTGGCGATGCCGACTTCGGCTGGTTTGGCTTCAACGTAGAACGCCGCGCTCTGGTGCGGGTTCTCGCCGTAGCGCATTTCCTGCGCCTTGATGAACTGGCTGTTGAAGGTGCGCGGGAACTCGCTGCGACCTTCGGTGCTCAGGGTTTCGGCGGCCTGGTTCACGGTGCCCATGTAGTTGGCGATCATGCCGTCGTAGGCAGCGGTGTGTTCGAAGGCCTTGAGCATCAGGTCGAAACGCTGAGCGTAGGTCAGGCCACCGGCCTTGAGGTTTTCCAGAACGTTGGCGTAATCGCTGGCATTCACCACGATGGCCACGTCTTTATGGTTCTTCGCTGCCGAACGGACCATGGTCGGGCCGCCGATGTCGATGTTCTCGATGGCGGTCGGCAGGTCGCAGCCTGGCTTGTTGATGGTGGCTTCGAACGGGTACAGGTTGACTGCAACCAGATCGATCGGCTTGATGCCGTGCTCGTTCATGATTGCGTCGTCGATACCGCGACGACCGAGGATGCCGCCGTGGATTTTCGGGTGCAGGGTTTTCACCCGACCGTCCATCATTTCGGCGAAACCGGTGTAATCCGCGACTTCCACTGCGGCAACGCCGTTGTCGCGCAGCAGCTTGAACGTTCCGCCGGTGGAGAGGATCTCGACGCCCAGAGCTTCAAGCTCCTTGGCGAACTCGAGGATCCCGGTCTTGTCGGAAACGCTGATCAAGGCGCGGCGGATCGGCAGGCGGGTAGTCTGGTCGGTCATCTCAATTTCCATCAAAAGCAAAGGAAGTCAGCAAAAAAGGCGACCGGTTTTACGCGGGCGCCTTTCTGGTTTGATTGAATGCTTACAGCAGATCGTACTGCTTGAGTTTCTTGCGCAGCGTGCCGCGGTTGAGTCCCAGCAGCTCACTGGCCTTGGTCTGGTTGCCCTTGACGTAGTTCATCACGCTTTCGAGCAGGGGAGCCTCGACTTCGGAGAGCACCAGGTTGTACACGTCCGTGACGGACGCGCCCTCAAGGTGGGCGAAATAATTGTGCAGCGCCTTCTCGACACTCCCGCGAAGGGTCTGGCCTTCTTCGCTCGGAGTATTGAGGTGCTGTTTCAAATTCACGTTGTCGCTCACGGGTGTTGTTCCACTCACTAAAGTCTCGGTCATCATCGTCATGCGGCCACCCCTTCATCGTCCCCTGTCAGGCTCTTGTAATGCTCGGCGAAGAACTCCCGAACATTGGCGCATTGTGTTTCCGTACCATCCAAACGATTGAAACGGGCGCGAAACTCCCTGGCGCCCGGCAAGGTTGCGAGATACCAGCCCACATGCTTTCGAGCAATGCGCACGCCCATCACGTCCCCATAAAAAGCGTGAAGTGCGGCCAGATGCTCTAGCAGAATGCGTTCCACCTCGGTCAGCTCCGGTGCCGGCAATTTCTCGCCGGTACGCAGGAAGTGATCGATCTCGCGAAAAATCCATGGCCGCCCTTGAGCGGCTCGGCCTACCAACAGGCCATCGGCACCGGTCGCGTCGAGCACGTAGCGGGCCTTTTCCGGCGAATCGATATCGCCATTGGCAAACACCGGCATCGACACGGCCTGCTTGATCGCGGCAATCGTGTCGTACTCGGCTTCACCGGTGTACAGATCGGCGCGCGTGCGGCCATGCACGGCCAGCGCGGTGATCCCGGCCTGTTCGGCTATCTTCGCCACGGTCAGGCCGTTCTTGTTGTCGCGATCCCAACCTGTGCGGATCTTCAGGGTAACCGGCACATCAACCGCAGCCACGACGGCCTGCAGGATCTCGGTCACCAATGCTTCATCCTTCAACAACGCGGAGCCGGCAGCCTTGTTGCAGACCTTCTTCGCCGGGCAACCCATGTTGATATCAATAATCTGTGCGCCCAGTTCGACGTTGGCCCGGGCTGCATCCGCGAGCATCTGCGCGTCGCCACCGGCAATCTGTACCGAGCGTGGCTCGGGATCGCCTTCGTGGATCATGCGCATGCGCGACTTGCGGGTGTTCCACAGGCTCATGTCACTGGTGACCATTTCCGAGACTACAAGCCCTGCGCCCAGACGTTTGCACAGCTGACGAAAGGGCTGATCGGTGACGCCCGCCATCGGGGCGAGAATCAAGCCGTTCTGCAATGTATATGGGCCGATGCGTACCGCCGACATAGGACTTCCCTGAAGTGGGGCCGGATCATGAGAGTTCGAAAAAGGGTTGGCATGATACCCGCTCTCGATGACTGGATAAAGGCTGAATTGAACAAAATCTGAACAGTTATTCTGTTATCGCCAGCGGTTTGGTCGTGGCTGGCAAAGTCAGAAAACCGCCGTCAATTCAGAAACGATGAAGCGATTCACTCGGGTGAGTGGAAACTGAGGCTGTAATTCACTGCTTTCGGGCCTGGATCGAGAATATCCAGCGCGATGTGAATCGGTGTTTGCGGCGGCATCTCCGCCAGACCTTCGAGATCACCACTGAGGTATTCACCGGGTTTGAAGCGACGACTGGCGATCAAGTGGCCGTTGAGGTCGGCGAAGCGCAGTTCCAGCAGTGGAAACGGTTGGGAGAACGTCGCGCGGTTATAGATGATCGCATCGACCACCAGCGCACCGCTGAACTCCGGATGACTGCGCACCACCAGATTGCTGCTCTTGATTCTGGCGATGTCGACCTTGGACGGCACCGTGCAACCGATCTGCGGGCAGACTTGCTGGAACCATGGGCGGTACTGATCCTGCCGCGCCAATTCATCGAAATGATAGGCGATGTACTGAGCGGCCAGGCCGCCCGCGGCAATCAGTACCAATAACAGCCAGAGCAGGCGGCGGCCCCACGGCGAACGGCGTTTTTGCCAGTCCAGTTGCAGCGGGTCGTCGGTCAGGTCTTGCAGGACTTCGGCGCGTACGCCAGGTTCTGCGCGCTCGCGTTTTTTGCGCGAAGGTTCGATCAATGGCAGATCGTCCTCGTCGACGTCGTCGCTGGCAGAAAAGCGTTCGCGGCGGGCATTCGGATCGATCGGGTCATGCAGACGCAATTGCGGGATGGCGGGCTCGTCATCGAGGTCAACCGGTTCCAGCGACAGCGAGGGTTCGGTGCGGGCGGTTGTTACCGGCTCGGGCTCGACGATCTGCTCTTCGGTTTCTTCTTCGGGCTCGGGCAGGTGCTCATCGTCGCGTGCGCTGAACAGGCTGTCGCGCCACTCCGTTTCATCGGCTTCGGGGCTGTCGCGCCGGGCGCTGAGGGATTCTTCGCGCGGGCGACCGAATTCTGTGGTCGGCTGGATTTCCCGTTGCTCGAGCCGGGCGAGTTCTTCGTCCAGGTCGAGGCTGTCGAGATCCAGCTCCGAGGCGCTCCACTGCTTTTGGCTGATGGCGCGCGGCGCGGGCGGCTCGACGACAGTGGGCGATTCCACCACAGGCGGCGGTGCGGCCGGCGTTGGCTCGACAATGGCAGGTGCAACCGGCGTCACCGCGTCCTTGCCGGCGTGTTGTTCAAGCAGCTGTTTTGCGGCGTTGAACACTTGCAGGCAGGAGCCGCAACGAACCACCCCGCGGGCCACGCTCAATTGAGCATGGCTGACACGGAAACTGGTTTGGCAATGCGGGCACTGGGTGACGAAACTGTCGGTCATGCGGCGATCCGGATTATGCAGGCGGCCATTCTAGCGCCGACGGCCGGTGATGCGCACCCAGCCATCGCGATTGGCGATCGGGTCGAGATCGAAGTCCTGGGCATAAGCGGCTGCGACGTCTTCGCCTTGTTCGGCGAGGATGCCCGACAGGGCCAGGCGTCCACCGGACTTGACCAGACGGGTCAATTGCGGTGCCAGCGAAACCAGCGGGCCAGCCAGAATGTTGGCAACCAGCACGTCGGCCTGGACCTGCGGCAGATCTTCCGGCAGGTACAGCGGGAACAGCTCATCGGCGATGTTGTTGCGCCCGGCGTTGTCGCGCGAGGCTTCCAGCGCCTGCACGTCGATGTCGGTGCCGACGGCTTCTTTGGCGCCGAGCAGCAGGGCGGCAATGGCCAGAATCCCCGAGCCGCAACCGAAGTCGAGCACGTTGCAGTCTTTCAGGTCCTGACCGTCGAGCCATTCCAGGCACAGCGCGGTGGTCGGGTGAGTGCCGGTGCCGAACGCCAGGCCCGGATCCAGCAGCAAATTGACTGCGTCAGGTTCCGGCGCAGCGTGCCAGCTCGGCACGATCCACAGGCGCTGGCCGAAACGCATCGGCTGGAAACCATCCATCCAGCTGCGCTCCCAGTCCTGATCCTCGATGACTTCGCTGTGATGCTCGGGCAGTGGACTGCCGGTCAGCAGTTCCAGATGGGCCAGTACCGGGGCGGGCTCGGTGCCGCCCTCGAACAGGGCCAACAGATGCGTGTGCGTCCACAGCGGGGTGGTGTTGAGTTCCGGCTCGAAGATCGGCTGGTCTTCGGCGTCCATGAAGGTTACCGAAACGGCGCCCACTTCAAGGAAAGCGTCTTCGTAGGTTTCGGCTTGTTCCGGGCTGATGGCGAGACGTACTTGCAGCCAAGGCATGGCGGGCACCTTTGAAAAAATATTGATTGCAGCCTAGCGGCCTGCGAGAAGCGCGCAAGTTTACGCGAGCGCAGGCGGTTTGTGGGAGAGACTTGAAACGCCATTCCCTTGTAGGAGTGAGCCTGCTCGCGATGGCGATGGTGATGTCGATACATGTATTGGATGTGCCGGCCTCATCGCGAGCAGACTCACTCCTACAGGGATTTATGCAATCTGCAGAAACAACAAAGCCGCCCGAAGGCGGCTTTGTCAGGTGCGGGCTGGAAGCTTAGTGCTTCTCGCCAGCCAGCTTGTGCTCGAGGTAGTGAATGTTCACGCCCCCTTTGCAGAAGCCTTCATCACGAACCAGATCACGGTGCAGCGGGATGTTGGTCTTGATCCCGTCCACCACGATTTCGTCCAGGGCATTGCGCATGCGGGCCATGGCTTCGTCGCGGGTGGCGCCGTAAGTGATCAGCTTGCCGATCAGCGAGTCGTAGTTCGGCGGAACCGCATAACCGCTGTACAGGTGCGAATCGACGCGAACGCCGTTGCCGCCTGGGGCGTGGAAATGCTTGACCGTGCCCGGGCTCGGCATGAAGGTTTTCGGGTCTTCAGCGTTGATCCGGCATTCCAGCGAGTGACCGCGGATAACCACGTCATCCTGAGTGAACGACAGCTTGTTGCCAGCGGCGATGCTGAGCATCTCCTTGACGATGTCGATACCGGTGACCATTTCCGAAACCGGGTGCTCCACCTGAACACGAGTGTTCATTTCGATGAAGTAGAAGCGACCGTTCTCGTACAGGAACTCGAAAGTGCCGGCGCCACGGTAGCCGATGTCGATGCATGCCTTGACGCAGCGAGCCAGAACTTCCTGGCGCGCCTGCTCGTCGATGCCCGGTGCCGGCGCTTCTTCGAGAACCTTCTGGTGACGACGTTGCAGCGAGCAATCGCGGTCGCCCAGATGGATGGCATGACCCTGGCCGTCGGAAAGCACCTGGACTTCCACGTGACGTGGGTTGGTCAGGAATTTTTCCAGATAGACCATCGGGTTGCCAAACGCCGCGCCTGCTTCGGTGCGGGTCAGTTTGGCGAAGGAGATCAGGTCTTCTTCCTTGTGCACGACGCGCATGCCGCGACCACCGCCGCCGCCAGCGGCTTTGATGATCACCGGGTAGCCGACTTCGCGACCGATGCGCAGTGCCGTTTCTTCGTCTTCCGGCAGTGGGCCGTCAGAACCTGGAACGGTTGGCACGCCAGCTTCGATCATCGCGTGCTTGGCCGATACCTTGTCGCCCATCAGGCGAATGGTGTCGGCTTTCGGGCCGATGAAGGCGAAGCCGGAGTTCTCGACCTGCTCGGCAAAGTCGGCGTTTTCCGCGAGGAAACCGTAGCCTGGGTGAATGGCGGTAGCGCCAGTCACTTCAGCCGCCGCAATGATTGCCGGGATGTGCAGGTAAGAGTGCGCGGCAGAAGCCGGGCCGATGCAGACGGATTCGTCTGCCAGACCCAGGTGCATCAGCTCTTTGTCGGCCTTGGAGTAAACGGCGACGGTCTTGATGCCCATCTCTTTGCAGGCACGCAGAATCCGCAGGGCGATCTCACCGCGGTTAGCGATCAGAACTTTTTCCAACTTCGCAGTCATCAAAGGCTCTCCGCAGTTCAAACGATGGTGAACAGCGGTTGGTCGTACTCAACCGGCTGGCCGTCTTCGACGAGGATGGACTCGATCACACCGCTGGTTTCAGCTTCGATGTGGTTCATCATCTTCATGGCTTCGACGATGCACAGAGTGTCGCCTTTCTTCACGGTCTGGCCGACTTCAACGAAGGACGGCGAGGTTGGCGAGGACTTGCGATAGAAAGTGCCGACCATCGGCGAACGGGCAACAGTGCCGTTCAGTGCCGGAGCAGCAGCGGCAGCCGGGGCTGCAGCAGCCACTGGAGCAGCGGCGGCAGGTGCGGCAGCCGGCGCTTGCATCGGTGCAGGCGCGTAGTACTGCTGAGCCGGGGTCTTGCTGTGGCGGCTGATGCGTACGGACTCTTCGCCTTCCTTGATCTCGAGCTCGTCGATGCCGGACTCTTCCAGCAATTCGATCAGTTTCTTAACTTTACGGATATCCATGAATCATCAACTCCCAAGGGTCGGTCAGGGGCGTTTAACGCTTGTAGTTCAAGCCGTTGCCTGTGTTTCAAGCTGTTCTAGTGCAGCCTCCAGGGCCAGTCGGTAACCGCTGGCGCCAAGGCCGCAGATCACTCCCACCGCTACGTCGGAGAAGTAAGAGTGATGGCGGAAAGGTTCGCGTTTGTGCACGTTGGACAAATGCACTTCGATGAATGGGATGCTCACTCCCAGCAGCGCGTCACGTAATGCAACACTTGTATGTGTAAAAGCTGCTGGATTGATCAGGATGAAATCCACACCTTCGCCGCGTGCGGCGTGGATGCGGTCGATCAATTCGTACTCGGCATTGCTTTGCAGATACAGCAGATGATGGCCGGCTTCACGGGCGCGGCGCTCCAGATCCTGATTGATCTGCGCCAGGGTCGTCGACCCATAGGTCCCCGGTTCGCGGGTGCCGAGCAGGTTCAGGTTGGGGCCGTGCAGCACCAGTAGGGTTGCCATCTGCGTAGTCCTTGTTATGAATGAGCAGTCGTCAGAACCCGGCGACTATGCCGCAAAGACTTTGTGACTGTCCAGTTCTATGCAATAGCCAGCACGATGGCCGATGTTTGCGCAAAATATGTGACCGTGTGATTTGATCCGGTCATTCCGCAAGATAGGCGGTGATACAAATGACGCTATCGCGAGCAGGCTCACTCCTACAGTTGGAATGCGTTCCCCTGTAGCAGTGAGCCTGCTCGCGATAGCGGTCTATCAGACGCGAAAGGCCTGAACGGCTGTATGCAGTTGCCCGCCCAATACCAGCAAGTTCTCCCCCTGTTCGCGCCCGCGACCGATACGCACCAGGTTATCCCCACCCAACTGATGAATGCGCTCGCTGTGATCGCGAATCTCGCTGACCGCGCCGCTTTGCTGCGCGGTGATATCGGCAATGCGGATCGCCGTGTCGGAAATGGTCTGGATCGCACCGACGATTTTATCCAGCGCCCCGTCCGCCGCTTGCGCCTGATTGGCGGTGGCTTCGGCGTGTTCGACCTGCGTACGCATGCCTTCGACCGATTGCCGGGCAGCGGTCTGCAGGCCGGCGATCAGGGTCTGGATCTCCGCCGTCGCCCCGGCCGTACGCTGCGCCAGCGAGCGCACCTCCTCGGCTACCACGGCAAAACCGCGACCCATTTCCCCAGCCCGCGCCGCCTCGATCGCGGCGTTGAGTGCCAGCAGATTGGTCTGGTCGGCAATCGAGCGGATTACGGTCAAGACGCCGCCAATGGTCGCCGACTCCTCGGCCAGATGTTCGATCATCTGCGCATTGCCTTGCACTTCACCGACCAGGGCGTGCAGGCCGGTCAGGCTCTGGCCGATGACGGTTTGGCCGTGTTCGACGGCCAGCCCTGCGTGACGACTGGCATCCGCAGCCTGCCGCGCGTCGCCGGCCACTTGCTGGATGGTCGCTTCCAGCTCACCCAAGGAATCGCGAATCAGTGCGGTGTCACCGGCCTGATGCTCGGCGCCGCTGTGCAGATCGTTGCTCAGTTCGGCGAGGGTGCGGCTGCTGCCCGCCACTTGTTCGGCATTGCCGCGAATGGTCGCGACCAGGTCCACCAGATAAGCGCGCAGGCGATTGAGCGAAGCTTCGATGTCGTGCAGTTCGCGATTGGTTTTGCCCAGATGTATGTCGCGGCTGAAATCACCTTCGGCCCAGGTCGACAGTGCGGGCGCCAGATTGGTCAGGGTGCGGGCCAGACGCCGCTGCAAGGTATCGATCAGCAACGCGATCAACAGGATCAGACCGATCATCACGCCCTGCATCAAACGGACTTCGCCCTGGATTTGTCCGTGCTGCGCGCGCACCACAGGCTCAAGTCCGGCGATGGATTGCTGGACGGCAGCGATTTTCAAATGAGTGGCGGTGCTCAGCTCGGTGCGCTTCTGGATTTGCTCGCGAGTGCGTGCGAGTTCAGCGGGGTAGCGGCCCAGCAGGCTGTTGAGTTCACGTTTGAGGCCGACGCCGGCATCTTCGGTCGCGGCTTTTTCAGTGCTCTCGATACCCATCATTGCGGCGAAATCATCGCTGCTCGATTCATTGCTGGCGACCACCCCGAGCAAGGGCAGGGCGTCGATTATTTGTGCCTGAGCACGGATATTGCTCACTTCGCGCTCAACATCGGTGGCGAGTTCACTGCGGCCACTGCTGACCAGTTTGTCCCGTGCCAGCGACAGTTTGCCCAGATGCTGAGAGGCGCTGAGCAGTGGCGTCAGGTAAGTCGCGTTGCCGTTGGCATAGGTGCTGAGCTGGTCGAGGCTGGCGCTCAATTCGCGTTCGGCCTGCAACAGCAAGCCCTGCGGATCACCGGCCAGTTTGCCGGCAGCGAGCAAGTCGGTTTTGCTGAACTCTTCAAGACCCGACAGGCTCGGGCGCAGGCTGTCGGCAAGCGCTGGCGGCAGTTCGCCGAGTTCTTTCTGCAAGCCGTCGATAGCCTGACTGGCGCTGCTCAGACGCAGGGCATCGCCGCTGGCGAGGTAGTCCTCGATGTTGCGCGCCACTTCATTCTGAAACTGCTGCGACAGCCCCAGATAACGCTCCATTAACAGATACGGGCGTTCGAGGGCTTTTTGCGACCACCACAAAGTGGCGCCGAGGGCTACGCACACGGCGACCAGCAGCAGAGTGTTGAGATTGGTGAGCAACTTCAGGCGCATGACGGCTACCAACGGCAGAAATGGTAAGCGCCTGAATTTATTGCGGTTCTGTTACAGGGTTATGACCGAATCGGTGGATTCCGATGAAAAAGTGGCACTTTGCTGTGAGTCCCGTGCGGTCTGCACCCGATTGCGCCCGGCACCCTTGGCGCGGTACAGCGCCTCGTCGGCCTGGCTGGCCATCATCAGGCTGTCGGAGTCGTCACGCATTTCCACGACACCGGCGCTGAAGGTGCACCACAGATCCTGCGGCTGTGCCGGGTAATGGATTTCGGCGAAGCGCTGGCGGATCTCGTCGAGCACTTTGTGCGCCGCCTCGATATCGGTGTCTGGCATGACGATGGCGAACTCTTCGCCGCCGTAACGGCCGATGAAATCGGTCTTGCGCAAACGTTGCTTGAGGAACAGCGCCAGGCTTTTGATCACGCGGTCGCCCATCGGGTGGCCGTGGCTGTCGTTGACCCGTTTGAAATGGTCGATGTCGAGCATGGCAAAGCTCAGCGGCTTGTTTTCGCGGCGGGCGCGGAACGAGCAGTCTTCAAGCAATTGCAGGATATGCGTGTGGTTGTACAACCCGGTGAGGCTGTCGCGGACCATTCGCGCCTTGAGGTTGCGCGCGCGGGCGGCGCGGTTGCGCACCGTGGTGATCAGGTGGCGCGGCTTGATCGGTTTGGTCAGGAAGTCGTCGCCGCCTTCACTCATGGCGTCGAGCTGTTTATCCAGATCGTCCTCGGCCGACAGGTAAATGATCGGCACGCTGACGTAACGGTCGTTGTGGCGGATGACCTTGGCCAGTTCGGTGCCGGTGCAGGCCGGCATGTACATGTCGAGGATGATCAGGTCCGGCTGGAAATCCGCCAGCTCCGCCATTGCCTGAATCGGTTCGATCAGCGTACGGGTGACGATGCCGGCGCTGTTGAGCAGGCGTTCGGTGTGCAAGGCCTGCGCACGCGAATCGTCGATGATCAGCACTTTATAAGGTTCGTACTGGGCGACGCAGGTGAGGACTTCGATCTTCTCCAGCAGGCTCGACGCTTCTAGGGTGCCGGTGAGGAACTCCTGGCCGCCGGCGCGCACGGCGGCGAGGCGCGTCGGCGTGTCGGTTTCGTGCAGGCTGAAGAACAGTAGCGGCAGCGGCTCGTCCAGCCCGACCTGGGCTTCGGCGGCCAGTTTCAGACCGATGCCCGGGCCGCTGAAGTCGACGTCCATGACAATCGCCGCTGGCAAGCGCTCGATCATTGACGAGCGATACGCCGCGACGCTGTCCAGCGCCTGGGCGCTCAAGCCAAAGAACTCCAGTTGTTTGGCCAGCCGCTCGGCGCGGTCGTGATCCTGCAGCATCACGTAGATCGGTTTGCGCAACGGCGGCAGGAAAGTCTGGTCGAGTTGATCGCCATGACGCAGGCCGGTGCGCGACAAGCGCTGCATCAAGCGATTGAGGTCGGTGATCAGGCCGCTGCTCAGGCGACCGCGATTGGCGTCCACCGCTTCCAGCGACTGACTGATATGGCGCGCGAGCTGAGTGTGCTCGGGCTGTTCGAAACGCTCGGCAAAACGCAGCAGGCGCAAGTTGGCCTCACTCAGTTCGGCGAGGTCGACGGTGGACCATTCACTGCGTTGCAGGCGCTGCCATATCTCAAGAATCTGACGTGCCTGATGAATTACCCGCTGGGCAAAGTGGTGCTTGAGACGCTCACGGCTGGGGTCTTCTGGCTCGGTCATATCCTGACTACTAGTTAGGCTGCATGCTGAGATCGACTGGTGGCTCTATGCTAGCACCTCTTTTCCCTTAGACGAGTGTCGTACGTCAATAATCTGCAATGCGTCACTATTCAGTTTCTGACCGATCGGTTTTAATTTCGACCTGTTCGTCGCTCAAGTGCCCGTATGCTGGGGTTCTGATGGCGAATCGGCAGGCGTGCCGTTGAATTTCTCGCGGCACTGTCATCATCGTCGTGAATGCGCTTTATGAGGCTTATCAATGCTCTGCGGCGGTGTGCCAGGGGAGGTGACATCAGGGATTCCCTTAGTTCTGACAGATGCACCAACGGCCGTTGCGATTTGCTGCTTATCTTTATGCGCAGGTGCCCGGCCTTGGCACGTTGTTGTATGGTTGTGGTCGAACCGATGAACTCAAGTGATTGAAAGGATATCGCCATGCTGGACTGGAAAAACCGCGCGGGCAGCGCGCCTGAACGTGCCGCCGAGCCCAAGTCGGCCACCCGCAGCTATGTCGGTGGGTTGCTGTTCAGCCGCGCGCTGGCCACGCTCATTGGTATTTATCTGCTGGTGACCATTGGTCTGGGCTGGTACTGGAGCCAGGAGCCGGCGCTGTTTCCGGTGGCGCAAAACGCCCAGGCGGCCGCCGAAAAAGAAGGCAAGCAAATGGTGGTCGGCTATACCACGGTCGAAACCCTTAAGACCGTCGCCAGCACTTTGCTGGACAAACCGGGCGGCTACATTTCCAATGACCGTTTCCCGCCGGGTCTGTGGATGGATAACACGCCGAGCTGGGAATACGGCGTGCTGGTGCAGGTGCGTGACCTGACCCGCGCACTGCGCAAGGACTTCGCCCGTTCGCAATCGCAGTCGGCGGAAGATGCCGATCTGGCCAAGGCCGAACCGCGCTTCAACTTCGACAACAAGAGCTGGATCCTGCCGTCCAGCGAGTCGGAATATCAGGAAGGCATCAATTCTTTGAGCCGCTATCAGGCCCGTCTGTCTGATCCCACCCAGAAAAACGCCTTGTTCTACGCTCGCGCCGACAACCTCAACAACTGGCTGGGCGACGTCGGCACCCGTCTCGGGTCGCTGTCGCAGCGTCTTTCGGCCAGCGTCGGTCGAGTCAAACTCAACACTGCGCTGAAAACCGAAGTTCCAGCGGTCGGCGAAGTGCCGCAGGTTGACGAAGAAGTCGTCGAGACTCCATGGATGCAGATTGACAACGTGTTCTACGAAGCGCGCGGTCAGGCCTGGGCACTGTCGCATTTGCTGCGTGCCATCGAAGTCGACTTCGCCGATGTGCTGGCGAAGAAGAACGCCACCGTCAGCGTGCGCCAGATCATCCGTGAACTGGAAGCGTCGCAAGAGCCGGTCTGGAGCCCGATGATCCTCAACGGCAGCGGCTTCGGGGTGCTGGCCAACCACTCGCTGGTCATGGCCAACTACATTTCCCGAGCCAACGCCGCCGTCATCGATCTGCGTCAACTGCTCAATCAGGGCTGAGTCATGAGTCAAAGCACCAAGGAAGCGGCGCACCGTGCCGCTTCGGATGCCGAACAGATCGCCTGGGTCGACGAGCAGGACAACCTGCTCGGCGCGCTGGTGCGGGCCGATTTGCGCGAGCGCGGGCTGATCGGCCGTGGCACCTACATCATGCTGTTCAATTCCGCGGGTGAGCTTTGCGTGCATCGCCGCACACTGAGCAAGGCGATCTACCCTGGTTACTGGGATGTTGCAGCGGGTGGCATGGTCCAGGCGAACGAGACTTACGCCGAGTCGGCGGCCCGTGAGCTGGAAGAGGAATTGGGTGTGAGCGGTGTGGAGCTTACCGCTCACGATCATTTCTACTTCGAAGACACCGGCAATCGTCTGTGGTGCTCGGCATTTTCCGCGGTGTGGGACGGGCCGCTGAAACTGCAGCCTGAAGAAGTCCTCGAAGCACGCTTTATTCCGGTCGGGCAGGTCATGCGGGAAATCGAACAGAAGCCTTATTGTCCGGACTCTCTGGCAGCGTTGAAGCGCTATTTGAAGGCTCAGCAAAGCGACGTCGCAAAGAACACATAAATTGGCGCCGATTGGCACTTAGCAATCGGGTTTTTTGCCGTTACACTGCGCGACCTTTTCAAGCTGCACCGGCCTGCTTTTATTGAAGAACCGGTGCAGTAGCGCTGCCCCTGCCTGAGTGGGGCTTCGCGGTCGATGACCTTGCCCAAGGTCGCGATCAGTCTTTGTCCTCCCAAGAGGATTGCCGGTGGCCAAAAAAGCCGCATCCTTCGCCGCCCTTGGTGGCCTGGTATTTTCCACCGACGCAGGTCGTCATTGCCCGGAATGCAGTAAGCCGGTGGACGCCTGTATCTGCAAACAAACCGTGATCCCGGCCGGCGACGGCATTGCCCGCGTACGCCGCGAGAGCAAGGGCCGTGGCGGCAAGACGGTGACCACCATCACCGGCGTGCCGCTGGCCGAAGACGCGCTCAAAGAGTTGGCGACAACGTTGAAGAAACGTTGCGGCACCGGCGGTGCGTTGAAGGACGGGATCATCGAAATCCAGGGCGATCATGTCGAGCTACTCTTGGCAGAGCTGATCAAGCACGGTTTCAAAGCGAAGAAGTCCGGCGGCTAGCAGCCTCTGTGAAAACCACCTGCGGCTTGATCCGGCTCTGAACAGTTTCAGACCCGGCGTCGTCTCCATGGTTTTCACAGAGCCTGTTCATGACCGGTTTCTAAACTCCACGCGATCAGTGCGGTCTACCGCCGCGCTGACGAACCGTCATTTTCATTCTTTAGACTGCGCCGGCCTGAACGTCAGGCGACGCACTATGACTTCTTTATAGGGGACTTCGATGTCCGTACGACGCACACGCAAAGACGATGGCAGCCAATGGACAGTTGCGGACAGCCGCAGTGTTTACGGGATTCGCCATTGGGGGGCCGGGTATTTCGCGATCAATGACGCCGGTCGCGTCGAAGTTCGTCCGAACGGCCCGAGCAGTTCGCCTATCGACCTGTTCGAGCAAGTCGACCAACTGCGCAAGAGCGGTTTGTCGTTGCCGTTGCTGGTTCGTTTCCCCGACATCCTGCAAGACCGTGTTCGCCAGTTGACCGGTGCTTTCGACTCGAACATCGAGCGTCTGGAATACCAGAGCAAGTACACCGCGCTGTACCCGATCAAGGTCAACCAGCAAGAAGCGGTGATCGAGAACATCATCGCCACCCAGGACGTTTCCATCGGTCTGGAAGCCGGCTCCAAGCCTGAGCTGCTGGCCGTGCTGGCACTGGCGCCGAAGGGCGGCACCATCGTCTGCAACGGTTACAAGGACCGCGAGTTCATCCGTCTGGCGCTGATGGGCCAGAAACTCGGCCACAACGTGTTCATCGTGATCGAGAAAGAATCCGAAGTCGGTCTGGTGATCGACGAAGCCGCTTCGCTGAAGGTCAAGCCGCAGGTCGGTCTGCGCGTGCGTCTGTCGTCGCTGGCTTCGTCGAAGTGGGCGGACACCGGTGGCGAGAAATCCAAGTTCGGTCTGTCGGCGGCGCAGTTGCTGTCGGTGGTCGAGCGCTTCCGCGCTGCCGGTCTGGATCAGGGCATTCGCCTGCTGCACTTCCACATGGGCTCGCAAATCGCCAACCTGGCTGACTATCAGCACGGCTTCAAGGAAGCGATCCGTTACTACGGCGAGCTGCGCAACCTCGGTCTGCCGGTCGATCACATCGACGTCGGTGGCGGTCTGGGCGTCGACTACGACGGCACGCACTCGCGCAACGCCAGTTCGATCAACTACGACATGGACGATTACGCTGGTGTCGTGGTCGGGATGCTCAAGGAATTCTGCGACGCGCAGAGCCTGCCGCATCCGCACATCTTCTCCGAAAGCGGCCGCTCGCTGACCGCCCACCACGCGATGCTGGTGGTGCAGGTGACCGACGTCGAGAAACACAACGACGAAATCCCGCTGATCGAAAACAAGGAAAACCTGCCGGAAACCGTGCAGTGGCTGGTTGACCTGCTGGGTCCGACCGACATTGAAATGGTCACCGAAACCTACTGGCGCGCCACGCACTACATGAGCGATGTTGCCGCACAGTATGCCGACGGCAAACTGACCCTGGCCGAGAAAGCCCTGGCCGAGCAGTGCTACTTTGCCGTGTGCCGTCGCCTGCACAACTCGCTGAAGGCGCGTCAGCGTTCGCACCGTCAGGTGCTCGACGAACTCAACGACAAACTGGCCGACAAGTACATCTGCAACTTCTCGGTATTCCAGAGCCTGCCGGATACCTGGGCGATCGATCAGGTGCTGCCGATCATCCCGCTGCACCGTCTTGACGAAGAGCCGCTGCGCCGCGCGGTGCTGCAGGATCTGACCTGCGACTCCGACGGCAAGATCAACCAGTACGTCGACGAGCAAAGCATCGAGACCAGTCTGCCGGTACACGGTTTGAATGAGGGCGAAGACTACCTGCTGGGCGTGTTCCTGGTCGGCGCCTATCAGGAAATCCTCGGCGACATGCACAACCTGTTCGGTGATACCGACTCGGTGAACATCTACCAGAACGCCGATGGCAGCGTGTACCACGCCGGCATCGAGACCCACGACACCATCGAAGACATGCTGCGTTACGTGCACTTGTCGCCGGAAGAACTGATGACTCACTACCGCGACAAGTGCGCCAGTGCCCGCATCAGTGCCAGCGAGCGCACGCAATTTCTCGATGCCTTGCGTCTGGGCCTGACCCGCTCCTCCTACCTGTCTTCCTGAGGCCAGGTTGCAATCTTGCCGGGTTGTCTGAAATTTTCCCGAAAGCTGTGGAAAACTCGGATGACCCGGTGGGATATGTCCCAAAATCTTCGCGAAATGCTTGGCTATCCCGGCCAGCAAAGTCATCCGGTCTGCTTTTCGCGTAGGTCATTTCCTAAGTTGTACTTCAGCTCTCTACTCGGCCATGGCTCTCGGCGAGAATCCCCGACCGCCCCTCCTGTAGAGATCCGCCTATGTTCGATCAAGTCTACGAGTCGTCGTTTCGTCTCGATGTAGCGGGCCTGTCCGACCCTTTCGAAGTCCTGGCCTTTACCGGTAGCGAAGCCCTCAGCGAACCCTTTGCGTTCGAAATCGATGTGTTGATCGATGATCCGCAACTGGATCTCGCCGGTCTGCTTTACCGTGGCGCGTATTTGTGTTTCGGGCCGTCGGGGGAGGGTGTGCACGGGCAATTGCAGAGCCTTGTCCAGCATGAACACGGGCTCGGTTCGCGGTTGTGCCGGATTCGTCTGGGGCCGAAACTCGGTTGCCTCGATCTGCGTATCAGTCAGCGAATCTTCAGTGGCCGTACGGTGCCGCAGATCATCGAGCAAGTGCTCAGGGAGCATGGGATTGTCGGCGCTCAGCGACGCTTCGAGCTGCACGGCGAATACCCGGCCCGCACGTTCTGCACGCAATACCGTGAATCGGATCTGCAACTGCTTCAGCGTCTGTGCGCGCAGGCGCGGATTCACTACTTCTTCGAACACGGCCGCGACCGGCATTGTCTGGTGTTCGGCGATGATCAGGCGCAGTTGCCCTTGGCAGGCGCCGCGCTGTATCAGGATGCACACGATGGTCATAACGTCGCCCCCTCGGTGCATCACTGGCAATTTGAAGAAACGTTGCAGGCGGATTCGCGGCAGGCGCAACGTGCCGAAGGGCGCAGTGACCTGACCACGTTGCGCAGCGGCCAATGGTTGCGCTTGGTCGGTCATCCGTTCGCCGAGTGCAATCGTCAGTGGTTGTTGACCCGCATTGAACATTGCGTTGATCCATCCCTCGATCTGCCTTATGCCAACCGGCTGTTTGCCGCTGCGCAGCTGTCGCCTGCGACGGTTCCGGCACCGTCACGGCTGCGCATGCACAGCCTGCAACGGGCCTGGGTGGTGACGGTCGACGAGCCGCAGCCCGACCGTTTGCGGCCGGTGGCGGTGCAGTTCGACTGGCTCTATCAGGGCGAGGGCGCGGCGCCGAGTCACTGTTGGCTGCCGCTCGCGCCGGCCTTGGCCGAGGCGCCATTGGCGGCACTGGGCGATGGGGTCGAGGTGGTGGTCAGCTTCTTTGAAGGCGACCCGGATCAACCGATGATCAGCGGCGTCTTGCAAGCGCCGATTGCTGTCGCGGGCATCACCGATGATCCACCGTTACCGCTGCCGGACAAATTGGTCAGTGAAGGTTTGCAGCAGTTGCTGGTGTCTGGCGAGCCGTTGTTACTGCTATGCCTGATTCCGGGCGGCGGCAGTTTCAGCCGCTGCGCAGAGGCCGTGTGCAGTTGTCGGCTGATGGCTTCGCTTGAACAGAGCGGTGCAACATGAGCGGCGCGGCGCTTGAGCCGATGGCGCAATGGCTGCTGCTCGACGGCCCGGATGCCGCGCGGGCATTGACGATATTACGCCAGGCATTCCCCGGCATACGGCGCTTCTGGCTGTTCGAGGGGACCGAGTTCGAGCCAGTCAGCGAACACGGCCCGTTGCTGGTCGAGCTGTGCGACAGCTTGGCGTTGGCAGCGTTGTGTCACAGCGATCCGGATACCTGGCGCGGGCTGTTGCTCGGCAGCGAGGCATCGGCTCCGGCGTTGCTGAGCCACTTGCAGCGCATGCTCACGGTCTCGTTCGGATTGAACCATCGGGCCTTGCTCAGCTACTACAACCGCCAGACCGCGAGCTATTTTTTCGACGCCTGCGATGCCGGCGAATTGAGCCGCTGGCTCGGGCCGATCCGCCAGTTGCGCTGGTTCGGCGGCACCTGGGCCGACCGTGCGATCGGCAGTCAGGGCTGGCAGCAGTTGCGCAATCCGGGGTTGGTTGTCGAGCCCCTGAACATCGAAGAAAGCCTCACCCGGCGTCAGCGCGAACGCTTGCAGACTTGTCTGCTGGAGCAGCACATCTGGCGTTGGTGCCAATCGCTGGGAACCGACTACGCAGTGATGGCCTCCCATGTTCAACAGGGGCTGGCGCTGGGTTTCAGCGACCGCACCGTGCTCGATGGCTGGCTGTGGCTACGCTTGCTGCATCCGCGTGCCGTGCTGGTGTCGCCACCCGAGGGATTGACCCAGCAGGAGCGGCTTGAGCATGTGCGGCGCCAATGGCGCGGTGATCCGGTTTGATGTGAGGTGCGGCACCTATGAGAGCTTTTTTTCGGCAAGGGATTGGCGCGCTGATCGGCGCTGTAGTGCTATTGGCGCTGAGCGCCTGTTCGCCGGTGAAACTGCTCAACGCCATGACGCCGGACAGCACCTTCAAGAAAACCGCAGACATTGCGTATGGCGACGATCCTCGGCAAAAACTCGATGTGTACGTGCCACGGCAGGCGCTGACGGATGCGCCGGTGGTGGTGTTCTTCTACGGTGGCAGCTGGAACAGCGGTGCGCGCGAAGACTACAGTTTTGTCGGCGAGGCGCTGGCGTCTCGCGGCATCGTCGCGGTCGTGGCGGATTATCGGTTGTATCCGCAGGTGCGTTATCCCCTGTTTCTTGAGGATGGCGCGCGGGCGGTGGCCTGGACCAGGGCGCACATTCGCGAATATTCCGGCAATCCGCAGCGCTTGTATCTGATGGGGCACAGTTCGGGTGGCTACAACGCGGCGATGCTGGCGCTCGATGGCAGCTTGCTCGACGCGGTGGGCATGTCACCGAAGGATCTCAGTGGCTGGATCGGTCTGGCAGGGCCTTACGATTTTCTGCCGATCAAGAATCGCGATGTGCGTCCGGTGTTTTTCTGGCCGGACTCACCGCCGCAATCGCAGCCGATCAACCATGTCAGTCACGGCGCGCCGCCCGCCCTGCTGATCGCAGCGAGCAAGGATGACCTGGTCAACCCGACACGCAACACCGGCGGGCTGGCGCGCAAACTGCGCGAAGCCGGGGTGCCGGTGCAGGATCTGTACTATTCGCGGCCCAGTCACATCACCTTGGTGGCGACGCTGTCGCGACCGTTGCGGCGACTGGCGCCGGTGCTCGATCAAGTGGTCGGCTTCGTCGAGCACACGCCGACTCAGTGAGCGGCGCCGTTGAACCAGCCATCGTTGCGCTTGAGCCACCAGGCTTGCGCCCCGAGGGTCAGGCTGCGCAGCACCATGAACAGCAGAAACGTTATCCACAGACCATGATTGCCCAGACCTTGCAGCAGCCAGGCGAACGGCACGAGCAAAACCACGGTCATGAGCATGCCGTTGCGCATTTCCCGGGCACGGGTGGCGCCGATGAACAAGCCATCGAGCAAGTAGCTCCACACCGCAATCAACGGCAGCACGGCGAGGTAGGGCAGGTAGATAAACGCGGTGTCGCGCACGCTTTGGATGTTGGTCTGCATTTCGATGAACAGGTGCCCGGCCAACAGAAACAACAGGGCAAAGCCGAGACTGGCAATCAGTGACCAGCCACCGGCAACCACCAGCGAACGGCGTAAGGCGAGGCGATCACGGGCGCCGATGGCGTGGCCGCACAACGCCTCGACCGCGTGGGCCAGTCCGTCCAGCGCATGGGCCGTCAACAGCAGTCCGTTGAGCAACAGGGCGTTGGCGGCGACCGTCGCATCGCCGAGCCGCGCGCCTTGCACGGTGATCAGGAAAAACACCGATTGCAGCGCCAGGCTGCGAATGAAAATGTCGCGATTGACCGCCAGCAGCGGTCGCCAGCTCTGCCACAGCTTGAGTGCGGCCCAGACGATATGCCCGGGATAGGCGCGCAGTGCGTTGCGCGTCAGCAGCAGGCCGAGCAGGGCACCGCACCATTCAGCGATCACCGAGGCCCGGGCCGAGCCGACCACACCCCAATCCAGACCGATGACGAACCACAGATTGAGAATGATGTTGATCAGGTTGGTGGTCAGCAGAATCGCCAACGGCGCCCGCGCGTTCTGGGTGCCCAAGAACCAGCCGACCAGCGCATAACTGGCGAGCGCTGCCGGCAGGCCGAACAGTCGGGTGTGGAAAAAGTCGCGAGTGAGTTGATCAAGCGCCGCCGACGGCTGCATGAAGTGCAGCGCCACACCGCTCAGCGGCACGCCCAAGGTGCCGAGCACCAGCGCCAGCCCCATCGCCAGCAACAACCCCTGCAAGAGGATCTGCCGCAACGCCGCACCGTCGCTGCGCCCGGCGGCCTGAGCTGCGAAACCGGTGGTGCCCATGCGCAGAAAACCCATGGCCCAGGCCAGGAAGGTGTACAGGCTGGCGCCGACCGCCACCGCGCCGAGTTGATGGGCGTGCGGCAAATGGCCGATGACGGTGCTGTCGACCAGCGCCACCAGCGGTACGGAAATATTCGACAGGATCATCGGCGCGGCCAGCGCCCAGACCTTGCGGTGGGTCGGGCGGTCGCGCCAGTCGGCAATCAGGTTGGACATGCGGGCTCCTTGGGGGAGCGGGCATTGTAGCGATTCCTCAGGTTGGAAACGCGATTCACTGTAGGAGTGAGCCTGCTCGCGATAGCGTCCGTTCAGTCACAAAAGCTTCGAAGGACTCACCGCCATCGCGAGCAGGCTCACTCCTACAAGGTGTTGTGATGTCAGTGAATAATCCAGCTCAACAGCCACAACCCCAGCAGCAACCAGATGATCCCGGCAATGATCGACGCATTCATGAACGCGCGAATCGCTGACCACAGCAGCATCAAGCCGACGATCAACGCGATGATGCTGATGATTGAAGTGTCCATCCCCAGCGTCTTGGCCAGCCCGTCGACAAAGTTGCCACCGGCATTGCTCAGAATGTTGAACAAGCCACTGAGGCCATCGACGATAAAGCGGATGACTGAACCGAGTGCCTGGCCGAGCCATTCGAAAAAGCTTTCTACCTGCATGTGTGCATCCTGAGAAATTGGCATTGAGCCTTTGGCCGCAGCAGCCATGGTCGAGTTCCGTGACGGGAGTATGGCGTAATCCTGTAGGAGCTGCCGCAGGCTGCGATCTTTTGCTGTTGTTTGTGAAAAGACAAGATCAAAAGATCGCAGCCTGCGGCAGCTCCTACAACACACTTGCCTTCGCCGGACTTCCCCCCGAAGCTATACGCCTTCAGGAGAGCCCGATGAACCTTGTTGAACTGACCGAACGCCTGCACGCCATTCGCGACCGCAATGACTGGCGGCAATTTCACAGCCCGAAAAACCTCGCCATGGCCGCCAGCGTCGAAATGTCTGAGCTGGTGGAGATCTTCCAATGGCTGACGGAAGACCAGTCGCGCCAGTTGCCGGCGGACAAACTCGCCCACGCCGGGCAGGAAGTCGGCGACATCGTCCTGTATCTGTTACTGCTGTGCAGCGAGTTGGGGTTGGACATGAATGAAGTGGTGCGCAGCAAGCTCGCCGACAGCGAACGGCGGTTCAGCTGATGAGCGACCGGCATTTCGATCGGTTGGCGACCCGCTTCGCCGAGAAAATCTATGGCGGTGCCAAAGGTGCGATTCGCCTCGCGGTGTTGCAGGCTGACCTCGCCGAAGCACTGCCGGATCGTCCGTTGCGTGTGCTCGACATTGGCGGCGGCCTCGGCCACATGTCGCTCTGGCTGGCCGAACGCGGCCATGACGTGACCTTCACCGAGCCGGCCGAGCCGATGCTCGAAGGCGCCCGCCAGCGCTTCGGCGACGCGGGGCAGACTGCGACGTTCATTCAGGCGCCGTGGCAGGAACTGCTCGGTCAACTCACCGAACCTTACGATTTGGTGATCTGCCATGCGGTGCTGGAATGGCTGGCCGAACCCCACGCGATTCTGCCGGTGCTGCACCAACTGACCAAACCCGGTGGCTGGTTGTCGCTGGCGTTCTACAACCGCGATGCGCTGATTTATCGAAATCTGCTCAAGGGCCATTTCAAGAAGATGCGCAAGAACGACATGGCCGGCGAAAAGCAGAGCCTGACCCCGCAGCAACCCCTCGATCCGCGCGAACTGGCAACGCAACTCGAAGGCCTGTGGCAGGTCGAAAGCCAGAGCGGGATACGGGTTTTCCACGACTATATGCCGGTGGAATTCCAGGCCCGCGCCGAACTTGTGGATTTGCTCGAGATGGAGCTCGCTCACCGTCGTCACCCAAGCTTCGCCGGGCTTGGGCGTTACTTGCACTGGATCTGCCGGCCGATCTGATCGGAGCGCGAAATGAAAGCACAATCGGGGTTATTGCTGATCTGTCTGGGGTTGGCCGCGTGCCAGGGCAGTAACCCCTACGTGGCGCAGTCGCGGCCCCTGCCGCCAGCGCCGGCGCAAGCCGCCAATACTTTCGATCGCAGCGCTTACCCGGCGCCACCGCGTGATTATGGGCGTTACCGCAGTTGGGCCTGGCTCAACGGGCAATTGCCGCCGGGCACGGCCTGGGCGGATTCGGCGCAAGTTGCCGAAGCGGTGAGCAATGCGCTGGATCAACGTGGCTTGCGTCCGCTGCACGACAATCGTCCGGCTGACTTGTTCGTCACCGCCAATCTGCGTCTGGAAACCCGCTTGCGTCAGGTGCAGGACGATTACGGCTACTACGGTGGATATGGCGGCTATGATCGTTATGGTCGCGGTTACGGCATGTACAACACCGTGCCGATCGTGCGCACGTATCAGGAGCAGGTTGTGGTGGTGCGGGTCGATCTGTTCGACGCCGGCACTGGCCAGCCGGTGTGGAGTGCCAGCGCCGAGACCGCGAACAAGGGCAGCCAGATCGATCGCACCGATGCGATTCGCGAGGCTGTCGAAAAGGCCATGTCGGCGTATCCTCCCAGCTAGCTTCCGGCATTCGGGAAGCTCCCGCAGGTTCATGTCTTCAAGTGGAGAAAAACCATGTTCCGCCGTCTCGCTTTACTGGCCATGGCCGCGCTGCTCAGTGCCTGCGCCGCCAACCAGGTCAACCATGACTTCGATGCCAGCCGCGACTTTGCCGCCTATCGCAGCTGGAGCTGGAAAGAGCCCGCCCTGCAATACCGCCCCGATGATCCACGGATCAAGAGTGACCTGACCGAACAGCGCATCCGCCAGGCCGTTGCCGATCAGCTCGATCAGCGTGGCTTGCGCCCTGCTGCCGCCGGCGCCAAAGGTGACTTGAGCGTACAGACCTACCTGATTGTCGAGGATCGTCAGCAGCAGGTGACGACCAACTACGGCGGCGGTTGGGGTGGCCCGTGGAATGGCTATTGGGGCGCGCCGATGTACAACGAAACGCGCAACATCACCTACAAGGTGGCGACCATCCAGATCGACCTGCTCGACGGCAAGGACGGCAAACTGGTGTGGCGCGGCAGCGATGAGCAGATGCTCGCCAGCAAGCCGAATCCGGAGGATCGCAGCAACGCCATTCGCGAGACAGTCACCCGCATCCTCGCCAACTACCCTCCACGTTAACTGCTCGTAAAATCAACCCGAACCCTGTGGGAGCGGGCTTGCCCGCGATGACGGCGGCACATTTGGTACTGATGTGTCTGACACACCGTTATCGCGGGCAAGCCCGCTCCCACAGTTTCATTGGTTGATCAAAGTCAGCATTTCATTGCTAGTGGACTGGCTTGTTGCCAGCAGTCTCATTCAGCGCCGTCTACACTCAAATCCACCAATGGAGGTAGCGCTCGGCAGTGCGCCGGCAAAGGAGTGCGCGATGTCGCCTCGTTCGCAATTCAACGGCCCGGCGCGACAGCGCGGGGCGATCGGTCTGATGGCAGCCGCCACCCTGAGTCTGGCGCTGGTGATGATGTTGTTGGTGGTCGATAGCGGTCGGCTGTACATGGAACAACGCAAACTGCAGCGTGTGGTGGATAACTCCGCGCTGGAAGCTGTCAGTCGCGGTGGCAATTGCTTGCCGGGGCTGACAGCCGCCACTTACGCCGGGCAAAGCGCCGTGCGCAATGGCTATGTGGTCGACACCAACAACACCCTTGCCACCACCTGCGGCACCTTGCTGACAGCGGCCACCGGGCTGCGCACGTTCACGGTCGATGCGACGCAGTCGGCGGCGGTCAAAGTGGTCGCCAGTCGCACGGTCATCACCAGTTTTGCCGGCGGCGTACAGGCTTTGTTCAGTAATACGCCAATCAGCCTCAATACCACGCTGAATGCCTCCGCCGTCGCTGCAAAACCGCAGCCGACCGTCGCTCAACTGAACATCCGCAGCACCTTGGCGAGCATCGATACTGCGCAGTCGAACATCCTCAATCCGCTGTTTTCGGGGCTGCTCGGCGGCAACGTCAATCTCACCGCGCTGGGATGGGATGGCTTGCTCAATACCGACATCAACCTGCTCAAATACCTCGACCAACTGGCGATCAACCTCAACGTCGCCGCCGGTAACTACACGCAGTTGCTCAACACTCAGGCGACGGTGACCCAACTGATTCAGGCTGCCGCGACGGTGGTTCAACTCAATGGCGCCACCGCGACGGTGATTACCGCGCTGGGCCAACTGCAAATAGCCGCAATCAACGCCGCACCGGTCAAGCTCGGCGACATTCTGCAACTGCAGACCGGCACCACTGCTGCGGGTCTGGACGCCAATCTGCAATTGCTGCAATTGATTCAAGGCGTGGTGCAACTGGCCAACAGCAAAAGTGCAGTGGCGGCGACCTTGCCGATCAGCGTGCTGGGTCTGGCGAATGTCACGGTGCGGGTCAAAGTCATCGAGCCGCCGCAGTTTTCCGCGATCGGCGACCCGGCGCGGGCCAAGGCCAACCCGACGGGGGCTGACCGGATTTATGTGCGCACCGCGCAGATTCGCACCCTGATCTCGGTGAATCTGCCGGTGCTGAATGGGGTAACCGGGCTGGTCAATGCGGTGCTGGGCCTGGTCGGTACATTGACGCCGACGTTGAATGCGCTGCTGAGCCTGAATCTGGTCGCTACGCTCAACTCCGTCGGCTGTCTACTCGGCGCCGGATGCCAACAGCTTGATCCATTGTTGCTGCCTTCACCGGAAATCGACATTGCCCTGGATGCTGGCGGCGCGATCAGTTATGTCACCGACTACAGCTGCCCGACTGATACCACGGGCACCAAGAGTCTGACGGCCCACACCATCACTTCGGTTGCAGATCTGAAAGTAGGCAAGATCGACCCGACCAACGCGTTTTCATCGGCCGCCGAGCCGACGGTCAAGCCGTTGCCGCTGGTCGATCTCGGCACCGTAACCTGTCACAAGATTCTCGGGATCGGCAGTTGTGACGAAAGCACCCATGTTCAATACGGTGCCGGGGGGATCGCGATCATGGTCAACAGCAGTGTCGTGCAGAACACACAGGATCTGTTGTATTCGAGCAGCACGCCATTCGCCACGCCGGCCAACCTCAAACTGCCGCCGAGCGTTATCACTGCCGCGCCGTCGAGCAATATCGTCAACAGCCTGGCCAACACATTGGCAGGGATCAATCTGATTGTTTATAAACCGCAGGGCAGTAATCCGCTGGGATCGATCGTCACCGGCGTGGCCAGCCTGATCAGCGATGTCACGACCATTCTGCAACCACTGATCACCAATCTGCTGAGCCCACTCCTCGACCCGTTGCTCAACAACTTGCTGAAAAGCCTCGGCGTCAACCTGATGGACGTCGACGTCGGCGCCAACATGACTTGCGGCCAGACCGGCAAAGCCTATCTGGTGATCTAGGCGTCCGCGGCGATCGGCAACTCGATGCAGAACCGCGCGCCTTCGGCCGAGTTGCGCACGCTCAAATGGCCGCCCATGTTGTCGATGATGCCGTAACTCACTGACAGGCCCAGCCCGGTGCCGACGCCGATCGGTTTGGTGGTGAAGAATGGCTCGAAAATTCGCTCGAGCAAACGCGGATCAATGCCGCCGCCATTGTCCTCGACCCACAGCCGGACTTTTTGCCCATCACGCTCGGCGTACATCGAGATCCACGGCTTGAACGTCGAATCCTTCTCGCGTTTGCTCAACAACGCATCCCGCGCATTAACCATCAGGTTGATCAAGACCTGCTCAAGTTGGTCGACATAACCGCGCACCTGCACGACAAACGCCGTCTCGCTGATACGCAGATCCACGCCTTTGCCGCGCATGCCTTCGGCCAGCAACGACAGCGTGCCTTCGATGGCCGAGGCCGGGTTGAACAGCTGTTGTTCGATCTCCGAACGGCGGCCGAATACGCGCATGTGATCGACCACTTTCGCCGCGCGTTGTACCTGGGCGTCGATGCGATTGAGCTTGTCGGTCAGGTAATCGACCTGCACATCGCCGTTGCCCAAGCGCTTGAGCACATTGACGATGGCCATGCGCATCACGTTGAGTGGCTGATTGATTTCGTGGGCAAGCCCCGTGGCCATCTCGCCGAGTGTTGCCATTTTCGCGCTCTGCGTGAGTTGCTGCTGCGAGCGGCGCACTTCGGTGTTGTCGCGGCCCACGGCTTGCACTTCAATCAGCTTGCCGTGCTCATCGAACACCCCGCGATCCGACCAGACCCACCACGCATGTTCGCGGCCGGGCAATTGCAGGCTGATTTCAGCGGTGCTAACCGGCTGCTCTGGAGTCAGCAAGGTCAGACGCTGGACAAACGCGGCGCGTTGCTCGTCGGACATCCAACTGCCCAGATCGACGCCGGGCAATTGCTCCGGCGTGCATTCCAGATACGTCGCCAACGGCCGATTGCCGAACGTCAGAGTCAGGTCCGGGCGATAGCGGCAGATCATCGCCGGCGAGTCTTCGACCAGAATCCGGTAGCGCTCCTCACTCTGCTTGACCTGCTCGGCGGCCAGGGTCGCTTCGGTGACATCCAGCCACAACCCGACAGCCTCTACCGGTAAACCCAGGTCATTGCGCAGCAGCTTGGCTTCATCGAGCAGCCAGTGATAATCGCCGCGACTGTCACGCAGCCGATAACGGGCACGTACCGAGCCTTCGCGCAGTAGATGGCGGGTGCGCTCGAAATACAGGTCGCGATCTTCGGGATGGATCATTTCGATCAGCGCGCCGTCGCCGCAATCGGCCAGGCTCCAGCCCAGCAGCGGTTGCAGGCTGGCACTGAAAAAAGCCGGAATCAAAGCGCCTTCGCTGTAGTGCTGGACGTAAATCACTGCTGGCGAACTGGCGATCAGATTGTCCAGTCGTGCGTGGGCGGCGGCGGCGAGTTGTTGCTGGTTCTGAATGTCACTGATGTCGAGCATGAAACCGACCAGTCGCCGGTGCTCGCCGGTGCCGGTGACTTGTCCCTGCACGCGATACCACATTGGCGTCCGTCCGGCTGCTGCCCGGTACTGACGGACGTTCAGCGTTAACGCTTCGCCGTGTTGTTGCAATGTTTGCAAGCGACTGCGCAGCTCTTCGCGGTCGGCGGGATGGATCTGTCCCAACCAGTCCTCCAGCTCGATTCTGCCGCTGCTCAGGTGCAGGGCGGCCGCCAGCGCAGGCGCCAGTTGAATCCTGTCGTCATCGGCGAGGATCTCCCACCAACCGGTGCCCAGCAGCGTTTGCAGCGACTCGATGCGCTCCAGTTGCAAGTGATGCTGTTGTTCGCGCAGACGACCGAGCAATGGCCCGGCGAGTGACCCGGTCAGCGCCATCCATTCACGCTCCGCGAGCAATGACGCGGCGCTGTCCACCGGGTAAAAGCCACAGAGCAGCCAGGCCACCACGCCACGCTCATCGCTATAGGGCACGGCGAAACCGTCGGCGTTACCGAACAGGCTCTGCACCCGCGAATGTTCATTAAGGCCATGATGCGCGCCCACACGCTGGGGCGCGGAGCCGTGCAAACTGTCCAGCAGCGTGCCCAGTCGCTGGCCGTCATGCCACACGCTCGGCGCATCGTGGGCGCGGTATTGGCGATAGATCTGCCAGCCGTATTCGTCATCATCAAGCAACGCCAGCGCGAGGCAGGGGATGTGCCAGTGTTGGGCGATCACCTGTAATTGTTCGCTGACGACTACTGGCAAACGCAGCAGGCTACAAGCACGCAGTTGTTCGCTGATCTTTCCGGCAATCAACTGGCAGTCTTCGCGTTGGCGCGATTGCTGGCGTTCGAACAAAAGGTCTGCGATGTCGATCAACTGCAACAGCCAGCCATCGCCCATTGGCTGCACCCAACCGCGCAGATGCAAGGTGTGTTTGCCGAGGCCCGGGAAATCGAGATCAAGCAACAGTCCCTGCCACTCCTGCGGTCGACCTTCGATGGTCAATGAGCTGTGCGGTAGTAAATAGTCGCTCAGTGGCAAAGGCTGATCGTGGGGTTTCTGTTGCGCCAGCAGATGCCGCAGTGGACCGGCCATTTGCAACACATCACCGTTGTCGTTCAGGTGCAGGTGCAAACCGGTTGTGGGAGTGCCCAATGGATCGGGCAAGTCATGGATGGCGGTCGGTGCGCGTTTGAGCAGTCGCCCGAAGAGTTTGTCCCCCGCCGTCAAAATTGCAGACTCGACTTGGCTGTCAGATTGGTCGGCAGGTTGGGTACCGTGCCGATGCCCGGCAGCACCAGAAACGGCATGACCTGATTCAACTTGCTGACGGGGTAGTTCACCGAGACGGTCAGTGTGCCGTTGGGGCCGTTGCTGCCGCCGGTGCTGAACACCGCGCTGGTGTCGACGCCAACCACCAGGTTGAAAGCCGGGGGCACCCACTGCAAGCGTTGGGTCAGCGCGGCGTTCGCGGTGTTGACCACGACCGTTGAATAGTTGGGCGTCGTCGGATCAACCGCGACACTGCGGCGTATCGCTTCGGCGGTGGCTTCGTTGAACGACTGCATCATCACGAACGGCAAGCTGTAGCTGACCAAGCCGTAAAACACTGCAAAAAAGATCACGAACACCAGCGCGAACTCAATCGCCACCGCACCTTTTTGCGACTTCCGAGAGCCGGTTTTCATGCGTGCGTCTACCCTGACAGTCACTGCGTAGTATCAGCATAGAATCATTCAGCAAAAACGGACGGTTTTTACCGGATGCACAGTTTTATCCTCTTCATTTGGCTGGTCCTGTGCGCGGCGCAAGATGCCCGCCAGCGACGCATTTCCAACGCGATGACCTTCGGTGCAGCGGCATTGGCATTGGCCTATTTGCTGTGGACCGGGAGCACTTGGCTTGGCGCCGACGCGGGGCAGGGCGGCTGGGCCTGTCTGATTGCGCTGGCGCTGACCCTGCCGGGTTATTTCATGGGCCGAATGGGTGCCGGCGATGTGAAATTAATGACAGCTCTCGGCCTTGCGACGGACGGCGTGTTCATTCTTGGCGTGTTTATTGGCGCGGGGGGCGCCAGCCTGATCTGGGTGCTGCTGGCGCCAAGAGTCTGGCTCCATATGAGTCAAGGGCTTAGAGATCGTCTGCGATATTTAGGGCCTGATAAGTCAAAAAAGCTGCCATTTGCACCGTTCGTGTTAATAGGCGCGGTGTCTGTTCTGCTTTGGATCCATTAGTCGCCAAGCGCCACTAGTCCTATGTACATAGTCGGAAAGTGCGTCTACTTTCAATTTAACTGGTTATACAGCCAAGTGCGGTCAGTACAGGAATGGTCAGCTTTGGCCCGGGACATGGAGTGGTGCGTGAACAAGCTAACGTCTGCAATAAAGGTCCTCGTCGTCGACGATCAGCCGTTGATCGTGGAGGAGTTGTGCGAATTTCTGGAAACCAACGGTTACCGCTGCGTGCCGTGTGAATCCAGTCAGCAGGCTATCGAGCGTTTCAGTGAGGACCTGGAGATTGGTCTGGTGCTGAGCGATCTGCATATGCCGGACATGGATGGCATCCAGTTGATTCAGCAATTGCAACGGCTGGCCGGCAAGCATCGGGCGTTTGAGGCAATCATGCTGACCGGGCGTGCCGACAAGCAGGATGTGATCAAGGCATTGCGTGCGGGGATTGCCGATTATTATCAGAAGCCGGTTGATCTGGATGAGTTGCTCGAAGGCGTGCAGCGTCAGGAGATTGCGTTGCAAGAGCGGCAGAAGAACTTGCAGTTGGGGCATTTGAATCAGAAGTTGCAGTATCTTTCCGAGTCGATTGATGACCTTTATCAGGATCTGGATAAGGTGCGGCGCAGCCCTGCGACGGTTGTTCGCGATGTGATGGGCGGCGAGTCGGCGGAGGCGGAGATGCCGGAGATGCCGGAGATTTTTAATCAGTTGTCGCCACGTCAGTTGGATGTGGCGCGTCTGGTGGGTAAGGGGCAGACCAATTATCAGATTGCTTGTGAGTTGGGGATTACCGAGAACACGGTGAAGCTTTATGTTTCGCAGGTTTTGAGGTTGACGCATATGCATAACCGGACGCAGTTGGCGTTGGCTTTGTCGCCTGGGGCGGCGGGGCGGCAGCGGGTTACGGCGCACTGAGTTTTTAGTGGTTGGGATTTGGGTTTTGGGTTTTGGTTTTGGGTGTATATCCGTTGCTGCGGTGATGGCTTCTTTTGGTTCCGCCCTGACGGCGGGTCACTTTTTCCAGACGCCGAAAAAGTAACCAAAAAGGCTTTGCCCTGACGTTCGGCCCTCGCGGGGCTCGGGTTCCTTCGCTCCGGGGTCCATCCGGGGCATCGCCTCCGGTTTGCTGCGCTGCACCTCCTTTCGATGTCTTCCCCGGATGAACCCCTCCACTCAGCCTGCCGACGGGCAGGTAGAGCAAGATCAAGAGCTGTACTCGAGCTTGCGCTCATTGTTTTGAGTGGGGCGGCATGCGCCGCGTGCGGGGGGTATGCTGATTTTTTGTCTGACAGCCGACCAGACTCTGACTGCTGGACTCGGTTCAGACTGTAGGAGTGAGCCTGCTCGCGATGGCGGCCTGATAGCCGACCAGTTTCTATCTGACCGCCGCTATTCCAACTGTAGGAGCTGCCGAAGGTTGCGATCTTTTGATCTTTCTTTCGGTTCGGCAATTCCTGCAGTGACGTGGCAGGAAATCTTAATTCTTGGTCTCGATCTTCCCGCCCGCATCCGGATCATAGAAGTCCGGGATTTCGTATTTGTACTTTTTCAACCAGCGCTGCATGGCCAACTCCCGCTCGGTCGCAGTGGCCGGTTGGGGTTTGGCAGAGGCAGCCTTGTTGCGGCTTTGCAGTACCAGCCAGCCTTCGGTTTCCTGTTGTTGTGCCGAGGCCGGGCCGGCGTCGATGGCGAGGGCGCTGAGGGGCAGGCTGAGGAGTGTCAGGTAGCACAGGCCTTTGAAGGCGTTCATGGCGGTCTCCTTATTTGATCGACGACGGCAGCGGGTCGGCGACTGCCGCGACTTGATTGTCGGTTGCTGTTTTATCCTTGGCTGGCGCTTTCACGGGGGCCTTGAGTTGTTCCGCGCGTTGCTGGGCTTCGGTGAATTGTTCCGGGGTCAGTTTGGCGCGACTGACGATTTCGGCGGCTTGTGGCCAGTTGTTTTGATAGAGCAGCAAAGTGACCATGTTCGCCGCCGCGAGTTGGTTGTTCTGCTTGAGTTCGATGGCGGTGAGGAACTCGAAACGGGCGTCGTTGAGGCGCAGTTGATTGAGGTAGACCACGCCCAGATCGTTGCGGATTTTTTCGTCGGTGGGCGCCAGGCGCGCGGCGCGTTGCAAGTGGGCCTGAGCCTGGCCGTTGTCGCCACGCGCGGCGTAGAGTTGGCCGAGG